>MIAR01000039.1 GCA_001829185.1 Spirochaetes bacterium GWB1_60_80
CAGCGCTCGACTTTATAGCCCAAAGCCGCCGTTTAAGTCAATGGTGTTTCAGGAAATAGTGCACCTTATATCAACTATTTTTTGCGGGCTTGCAGCAAGCGCTGGCAGGCTTCGGCAAATCCATGACCACAGGCTTTTTCGGTAACATACTTCGGCGGCTGCAGCATCAGATCGGCATACTGCCGGACGTTGGCCACACCGCAACTGTGGCTGAAGCGACCGAACATCGGTTCGTCGTTCGGCGAGTCGCCTAAATAGAGCACGGCCGACTCATCATTTTTCGGGTCGTAGCCGTGCCGACTTGAAAGATAATATTCGGCCATCGACAGCTTGTCATAGTTACCATACCAACTGTTGACATGAATGGAGCTGACCTTGGCAACGGCGCCTTCAGCCTCGCAGAAGGCCTTGACGGCCCGGGCCACGTCCAACCCCAGGTGGGGGGGCTCTTCGGCAAAATCCAAAGCAATATCGAACAGACGGTAAGGCTGATCCTTGGCGATGCGCAAGCCCGCAAAACGGCGCAGCGCCCGTGCCGCCATGGCCTGCAGGCGAATGGCGTTGGCTTGAGGCTCGGGGGCGCAGGGATGGTATAGCCGCTCCAGCTTGCCATGTTCATTATAGAAGACAAAAGCGCCATTCTCGCCGACGACGCCGCTAACTGGCCACTGTCGGGCGATCAGGTCGCACCAGCCAGCCGGCCGGCCGGTGACCGGGATGGCCACCAAACCAGCAGCACGCAGCTCCCAGAGCGCGTCGAAGGACTCGCTCAATAACAAGCCGTCCTCGGTGATGGTGTCGTCAATATCGAACAGGACAAAACGGATACCGGCCAAGCTGGCGGCCGGCAGCGCGGCGAAAGGCTTCATGCGGCGGCGGCGTTCCGAGTGATCTTGCGGAATTGGATGATATAGTCGGCAAAAGATACCACTGTCAGTGCAACGCAAATGATATACAGCCACTGGACGCCTGAGTAAAGGCGATTTAGCCAGATGGCGTCAAACTGCAAACCGCTCAGGGTCCAGTACAACAGCGAGGCCAACACGCTCACGGCGTACATGAACGACTTTATCTTGCCACCTGGCCGTGCGCCCATGGTTACCCGCTTCTCGATGAGCAGGAGGCGCAGGAAAAGCATGCTGTATTCGCGGAACAAGATGACCAGGAAGGCCCAGGCCGGCATGATGCCTACCATGATGAAGCAGACAAACGAGGTGAGGTGCGACAGCACATCGGCGAAGGGGTCGAACAGCTTGCCGAAGGAACTGACGCTCTTGGTGCCGCGCGCCACCATGCCGTCGATCATGTCGCTGATTTCCATAACCAGAAGCATCACCCACAGGATGATGGACAGGGCGACATGGGGCAGGCCGAGGGCGGCACCCCAGGTGAACAGAACGAAAAAAACCGGCGCCAGCGCGATACGGCTGGCGGTAACTTTGTCGGCGAGTGTCATGGGCGCAGTATGGACAGCGAAGCAAGCGGCTGTCAAGCTGGGTCACCAACTGATGCCACTTGCCGCCCGCTTGGCTTCTCATTATCCTATAGGCAGATTGAGCAAGGAGTGACGCGATGATTAAAACTGCCCTCGAGATAGCCATGGAACGTACCAAAGACCTGAAAGTCGATACCAAGGCCCTGGCCAGGACGGAGGCCCGCAACGCTGGCAAGCGCCTGGCCGGTTCGTATCTAGCCGATCCGGCGGAGTTCGATTTTACCAAAGCTCTGGCTACCCTAACCAAGGATCAGAAAGAAGAAGCCCGAGCTGGTGCCTTCGAGGTGCTGGCCGCCCGCATCCAGCTGCCGGTGATGGCTAATCCAGAACAGGCCACCGAGCTGGCGGCGCTGGCGGCTGGATTTAAGTGCCTGAATTCAGCCTCGTTGGGCGTGAACAAGATCCAGTCCATCTTCGAGGAATTGGGCGGTTTCCTGCAACAGTTTCAGGAAAATGCCCGCAAGCTGGACGAGAATCTGCGCAAGCAATACGCCCCTCGCCTGAAGCAGAAGGAGCAGCAGCTGGCCATGCAGACCGGGCGGCCGGTACACCTCGACCCTCTCCAGGACCCGGAGTTCGCCGCCATCTACAAGCAGAACGCCAGCCAGCTGAAGGCGCAGTACCAGCAAGCCCTCGATGGCGTCAAGGGCGAGTTGGCCGCGCTCTGCGGGCTCCAGCTACCACAGGCCGACTAGCCAGCCAGCGGCAACGCGGTAACCGCGACGGCCGGCTAGCGCCAGGGGCCACGGCGGTATCCTGCGCGGCCAGCCGCGCAGATAAAGCCACGGACCCGACGGCCGGCTTTGCCGGCCGGGGAGCCCGAAATTGACCGAACCAGCTGACATGCCTTGTCACTACAGCCGTTTCTCCGCTAGTGTTGTGGCATGAATACCAGCCACCGTCGCGCCAGGCTAGCCTTCGGCTGCCTCATGTTCCTGGCCGGGAGCCTCCTTGGCGCCTGCCGTTCGCCGCAAGACAGTATCGCCGAATTGTGGACGGACGTGCCGGAATTCGCCTTGTACGCCGCCGCCTTCAATACCAGCCAGCCGGAATACCGCATCCACGTCCAGTATGTGGAGAATCTGCCGTCCTCGGTCCAGCACGCCGCCGATAAACCGGCTTTGGTGATTGGGCGTTACCTGAAAAGCGCCACGCTACGGCCGTTTCTGCAACCGCTCGACTTCCTGTTTACCGAGTTGCGCCTGAACGAGCGCTTGTTCTACCCGAACCTGCTGACCAGTGGGCTGGCCGACAATCATCAGCTCCTGCTGCCGGTGTCGTTCAACCTGCCGATGATCATTTTTGCCCAGAGCGACGAGGCGGCCCGGGCCAACGATTTTACGATCAGCCTGGAGGAGCTGGAGACCAGCGCGGCCGCGTTTGACCGGCGCGAAAACGGCTCGTTCAACCGCATGGGCTACAGTCCGCGTTGGAGTCCGGCCTTCATGATGGCCGCCGCCCAGTTGTTAGGCGCCGATTTTCGGGAAAGCGACCCGATCCGCTGGAACCGCCTGATCCTTGACCCCTTCATCGCCAACCTGCGCCAGTGGATAGCCAACAGTCACGGTTCAGCCAAGGCTAGCGACGATTTCCGCTTCCGCTATCTGTATATCCCGGAGTACAAGGCGATCCAACAAGAGCGCATCCGCTTTGCCTGGATGGAATCAGCCGCCTTCTTCACCCTCAACCAGGAGTACCGCTCGGCGCTGTCCTTTCGCTGGTTCGGCGAGACAACGCGAGTGCGCGTGGAGGACGATATGGTATTTGCCGGGCTGGTGCGCAAGGCGCGCGGCTCGGCGGCCGCCGAGGCATTCCTAGCCTGGTTCTACCGCGAGGAAACCCAACAAGCCCTACTCACGGACGCCAAGTTGACCCGACTAATGGAGACATCCTTCGGGTTGGCCGGTGGCTTCTCAGCCCTGCGGACGGTAAACGAGAATTTCTTCGTTGATTTTTACCCGGCCTTGTTGGGTAAGCTGACGCCGCCTGATTTCCTACAGGTAACCGGCGACTTGCCGGCAACCTGGCCGGCCATGAAACGCGATGTCGTCCTGCCTTTCCTGCTGGAGGCCACCGCCGAGGAACCGCCGGCCGACCTGTTTGGCACCCTCGACCTGCGGCTGCGCAACTGGCTTAAGCAGAATGGCCTCTAGAACCGGCTAGTCCTCGGCTGGTTCTGCGGCGTCGGCCACCGACGGCAACGATTCTTTCCAGCGTTCAAAAAAAATCTCATACTCGGCGGGCGTGGCGCAGCGCACCGCCAGATTGCGCAGTTCCGCGCCGTGCGGCACGCCTTTAAGGTACGAACAGGCTTGCTTGCGGAATTCGACGCCGGCGGTATGTTGGTCGTAGAACTCCAGCGACAGCCGGAAATGATGGCGGGCCGTGGCCAGGCGCAAGGCACTGTCGATGACCGGCTCGGCTGAACCCTCAAGGGCGGCCTTGATGCGGCTAAAGACGAAGGGATTGCCCATGGCGCCGCGCGCTACCATGATACCGGCCACCCGTCCAGCGCCCGGCGTCGAATCGCCCAGGATGGCCAGGGCGTCAGCCGGGGTAAAAATGTCACCGGAGGCGAAGACCGGTACCGGCACGGCGGCGGCTAGGCGGCCAAAGGCGGCGCGCTCGGCCTGGCCGCTGTAGGCTTGGTGCCGGGTACGGGCATGCAGGGTGACGGCCTTGGCGCCGGCCGCTACGGTCCGCTCGGCTACCTCCAGATAATTAATGGAATCGTCGTCCCAACCCAGCCGGATCTTGACCGTGACGGGAATGGCCGTGGCCGCGCTCATGGCCTCGACGATGGCGCACAGCCGCGGCAGGTCGCGCATCAAGGCCGAGCCGGCGCCATTGCGCACGATCTTGGGCACCGGGCAGCCCGAGTTGATGTCGATGACGCTCGGATGCCAACGGTCAGCCACTAGGGCGGCGGCGCGGGCCATGACTTCCGGATTGGCGCCGAACAGTTGGACGGCGTTTTCGGTCTCGTTGGCGGCGCGCTGCAGGAGCACTTCGGTCTTGACCGAATCGCGGATCAGCGCCTCCGAACTGACCATCTCGGTATAGGCCAAGTCGCATCCGGCATCGAGACAAACCGAGCGGTAGGCGGCGTCGGAATAGCCCGCCACCGGAGCGAGAAAAATATTACCTTTTGTAATGTAGCCGCCGATGCGGACGGGGTGGTGCAAGCCGATTGGCTGAATCATGAAGCGGCTCCTGAGTTTTCTGGCGACGGCGGCGCCGGCGAAGCGTTGGCGGCAGCGCTGGCCAGACTTGCTGGGTTAGCCGCGCTGCCCTTGCCGGCCAGCTTCATGGCTAGCAAGGCGATGTCGGCCGGGCGCACGCCAGGAATGCGGCTGGCTTGGCCCAGGCTGAGCGGTCGGGTGGCGCGCAATTTCTCTAGGCTCTCGGCGGAAAGTCCGGCTACGCCGCCGTAATCATAGCTGGCGGGAATACTCAGCCCGTCCAGCCGCCCCAAGCGGGCGGTCAGCCGATCTTCCTTGGCGATATAGCCCTCATAGCGGATATCGAGCTTGACGCCCTCTAGCCATTCCGCCGGCCAGGCACCCAGTTCGGGCACCAGAAGCTCCGCCGTCAGGCCGGCGACTTTCGGGTCGCGCAGGGCCTTGGCCAGACTCTCGCCAAGATGCGGCTGCAGGCAAGGGTTGGCGGCGGTATCGGCCCCGGCCACCCGCCGGGAGTTGAGCAATTCTTTTATAGCATCAAGCCCGGCGGTCTTGCGGGCGAAGGCTGTGGCGCGATCGGCCGCCACCAAGCCAACCCGCTGCCCGATCGGCGTCAGGCGGCGGTCGGCGGTATCGTGGCGCAAGCTGAGGCGGCGCTCGGCGCGGCTGGTGAACATGCGGTACGGCTCCTTGGTGCCCAAGGTGACCAGGTCGTCGACCAGCACGCCGATATAGCTTTCGCCGCGCGACAGCAGCAGCGGCGGCTCGCCGCGCAGCGATAGCGCCGCGTTGATGCCGGCCAACAAACCCTGCGCGGCCGCCTCCTCGTAGCCGGAGGTGCCATTGGTCTGCCCGGCCGGGTAGAAGCCGGCCAGCCGTTTGGACTCCAGCGTCGGCAGCAGATCGAGCGGGTCGAGGTAGTCGTACTCGACGGCGTAGCCCGGCCGAACCATGACGGCGTCGGCGAAGCCCGGCATGGTGGCGATAAAGGCGCGCTGCACCTCTTCCGGCAGCGAGCTGGACAGCCCGTTGAGGTACAGTTCGTCGGTATGCCGGCCTTCCGGCTCGACGAAGATCTGGTGGCGGTCGCGATCCGGAAAGCGCACCACCTTGTCCTCGATGCTCGGGCAGTAGCGTGGGCCAAGGCCGACGATCTCGCCGGAATACAGCGGCGAGCGGTGGATATTGGCGCGGATAAGGTCGTGGGTGCGCCGGTTGGTCCAGGTGATGTGACAGGGCTGGTCGTCGATGGCCAGCCGCTCGTTCAGGAAGGAAAACGGCTGGATGTTGGCGTCGCCATACTGGGCTTCGAGGGCGGCGAAATCCACCGAGGCCGATTTGATACGGGCCGGCGTGCCGGTCTTCATGCGCCCGACCGGGAAACCCTGGGCGCGCAGCCAGTCGCCCAGGCCGAGGGCGGCCGGCTCGCCCAACCGGCCGGACGAGGCGCGGTGCTCACCGATGAAGATGCGTCCGCCCATGAAGGTACCGGAAGCCAGGATGACCCGCGACGCGGCCAGGCGGTTGCCCCGCTCGGTGGCGACGCCCTCGACGCGCCGGCCGTCGGCCGATACCAACAGGCTGGTGACGGTGTCCATGAAAATCCGCAGGCCAGGCTGGCCTTCCACCATGCGGCGCGCCAACGCGGCGTAGGCGGCCTTGTCGGCCTGGGCGCGCGGCGCCTGCACGGCCGGGCCGCGCGAACGGTTGAGCATCCGCCACTGCAGCATGGCGGCGTCGGCCAGCATACCCATCTGGCCGCCCAGGGCATCGATCTCGCGCACCAGGTTGCCCTTGGACAAGCCGCCGATGGCCGGGTTGCAGGACAAGCGCCCGATGCAGTCCGGATCCTGGGTTACGAGGACCGTCCGGCAGCCAAGCCGGGCGGCGGCCAGGGAAGCCTCGATGCCGGCATGGCCGCCACCGATTACTATTATATCACAATCCATGATTCATCCTGACTTGGCGGACTGGCCGTGCAGCCGTCACTTGCCGACACAAAAACTGGAAAACAGCGCGTCGAGTATATCCGCGCTGGTGGTTTCGCCGCTTAGCTCGCCGAGGGCGGCCAGGGCGGCCTGGATGTCGACCGCTACCATGTCCAGGCCGAAACCGGCGTGGACGAAAGCAGTTTCGGCCACGCCCTCCGGCTGGTCAATGGCGCCGGATCCCAGCAAGCCGAGCGCGTCATCCAGGGCCGCCACGGCGCGCAGCAACGCCTGCCGTTGGCGGTCGCTGGTGATGGCCAATCCGTCCGGGTCCGGCAGGGCTTCGCCGGCGGCTGGCATGCCCACCAGGGCCGTCCGCAGCGCCGCCACCAGGGCCGACTCGCCCTGGCCATCCAGGGCGGAAAGGCCCAACCACCGGCGGCCATCAGCCGGAGCGGCGCCGGCCGCCGAGTTGTCCAGCTTGTTCCAGACCGCCAGCAGCGGCCGCTGTACTTCAGACAAGAAAGCTTGGTCGCCTACCTCGAGACCAGCTACGGCGTCGACCACGTACAGCACCAGATCAGCGGCCTCACACAGCAGGCGGGAGCGGCGCATGCCCTCACCTTCCACCAGGTCGGCCGAATCGCGCAGGCCAGCGGTATCGATCAGCGTCACCGGGAAACCGTCGAGGTCGAGCACGGCCTCGACGTAGTCGCGCGTCGTGCCCGGCTGGCTGGAGACGATGGCGCGCTCCTGCTTGAGCAGGCAGTTGAACAGCGAGCTCTTGCCGGCGTTGGTGCGGCCAGCGATGACCACGCGGGCCCCGTCGCGCAGCAGGCGGCCGACCCGGTAGGTAGCGGCCAAGTTGGCGCAGCCATCGCGTACCGCGGCCAGGGCCGCGCGCTCGTCCAGAAAATCCTCCGGGCTCTCGTCCTCGCCGTAATCCAGGCGCAAGGCGCAAGCCGCCGCCAGCCGCACCAGCTCGCGGTGCAGCAGCTCCAGACGACGGGACAGTTCGCCGCCCAAGCGGGCCAGGGCATTGCCGCGGGCGCCGGCCGTCCTGGCCTTGACCAGCTCGTCGACCGCCTCGGCGCGGGCCAGATCCAGCTTGCCGTTGATGAAAGCCCGAAAGGTGAACTCACCGGGCAAGGCGCGCTGGAAGCCGACCGCCGTGAGAGTCTCCATGACGGCATCGACCACGGTCTGGCCGCCGTGGCACAGGACATCGACCCCGTCTTGGCCGGTATAGCCGGCTGGAGCGCGAAACACCAAGGCCAGTACCTCGTCGACCGGCCGTTTGCCCGGTCCGACGATCCGACCGTACACCGCCTGGTGACTCGGCGCGGCGAGCAAGATGCCCGGCCGCGAGAAAACCCGGGCCAGGCGCTCGATGCTACCCGGCCCGGCAGTACGGACGACGGCGATGGCGGCATCGCCCGGCGCGCTAGCCCGGGCGGCAATATCGTCATCAGTCTGGAGGTAGGCACGCTTCATGGGCCTACGATAGCGTCTGCGCTTTTTTTTAGCAATAGCAAGGCCGTGTACTGGACAAACCGAGGTGGATACTCGATAGTATACTCGGTACAACGGATCGCCAAATATGTCAGTAGTCATTCAACACCAACTGACGCGTTATCAAGGAGGAATTAATGAAGCATTTTATCCGCCTCTCAGTCGCATTGTGCCTGCTAGCCTGCGCCGGGAGTTTATTCGGCCAAGCCCAAGTCAGCGAAAAGCAGGAAATCGCCATTTTCGCCCTCGGCTATTATGGCTACACCATCCCGGCCCAAGCCTTGGGCACTATCGATGTCGATATTCAACGCGTCTTTCTGGATCTGGGCCGCTTTACCATCATGGGCATGCAGCAGCGTTTTGCCGCCGGTGACATCAATACCTTCATTGAAACCATCCGGCGCTCCAAGGAAGAGAACTTCGTCATGCCGGAACGCTTCATGTTCGGCGAAGCCTTCCTGACCGACGACGAATTTAATAAAATCGTCGGCGCCTTCATCGTGGCAGTGCCGGTAGTCACTTCGTTCAATAGCCAATTCTCCAATAACGAGTGGAAAACCGACATCAAGACCAATGTCAGCTTCATCCAAGTGTCGTCCGGCGAGCTGATCGGCCTTGCCAACGTCGAAACATCGGGCACCAGCCGCGAAACCCAGTTTAAGTCGATCCAATCGGCCATCGATGGTATCCCGATGCAGCTGCAATATGAAATCCGCAGTATCTCCCAGTTCCAGCTGCGCACCCGCGTGCTCACCGCCAGCGGCGGCACAGTCCGCCTCGAGCTGGGCACCAATATGGGCATTAAGCTTGGCGACGAATACCGCGTGTTGCGCGAAATTACCGTCGGTGACTTCGTAGACGTCGAGGACGCCGGCGTCCTCTTGATCAGCAATGTTGGCGAGCGCAGTTCCGAGGCCGTCGTGCTCTACTCTGACATTCCGCTGGCCCAGGACGTGCCGCTGCAGGAACTGCCGCGTCAGGGCGCGGATATCGCCTTCTATGGCAACTATTACTCCTATCTGGACATTAACTATAATAGCAATCCCAGCACCATCGCTCTCGGATTCCGTACCGAGCTGACCCGCGGCTTTTTTAACCTGCGTCCCTATGCAGCCTTTCAGGTCCTGCTGGATATGGAAAAGGCCATTCCAATCAACCTTTTCGTTGGTGGTATGTACTCCATGTACATGGGACGCCTGGAAGTAGGCGGTCGAGCGGCCGTCGTTGGCGGATCGAATGTGATCCTCGCCATCATCGACAACCTCATTAATCAGACCGATGACACGTACCTCAGCCATTACGGCCTTTCAGCCGGTGGCTACGCTTCCTGGCTGCTGACGCGGGACATGAAGCTGTTCGTCAATGCCCAGTTAGATTTTATGCTCGGCGTCCTAGATGGCTTAGGCGCTGGCGAAGCCTGGAACACCTACGGCGGTATCCAGATCGGCGTCGGAGCAACCTTTAAGCTCTGACCGGCTTCAGCTGAACCTGCCCCTGCCATGCAGTCGGCTAGGTTTAGCCAGCCACGACCAACCAAGCCCTGCTGCCCGACCGCTCCACCAAGGTCGGCCGGACAACAGGGCGTCAACAGGGACACAACCTATGGATGACTTGGATCTTAGCGGCCTCAGTGTGCAAGCCGCTACCGCCTACGTGATGGAATTCGTCACCAGCCTGAAAATGACCGACCAGGACCTGACCCGCCTGCGCGAGGAACTGTCCACCTGGACCAAACGGGTCGAATTGGCCGCCAGCAAGAGCGCCGCCGACTTGGAAGCCGCCGCTCGGGCCAAGGCGACGGAATTGACCGCTCGCTGCCAGACACTGGAAGCCGAAAAAACGGATTTGGAATACAAGATCAAGCGCCTGCGCGAAAAGCTGCCGCTGGTCGGACTAGGCCAGCGCTCAATCGATCCAGACCTCCTGCTAGCCGAGATGAAAATACTGACCGGCGAAGACCTGACGAGCGATGGCCCGAGCGCTGCCACCACCAGCCGGAATATCGACGCCCTCGGCGCTGTTGACGCCCTGGAAGCGCTTAAGCGTCAATTGAACCCGCCGGCCGAAGCAGCAGCTGAAACACCGGTGCCACCACCGGCCGCGCCACCGTCTCCAAACAAGCCGGCCGGCTCGGCTTGACCATGCCCCGACACCTCAAACCGCTGCCGGACAGCCCCCGGCCGCTGGTTTTTGCCCATCGGGGCGCATCGAGCCAAGCCCCGGAGAATAGCCTGGCCGCCTTCAAGGCCGCCAGGGCCTTAGGCGCCCCCGGTATCGAACTGGACATCCATCGTTGCGCCTCCGGCGAGCTGGTAGTCTTCCATGACGACACCAGCCAGCGGGTAAGCCCAGGTAGCGACCGGCGCATCACCGACAGCCAGTGGCTGGACCTGCGCACCTTGGACATCGGTGCCTGGAAGGGTTCGCAATGGCGAGGGGAGCGCCCCATTCTGCTGGCCGAACTATTTGAGGAATTTGGCGCCAGCCTGTACTACGACATCGAAATCAAGGCTCGACGCGCCGAAAACCGTGGCGTCGAACAGGCCTTGGCCAAGCTGTTGGCTGACTTTAAGCTGGATGCCGCCAACGTGGTGGTTTCCTCCTTCAACCCGGTCAGCCTGGCCCGCTTCAAGGGCTTTGCCTCCAGCATACCCACGGCTATCATTTACTGTCACAGCAAGGAATTACCCTGGTACTTGCGCGACGGCCTGGGAGCCGCCATCGGTCGGGTCGACTTCCTGAAGCCAGAGCATGTCCTGGTAAACCCGGCACTAGTCTTCTGCAAAGGCCTCCTGGCGGGCCGCGACATCCTTCCCTGGACCATCGACGATGCCGGCATCGCCCGGCACCTTCTGGACCTCGGCTGCGCCGGCGTCATCAGCAATGCCCCAGACAGGCTGGATCTGAAACTTCAACCCAGAAACGGAGTATCATCATGAGCGACACTCAAGCCACCACCACTCAACCCGCCAAGCAGCCGGCAGCCAAAGGCCACGGTAGCGTCCGCCAGGGCATCTTCAACGTTATCGGCTGGCTGGCCTTCCTGCTGTTGCTGCCACCGCTGCTGGAAATGCTCGGCGCCGTGCTAGGTCAACCCGGCCTGGGCAGGCTACAGCAACTGATCACTGAAAAATTCGGCGTCTGGGGCTCGCCTTTTGCCCTGGTGCTCTACTTCTACTTCTTGCTGTTCATGCGCGTCTTCTTCGGCTCAGATCAGCGCTATACGCCGGTGCTGCTGGGCTACGTCGTCAGCTTCCTGCTATTCTCAATCTCGCTAAACATCGGGTTCATGAGCTGGCTCTATGAACTGGCCCAACAAGTGCCCTTCCTGTCCCACAATGTCTATAATTTCGTTACCGCCATCGCGGTCATTCTGCTGGCCAACGCCTTGAGCGCCAGCCAGAAAATGAAACTGGCCGGCGACATCCTGCTGATCATAGTGCTGCCGCTGGGCGTGCTAGTCGCGGCCGGCATCTTCCTGCCCGGTCTACTGGCCAAGATCGGCCTGTAATGAACCCGCGGCGACCGGCTGGTCAAGCGGGCCAGCCCGGACTGTCGCCCCCATTGGCGGCTGCTCTGGCTGAAGCCGAACGCGGCCAAGCACTGCTGGCGGCCGGGGATGCCAAGGCGGCCGCCCTGGCCTTCGCCGCCGCCCGGCAGCACGATCCAGAGTCGGCTGACCTGGCCTTCAACCAGGCCCTGGCCTTGCTCCGCGCCGGTCATCCAGCCGCCGCTAGCGCCGGTTTTGACGAGGCCGCCGACCTGGGCGATGAGTCGGCCGACTTGTTTTGCAACCGTGGCCTAGCCCGCCTAGACCTGGCACAAGCTGAACAAGCGGCGGCCGACTTCCGACAGGCCCTGGCTATCGACCCGCAACACCCGGAGGCCCTCAATAATCTCGGGGTCATCGCCTTCCAGGCCGGCGACCTGAGCCAGGCGGCTAGCTTGTTCCGGGCGGCCACAGCCGCCCGGGCCGGCTATCAGGACGCCTGGTTCAACCTGCGCGACAGCTGCCAACTGCTGGGCCTGAGCGCCGAAGCGGCGGCGGCCGATCTAACCCTCCGTCGGTTAGCTGGCGGCGCCGACAAAGACTGACGGTGGGGCTGACGCTATAATCCGGCGGATGATGGCTTGTTTTTGGCGACAATATTCACTATTCTATATTCATGGAGACTCGGCGACCGCACAGGTGCCGGGTCGGCCCGCTCTGTACAGAGGGGCAGTGCCAACGCCTAATCAGGGAGGAAACCATGAAAGGCAACCGCATGTACGTCGACATTGGCTCGATGCTCGACGAGGTTTTTGAAGCCGCCAAGAAATTTGGCGATGAAGTGACCAAGGGCTTCAAAGGGGAAGACAAGAAGGGACCGCAAGGACCGGAGCGACCCGAAGGACCGGAGCGACCCCAAGGTCCATGGTTCAACATGGAGCAGGATGAAAACACGGACTGGTACCCGACCTATTCCTACCCGCCTATGAACATCTACATGACCGCCGAACGGTCTCTGGTCTTTGAGCTAGCCTTAGCTGGTTTCGACGAGCGCGACATCAGCCTGACCTTCCAGGGCGATTACATGGTCTTCGCCGCCCGCATGGGCCTGGAAAAGCTGCATGAGGACGGTGTGCGCTTCTTCAAGCGCCGGCTGAAGCTCAAGGATATCGAGAAGCAGAAGTATTATGCGCCAGCAGACAAATTCGAGCAACAGGCCGTCAAGGCAGTGTTCAAGAATGGCATCCTCAAGATCACCATCCCCCCCAAAGAGCATCCGGAATCGACCGAAGGCGTCAGGATCGAAATCGTCAAGGAAGACGAATAAGACACCAGCTTCCGATACCCCAAGCCGGGCCTGGCGGTCGTCGGCTAAGCCTTTTCACCGACTGTCGGCAAGCGTTCTCAGGCCTAGCAAAAACAGGACTGCCCCCGGCGGCCCTGTTCTTATTTTACGGGGAAGAGCGTAAGCGTCACCGGTGAGAAGATAGCCAACGTCGCCAGATGGTAGAAAAGTCGCGCAGATGACTACCCACAAAAACCAACATGTAGAGGCTGATGGCCGCACCGAGCACCAGAGTTAACGGAATGATAAAACTATTACCATAGTCAGCCTGCAGCAATCGGTAATCATGCAATAGCGGCGAAACCATGGCGGCGGCCAGCAGCACTATACCGGCGGCCAGCCAGTTGCGCAGTGGCATGACCGGTTGTGGCCGAGGGGCAAACAACACCCCGGTCATGACACGTTGGCAAATATCCTTCTGCAGGCTAATGGGCGACAAACGGCACAACGCCAGCGCCCTAGCTTGCCGCTCCAGTACCAGTCGACAATCCGGGCAGCCAGCCGCATGGTGCCGTATAGCTATGGGCAAGGCGGAAAGGCTGCCAGCCTGAGCATCCAAGGCATCGAGCGCCACCAAAAAATCCACGCAGTTCATGAATCCTCCCCTGCGGTCCGAAACCGTTGGCCCAGACCCCGGCTGGTCAGGCCAGCTCCTTTGCCAAAGCCGCGCGCAGGCAGGACTTGGCTCTGAAGACATGCGACTTGATCGTATTCACGGCTAAACCCGTCACTTGACTGATGCCCTGGTACGGCAGCCCATCGAAAAAAAACAGGTCCAGGCAGATCTGGTATCTGGCTGGAAGCTCCAGCATCGCTTTGCGCAAGTGGCCGACCGCCTCCCGGCGCAATTGGGCGTCCTCGATCGAGAGGGCGGCGGCGTCTAACGGGTCGTTATCGAGCGTTTCATGGTGGCGGTAAACCCGCTTACCGTTGATGCCGGTGTTGTAGGCGATGCGCGTCAACCACGTGGAGAAGGCCGCCTGGCCCCGGAATGACGCCAAGCCGGACCAGGCCTTTAGGAACACCTCCTGCACAAAATCCTCCGCCTCGTGCTGGTTATGGTAAAACCCATAACCCAGGCGCAGGATTCGGCGCTGGTAGCGGCGCACCAGAATGGCGAAGGCATCGCTTTCGCCCGCCATAATGCGCCGGAGTACCGCGGCATCGGCAGCGGCGTCCGTCATGCCTCCGGTCGCCGCCTGGCCCAGGCCGCGAAAAAGACCAGGAACCCGACGCCCAGCGACAGCGGAATGAGCCCGCCCAGCAAGGCCAAACCAAATCCCACCACCAGGAAAAACACCAGGCTCAGGACCACACCGAGCGTGGTCAGCAGGATGCCGACCAGCAGGCTGAACATGGCCCAGTCCAACGGATGCTCATGGTAGAGCCCACGCTCGATGAGCAGCATCTTCTCGCGATGGGTCCATAACAGGTAAAAAAATATTACGACGCTGCCCATTACGATGCCGACGATCGGAATGACGGACACCATCACGCGGGAAGCTGTCATGGTCAAACCTGCAGGCTGCGGGCGGCGATAATGTCGATTCCCGACCCTTTATAATCGGCCAGCAGCACCGTGCCGCGTTTTACCGGCACGGTGACCTCCAGCCGGTAGATGTCGGCCAGTAATCCAGCGACGCCCTCTTTGGGATAGGCCTGGCTGGTACGTACCGGCAGGCGGGCCACGCTACCCAGTCCGGTCTCGCCGCATGCGGCGGCTTCCGCCTGGAACGGGCGACAGATCCGAACCGTGGCCGTTACCATCCGCTTGGGCGACAACAGTTCTTCGCAGGCGTAGCGAACACCACGGGCGCAACGGTTACCGCTGACCCCCAGGGTATTGTCCGGCCTGCGTTCGATGGTCAGATGACAGCCCAGCGGGCAAGTGATGCAAATCAATTCTTCGCTCATGCGTACGCTCCTGACAGCAGCCTTCAGTTAATGGCGATTTCGACCAGTGGATCCGGTGCGCCTATGGCGGCTTCCAGATCCTTGGGAGACAAGTGCAGCTCGATCATCTCCGATGGCTGGATATGGCTCTTTTTCTGGCTCTTTACCACTCGGCTATTAACCTTTACTTCGAGCAGCGCGTCGTTCTTGACAATCAGGCTGCGCAGGTAAATCTTGTTGTCGGCTTGCAGATCTACCCGGCCCGGCGCCACGTAGCGGACGTTTGCGCCAACCTTGAGGCGGGCTTCGTGCTGCGGCCGCCGGCCCTTCAGCCACTGAGCTGCGCTGGCCCCGGCGCGGCGGCTTTCCTCCACCACGTAATCGACTAGGTCGTGGACATGGAGCACATTGCCGCAAGCGAAGACGCCCGGCACGTTGGTCATCAGCATCGAGTCCACCTGGGGCCCGTTGGTCATCGGGTTTAGCTCGACGCCGGCCACCTTGGACAGCTCGTTCTCGGGCACCAGACCGACCGACAACAGCACCGTATCGCAGGGAATGGTGAAAGCCTTCTCGTGCATCAAGGCGCCATTCTCAATCGGCGTGATTTCGACGCCCTCCACCCGGTCACGGCCGATGATGTTGGTGGTCAGGTGCGACAGGTAAAGCGGGATATCGAAATCGTTCAGGCACTGCACGATATTACGCGTCAGGCCGGAGGGATACGGCAAAATCTCGACCACGGCATGAACCTTACAGCCCACCCAACTCATACGCCGCGCCATAATCAGGCCGATGTCGCCGGAGCCAATAATGACAATGTCCTTGCCGGGCACATAGCCCTCAATATTGACCAGGCGCTGCGCCAGACCAGCCGTATAGACGCCGGCCGGCCGGTCGCCCGGAATGCGAATATTGCCGCGGTTGCGCTCGCGGCAGCCCATAGCCAGAACCACCAGCCGGCAGGACAGGCGCAGGATACCCCACTGCGCCGAATAGCAGTACAGCAGCTTAGGGTCGGCCGTCGTCTCCATCTCCATAACGGTGGTGGCGGTGAATATCCGGATAGTGGTGCCCTGCAGGCGCTCCTCGACGCGCTCGGCGAATTCCGGACCGGTCAACTCTTCCTTAAACTCGATAAGACCAAAGCCGTTATGGATGCACTGGGTCAGGATGCCGCCCAACTGCTCCTCGCGCTCGATGATGGCGCAGGAGAATCCGGCCTGGTCCAGTTCCTGGGCGGCCGCCATACCGGCGGCGCCGCCGCCGATGACGACCGCGTCGAAATACATCTCTTTCATAGCGTGTCCTTCAGGATGCGGCTCCGATCGCCGTTCTTGGAAACCTGGTCCCAGGACAGGCCGGTTTCGCGCATGATGATCTTGATGATCTTATAGGTGCAAAAACCGCCCTGACAGCGGCCCATTTGGGCACGCGTGAAGTACTTGACCCCGTCCAGGGTGGTATGCCCGGCCCGCACCGCCGCCACAATCTCGGCCTCCGAGACCTTTTCGCAGCGGCAGACCATGTTGGCCCAGGCCGGGTCCTGGGCCACCAACTCGTCGACCTCATAGGGTGACAGTTCTTTAACATGCGGTCGCTTAACCACAAAGGGATCGTATTCCGGTTTCTCGCTGAGCTTTAGGCCGGCCTTCTTGAGCAGATCCTTGACGTACTCGCCGATGGCTGGGCTGGCGGTCAGGCCCGGAGACTGAATACCGGCCACCTGCACCAGGTTTGGCACCTTGGCGCTCATGGCGATATAAAAATCCTCGTCCAGGATGGGGCGCAGGCCGGCAAAGCTGGTAATGACATCATATTCGGAAATGGCCGGAATCATGGCCCGGGCCGACGACAGGATCTTGTCCAGCTGCGCTCTAGTGGTGGCCAGGTCGCGCTTGTCTGTAGCGGATTCGGCGGTGGGGCCGATCAGGACGGTGCCCTCGACGGTCGGGATGACCAGCATGCCCTTGGAGACGCTGGTCGGCACCGGGAAGACTACGCGGTCGGGGCGGGCCTTGGTCAGGCGGTCCAGGAGGTAGTACTCGCCCTTGCGCGGCTGGATGGCGAATTGCTCGGCGCCGAAGATGGCCGACACCTGGTCGGCATACAGCCCGGCGGCATTGACCACGTATCGGGCCTGCAAGGACCGGCCGTCAGCCGCCTCCACCCGCCAGGCGTCGCCATCGCGTAGGCCGGCGGAAACGGCGAACGTGGTCTGGAGCACCACGCCATTGCTGATGGCGTTCTCGACCAGCGAGAAGACGAAACGGTACGGCTCGACGATGCCGCCGCCGGGAACCCACAAGCCACCAACCGTATCCGGGTTCAGTTTGGGCTCCAACTCCATGATGCGGTCGCGTGAGCACATCTCAATGCCAATGACGCCATTGTCGACGCCCTGCATATAGAGCTGCTCGATGGCCCGCATCTCGTCCTCGTGCATAGCCGCCACCACAATACCGCAGCGCTTGAACGGGAAATCGAGTTCCTGGCGCAGGCGTTCGAACATCATGGCGCCTTGCAACTCCAGACGGGCTTTCAGGTACTTCTTGTTGTGGTGAAAGCCGCCGTGCACGATGCCGGAATTGGCCTTGGACACCCCGAAGGAAACGTCGGCCTCCTTGTCGACCAACACCACCTTCAAATCGTAGGCCGACAAGCGCCGGGCGATGTTCGCCCCGCTGACGCCAGCCCCTACGATGCAGACATCGAATATATCCGAACCACCGTGCATAGACTCTCCTTGCGGGCTTGGCGGCTTCCGCCGCGAGAGGCCGAACCGACTCCGGCTGCGATCCGGGACGGGTTGGCCACTACCAGCATAGCGCCAGATCGGCAGCCGATGCAAGCATTACTTTTAAAAAAACAAGCGGCGGGCCAGACTTCCGGCCCTGCCCTTTTCGGCGTTTTTCCACTTGCTGTCCAGACCCGGCCGGTGTACTATACAGAAGTCCGTCAATCGATCCACCCCAGAAAACAAGGCAGCGCATGAATTATTCGAACCCGTCCAACATCGGCCTGATCGCCTGTCCCGGCGGCGAGCGCTTCACCGAACTGGTGGCCAAAAGCTTGGCCGGTATCTACAAGCGGCGCTTCGAGCGCAAGACCAAGGTTCTGGCCGAGCGCTACGGCATCAGCCTGGCCGATGCCGTCCGCCAAATGAATTTCAGCAACGACACCCAGTCCAACCTGCCGCACGTGCCGGGCGATATCGGCCACTACCGCGGACCGCGCCTCAAGATCCATACCCGCTACAGCTGGTTTGCCAACGGCGAGGTCAAGGCCGAGATACAGGACTCACCGCGCGGCAAGGACATCTACATCTGCCAGGACGTGGAAAATCGACTGCCTTGCAGTTTTAATGACGGCCGCGAGCAACGCGAACTGTCGGTAAACGACCATATATTCTGCCTGATGACCACTATCGACGCCGCGGTCCAAGCCGGCGCCCGGCGCATCAGCTTGGTACTGCCAACTTATCCCTACTCGCGCCAGCACAAAAAGAAGGGCCGCGAAGGCCTGACCGCCGCACGCTTTGGCCAGATCATGGAGTACCTGGGCGTGGCCAGGATTATTACCCTCGATATCCACTCACGCGAGATCGAAAACTGCTTCAACCATCTGCGTCTGGAAAATCTGCACGCCTCGTACCAGATCATCGAAAAGCTGGCCGGCATCATCGACGTCAGCGATGAGAACCTGGTGGTTGTCTCCCCGGACACCGGCGCCGTGGACCGCAACAAGTTTTACGCCAGCACCTTGCAGCGGCCGTTGGCGCTGCTGTACAAGGAACGCGATTACTCGCGCGTCAGCACCAATGCTACTGACAACAACATCACCGAAATGCGACTCCTGGGCGATGTACGCGGCAAAACCGTTTTTATGGCCGACGACATGCTCGGTACCGGCGGTACCATGCTTAAGGCCATGCGCTTCCTCAAGGAACAAGGCGCCAAGCAGGTAATCTGCGCCATATCGCTACCGCTGTTCAGCTCTAACGCCCATGAGAATTTTGACGCCGCTTACCGTGAGGGTCACTTTCTGCGCATCATAGGCACCAATGCCGTGGCGCAGTCCGACCTGCTGAAGCATGAATGGTATATTGAAGCCAATGTCAGCCCGCTATTCGCGCAGATCATTTCGCTCTTGCACCAGGACCGCAGCCTGTCGCCGATGCTGGATAACCGCGACATGATAGCCCGCAAGCTCAAGAAGGCCATCAGCAGCCCGCTGACCAGCCAGGCGCCGCCGGAAACCGCCCCGGGCGGGTGAGCGCAGCCCGGCCGGTCTAGCAGGGTGTTGAAAAACGCGGATGCGGCTTTTCAACACTTCAAAAGCCGGTACAATTACGCAGCATAGCGCAAGCTATGCGAGGAATTGTTAAGGTTGTTGAGAAAGCAACCGGCTTTTTCAACAACCTGCTAGCCGGCTCAGCGGATCTCGCGCAAGCCCCGGGTGACGTTGAAGGCGCGGTCGCCGATCTTTTCGATATGGCGGATCAGGTCGATGAACAAGAGTTCGGCCTTGACATCGGCGCCTTTCTGCAGGCGCTTACGGGATTTTTTCTTGAGCTCGCCGCGGAACTCATCAATGCTTTCCTCAAGGTGGCCAGCGGTGACCAACTGCTCCTCGTTGATACTGCGGTTGATATTGTCCTTCACGAAGGCCAGGAAATCTTCCACCAACTGAGTATAGGGCACCAGGCTCTCCAGCTCGTCCTTGTCCATCTCCAACTCCCGCTTGGCGGCCTTATCCAGCAGCATGATCAGGCTGAAGCAATCGTCGGTAATGTCCTCAAGATCGGTAACCATGCGTAGCATAATACCGACGTTGTTGCTACTCGAGCTATTCATGTCGTGTCCGGCGCATTCTAAAAGGAAGCGGCTCAATTCCTCGCGCATCTGGTCGGCGTAGTTTTCCATATTGCGAAAATCGTTTATCCGGGCTTCCAGGTCGGACCTGGGCTCTTTCAAGAAGTTGCGGAAACCGGTGAACATGGTCTGGCAGAGACCCGCCATGTCGGAAATCTCCTTGCGGGCGCGCAGCAAATTCAACTCGGGGCTATCCATCAGCGGCGCGGCAATGTACTCCAGGCGGGTATGAATGGCCGCCTCGGCCGGCTTATCCTTGATCAACTTGGTGGCCAATGCCGACAGCTGCCTGGTAAACGGCGTGAAAATCAGGGCATTGATGACGTTAAAGACAGTGTGCAGCATGGCGATATGCTGGGCGACCGAAGAATCGCCGGCCAGCCAGTTGACCAAGGCCAGGAAGGGCGTAAACAGGATAATTGCCCAGACGCTGCCCAACACATTGAACATGATGTGCAAAAAAGCTGCCCGTTTGGCGTTGACCTTGGCACCGATCGAAGCCAGCAAGGCGTCGATAGTAGTGCCGATATTGCAGCCCAGCACCAGACCGGCCGCCATCTCAAAGTTGATGACGCCCTGCACCGCCAGAGTGATAACCACCGCGGTGGAAGCGCTCGACGAATGGACCAGAATCGTGAACAGGGTACCGGCGCCGGCCGCGATGAGCACCGACAGTGGCCCGAGATCGGCCACTTTGGCCAGGAAATGCAGCAATTCCGGCGACGGTGCCGGCAAGGCGTGCGACAGGTAATCCAGACCCAGGAACAAAAGGCCGAAGCCAACCGCCGCCTCGCCGTAATTTCGAACGCGGCTGGAGCGCTTGGCGGCCATCATCATAATGAAGCCGACGCCGACCAGCGGTAGAGCAATGGCCGAAATTTTAAATTTGAAACCGATCAGCGACACAATCCAGGCTGTCATGGTGGTGCCGATATTGGCGCCGAAGATGACACCGGCGGCCTGTACCACGCTCAACAAGCCAGCGTTAACGAAGGAAACCACCATAACGGTGGTGGCCGACGACGACTGAATGATGGCCGTGACGCCGATACCGGTCAGAAGCGCTTTAAAAGTGTTGCCGGTCATCAGGTTCAGGGTGTGCTTGAGCCGGTCGCCGGCCGCTCGCTGAATTCCCTCGGACAGGATCTTCATGCCGAAGAGGAACAGGCCCAAGGCGCCCATCAATTCGATTACCATCAGAATATAGTCCATGATCAGCCTTTCGCCTCGCGGCCGTAGGAAAAATGTGCCTGGAGCTGTCCGTGTCGCCACTTTATAACCGAAAACTAACAGAATTGGAAGCCCCGAACCGGTTGTGTACGACCCGGCCTGGGCATCAGCGGCAGATTTTAGCTGACGATTACGCTATACTCCAAACTATGCGCTATCACCTACGGGATTGTCCCCCACTCGGCCAGCTTGGCCTGCTCCTGGCCTGCGGCTGCCTATCGCTGGCCAGCCTGCCGGCGCTTCCGCTGGCTAGCTACTACCCGGCACCCTTGGCCGGCCAACTGATAAGCGGCGCTCAGCCAACCAGCCTGACCAGTGGCCGCTCCATCAGCCTGACCCTCGGGGCCAGCCATCCAGCCCAAACCGCCATTGGCCAAGCCCTGGCCGCCATCGACGCCAGCCTGGCTGTCGAGTCGCTCTTTTTCTGGCCCTACCCGCCAACACCCACCGCCCCGGCAGCCGATTCGGCTGGCCGCTTGTTAGTCTATAACATTTTACGTTCGGTTGGGAGCATGCAAGGTATAGAATATTATTCGGTAACCCGCCAGACCCGACGGGTATTGTATGAAAGATCAAGCCTGGTAACCGGAGCGGACGGGCACCAAACGGTGGCCGATAGCTGGCAAGCCGCCATCCCCGGGGCCGAGACACTCTACACCCGCCAGGACGACGCCTCTTTTGGTGATAACGTCTACCGTTTGTCTCTTGAGCACCTGGTGGATGGCTTTGCCTACACCATGACCAACCTCACGGCCATGGCTTACGGCTTTATCCCGGTGGCCAAGCCAGGTCAACTGCTAACCTGCGCCCTGATCATCTTGACGGATGAGGGCATCATCTTTTACGTGGTTTCTGGCAGCAATACCGTGCTGCTGCCCGGGTTGCGTAATCCCCTCCAGGCTTCGTTCAGCAATCGAGCGCGCGCCATTTACGAATGGTTCAGCCGTGAGGCCAGTCGACTCTGGCCAAACCGCTCATGAGTCCTTGCAGAAGGCCCGGCCGATGTCGTGACGAAACCAGACGCCCTCAAAATGAACCGCTTCGGCTAGCTTGAGGGCCCGGGAATGGGCTTGAAAGTAGTCCTGGCCCAAGCCGACAGCGCTGAAGCAACGTCCGCCGCCGGTGCGCAGTTGCCCCTCAGCGTCACGCAGGGTACTGGCATGGAAAAGCAGGGCATTGGCCGACGAGGCCGGCAAGGCTTGCACCGGGATGTGCGCCGGATAAGCGCCGGGATAGCCCGGAGCGGCCAAGGTGATGCCGACGGCCGTCAGCGGCCGGTATTCGAGCTGTAGCTCCCGGACACGGCCGGTGGACACCGTCCAGAATAGGTCGATGGCGTCGCTGGCCAGCAGCGGCAACAAGGACTGGGTTTCCGGGTCACCGAAACGGACATTAAACTCCAGCAACTTCGGCCCGCTAGCCGTAACCATGATCCCAAAGAAGAGCACCCCCCGATAGAGCAGCCCTTCCTGCCACAGCATCCGGAAGGTCGGCTCGATGATGATGCTCTCGATGCGACGCATCAGATCTGGATCGGAGCAGGGCACGGGGCAAATGGCGCCCATGCCGCCGGTATTCTGACCCTGATTGCCCTCACCGGACTTCTTATGGTCAGCGCAAGCCGGCATCAAGATATAATCCTCACCATCGCACAGCGCGAATACCGAAAGCTCGTAGCCTTCCAGGAATTCCTCCACCAGCACGGTATCGGACTGCAAGACTTTTTTGGCGAAAGCCTTGAGTTCATTCGGGTCAGCCGACTCAAAGACGCCCTTGCCAGCCGCCAAGCCACTCTTCTTGAGCACTAGCTTGTTGCCCTCTTTGCCCGGTAGCCAGGCGGCGAAATCATTGAAGGCGATGAATTGCTTGGTGGCGGCGGATGGAATACCAGCTCGATCGGTCAGGGCGCGGGCAAAGGATTTGCTGGCCTCTAGCTTGGCGGCTTCCTTACCGGGACCGAAAACCGCCAGGCCGGCTTCACGCAGTGAATCGGCCACGCCGGCGGCCAAGGGCGCTTCGGGGCCAACGATGACCAGTTTCGAGCCGGTATACTGGGTAGCCTTGAGGACGGCGGCGATATTTTCCGGGTCGCCATGCAGGTTGGTACCCAATTCGGCCGTCGCGGCGTTACCCGGCAGGCAGAAAAGGCCGCTGTTCGTCCTGCTCTGCGCAAAAGCCCAGGCGATGGCGTGTTCGCGCGCACCGGAGCCAAGTATCAATGTCTTCATACCGGCTTATACTAGCAAAAAAGGCGGGCTTAGTCGATAGCGGCGTTGCGCTGCCGCCGGCTGGCCTCCCGAGCCATGCTATCCACTTGGCCGCGGGTATTGCCATTGGCGAACAAACGCGCCAGGGTAAGCATGCCCGGTCCGGGATTCCTGATGCCAGGGCGGTTGAAATAGCGCACGTAAGTCATGGAACGACCAGCCACCAGTACCGGCTCAACATACCAGGATACATAATGTTCGTAGAGGTTGTTATCCAGACTCTCCACCAGGCGGGAACGCAGGCCCACGCTACCGTTTTCCAGATAGTCCAGCCGGCTCTCGCCGATCGTGCCGTAACCGAGCTTTAATCCGAAAAAATTGATGCCGGCATAATAAGTGGTCTGATAATAAGGATCATCCAGCCCGTTGACCAGGCGACTCTGGGCTATCCAGGGCATAAAATCGGCATAATGCCCGAAATCCAGAACCACAGCCAGGAAGGTGGTGGCGGGCACGTCATACACGGCATGAAACTCGGCGTAGCCGGCTAAGCGGCGCTCCCCGCTAGCAGCATCCACCAGCAGATCATTGACCGCGGCCAGCATTTCTCCTCGGCGCAGCAAATCTTCCAGAACAGCCCCAGCCACCCGACCATAATGGAACACAAAGTCCCCGTCCGGGTCGGTCGGTTGCGCCTGGGCCCAGACAGCAGCGGACAAGGCCAACCATAACAACAGGTACAGCGCCGGTTTGCGGAATCCCATTGCGGTCAGCGGCCGTCCCCGCCGGTTATCAGGCTGTAGACGCGATCCAGGTCGTCCATGGAAAAATACTCGATGACAATGGTACCGCGGTTGGAATCGCCCTTGAGGCTGACCTTGGTGCCCAGGCGACCGATCAGATCCTGCTCGATGGTGGCCAGTTCGGGTCGCAGCTGACCAGCCGGCTGGCGGGGGGCGGCGGCCGCCTTCGGCTTGGGTTCAACGCCGCGCCCGCCTTTGTTGAAGCTGGCGGCGGAAGCCTCGGCCTCGCGGACGGACAAGCCATCGGCCAGAATGCGGTTCAAAAGCAGGCTACGGTCAGCCGGGTTGACCACGGCCAACAAGGCGCGGGCATGACCCGGCGTCACCTGGCGGCTGCGCAGGGCTTCCATGGCCGGTGCCGGCAAGTTGAGCAGTCGCAGGGCATTGGCCACCGCTGGGCGGCTTTTGCCAACGCGCTCGGCGACGTCCTCCTGGGTCAGCCCGGTCACTTCCATCAGCTGCCGGTAAGCCTCGGCTTCGTCGATTGGGTTGAGATCCTCGCGCTGGACGTTCTCCACCAGGGCCACCTCGAGACGGCGCTCCCGGCCCAGCTCGCGTACCAGCACCGGCACGTCCTTGAGTCCGGCCACGGCGGCAGCGCGCCAACGACGCTCGCCGGCCACGATGCGGAATAAGCCGTCGGCCAGCGCCTCGACGATGAGCGGCTGAATGACGCCATGGCGCCGGATCGAGGCCGCCAGTTCGCCGATGGACTCGTCGTCGAAGGACTTGCGCGGCTGGTCGGGACTGGGCGCGATCTTGCCGACGGCGATCTGACGCACGCCGGCATCCCCGCCGGCAAGCTCGGCCGCCGCATCGGCGTTTTCCTGGTAATTCTCCGGCATCAGGGCGTTCAGCCCGCGTCCAAGTCCGGTTTTAGCCACGTTCGACTACTTCCTTAGCGAGTTTTTCATAACTACGGGCGCCGACACAGGCGGCGTCGTAAAGGCACACCGGCACGCCATGCGACGGCGCTTCGGATAGCCTAACGTTGCGCGGGATGATAGTCGAGAAAACCTTTTCCTTGAAGTAGGCCGTAACCTGCGAAACCACGTCTTGGGCCAGGCGGGTACGAGAATCGTACATGGTAAACAGGATACCGGCGATGCGCAGCTTGGTATTCATGCCTTTCTGCACCAGCTGGATGGTCTGCAGTATCAAGGACAAGCCTTCGAGGGCAAAATACTCGCATTGCAGCGGAATGAGCACCTCGCTGGCGGCGCACAGACCGTTGAGGGTCAGAATCCCCAACGATGGCGGGCAATCGATCAGAATGAACTCATACTCGTTCTGAACCCCTGCCAAGGCTTGCTTCAGGAAGTTGTTGCGGTCTTCGCGATCCACCAGCTCGACGGTAGCGCCAGATAGGTCGATACTCGAAGGCACCAGAAACAAGCCGGACTGTTTGGTGGTACAGATAACCTCGGTCAAACCCACCTTACCGCTGATGACTTCATAAATGCCGCGCGAACCGCTCTTGCCGCCCACGCCGCTGGTCAGGTTGGCCTGAGGGTCAAAATCGACCAGCAATGTGCGATGGCCGGCCCGGGCCAGATATGCACCCAGGTTGATGGCAGTGGTAGTCTTACCTACCCCGCCTTTCTGATTCACGAAAACTATGGTTCGGGCCATTCTGTCATGTCCTCTCGTACCCCGGCGGCAGGCAGCGATTGCCTGCCGGCAGCGCACAAGGGCCTGCGCTTAAAGGTGTCCAGCTGATTCTATCAAAAATGCGGCCGCAGGACTACTGGTGGGCCGGTCGGTTGCGAAACCAGCCCGGAGAGCTTGACCGGACAGGGGCGCTACCGGTACATTGCATTTATAAAGGAGATACTGATATGGATATAGATGCTGTGAAGAAAGCCATCCAGGAAGTGCGCCCCTCGCTCCAGGCCGATGGTGGCGATATAGAGTTTGTTTCTGTTGACGACGCCGGCCTGGTGAAGGTCCGCCTGACCGGGGCTTGCGGTTCCTGCCCGATGGCCGTTATGACCCTCAAGCAGGGTGTCGAGGCGCATCTCAAACGCACCGTCCCCGGCGTAAAGGAAGTAGTCCAGGCCTGACCCTTCCTTCTGGCTCGGCGGCATGGCGACGCAGTATCGCCGTCATGCCTGAGAGGCGCCAGGCCACCGAGCCACTAACGGCGGCCCTCCTTGGCCAGTTGGCAAATCCGCTCGGGCATACGCGACAAGGGAACCTGTTCCATGAGATACCCCAGCTCGAAGGCGACCTTCGGCATGCCGTACACGATACACGACGCCTCGTCCTGGCCGAGCGTTATGCCACCCTCCCGAAAAATCGAACCAATCTCGCGCGCGCCATCCTTACCCATTCCCGTCATGATTACCGCCAACGACCGGTTGCCATAGTGTTGCGCCACGCTTCGAAACAGCACATCGGCGCTCGGCCGGTGGCCGTTCTCCGGCTCGGCCTGGTTGGTATGAACCACCGCCGCCAGGGAGCGCTTCTCCACCGTAATGTGATAGTCACCCGGTGCTACTAAAACGCGCCCCGGGCGCAAGACGTCGCCTTCGGCAGCCTCCTTGACGTCCAAGGGGCAGATCCGGTTCAGGCTGGCGGCGAATTCCTCGGTAAAGCCGGCCGGCATATGCTGCACAATGACGATCGGCTGCTGCAAGTCGGGGTCAACCTTGGCCAGCATGTCGCGCAAGGCGTTCGGCCCGCCGGTGGAAATGCCGATGGCGATAATCTCGGTCGGCGCCGGCGAACGCAGGGGCGTGATCTTTGGCGCTTCGACCACAGTACGGCGCGGTTCGAAGACCGGCAGCTCAAAGAGGCGCTCCGGCGTCTCAAAATGGTAGCGCGGCGGCTCGCGCCCCCGCTGGCGCTGATACTGACTGCCGTAGGCCAGGACCATGCGCCCGAGCTCCCCAGCCACGGTATGGATATCCGACGAGATCGAGCCCGAAGGCTTGGTGATGAAGTCAGCCGCTCCCAGTGACAGGGCTTCCATGGTGATACGGGCGCCCTTCTGGGCAACGCTGGATAGGATGATGACCGGAATCTCGATGCCGAGCCGCTGGCGCTCCTTGAGGAACTCGATGCCGTTCATCTCTGGCATCTCGATATCCAGTACGATCACATCAGGATTGCAGCGCGGTATCTTCTGGAGCGCAAACACGCCGTTCATGGCCTTATCGGCCACCTTTAAACCTGGCGTAGTTTCAATGATCCTGGAAACCAGATTGCGCATCAGGGCAGAATCATCGACCACCAGCACGGAAACAAACTCGGCCACCTTGTCGCTGGGCATGGTCGTCAACTCCACTTCTTGTAAAAGCAAGCCCAATCCGTCTTCACGAACTCAAATCGAGTGTTCATACCAAAAAGCGATTCCGAATGACCGATAAAGAGGAAGGATTTCTGGGCCATGGCGTCCCAAAACCGCTCCACGGCGGCCTTTTGGGCCACTTCGTCGAAATAAATCAGAACATTACGACAAAACACGACATCGAGGTTGCGCGCGCCGGAATCGTTTTTTAAATTATGGTAATCGAAGCGGATAGTCTTCTTGATCTCGTCTTTAATCTGGTAGCCATTAGGCCGGCGCTCGAAATACTTGGCCAGGTAGTTCTCGGGGATACCAACGATCCGGCCGTCGGCGTAGAAGCCTTCCTTGCCGACCATGAGCGACTTGAGACTGATGTCCGAGGCGATAATCTCGAAAGTCCAGCCGATCGGCAACAATTCCTTAAGCAGCATGGCAATAGTGTATGGCTCTTCGCCCGTGGAGCAGCCGGCGCTCCAGAAACGTAGTTTACGATCAACGGTGTGTACTTTCAGCAGCTCGGAAATGACAAAGTGCTGCACGGCGTCAAAATGGGCTTGGTTGCGAAAAAACCGCGTCAGATTAGTGGTAACCGAATCAAGTAGCAGCTTAAGCTCCTCGCGGTCACTGGTAATAAGATTAAAGTATTCGCGCAGCGAGGTCAGTTTTTTGTCGCGCAGGCGCTCGCGTAAACGACTCTCCAGAATGGAACGGTTGGTGGCAGAAAAATGTATACCGCTTTCATCATATATAAGCTTGCGGTACATTTCAAAATCACTGTCTGCCAGTAAATCGGCCATTGGACGCCTCTCCGGACCAGACAGACCAGCCGGCCCCACTCGCAAGGATATCTCAAGTCTAGGATTCTGTTCTCCGGCTGTCAAGAGCGGCTACCTCCAAAAGGTTGACCTGGTCGAGCACCACCAAGGCAAGCAGCAGGCCAAAACAATACCGAATTCTACCAAATTTGCCTGAAAACCTCCAATACCTGCGTTACATTAGTTTTCATGAAGGAAACAATGGTAATGGTTCGATTGCACGCCGTTGCGATGCCATCACTGGAACTTGGCCCGATGGCCTTGCTCCAGGATCCTCGCTCCGAACGCCGTGTCTTGGTCAATATTGGCGCGTTTGAAGCCAGCTCCATCATCATGCACCTGGAGGGCATCAAGCCCGGCCGGCCGCTTACCCACCACCTTCTGGCCAGCATCATGCGTGAACAAAATCTGGTAATTACCTCCGTCGAAATCCATGCCGACCCGCCGCAGACCGGCGACGGCTTCAGCGCCAGCCTCAACTACCGTAAAGGCCTTTTCAAGCGCTCGCGCAATATCCGCCCCTCGGACGCCTTGGCCTTGGCCGTCGAAACCGACGCTCCAATCTACGTGAACGCCAGGATGCTGGAGGCCACGGCAGTTCTGTTTGACGATCTGCTGGACACACCGGATTCCATTCCCACCTGGTACTGCGACACCCAGCATCAACCACTCCACAAAGAACTGCTTTAACAGTGGCTTGAAAATTACGGCCAGCGGCAGCTTGCCAATGCCGCCAAGCTGCCGTACAATGACAGTAACATGAATTTCATAACCCGGTTCATAGAATTCTTGAAACACCTTTTTCAGCTGGACGATCCGCTCCAGGCAGAACTCAAAAAACTGGCCAAGGGCATTGCCCATATTAAGCCGCCGTATTACCGGCAGAAACACAACCTTGTCCTGCCCGGTTTTGCCCAGGACTTGTTCCTGTTCTGCTCGGCCCTCAAACCGCTGATGGACATGGCCGACCGCACCTTGGCCCATCCGGATCTGCGGGTCACCAAGCACTATTTCGACCACCTGATCGATTGCCGGCTGCCTACGGAAATTTTGGAACAGAAAAGCCTCTTCACCTATGAAGGTATGAAGGCCCGAATGGGCAATATAGTCCGGAGCGACGAGGTATTCGAGGGGATCAACCATGATTTCCAGACGTTCTTGCGCCACCTGGATAGCATGATGGGCGGGGACGTCAACACTGAACTGCAGGAGATGCAGCGCTTCGTAGAAATCTGCCGCCACGACTGGGAACGCACCCTCGGCTTCTTCGACCCCGGCATCAGCCTTGACAATAAAAACTACGGCCTCGACCCCCAACCCTGCGAAGGCGACCAGTTCTCGCCGGAAATGATCGATATCTATTTCCTGACCATGGATTTCAACTTCTCGGAAACCCTCTACCGGAATTTCATGTTGGTTTATGCAAAGCACGCCCCCGATACCGTAGCCAGCCAAGAGCAACGCATAACGGCAATTTTCAGCACCCTTAATAAAATATTGCAATTACGCCTATCAAGTGATATTCTATTAGCCTTGGCAAGGCTAACGAGGCATGACCCCGTCTACTCCCCGACGGTCAAGCACGATACTAATGACTTTATCAGCGACTATCGGCGGCGCATCATCAGCCAGTTTGAGAAGGACAGAGAGCGCCTGCAACGCGAGCGCCACGAAAACGCCATTGCCAAGGACATCAAGGAACTGTTCGGCGACCTCGAGATATACTCCGTAGAAGGTTATGACGACCACAACGACCAATACTTGCGCCGCGAAACCCCGATGGGGTTTACCCATATCAAGGCCGTGAGCATCTTGAAAACCTTTGTTCACGGCCTCTTCGACGAGCGGGTCAAGGAGACTATCAAGCGAATCCTGGTGGAGGGCTATTTCGACAATAAAGTGTATCAGAACAACCTGGCTAATATCCTCTATCAATGCGACCGCACCACCAACCGAATCGCCGGGTTTGAGAGCAACCTGAAGTCCAACAGTAAAAATAGCATCAATTCCATTCGCCGCTACATCGACGAAATCCGGCATGGCAAGGACATGATGCCTTTCCTGTCCCGCATGGTCGACGAAATAAACCATAACGCCCGTGAGATATGCGAAGACGAGACTGGCCTGTTCCAGATGCTCTCCGACGCCGTTGGAGAGCTGCTGGCCGACTACAAGAAGTCGAGCCCGGACATCGTCACCAATATCCGCACCATGGGCGGCGCCAGGAACAAGGAGTTGCTAGGCGCCCTGATCGCCGGACGTAATCTGCTCGATACCTTTGTCCGGGTGATGCGGAATTTCTCGGTTATCAAAATTTCCCCTATTCCGCTGATGGCGGCCGGACCCCCTCCAGGCGTGCCGCCACTGAAGCCGGTTGACTGACGCCTGAGCAAAGGCTCCATGCACCCTTGACGCTTAAATCGCAATGTGTTAAAAACTAGCATGAATACCGAAGGCAACGAATCCGGTCCTGCGCTCAAGCATCATTGCGGCCTGGCTGCGGTCCGGGCCGCTACTCCTGTCGACGTCCAGCAGAAGCTGTTTTACATGCTCTTTGCCCAGCAACACCGCGGGCAGGAAGCCTGCGGCATCGCCTGGCGCCACGGCAACGGTCTTCGTTTCGACAAGCGGCTAGGCATGGTTTCCGGCGCGGCGGAAAGCTGGCTCGCCGGCAAGGCTGAATCCACCGCCGGGATAGGCCACGTCCGCTACGCCACCCATGGCGGCGGGGGAATTGCCAACGCCCAGCCTGTGGTAGTCGACTGCAACAAGGGCAGCATCGCCCTGGCCCACAATGGCAACATTTCCAACAGCGACCGGCTACGAACCGCCCTTTTCGAGGGCGGTTCCATTTTTCAGACCACCAGCGACTCGGAAATCCTCCTGCACCGCATCAGCCGCAGCACGGCGGCCGGCAAGGAAGCCATTATCCGCGACGCCCTATCCGAGGTGGAAGGTGCCTACAGTCTGTGCGTCCTGTGGGACAACGACCTGATCGTCATACGCGACCCGATGGGCTTCCGACCACTTTACATCGCCCAGCACGAAGGGGCCTGGTACGCCGCCAGCGAAACCTGCGGGTTACGCGCCCTCGGCCCGCTGGACTGCCGCGAGGTGCAGCCTGGGGAATGCATCGTCATCGACGACGCTGGCCTACGCAGCTTCTTCCTGCCGGCAGCCAGCCGCCGGGCCCGTTGCATCTTCGAGCTGTTTTACTTTGCCCGGCCCGACTCAACCATCTTTGGACAATCCGTCTACCTGGCGCGCCAGTCGCTCGGCGCCGCCCTGGCCGAGCAGGACAACGCCGCCGGTTTCAAGCCGGACCTGGTGATGCCGGTGCCGGACTCGGGCACCCTGGCCGCCTTGGGCTACGCCGCCGTCGCCGGCGTGCCGTTCGCGCTCGGCCTGACGCGCAACCACTATGCCGGCCGCTCCTTCATCATGCCCACCAAAACCGAGCGCGAACTGGCGGTACGCATGAAGCTGCACGCCGTGCCCGAAGTGGTAGCCGGCAAGGACATCGCCATCATCGACGACTCGCTGGTACGGGGAACAACCTCAGGCATCATCGTCCGACTCCTCAAGGAAGCCGGCGCCCGGTCGGTCCATGTCCGGCTGTCCAGCCCCGAGCTGCGCTGGCCGTGTTACTACGGCATCGACATCCCGACCCGCGAAGAGTTGATCTCCAACCGCATGAACCCAGAACAAGTCGCCGCCTTCATCGCCGCCAACAGCGTGTGCTTCCTGCCGTTGGAAACCATGCGGCGCTGCTTGAAGGCGCCAGAGAACGAATTCTGCTGCGCCTGCTTCGACGGCCACTACCCGACACCACTTGGAGTCTGTCGGGCTTTGGAACGCGAAGAATGATTATCAGGAAAAATTGGGAAACAAATCTGAAGAATCCAGAAACGCGGAAGATTTTTCACGCTTTTTGGCCGAGCTCAGCGCCCCACGGCGTAAAATCGGTTCGTCAATCGGGCCATACAGGAAGTATGACCCTCAATCCTCATCAATTTTCCACTCGTGGCTCGCTTTCGCTGGGCCAAAATCCAAAACCCGACAGACTCCTAGCGTAATGATTTTTTCACGGAGGATACAATGGCTATAGATTACCGCACCGCTGGCGTAGACATGGAAAAAGGCGATGCCTTTGCCGACTTCATTAAAAACCTGCCGTCAGGGGCTGTCGACAAGGGCATCGGCGGCTTTGCCGGCGGCATTCCGCTGGGAAGCCTGACCGGCATGCGTGAACCGATGCTGATGTCTACCACCGACGGCGTCGGCACCAAATTGCTGGTAGCCAAAAAACTGGGCAAATGGGATACCATCGGCATTGACCTAGTGGCCATGAACGTCAATGACCTGATAGTCTGTGGTTGCAAGCCTCTTAACTTTCTGGATTACATAGCCTGCGGACGCATCGACGAAGCCAAGCTGCACGAAGTCATCAAGGGCATCGTGGCTGGCTGCGAACAGGCCGATTGCTTGCTAACCGGCGGCGAGACGGCCGAAATGCCGGATGTCTATGCCGACGACGACATCGATCTGGCCGGCTTCTGCACCGGCATCGTAGACAAGGCGGCCATGCTGCCGCGCCTGTCCGAGATTTCAGAGGGTAACGTCATTTTAGGGCTGCCTTCCAGCGGCGTGCATTCAAACGGCTACTCGTTAGCCCGCAAGTGCGTCGACGACAGCGACCTGGACACCTGGCGCGAGCTGCTGACGCCCACCCGCATCTACGTGCGCGAGCTGGGAAAGCTACTGGAAACCGGCAAAATCCTGGCGGCAGCCCACATCACTGGCTCTGGGCTGGACGGGAATTTCGAGCGCGTCATCCCTAAGCAGCTGCGCGGCGAATACAACTGGGCCTGGCCGCGCCCAGCTATCTTTGAGAAGATCGCCCGCGGCGGTAAGGTAAGCGAAGAAGAAATGCGCCGGGTCTTCAACCTGGGCGTCGGCATTGCCTTCGTGGTCAAGGCGGCTGATGCGGCAGCGGTTCGCCAGTTCGCGGCCGACAACAACATCGACTGCTTCGACGTCGGCCGCCTCGTCAAGGCCTGAGCGCGCCGGCATGGGCACGATCGCGGTTCTGGCCAGCGGCAACGGCAGCAATTTCGAGGCCATCGCCCAGGCTTGCCGGCCGGGTGGGGAACTTACCGGGCACCGCCTCGGCCTCTTGCTCTGCGACCGGCCGGAAGCTGCCGTAGTGAATCGCGCCGTCCGCTTGGGCGTGCCGGTTAAGCTGGTGGCCTACAAGGGTCGTCCGCGCGCCGAGGCCGAGGCCAAGCTGCAGTCCGCCATCGACGGCAGCGGCGCCGACCTGGTGGTGCTGGCCGGCTTCATGCGTATTCTGGGTAGCGGCTTTGTTGAACATTTCCGCGGCCGCCTGGTCAACATCCACCCCTCACTGCTACCACTCTGGCCAGGCAGCGAAGCCATCGCCCGGGCCTGGCAAGCCGGCGACAGCCAGTTCGGCGTCACGGTTCATTTCGTCGACGAGGGGATGGACACCGGGCTGATCATCGCCCAGCGCACCATCCCGCGCCGCGACAGCCTGGCCGCCACCGAGGCCGCCCTGCACGCCGTTGAGCACGAACTGTATCCAGAGGTTATCCGGCAGCTACTGGAAGAGTCAGGCGTCCTGCACTCCGCCCTCAGCCGACAGGCCGACCGTCCCAACGGCACTAGCCCCTGATGTCCGCCGCCTGGCTAGTTCCGCTCGAGGCCGTCCGCACCAACCTTACCGTCGTCAATTCACGCTTCATCAGCAGCCTGGCACCGGCCGGCAACGTCACCGAGGCCCGGCACTACATCCAAGTCATCCGCAAGGAATTCCCCGACGCCACACACCATGTGCCGGCCTTTATCATCGGCGGCGGCAACAGCGCCACCGAATCCTGCAGCGACGACGGTGAACCGTCCGGCACCGCCGGCCGACCCATCCTGACTGTTCTGAAAGGCTCCGGTCTGGGTAATGTCGTCCTGGTAATCAGCCGCTGGTTTGGCGGCACCCAGCTGGGCACCGGCGGCCTGGTCAAAGCCTATACCGAGGCCGCCCAGCAAGCACTGCGCCTCGTGAAACCAGCCAGGGAAGTGCTGGTGCACCGCCTGGAACTGACACTGCCCTACCCACTCTACGAACGAGTCAAGCTGGAAACGGCCGCCATCGGCGCCACGATTGTGCATGAAAATTTCGACGAAGCCGTTCACCTGGCTATCGAGCTGGCCGTTGAAAGCCTGGCCGACTACCAGAGGCGGCTCGACAGCCTCAGCTCTGGACGTCTGCAGCCGACTATCGTCGACAGCGGCATCCGCCGCCGGCCGGCGTAAGCCTCGCCCTAGTCAACGATCTCCGGCAACGGCGGCCGCCATTTCACGCTCAAAGGCCGCCTGCAATTCGGTTACCCGACCGACGTCCAGTGGCTCGCGCTCCAGCCTGAGTCCTTTAAGCTTGAAGCGGGCTAAGCCCAGGCCACCACGCGGCATGGTGTAGGGAACCACTTTACTGAGGGAATAAGCACCGCCGCCGGCGCGAAACGGAATCAGATAGGCGCGATCCAGCATTAGGTTTTCCGCTTGAGCAAACAACTCATAACGGCTGGACAAAACAGTTTCAGCGGCAGCCCGATTGATCAATTCGCGGAGTTCTGGATCGCTGAAGCCGGCGGACTGGCGGGCGGCAGCTGAATCCACGGCCACATTAAGCCGGCCGCCAAGCTCGACGATGCGGCCGAATTGGGCCAGCGGGTCGGCATAGGCAAAACGAAAGCTGGAATACAGCAGGTCGTAGCGATTCGGCAGGATGGCCTCGCTGTAGTCGTCTGCCACGAATTGACCCAAGACGATCTCGATATTGTCGGCGCCGAAGACTTCCAGCATCATGGCCTGGAAACGCCGAGCCGCGGCCGTACTGCGCGACTCGGCGGAATGGACATAGACAAGCTGCAAAGGCAGGCGCCCATCGGCCGCGAATTCGGCCACCGGGCGCAAGTCCACCACCCCCGGCGTCACGCCCCGGATATGGCCAGTTTCATCCAACAACTCGACCACGGCTTTGGCAAAATACTGGCGGGCCAATTCCGGATCATACGGATTGCCAGCCTGGCGCCATTCACGAACGCCAGGATAATCAGTATAGTCGCGCCCCTGCTCGTCAAAACAGTAACCCTCGGGAATGATGGTGCTGCGTACTAAGCCAGCTGGATTGACCGGGTCATCCAGGGACAGCAGCGCCTCATGGTCGATTCCGTAAAACAGGGCTTTGCGAAAATTCTGGTTACGGATGAAGGCGGCAAACTCCGGGTTGGCACTGGCGTAATTAGGATGCCACCAGGAGGTGACCGAACTCAGATCGGTCAGAACGGCCTTCTCACGGTTGGAGGTGTCAGTGATAGCTTGTACCTGTTCGGCGCTGAGAGTAGCCGAGGACAACTCGCCGCGCATGAACATGGCCAGCTCGGCGGCCGCGTCGGTGACCTTCTGCAGCTGCACCGTGCGGGCCGTGATATGCTGCCTATCCCAGTAATGATCGTTGCGGGTCAGGATTATTTCCTTATCACGCTGCCAGGTGGACAGGTAATACCCGCCCGAATAGAGCAGCCGGTCGGCGGCAGTCCCGAAGTCCTGGCCCATGCGGTCCAGAAACGCCTTTTCTACCGGGAAAAACAGCTCCATGGTCAGATAGGACAAAAAGAACGGCGTCGCTTGTTTAAGGCTATAGACCACCGTATAGCGATCAGCGGCCCGGACGCCGACGCTGCCGTCGAAGCTGCCCAGGAGCTGCTCGCGGCTGCGGTCGGTGATTAAGCCGGCAGCACTATCTACCAGGCTGTAGTAATAATCGTCAAGCCCGGCGATGACAGTGCACACCGCCCAGAGGTTACGGATGCCGTTGGCCGGATCGGCCACATAACGAAAGCCTTCCACGAAGTCATCGGCCGTGATCTCGTAATCGGTCTTGGCACCCGTAGAATCCACCCAGAATTGTCCTGGGCGCAGCCTGAAGGTCCAGGTTAAATTATCAGGGCTGACCACCCAACTCTCGGCCAAGGCCGGCACGTAGCGGCCAAAGCGGTCGTTTTCCACCAATTGATCCTGGGTGTTGGCCGCGACGCGCTGACCAGTGACCTCCGGGATCAGGAAATAATTCATGGTCGTGGCCTCGACAATATACGCGACATCATATTGCTCAATCGAGCGTAGGGAATTACCGCCGCAATTGAAAAGCAGGAGCACCTGAAAGGCCGCTAGAACGAAGATTACCTTGACACGTTTCATTAATCGAGCCTCCTTGGCCCAAGGCGGACTGCCGGTTACGAGTACCGCCCGGCCAAGCGTTGACCAGAAAAGCCAGTCCGGTTTCCCGATCCTACTATACTAGTAAAAATCGGCCCAACAAGCCAGGCCCCATTTATTGGAAGCGCGCCCCGCCCTCCGGTTTGGCCTGGACAAGCCGCGGCTGGTTCTGGCTGTCCACCAGGACTACTTTTGGCTGGTGGATGGCGGCTTCCGCGTCGTCGACCGTGCAGTACGAGGCAATAATGACCAAGTCACCCTTCTGCACCAGGCGAGCGGCGGCGCCATTCAGGCAGACCTCACCGGGCTGGCCGGCGATGACGTAGGTGGAAAAACGCTCACCGTTGTTGACATTATAAATGTCGACCCGTTCAAAAACCCGGAAGCCAGCCGCCACCCGCAATTCCGGGCTCAAGCTGATCGAACCTTCATAATCGAGCACCGCCCCGGTGACGGTAGCGCGATGGATTTTCCCCTTTAGCATTTCGTAACGCATAGCAAGCTCCTTGCGGCATTTAGGTACAGCATCAAAAGGGCGCCACGCGCCACCAGATCGGGTTGTAGTATGTCAGCCTCAGTCAGGCCCAGCCGGGAGGCCCAGCCGCCGGTCAACACCAGACGGTCACCGGCGGCAAAGCCTAGCCCGGCCAACAAGGCGCGCAGCATAGCCGGATAACCGTCGTGTAGGCCGTAGGCGATGCAGTCGGCGGTATTTCGGCCGGCACCTGCCAACTGGACGCGCCCGGCACCCCCGTCTCCAGCAACGCCGTTGGCTGCCGTGTCAACCAGTGGCAGCTGGGCCGTTTTGGAGCGCAGCGCCGCCAGCCAAGTACCGGGGCCAGGCACGATGTAGCCGCCGGCAAAGGTATCGTCGGCCGTAACTAGATCGACAGTGGTGGCGGTGCCGGCATCGATCACTACCAGGCGACCGGTAGGAAACAGCAGGCGGGCGGCAGCGGCGGCGGCCAGTCGGTCGGTGCCCAGCCGCCCTGGCTGGTCATACTGATTAGCCAGCCCGCAGGCCATGGTTGAACTTAGCGGCAGTGCCTCACAGCCGTAGGCCAAGCGGGCAGCCTCGCCGACCAGGCTAGCCAGCGCCGGCACCACCGAACAAATGGCGGCGGCCAGCGGTGGCTCGCAGCCAGCACCGCTAGCCGACCCGACGCTGGCCAAAGCCAGCTCAGCCAAAGCCAGCTCAGCCAGCGCCGCGCGCAGCCAGTCGGCCACCGTTGCCGCGTCGGCTGCCTGGGCGTTGGGTAGGCTGCGTTGATCAAGCAGCCGCGCCTGACGGGCAGAGTGTCGGGCGCGCTCGACGCTGTCCTGTCCCGCGGCAATTTCTGGCTCGGCGTCCACAGCGTAGAAACAGGCGTGGATATGGCTATTGCCGATATCGAAGACGACGACCGTGCTCACGCGCCGACACCTCGGGCAGTTGGATCGGCAATAGCAGCATCTGTCACAGCCGCCTCGGCCAGCTCAGCTACGGCGACCGCCAATTCGGCTAGGCTGGCGCCACGCCGTAATGGTTGCGGCAAGCGGGCTTCTAACGAAACATCGCCGCCGTTTTCCGGTCGCGGCGGTGCCAACACGGTAAAGCGGTGCTGGTCGCCATGGACGCCGTCCAGGTCATTCCAGATGACGCGGTCGACCTGTCCGCCGACGAAATAGCCAGCGGCGCGGCGGCAGCCATCGAGTTCGGCCTCGTGCACGGTCAGCTTGAAGCCGATCACGAAGGGCTGGCGCCGGCCGGCTGCCAGCGCCAAGGCTTTAACGGTGGGCAGTAGCTTGCGCGTCGGTTCCAGGCGCAGGCTGAAGCCGCTACTAGTCTCTTGCTTGGCGCTGGTAGCGCCGGCAGCCAGAAAGTAGTCGGAAACGGCGGCGGCGTGCACCACCGCGTCGTAATCGGCCCCGGCCAGCAGTTTGCCCAAGGCCTGTTCAAAATCCTCGTAGGTCCGGTAGCGGACGATGTCGGCGCCTTCGCAGTCCTGGGTAGCGGCGCTCTGGTGGGCCAGGTAACTGACCAGCCAACCGCGATCCAGTAGGGCTGCCACTGCGGCGGCGGCCGTCCGGCCGGACGAGGTGTTGACGATGGAGCGCACGGCGTCCACCGGCAGGGTCATGGCGCCGCCAGTCACCAAAGCCCGCGGCGGCGAAACGGCCGGGTTGGCCGTCCGCCGGGCCCGGGCCGTGTCGCGGGCCAGTTGGCGCACCAGGCCGCGCAGTATCGCTGGTTCGGCCAGGCGCCCTATACCGGTATCACCGCAGGCCAGCCGCCCCGAGTCGCCATGGACGATACGGCAGCCCCAGCCTTCCAGGGTACGCAGACTGGCTTGGGTGGCGGGATGCAGCATCATGTTAGTGTTAGCGGCCGGCGCGATCCAGAACGGCTTCTCGAAGTTGTTAGCCAGGAAAGTAGCGCCGATCAAGTCCTGGGCCAAACCAGCGGCCAGCTGGTTGATACGGTTGGCGGTGGCTGGATAAAAAATAAACATGTCGGCCCAGCGGCGCAGCGAAATGTGCGTCTTGCTCTCGCGTGGCGCCCACAGGCTGGTAAATACTTTGCGGTCGGTCAATCCCTCGAAGCTGGCGCTGCCCACGAAGCGCAGCGCCGACTTGGTGGCGATGACCTGCACCGGGTGCCCATCCTTCAAAAGCAGGCTGATCAGCTCGCAAGCCTTGTAGCAGGCAATGGAGCCGGAGACTATCAGCGCGATATTGAGGGCGGCGCCCCGAGGTAGGCGGACCGCCCCGGTCGTTGGCGCGAAGGTCTCATTCAGGTCAGACATCGGTCGCCTCCCCGGTGGCCGTCAGGCCGATGTTGTCGATCAGCCGGATACCGCTAAAACGGATGGCGGCGATGCGACGGCGTATTCCACGCGCTGCATCGGCGATATCGGCCACGTAATCGACCTCGAAGCCGGCCGCCAGCAAGCGTTGCCGCGCCTGGTCGGCACTCGTACCATCCACCAGCGCCCGGTGAAAGGCGCCGGCCGCCACCCGGTCGGTTAGGGACAGGCGCTCGTTGCGCGAGCTCATGGCCAAGCCGTTAGCCTCGCGCACGATGGGGCAGGGTACGATGGCCGTGGGAACGAAGAAGGCGGCGGCCATGTCGCGTACCAGCATGTACTGCTGGTAATCCTTCTCGCCGAAGTAGGCCGCGTCGGCGCCGGTCAGCTGCAACAGCTTGAGTACCACGGTCAGTACACCGTCGAAGTGGCCAGGCCGGTGCGCACCGCAATACAGCCGCGACAGCTCGACCTCGCTCATCCGGAAGCGGTAGCTGTCCGGGTAAATACCGTCATATGCCGGGGCAAACACCGCCGTGACGCCGACGCTGGCCAGTTTGTGCAAGTCCGCCTCGAGAACACGTGGATAGGCGGCTAAATCAGCTTGGTCGTTGAATTGGGTCGGATTGACGAAGATGGAGACCACCACATTAGCATTACCGGCAACAATGGCTTGGCGGCAAAGCGACAGATGGCCGGCATGCAAGGCGCCCATGGTGGGAACAAAGCCCAGGCCGCCATAGGCGCGCAGACTGCGGCAGAAGGCCCGCCATTCCGCCGGGTCATGGATGACGCGCGGCAGGTGGCCGGAAACGGTATCGCTCATATCGGTCTCCCGCTCGCAGAAAGGAGCGGTACGGCCACTACGCGCCAAGCAGGCAGGAAAAACGCAGTTCCGTACGCCGGTACCCGCCACGCAGGGTCGAGTCCTCTCTGGAGACTTGCATAAACATGGCCGGTTAATGAACCCACTCCAGTTGACTAGCATCGCAGCGGCGACATAGCCATACCGGGTGGATCCCATCCGACTCTGCAATAATACTCAATAAATGGCCGCCGGGTCAATGAAGGTCAATGAACCCGGTGGCCGCGACTCAGGCCATCAGTGGCAGTCGCCAACTTGCCGCCAGGGTCATGGCACCGGCCAGGTAGCCGTATCGGTCTGCCAGACGAAGGTTGGGTAATAACCGGAGTTGATGACCCAGTCACCAGGCGCCACCCCGAAAGACCACGAATTGCCCACCAGATAAGCCTGCAACTGCAAGTTAGCCGAGGTAATGACTACGCCTAGAGTATTGTCGGTGGCCAGGAAGAAGCTGTTGTTGATCGGCCCGATACCATTGATACCTATCAAGCCACCAAAATTAGTGGTACCGCTAACGCTGCCGATTGCATAGCTATTGGTGACAGTGCCAGTATTCAAAGCACCTACCAGACCACCGACATTGCTGTCGCCATAGACGTCCGCCGTCGAGTAGCAGTTGGATATGACAGCGGTATTATCCACCCAGCCCACCAAGCCACCAATACTGGCTTGCGTACTTATGGCTAAATTCACACTGCCTCGGGTAAAGCTGCTTTGAATCTGGGTCGTGCCCAAGGCTTCGCCGACCAAGCCACCACCGCTATTGATCGCCGTTATAGTGCCAATTACCGCGCAGTTGCTGATCTGGGTGGCACCATCCGCCGAGCTGGCCAAACCACCTACCACGTTACCTCCAGAAACATTGACATTAGTCAGACGCAGATTCTTTATCACAGCGCCGTTGAGTACGCCAAATAAGCCAACATTATTGCTGGCGCCGGTAACCGTCAAGTTACTGAGGGCGAAACCGGCGCCATCCATACCGCCAGTGAAAGGTGTTCCCGCTGGCCCTATGGCCGCCCAGTTCGGATTTGAGGTCATATCGATATTCGCTATCAGTACAAAGAAGCTGCCCAGAAAGTAACGCATGTTGTCCAGCTGCATTAGGCTAAGAACCTGATACGGGGTGCCGACCAAACCGTCACCCCCTGCGAAATCCGGCTCGAAGTTGGCCGTGATGGCAACATTGGCAAGCCCGACAAGATAGGTCGTGCTGGAAGAGCTTGGATTAGCTACCGCCGCGCCGGTCCAGTTCAAGAAACGGTAGCCGGGATTTGGGGTAGCCGTCAGGGGAAGCGTGGCGCCAGGGCTGTATTCAGCGCTACCGATTGGATTGGTTATACCATTAGCAGCGGAATTGACTGTTACCGAAACGGTCTTAGCCACCGTGATGGTATAGTCCTTGGTAGTACCATTCTGGGCCGTGACCCGGACCACGATGGTATTGTTGCCGCTGGGACTATCCAGCATCAGCGAGGGCGAGGGCATGCCGGAAGCCAGAGCCATCCAGGACCCGCCGTTGACCTGCGCCTCCATAGTAGCGAAAGTATCCTGCTCGGTGGCCGTGACGGTAGTCATTGAGGTCATGCTGTCGGCCACAGTAGCGGTATAGGTGACGACGCCGGAATCGAAGGTTTCCACCATGGTAAGCGGCACGGCCATTGATAAGGCCGCCAGATTGTTGTTGCTGCTGGCCGGCAAACTGGTCACCATGACGCTGTATTCCTGAGTCGAGGCATCGCCGGCCGTGACGGTATACGTCACCGGGAGGGTAAAATCGACTGCCGTCATAGTCGTCGGGGAAACGCTGGCTCCCGTGTGCACGATATCCGGTTTCAGGCCAGTCACGATGACAGCAAAGGGCACCGCCAAGCTAATGGTATGCGCTCCCTCGTCGATGACGCCAGTCACGTCGCTTAATAAACCGGCACCTACATTCAGGCTAGAGTTGAAATCGAAGGCCGTGATGGCTTTGCTGGAATTGGATGCGATGCTAACTGTTACATTAAAAACCTGCGTAGCTCCACTCTGGGCGGTAACAGTATATGGCACTATCGCGTTAAAATTAATCGATACGCCACTGGCCGGGGAGACGCTGGCGCCATTGTGGACGATGGTCGGCGTCATGGCCGTCAGAATGCCGGGCGAAGTGCCGAAGGGCAGCACCACATTGACGATACCAGTCCCAACCGTCCCGTACACCTCGGTTACCGGCAGGCTGCCGTTATCAGCCTTGGTAAAATAGAACTCCAGAATTGAATTGGTGGTGGCAGGCTGCACCGTGACGTTCACCGAATAGCCCCGCGTAGTTCCATCGGCCGCGGTTACGGTATACGGGACATTAGGGCTGGAGAAGTCTTGCGCACTGTTGGAGGCCGGCAAGACTCTGGTTCCGGTGATGCCGATGGTCGGGGCCAAATTGGTCAGGATGGTACCAAAGGGGACAGTTAGATTGATAGAGTTGGCTGCCTGATTGATAGTGCCAACGACATTAGCGCTAAGGCCGGCGCCGGCGTTGGGCGTCAGCGTCCAGTCCAGGATGAAACTCGTAATGCTCTTGACGTCCCCGCCGGGCAGGAAAAGGCTCAGTTCGCTGAAGGCCACCGTGGCGTCGGAGCCGTTGTACAGAATCAGGTAATGGGTGCCGGCCACCGCCGCAGCGTGCGCCAGTTTGATAATGCCGGGGAACGAATAGTCGGGGGTTAAGGCTGTCAGTTTACTGCCATCCGGCTTGCGGACGTCGATGTACAACTGGCTGGTTTCCATGCTGGTGCCGATGCCCAAGCCAACCGACTCGGTGCTGCCAGCGGCGGCCGTCACCGACCAGGCCGGCACGTCATAAGCCAGAATCATGCTCTTGCCGGCGTCCAGGGTGCGGGTGAGCGGCGTGGTCAGGCTCAGGCCGGTACTATCCAGGGCCGGATGGGTGGCGGCTGGCAGCAGCTGCAGCTCTACGGCCGGCGGATTCTCGTCGGCGAAGGTCAGCGCGGCCGACACGGCGGAAGCGATGACCGCCGTCCCCTCACGAACCTCGGCCCGAATGATCAGCGCCACGTTTTTAGGCAGGGTCAATGCCGAGGAATTGCCTTCGAGGGTGATGTCGCCACTGACGGCATCGGTTCGGCGTGTAATAGCCAGCGTTTCGGACAAAATCTGAGCGCCGCCCTCCGTCTGACTGACGATCAAGTAGACTGTGGCGGTGTCGGGCAGCAGGAAGCGGCTGCCGTCACTGGCCGGAGCGGCCAGCTGGGTTTCCAGGCTGGTGCCGGACAGGAAGGCCGCCTGTAGCGACAAGCGCACGCTGGTGGTCACTTCATCATCGAACCAGGCAGCCAGTGGCGAAGTGCAACCCACCGCCACCAAGGCGACTACCAATACCAAACCCAATCTAACACGCATAGCCTTACCGTCAGACATAGCTACCCCCTGGCGAAAAACCGTCACCTTAGAAATATAGTACGCATCATTCAAAATATCAACATTATGGAGATAATTTAGCTTTGCGATAAAACCTTAGTGCGCTTGGTTGCACTGGAAAGCCGGCCTCCAAGAAAAGGGCCCGGATGGAAGCGCCCGGGGCCGAAAAAACTCAGAATTTGTAAGCTCAGGGCGATGCGTACTGCCAGGCGCTGATCGACCAGTACCAAGGTTGACCGGCGCTATCATAGCCGCGCAAGCGGCCATCACCGTCCCAACGCCGCATGTCGCGCCGCGGGCGGCTGAGGGCAGCGGAATCGTCCCAGTCGGCCACCATATCCAGGCCACCGTTGTGCGGCGCCGGTTGGATCGCAGTTGGGCAGCGTATCCTCGGCGCAGTTGTCGCCGGACATGTCCGCCGCGCTTGGCAGGTCGAAAACCGCGTCGGTGGCCGAGTCGATGACCTGGCCGCGGTTGAATACGCCATCAATCCAGCTGCCTTCCTGCTAGTTTCATCCGAGCCGACGGCACTGTACAAGTAATTAGCGCGCAGTTCTCTCAAATTGTAGCTGCCATAGTGCTTCAGCGCCTGAAACAGCCGGGCATTAGGATCGCCCGTGATACCCAGCGCGCTGTCCTGGCCGATCAGGTTGCTGCCTGCAAAGCCTTCAGCGGCAGTGTCAGCCTGAGAACGCCTGGCGGCCAGCTTGTTGCCGGCCACCAGCACCCGCTCGGTCAGGGAGGTGGTGCGCGCATACCGGCCGGTCGCATTCAGGGGGTGTAGAAGCCAGGATGGCCGGCCAACCCGTCCAGGGTGACTGGCACGATCTCGTTGTTCAGGATAACGGTCCCCCTGGACGCCTTCTGGTACAGGCCGAAGAAAGAATGGGTTCTGGTGGCGGTGATGGCATTGTTCAAATTCACCTCCGAGCCGCGCCTCCGGCAATGCGCTAGAATCATGGCGCAGTCTGGCTGTACTGGATGGTGAATCCGTCGAGCGTCAAGTTAGGGTCGGTAATCTGGGCATTCTGGACCAGATCGGCCGATGTACCGACCCAGACGCGTTCCAACACGGTCGGATTACCGGCGATGTAACGCGGCCAGCCGCCGGCAAAGCCACCGTAAACCGACTTGTAGCTACCCAAGGAAAGCGTCGAGTTCAAGGAGTAGGTGCCGGTTGCCATGATATAACGCTCCGGCACTGCGTTGACTCCATTATTATAAAAATCGGTGAATTCGTCGACAAATGCCGGGGAGACTCGTGTACCGCTGGTCAGGACAGGACTGCCCAACCGGTTGAGGGCGGCGGCGTAAACGTAAAAGTCACCCAAACCATAACCAGCGGAAACCGAAAATTCGTTCCAGGTATCGCTGGGATTGAAATTCAGCCGAACCAGGATATCGCCGCCGGGGGCCGACCGATGGCAGTTCGAATCGGTATCGCGCGTCGCTCAAGTACAGGTCGGACAGCTCAAGGCTGACGCAGGCCAGCGTCAGCACATTCGGGCCAGCCTGCAAGGCGGCCGCCTGGTCGGTGGTGCCAGGCGCCGGATACGAGTAGGCATAGTTGCGCAGGCGGGCTGAGCTGATTTCGGGATTGGCGCTGCGGATCCCGTTCATGTAGATCGGTTCACCGCTGTTGGCGGGCTGGGGCGGTACGACAAAGATGTTGTTGCAGACCAGAGTGTTGCCAGCCGTGTTCAGGCTCAGGCTGGCGCGCGTGGCCACGTATTGAGTACTATTATAGGCAGCGCTGACGCGGCCGGCCAGAATGGTGTTGTTAACGATCAAGCCGCCGCCCAGGGTATCACCGCGCAGGCCGTTAAGTTGATGCTAGGTAAATCAAATCTGGTATCTGTTGACATTTATCTAAACATTTAATACATTTGTGTAATGAAAACCATAAACACCCAAGCCACCGTACCGGAGCTCAAACAGGGTTGGCTGGTCGACCCGGCCAATGGCAGCCGGATTTGCCTGTTTTGCGGCCGCAAATTCGAGCGCGGCCAGATCTACCCGGTCGGCGCGCAGCTGTTCAACAGCCGGGCCGCCGTCGAACGGCACATTATCGACCAGCATGGTGGCGCCTTCGCGGCCCTGATGCAGGATAGCGGCAAGGCGGCCGGCCTGTCGGACATCCAGGCCACGGTGCTAGCTGGTCTGGCCAGAGGCGCCGACGACGCCAGTATCGCCGCCAACCTGGACAACCGCGCCCTGTCCACGGTACGCGCCCACCGCCGCAACCTGCGCCTGCGCTACGAGGAGGCCAAGCTGTTCGTGGCCGCCATGGAATTGGCTATGACCGGCGCCCACCACGACCACCGGTTCGTCGACTTCGGGCCGGAGCTGCCGATCCATGACGAGCGCAGCCAGGTGACCAGCGCCGAGGCCGACCAGGTGGTCGCCAAATACTTCCGCCCGGACGGCAGCCTGGAGCGCATTCCGCCCAAGGAGAAGCAGAAGCTAATCATCTTGAATCGGCTGCAGGCGCTGTTCGAACCGGGCCGGGAATATAGCGACGCCGAAGTGCGTGCCATCCTGGGCCGGGTCAACGAGGACCACGCTATGCTGCGCCGTTACCTGGTAGACTACCGTTTCCTGTCGCGCAACGCCGACGGCAGCAAGTACTGGCGCTAGCCACCGCCGGCCTGGTCGCTCAGAGCCGGAACAATAGGTCCTCATAAGTGGGCAGCGGCCAGGCGTCCTTGGCGACCAGTTTTTCCAGCGGGTCGACCCGGGCGCGCAAGGCGACCATCTGCGGCACCACCTTGTCCAGGAACAGCTTGGCGCGGGCTAGTTCGCCGGCCGTCTCCTGGGCCTCGGCCAGGACGCGCTCCAGGCGGTCGGCTTCATCCACGCTTTCCTGCAGCAACTCGGCCAGGCGCTTGGCGCGTTTCTCTTGCGGCGCGCTGATGGCGCCGATGGCCGCCAGGCTGCCAGCGGCTTGTGCCAGGCTGCCGGCAAAGGCCGTGCCGGCCGGGAAGACCTGTCGCCGTACCATATCGATCATGACGCCGGCCTCGATGTTGATCTGCTTGGAGTACTTTTCCAGATAGATATGGTAGCGGCTCTCCAGCTCGGCCCGCGTCAACACCAGATGCGTCTCGAACAGCTCCACAGTGGCTGGCTGCACCAGTACGGCCAGGGCGTCGACGGTGCTGCGAATATTGGGCAGCCCGCGACGGGCCGCTTCGGCCACCCAGTCCTCAGCGTAGCCGTTGCCGTTGAACACCACGCGGCGGTGGCGGCCGTAATATTCCTTTATCAAGGCCTGCATGGTACCGGCCTTGTCGGCGGCGGCTTCCAGGCGGTCGGCGAACTCGGCCAGTACCTGGCTGACGGCGGTATTGAGGTAGGTGTTGGCCGTGGCGATTGACTGGCTGGAGCCGACCATACGGAACTCGAATTTGTTGCCAGTGAAGGCGAAGGGGCTGGTGCGGTTGCGGTCGGACAAGTCCAACGGCAGGCTGGGCAAGCTGGTAACGCCCAGCTGCATACGCAGGTCGCCGCGACTAGCCGCGGCCTTGCCGTCGGCCAGGGCATCCAGTACGTCGCTGAGCACGCTGCCGAAAAAGATCGAGATGATGGCCGGCGGAGCCTCGTTGGCCCCCAGGCGGTGGTCGTTACCGGCGGTAGCGGCCGCCGAGCGGATCAGCGTCGCGTAGCGGTCCACTGCCGCCACCACTGCCGCCGCGAACAACAGGAAGCGGGCGTTGGCCGACGGATCATCACCCGGCTCCAAGAGATTCAGGCCGTCGTCAGTGGCCAATGACCAGTTGTTATGCTTGCCTGAGCCGTTGACGCCGGCGAAGGGTTTTTCGTGAAGCAAGGCCTCCATGCCGTGGCGCCGGGCCACCTTCTGGATGGTCTCCATGACCAGCTGGTTGGCGTCGGCCGCCACGTTGGAGCTGGCGTAGATCGGCGCCAACTCGAACTGGTTGGGCGCCACCTCGTTGTGCTGGGTCTTGGCCGCCACGCCCACCTTCCACAATTCGTAGTTCAGCTCGCGCATGAACAGGGCCACCCGCTCCTTGATGGCGCCGTAGTAGTGGTCCTCCATCTCCTGGCCCTTGGCCGGCATCGAGCCGAAAACGGTTCGCCCGGTCAGCAGCAGATCAGGCCGGCGGTCGAAGAGCGCCTTGTCCACCAGGAAGTATTCCTGCTCCGGCCCCATGGTGCTGATGACGCGGGTTGAAGCTGTATTGCCAAGCGCCCGCAGGACGCGCATCGCCTGGCGGTTGATGGCGGCCATCGCCTTCAGCAGCGGCACCTTTTTGTCCAGGGCATGGCCGTAGTAGCCAACGAAAGCCGTCGGTATGCACAGCGTGGTGCCGGTTGGATCCTGCTTCAGGAAGGCCGGGCTAGTGGTATCCCAGGCGGTGTAGCCTCGGGCCTCGAAGGTGGCACGCAGGCCACCGGACGGGAAGCTGGAGGCATCCGGCTCGCCCTTGATCAATTCTTTACCCGAAAATTCCATCAGCACCTTGCCCTCGGCGGTGGGGGCGATGAAGGACTCGTGCTTTTCGGCGGTCAAGCCGGTCAACGGCTGGAACCAGTGCGTGTAATGGGTGGCGCCTTTCTCGATGGCCCAGTCCTTCATGGCGCCGGCCACCACCTCGGCCACTTCCAGCGTCAGTTCCTTGTCGCCGCTCTGAACTTCCAGCAGCTCGCGGAAGACGTTCTTGGGCAGGCGTTCGCGCATGACGGCGTTAGAGAAGCTGTTGATGCCGAAAACGCTGGTGACTGGCGTTTGGCTGAAATCGATACAACTGTTCATGATGGCTCCTGGCAGCGGATTGACGGCGCTTGCGGCCGTTGGCTGTAGTAAAGCACGTAGCGTGCCAACATGCGATAAACGCCAGGCAATCGATTAATTGGATATTAGAAAGGTAATTAATCAGAAGACTGCTTCCGCGCTTCATAGTCACTTAATCCAAATAACTACAAATATGTAAGTAATCAGTATTAACCTACATATTTGTAGGCCTGGTGACTAGGTGGATCAACCAAACGCCATTCCTGGTCAGCGGCCGCGCCGGTAAGCGCGCCAGTCGATGGCGTAGTGGTGGACACGCAGCCCCATCTGGCGCTCACTGATGCCCAGACGTCGGGCGGAAGCCGCCATATTGCCGGCTTCCAGCTTGAGGGCCTCGACGATCAGCTCGCGCTCCAGGCGGGCCAAGGCCGCCTCCAGGGTGGAAGCGGGCTCGGTGTGGGTCGAGGCGGCCGATTGTAAGCTGGGTGGCAGATGCCAAGCGTGGATAACCGCGTCACTGGACAAAATCACCGCCCGCTCGACGCAATTCTCCAGCTCACGGACGTTACCCGGCCAGTGGTAGCTGGTCAGCAAGTCGATGGCCGGGCTGGACAGGCGGGCGATGCGCTTGTGGTTGCGCGTCGCGTACTTGGCGACGAACCAGTCGGCCAGTAGCATGATATCGCTCTTGCGCTGGCGCAGCGGCGGCAGCTGCAACGGGAAAACGTTCAGGCGGTAGAACAGGTCGGCCCGGAAGCGGCCGGCGGCCACCTCGGCTTCCAGCTGGCGATTGGTAGCGGCGATCACGCGCACGTCCAGCGGCAGCGGCCGACTACCGCCGACGCGTTCGAATTCGCGCTCCTGCAGCACCCGCAGCAGCTTGACCTGGACTGCCGGCGAGAGGTCGCCAATCTCGTCCAGGAAGATGGTACCGCCGTCAGCCAACTCAAAGCGACCCTTGCGCTGGCCAACGGCGCCGGTAAAAGCGCCTTTTTCGTGGCCAAACAGCTCGCTCTCGATGACCGACTCCGGCAAGGCGGCGCAGTTCACCTTAATGAAGGGCTGCCGGGCGCGGCGCGAGCCGCGGTGGATATCGGCCGCGCACAATTCCTTACCGGTGCCGCTCTCGCCCAGGATGAGCACGGTGGCTTCGGTAGCCGCCACCTGGGAAAGCAACTGGAAAACAGCCTGCATGGCCGCGCTGGTGCCGATCAGATGGCCGAAGGGGCTGCGACCCAGACTAGCCAGGGCCGCCAGGGCGACACTCCCGTCGGCGGCTGTCGAGTCGTCTGCCAGCGCCTTCTCCCCGGCAACGCTTACCCAGCCAGCCACGCCATTGTCACTTCCAGCGGCCAGGGGCGGCCGACTGGTTAGACCCACCAGTTGACGGCGCAGGTGGAGCTTGACGGCCAGGAGACTAGCCACCTCGGCCAGAAAGGCCAGCGCTTCCGGCAGTACCAGAGCGGCGGCCGGCAGCTCGCTGCCGACCGCCAGACCAGCGCCCAGGAGCCCGACCACCTTATCCGCCTCCAGTAGGGGCACGCACCAGCGGCAACCCTGACCAGCGGCCTGCCCGGTCTCGTATACCCGACCAGCCAAACCCTGTCCGAGATGAATAACCGCCCCGCAAGCCATTCCGGCGCCACTCTGGGATAACACCACGCGCAGGCCGCTGGCCGTATCGGTGCGCAGCGCCAGCCAAACCTGCCGCAAGTCGCCAGTACTGCCCAAGCGGTCCAGAAAGATCGGCAGAACCGCTTCCAATTGAGCGGAGCTGTCCAGCAGGCGACTAAAGTCGAGTAGTAGGCTCAAGTGGTCGCGCTGGCGACGCAGGCGCTGGCTCGCTTGGTTGCTCGGATCCGGAAAGTAGTCCATAGCTGAAAATACTACAAATATGTAGGAATACACAAGCCGACAACCGGCAAGCCGCTAAATCAGGCTGCCGGACGGCGCAGCTTCCGGACGGTGGAGCGGATACTGAACAGCAAGGTCACCAGCAACGGCGCAGCGAAAGCCCAGGGCAGCACACTAACCAGGACCGCAGAACCGGTCAGGCTTTTCAGGTACGCCAGGTCGACCAGGTGGCCGACGCCGCGCGCCAGCAGGTACAGCAGGATGCCACAGTCAAAAATGGCCAAGCCGATCTCGGCCCGGCGCAGCCCGACGGCCAGACGGGCCGGCCAGAAGCCGGCCGCCTGGTACAGGAAATCAGCCGCGAACCTGACCAGCAACAGAGGCGTCAGGCGGCGCAGTCCGGCGCCGAACAAGCCCAACAGGGTACAGCCGCCGCCGGGTGGGCAAACTTGGGCGCTGCCGTACAGCCGGGCCAGCAGGGCCATAGTCACGCCGGTCAAGACCAGGCCGATTACTAGGTCGCGCTTGCGCGGCGTTTCTGCCGGCGAGGCGGCCGACGGGACGGCCGACGTCGATTGATCCGACTTGTCCGGCTGACCCGGTTGGTTCGATTCGGCGGATGGCTTGGTCATGGTCAACTCCTTGTTCCTTCAGTGGCCCTGGCCCAGAGCCATATTGCGGCCGTGCTCCAAGAGCGGTGCGCATAGCCGGGCGCAAAGACTGGCAGCGCGGACGCTGCCCGGCGCGTTCACCACGTAGGTGGTGCCGCGCAGGCCGGCAGCGGCCCGGCTGAAAACGGCGTGCGGCGTTTCCTTGAGCGACTCGGCGCGCAGGTACTCGGCCAGGCCGGGCAGCTCGCGGTCGATGAAGTCGCGCGTCGCCTCCGGCGTCACGTCGCGCGGGGCCGGGCCGGTACCACCGGTAGTAAATATCCAGTCACAGTCGATTTGGGCTTGCAGGGCGGCCAGGATGGCGGCCCGCTCGTCCGGCACCACACAGGCCACGGTCTGGAGGTCGGGCACGGCGGCGGTCAAGGCTTCCAGCATGGCCGGGCCGGACAAATCAGCATACTCGCCGCGACTGGCCCGGTCAGATACGGTAATGACAGCGACTTTCATGGTCGATCCAGCCTTCCTTGATTACTTTGGCGAAAATACCCTTACGCGGCATGACGCAATCGCCGACGGCCTGGTAGATGGCGCAACCGTGGTGGCACTCCTTGCCGATCTGCGTCACCTCCAGCTCGGCCTCGCCCAGGTAGAGGCGGGCGCCTATTGGTAAGGCCGACAGGTCAAGACCGCGGGTGGTGATGTTCTCGGCGAAGATGCCGGGGTCCAGTTCCACGCCCTTGCCGCGCATCACTTCAATATCCTCGTCGGCCAGCAGCGACACCTGACGGTGCCAATTGCGGGCGTGGGCATCGCCCTCGATGCCATGGTCAACCTTCAGAAAAACCCGTTCCACGGTCTGCTTGCGCACGCCGACAACCTCGGAAACATTGACGGCCACCAGTGAAAAGGCGCCGGTCGGCGGCAATAACAGGGTAGCGTTCGGGGTAGTCAGGCGGGCGTTCGGGTCAGCCGGCTTGACCTGGTCAGCAGATGCGGGCATCGGGAGCCTCCTTGGTTTTTTCCAGTAAATGCAACTTGTCGATGGACATAGCCTTGTCGACCGCCTTACACATGTCATAAATAGTTAACGCCGCCACGCTGGCGGCGGTCAGGGCTTCCATCTCGATACCGGTCTTATCAGTACAGACCGCCAGGCTCTCGATGTCGATCCGGTCGGCGTGGACCGTGAACTCGACGGCAATGCGGTCGATCTCTATGTTGTGGCAGAGCGGGATCAGTTCGGCGGTCTTCTTGCCGGCCATAATGCCGGCGATACGCGCCGTGGCTAGGACATCGCCCTTGGCCAGCGAGTTGGCCTTGATCAGGGCGACGGTGCTGGCCGCCAAATGGACACTGCAGGCTGCCCGAGCGGTACGCCGCACCCGCGGCTTGCCGGAAACATCGACCATACTGGCCTGGCCGGCGCCATCGACATGGGTCAGGAATTTGCTGTCTGCCATGCTCAGCCTCCTATGCTGTTCACGAAATGGTGGCTGGCCTGCTGACCACAAGGTGGTTTCAAGGCCACGCAAGCCCGCAACGAGCCTTCGATATCCGACCAATCGACCGGCAGGGTGGCATCGCCATGCAGGCAAGGCCGCAGCTGGCCATCGGCCAGCAGGCGGATGCGGTTGCAGTCGTCGCAGGGCGGCGGCCGCATGAAATCTCCGTCGTCGCGCTTGGGTTCGTCCAGGCGGTACTGGCGGATGGTTTGCACGGCGCAGCCCAGGCTGGCGGCGAAGGCCTCGATGGCCGGCAACTCGTCTATGCCGGAGGCCGGTTGCAGGACAGCCGACGCCGGGGCATCTGCCACTGGATCGGCCTGCCCAGCCTGCCCGGCAGGACAGCCACTGCCCTGCCCCGTACCGACCACCACATTCAGCTTGACCGGTAGACCGGCGGCCCGCGCCGCGCGTATGCCGGCCAAGGCCTCTGACAACTGGCCGCCCCGTGTCATGTATTCATAACGGGTCGGGTCAAGGGTGTCAAGCGATATATTTACCGACGTCAGGCCGCTAGCCGCCAAGTCGGAAGCCAGCGGCAGCAAGAGGATGCCGTTGGTGGTCATGCCCAGCTGACTGATGCCGGGAATGCCGGCCAGCAAGCGCACCAGCCCGACCATGCCCTTGCGAGCTAGCGGCTCGCCGCCGGTTAAGCGCACCTTGTCGAAGCCAAGGCCGGCCGCCACCGTTACCAAACGCGTTATTTGTTCGTAACTAAGGATGCTGTCGTGCGGCAGCCAGGGGACACCCTCGGCCGGCATACAGTAACGGCAGCGCAGGTTGCAGCGATCGGTGACCGAAACGCGCAGGTAATGGATGCGCCTACCGTATGAGTCGAACATCGACCAGTTCCCCCGCGGACAGTTCCGCCACCCCCACCGCCAGGCAGATGAAGCCATCGACCGCCGCCAGGGCCTGGATAGCCGATGAGCCGCCGTATGGCACGATCTCGACGCCGTGCTCACCCAAGCAAACCGGCAGGAATTCAGCGCGGTCCAGCTGCTTGCGCCGGATTGTACTGACCAGCGGCAGGCGGACGGTTAGCGGGCGGTAGTCCAGGCCGGCCAACCTGGCCAACAGTGGCTTGACCAGCACCTCGGTATTTACGAACACCGACACCGGATTACCCGGCAGCCCGATGACGTGACAGCCGGAAGCCTCGTGGAAACCGAAGAAGGTCGGCTTGCCGGGACGCATGGCCACACCGTGAAATATTTCCTTTACGCCGAGTTGAACCAAGGCCCGCGGCACGTAGTCGAAGTCGCCCATCGAGACGCCGCCGGACAGCACTAGCAGCTGCCGGCCCTCCAGCGCCGCGGCCAAGGCGTCCAGCGTGGCCTGGTAATCATCGGGCACCGTGCCGCAATCCTCGGGCTGGCAGGCGTAGCCGGCCAGGTGGGCCAGCAGCTGCGGCCGATTGGAATCGTAGATGCTAGAACCGTGCAGCGGCTGGCCGGCTTCGACCAGCTCGGTGCCGGTGGACAGCACCGCCACGCGCGGCCGGGTGGCTACTTGTGCCGTGGCCCGGCCATCGGCCGCCAGGATGGCGATGTCCTGGGCGCGCAGCAGCCGCGGAGAGAGCAGGCAGTCGCCTTGTTTGGCGTTTTCGCCCCGGCGGATGATATTGTCGAATTTTTCCAGCTGGGTAAAATGGACGCGGCCGTCCCGTTCCACCGCCCACTCGAAGCGCTGGATACAGGCGCTATGCCCGACTACCAGCGGCAATTGCGGTAAGGCCGCCCCGGTCATGATGCGCAGCGCCTGACCGGGCTCAAGTGCAGTGGCCGGAGTACCGCCGGCGGCAATGGTGCCGAACGGCTCCAACCCCGCCGCCGGGATATGGCCGGAAGCGTCGGCCAGCCACAGCCAGCCGTCCATGGCCGCCTTGTCGAAGGGCGGCTGGTCCAGGCTGGCGTACAGCGGCTGCACCAAGAGGCGGCCACAGGCAGCGGACAATGGAACCGCTTCCGCCGGCAGGCAGATTGGCCGGGCGGCGATGGCGTCCAGGGCTTCTTGCAAAGAAATCATCTATAGTGCTCCCCTGCCGGGACCAGCGGTTCGGGTTTCCCTTGGTCAAAAAGGCAAACCAGGTCGGCCAGACCAGCCACCAAGCTATCGTCATGGGCGCTGAACAACAGGCTCAGGCCGTCTTTCTTCAAGGTAATCAGAATATCACGCAGTGCCAGGTCCGAGGCCCGGTCCATGGACGAGGTCGGCTCGTCTAGCAGCAGCACGTCGGCGCCGATGGCCAGCGCGCGGGCCAGGGCCACCCGCTGCGTCTCGCCGCCGGACAGATGCGGCGCGGTGCGGTCCAGCAGCTCAAGGATGCCCAGCCGTTGCGCGGCCGACTGCAGTCGCTCTTCCAGTTCCCGGCCGCGAAATTTCTTCAGCTTGAGGGCGTAGACCAGGTTGGAGCGTACCGTGCCGGCAAACAGCACCGGATGCTGGTGCACGTACACCGAGCGCCGCCGCAGCTCGGCGTTTCCCGGCAACGGCCGGCCGGCGAACCGAACCGTGCCCTGGTACGGCCCAACCAAGCCATTCAGTAGCTTGAGCAGGGTGGTCTTGCCGGAGCCGTTCGGGCCGACGAAGGCGATGGCCTGGCCGGCCGGCAGCTCCAGCCGCTGGCAGTTCAGCACCGGGCGGCGGCTGTAGGCGAAGTGCAGCCGCTCCAACTCAAACAAAGGCGTCGGGTTAAGCGGCATCGCGCACCGCCAGGTGGCTGGCCATGTTGATGATCAGGGCGATAGCCAGCAATACTACGCCCAGAGCCACGGCCCGCTCGAACTGCCCTTTGCCGGCTTCCAAGGCGATGGTGGTGGTGATGGTGCGCGTGTACCAGCGGATATTGCCGCCCAGCATCATCGATACGCCGACTTCGCCGGAGACGCGCCCCAGGGCGGCCAGCACGGTCTGCAGCATCACGAAGCGGCCTTCTTTCAGGATGCCCAGCAGGCGGCGCCAGCGGCCGGCGCCGAGGGTCAACAGGGTTTCGTGATAGCGCGGATCGAGTTTCTGGAGCCCGGTATAGGTCATGGCGATGACCAGCGGGAAGGCCAGGATGGACTGCCCGGCGATAACCCCGGCCGGAGCGTACAGCCAGCCGAGGCCGCCGAGCGGCCCGGAGCGCGACAGGAAGGAATAGACGAACAGACCGATCACCACCGTCGGTACCGACATGATGGCGTTAACGGTGGCAGCCAAGGCGCGCCGACCACGGAAGCGGCCCAGGAACAGAGCCGCCCCGGCCGGCACGCCCGGCACGATAGCCAGGACGGTCGACCAGAACGAGAACTGGAGCGTGGTGCCAATGGTCCACCAGATTTCCCGGTCGCCACTGAACAATAATTCCAGCGAGTGTCGCAACGCGCCCATCAAGTAGCCGCCTATTCCCGGTAACTGGGATAGAACAGCTGCTTGCCGTTGATCATGAACTGGGCGATCAGCTGCTGGCCGCGGGGGCTAGTCAGCCACTCCAGGAAGGTTGTAGCCCCGGCGGCGTTGATGGCCGGATTCTTGGCCGGGTTGACGGTGATGACGCCGTAGGGATTAAACAGCAAGGAGTCGCCTTCGTAGCGGATACCGAGAGTAGAGCGCTCCATCACGGCCAGCCAGGTGCCGCGGTCGGTGAGGGTGTAAGCGGCCATATTGTCGGCCATGATGATGACCTGCTCCATGCCCTGCCCGGCCTCGCGGTACCATTCGCCGGCCGGGTTGACGCCGGCGCGCTGCCAAAGTGACTTTTCCATAACATGGGTGCCGGAATTGTCGCCGCGGCTAACGAAGATGGCGCCGCTGGCCTGGATGCGCCGGAAGGCCTCCACCGCGTTGGCGGAGAGGGCGATGTTGGCCGGGTCAGCAGCCGGACCGATGATGACGAAGTCATTGTACATGACGTCGCGCCGGACGGCGCCGTGGCCGGCCGCCATGAAGGCGTCCTCCAGGGCGCGGGCGTGGACCAGCAGCACGTCGGCGTCGGCGTTCTGGCCGAGAGTCAGGGCGGCGCCGGTGCCGACGGCCACCACGTCGACGGTGTAGCCGGTGTCCTTGGTGAATTCCGGCAGCAGGAAATCGAGCAGGCCGGTGTTGTCGGTGCTGGTGGTGGTGGCCAGGCGGACGCGCGGGTTCTCGGGCGTAGGCACGGCCGGCGGCGTAGTCGCCTTGTCGCCGAAGGCAAAGAGCGGGCCAGCGACCAGCAGGCAGAGCAGCGTCAGAACGACGCCGCGACGGAACAAAATCCGTCGGGTGGAGTGAGTCATGGAGTCCCCTTTCCAATGTCCTATCGCCACCTGACGGCGGCGGGACGGGAGGCGGCCCGGTTTCCCGGACTGCCCATCGGCGGTGGCACCATACCACTTGCAGCGGGAAAAACCCGACCGCCGGTGGCTGCAGGCGCAACCGCTCGGTGAACATGTTTGTGTGGTCCGGCTTCCGGCTGGAAGGCGCACCGCGACCCTGACAGGGCCGCAGCCATCATACCCCACCGGGGGCAAGGGGTCAACAACTTTCGCGAGAGAACAAATAGCTACAGAATGCAAAAACCGGCCTGCTTGATGCAGGCCGGTCCAATTTCAGAATCTACCAGGGAAGGTGCCTGCCTCAGTATTCGGTGATCGGCATAACAGTCATTTCGTAAGCAAGGCCTCAAGATCAGCCTGGGTGTAAACGTGGGTTGCCAACAGCTTGTTGGCGTTGTCATAAACCTTAACCGTGACTTCCAGAGTGAAATTCTGAGCAACCTCAGAAGCATTCTCTATGGAAACATTTTCCAGATCCAAGGACTGCACCAGCTTGAAGCTGATGATGAACTTGCCACCTTTATGAGTGTCGGTAGCGTTCACCGAAACGCCGATATTGAATGCCACAGCCATCGAACCATCGGCCGTATATGTGTAGTTAGTCGAATTGATGCTGGCATTTACATTGCCCTTAGCCTTCAGGTAGCCTTCGGCACCGGCCAGATCACCCATTGGTCCGAGCACGGCGTGCATGTCAAGATCACCACTGGCCACGATATTGTCACCAGGCTGAACCATACCGGTCACGGCGCAGTTGGCGGTGCCATTCACCACCAGGCCATCAAGCTGGAAGCTTTCGTCGGAAATAACGACGCTATAGTTCATGTTGCCATTTGCATCAAACTCCAGCTCTCCCGTCGGGGTAATAACACGAGAGGAGGCGGCGCTCGGCCGGTACAGCAAGTCAATGGTGGGGAAGGCCTGACGAATCACCGGCATCAACGGCGACAGAGCCCTAGCCATGATCGGCGTACCAGCACTAACAACGGCCATGGTGGAAGCAGCCACGATTTCATCTTTGGTGCTGGCAACCTCGCCGGTAAAAGCCGGCAAAGCCGTCGGGGCCACCGGGTCGGCATTATAAAACAGTTGATCCAAAAGCTCGCAACCAGACAGAGCCACGGCCACGATGGCCAATCCCAGAATAAAAAACTTCTTCATACATCCTCCACATATTCTTTTTCACCAAGGGTGAATTATTGGAACCAGGTTCCGGTATGATAATATCGCAAGCTTATATTTTTGTCAGCGTAAAATCTGCCATTCGATGCCTTTTTTATCGATTTTCGTTATAAAACGCTTTCTTACATCAGTCCGCCGTGGCCGCGTCGGACATCAGCAGCTCCAAACTGACCGTCGAGGCCTCATGGCGGCGCTGGTCGCTGCGCTTAAACTCCAAAAGGTCTGCTCGACTGACGATGCCGACGATGTTGCCGCCATCCAGCACCGGCAGGTGGCCGATGTTGTGCTCGAACATCAGGTCGTCAATGTCGCGCACCGGGGTGTCCGGCGCGGCGCTGACCACCTGGCGGGACATGAAGGTAGTCACCGGCACATGCATCTGGTTGCCTTTGCGCCCCTTCATGATGTCGCGCAACGTGAGAAAGCCGACCAGGCGGCCGGCGCCGTCGGTAACCGGCGCGCCGGTGTGGCCGACGCCTTCTAGGTACATCGAGGCCTGCAGCAGGCTGTAACCCGAGAAAATAGTCTTGACCGGGTGGCTCATGATGTTGCGGGCGGCGGTGGCCGGCGCCAGGCTGTTAGTCAAGGCGGCCAGCACCTGACCGGCCAAAGCCCGACCGTCGTCGGTCTTGACGGTGGCCGCCGCTGCCTGGGCATGTCCACCGCCGCCAAAGGGAGCCAGCAGTTCATTCAGGAATACCCGGGTCTTGGCATTACGGCCGACTATCATCAGCTTGGACTTGCTGACGATATAGAAGAAAGCTAGCAGGATATCGCAGTGCACCAGGGAAAACAGCTGCTCGACCACCCCGGCTAGGCCGGACAGATCATCGGCCAGTTCCATGAAGCAGCTCTGCACCACATGGCCGCGGATCAGCTGCCGGTCCAGGCGCTGCAGCAAGTCGAAGAACAGCCGCTGCTGTTGGTTATCCTGTAGTGGGTTGAGAAAGTCCTTGACCAGGCGCAGCGAAGCACCGGAAGCCAGCAGGAAGGCCGCCACCTCGAAGTCCTCGGTCTGGACGTTGCCGTGACTGAAGTTGCCGGTGTCGGCGAAGATGGCCGTCAGGGCGATAGTGGCGTCCTCCGGCTCGATGAACACCCCCTGCCGGTGCAATTCCAAGCCCAGCTGGGTAGTGTTGGCGCCGAAGGCTTGCTGGTGCAGGATGGCGCCCGGGATATCGCGTCCCTCCGGCGGGTGGTGGTCAAAAACCTCGAACTCGATGGTCGACAGGTCGCTGACGCCGTGCAGGTACTCGGCGATGCGGTCCTGGGAGCGCGTGTCCACCACCACCATGCGCTTTAGAGCCTGACCCTTCAGCTCGGGCAGGCTGACGAAGCCGAGGCGCTTCTCGTACAAGTTGAGCAGTTTGCGAGCCATCGGGTGCACCAGATGGCTCTTGACGGCGACGTGGTCGGGGAACAGGTACTTGGCCAGCACCATCGACCCGATGCAATCCAGGTCCATGTTGCTGTGGCCGACGATTATTTTCATGGTACGTTGAGTCTAAGCCGGATTAGGGAGCTTGAAAAGGCCGAAACGGTGCCTGGCGACCAAGGTAACCGGGCGACCAGGCCAGCCAGCGGCGGCTTCAGCCGATGCCAAGTTGCTTCATGCGCCGCGACAGGTTGTTGGGCAAGAGACCCAGCGCCAGGGCGGTGGCCTTGACCGAGCGGTCGTGCAGCTCAAACTGGGCGGCCAGATAGGCGCGCTCCAGCTCCAGCTTGGCTTCGGCCAGCGGCAGGGTGCGCGACAGCAAGTTGGCCAGCGGCCGGGCCACTGCCGCGCTGGGGACGGGGTCTGTCCCCAGCGCGGCGGCTACGGCCGTCGCGTCGATGGTAGCCAGGCCCAGGCAGGCCAGCCGCTCCACCAAATTTTTAAGCTCACGGACATTGCCGGGATAGGCATAGGCCTCCAAAGCGCACTCGGCGTCGGCCTCGAGCTGGCTCAGATGGCGGCCGTCACGGGCGGCCACCTGAGCCAGGCAGTGACGCACTAGCGGCAGGATATCGGCCGGGCGCTCCCGCAGCGGCGGCACCGCCAGCTGCAGCACCGCCAGCCGGAAGTAGAGGTCCTGGCGGAATTGGCCAGCCGCAGCCGCCGCGGCCAGGTCAACGTTGCTGGCGGCGATGACGCGCACGTCCACCCGACGAGGACTAGTCTCGCCGACGCGCTGGATCTCGCCGTTCTCCAGGAAGCGCAGTAGCTTGACCTGGACGGCGGCCGGCAGTTCGCCCACCTCGTCCAGGAAGAGGGTGCCACCCGCAGCGGCGGCGATACGGCCGGCGTACTCGCGGTCGGCCCCGGTAAAAGCGCCCCTGGCATGGCCAAATAGCTCGCTGTCGGCCAAATCGCGGGCGATGGCGCCGCAGTTTAGCTTCACGAAGGGTCGCTCAGAGCGGGCGGATAGGACATGCACCAGGCCGGCCACCAGGTCCTTGCCGACGCCGCTTTCGCCGCCCACCAGCACCGGCGCCCCGGACCGGGCCATGCGGGCGGCCTGGGCGCAGACCGCCCGCATGGCCGCCGAGGCCCGCACCGGCACGGCGGTGTTCAGCAAAGTAACATTTAATTCACGCCAGCGCAAGGCATTGTGCGCCGTCAGCAACAGGCGCTCCGGTGCGAAAGGCTTCTCGACGAAATCGAAGGCGCCGGCCTGAACCGCCCGCAGGGCTTCTTCCGGCGAAGCCTGTCCGGAAACCATGATCACCGGCAGCAGCGGGTCGAGGGCCAGAATGCGTTTAAGCACGTCATGGCCGTTCTGGTTGCCGATGTAGACATCGAGCAGCGCCAAATCGCACTCGGCCAGGGCAGCCTCGGCGGCGGCCTGCCAAGCGGTGAAACCGCGCGTCGTCAGGCCTTCGGCCTTCAGCAACAAATCCAGCCCGGCCAGGATTCCCGGATCGTCGTCGACCACCAGAACGCGGCGACCGCTCATGGCGACGCCGCCGGCCAACTGATCGTGCATACCGTGCCCTCCCCCGCAACCGAAACGATGGACAGTTCGCCACCGTGCCCCCGCGCCACCCGCCGGCTAAACGACAGCCCCAAACCCATGCCCTTCTGCTTGGTGGTGAACCATTCGTCAAACAAGCGTTCCTGAACCTCCGCCGGCATGCCACAGCCGTTGTCGCGCACTTCGATGGCAACAGCGCCTTCCATGATGGCCAGCCTGACCCAGACCTGTCCGCCGTCGACCCGTCCGGCCAGCGCCTCCAGGGCATTGCGCAGCAGATTGGCCATGGCTTGACTCAAGAAACGCCCATCAGCCATGACCGGTTCGTCCGGCCAGTCCGGTGGCAGTTCCAGCCTTACCCGGGGATCAGCCATATCCGGCAGGCCAGCCAGCAAGGCGCCAAGTCGGCAGGGAGCGCTCTGCATAGGCGGGAAACGGTAGCTGTGGCGGAAGCGTTCCAGCAAGGCCGCCATGGCGCCGGCCTGACGGTCGACCAGGTCGAGCGCCGTCGCGTCGGCCGAGCGGCGCAGCGCGGCCACAGCCAGCGGAATGGGTGTTATCAAATTTCGCATCTCGTGGATCAGGTAGCGGCCGATAGTCTCGCGCTCCGCCAACTGCACCTTGCGGCGGTACTCGGCCAAGTCGCGGCACAGCGCGTTGAACGAGGTGTAAAGCGCGCGCACCTCGGCCGCGCCGCGTGGCGGCAAGGGCTGAGGTAGCCCCGTGGCCAGGTCGGCCTCCAGCCGCCGGGACAAGACCCGCAGCGGCTCGGCCAGGGCGCGCATGCCAAACAGCCACAGCGACAGCAGCACCAGTACCGCCAGCAGCGCCGTAAACAGGGTAAAGGCCGCCAAACCCTGGGCCTGGCTGCGCTGCCGCCAGGCCGCCTCGGACAGCTTGGCGCTGGCAGCGTCGAGGGCGACGCCCATCGCCTGCCAGGCAAGGCGCTCGCCCTCGGTCGCCGCCGCCAGGTACTGTTGGCGAACCAAGTCGGCCGCCTCGGCCCAGGCTGAACCGGCAGGGTCCGCCTGGGCGGCGGCACCTGCGACAATGTCGCCGTCTACCCGACCAGCCAACGCCAAAGTCTGGCTGGCCAACCAACCCAGCATCACGATAAAGAGCAGTACCAAGGCGGTGTAGACAAGCAGGAAACGCTTCACGGCCTACCCGGCTCGAAAACCAGGCTCGGCTCGCGCCCCTGCCACAAGCGGCCCGGCGCGGCTGGATCGGCAATCGTGGGCAGGCGCAAGACGGCGCGCAACACGATGCTGCCAGGCAGGACGCCTTCAAACTCGAAGGTAAAGCGCTGCACGGCAGCGATAGCCCCGCCCAGGTCATCATGCCGGCTTTCCCGGCCGTTGCTGTCGACCACGAAACTGCGGTCCAGGCCGCGGTAAGCCAGGCTGTGGCGCCGAGTCTGCGCCTGGCGCCGGCCGCCGGGCAGGTAGGCGGTAGCCGTCACCTCCAGCACCACCGGCACGGCGTTGCCGACCAGGACCAGCAAGTCGCCGCTGACTGCCCCAGACAGGGTCACCTCCAGGCGCCCCCGGTCGGGCGCTAGCTGCCGCCAGGCCGCTGCCTCAAAACCGACATTAACCAGGGTGATTAGGCCGACGGCCACTAAAAGCCGACGGCCCAGCTCGGCCAAGCCGCCTAGCAGATCCATTACAGGTTGAAGTCCAGGCCGATGCCGACCCAGCAGTTCATGGCATTGAAAGCGACCGGCGGCACTAGGTCGTCATGATGGACACCGGCCGACGGCATCCATTCGCCAATGGCGATCGGATAGTCGAAACCGCCGTTCAGGCTGAGGCGGAAAAAGCGGTTGTCCGGGTCGGGCTGGAACTGCAGGGTGAGGTAGGCGCCGGTGTCGAGCAGTAGGCGAGTCCAGTCGTTGGAGCCGGTCAGGGCATCCACCACTCCACTGATGACGGTGCGCTGGTTCTGGGAAATCGAGAACGACTCGCTGGCCAAGCCAACCAGTCCTCCTACTCCCAGATAAAAACGGTTCTCGGCCAAGGTAAACTTGTACTGCGCCACGAGGTCGTTAACGCTGATGCCGTAGCTGGCGTAGCTGTAATAATCATCTTGACCGTCGATATCAGCATCGACAATGTCCACGCCGCCGGTGCGGAAGCCGAGACTGGACAAACCGCCGCCCCAGGCGTTCCAGCCAATCTGCAGTTCACGAGTAATGTTCAAGCGCCAAGTGCCGCCGCCGGAGTTGACCATCGGCAGAAAGTAAGCCGCAAAAGGCGTATAGGTGCCTCGGCTGGCCAGATAGTCGTTCATGGTGCCCATATCCAGGAAGTAACGGAAATCAAAGCGTGGGCCACCACCCATAGATAGCCCCTCATGATCGTCCGGACTGTCGGCCGGTTCTTCCAAGGCCGCCAACTGACCGCTGATCCGCTCCAGGGCCAAAACGACATCGGCCAGGCCAACTTCTTCGTCCCCGGCTTCCTGGGCTATCAAGGGTAGGGCCAAGGCACCAGCCAGCATAAGAACCAGCAGGCCGCGGACAAAAGCATTGTGATTGGTAATCTGTTTCATGGTTATCCTCCACCCTGTCTATCGCAGATAGCATGCCAACATACCCAGCATTTTACCGTCATCGCTTCATATTTTTTTATTACATATATTACAACAACTTATAGATCAGGACGCCGAGTCAAATCAGCCGACAGCCGAGCGACCTGCTGCTTTTCGGCTCAGGCCATGCTACAGTATAATCCCAAAGTATCATTAGCGATAGTATCAAAGTATCATTTTTGATAGTTGCGAGCCGCTGGTAGCGGTGAATAGGCAGGAGGACTCAATGAAAAACCATGACCTTGGTCCGGAGCCGGCAAATTCGACGGGTCGACTCCCCCGCACCGCCCGCCTGACGCTGGCTGGATTCCTCATCGCCGGCCTGATCCTGGCCTGCGGGCACAGCCAACCCAGTCTGCGCGAATACGCCGCCACCCAACCTGCCCTGCAGTTGGCCAGCTACCCGGATCTGATGGACAAACCGGTCATCGAACGCCTTGTCGCCACGCCGGCCTTCTATATCAATTACTTGCAGACCATGGACGGCGTGGATGATTACCGCCCCTACGAACCCGACGCCGCAGAACGCCGTCTGTTTGCCGAAACGCTGGCATTGCTGCCGCCGGTCTACCAAACCTGCCTGCAGGAGCATCTGGCCATCATCTTTTTCGTGGAGAATTTCAAGGGTGGCGGCATGGCCGATTTCGCCATGGCGGCGGACGGCAGCTTCCGCAATGTCCTGATCATCAATCCGCAGGTATTGAAAACCGGTCTGGGCGACTGGATCGCCAGACGTGACAACTCCAGCTTTGCGACCGGGCCGTATAGCATCGGCAACCGCCTGGGCAATGACTACCGGGGCCTGGTACACCTACTGCTGCACGAAGCGTCGCACATCTACGATTACCACTATTACGCTACGCCCTGCGTTGGCCTTTTCATGCGCGAACTCGGCTTTGCCAAGCTTGAATCGACCGAATTTTCACGGCAAGCCTGGCAGGGTTTCAACACGCCAACCGCCGTCAATGAGTTCGCCAGCCGGAATGAGCTGACGGCGTACGGCCTGGGACAGGCCAGCCCCAACGCAGCCATCCCAAGCCGGTACGAAGCACTGGCCCACACCAGCTTCGCCTCGCTGTACGGCAGCTGGAACTGGGCCGAGGACTTCGCAGAAATGGCCGCCTGGTACTGCATCAGCCGCCTGCCCGGCATCAACTATACACTAATACTCCGGCAGGACGGCGTGGAGGTGGCCAGTTGGCAGCCGCTGGATAAACCCGGCATGGCGGCCCGGCTGGCTCTGGTGAGCCGCCTGTTGGGGCAGGACTGATACCGCCTCAGAAGCGGTAGCGCAGGCTAAAACCCAGACCAAAGCCCAGATTAAAGGCCTCGCCGCCCGCCAGCGGGATGGAGCTGACGTACTGAAACTCGACGCTCGGCGATAAGTGCTCCAGGAAAACTAGCTCGATGCCGATACCGACGCCGGCATGGAGACGCGGAACATAAGCCAAGCTGGCTCCGCCGCTGCCGCTATGCCCGAGCAAGACATTACCGTAAAGGGCACCGGAAAACCACTGGTTAAAATCGGCACCGTACATCCGGAATTGGGTAGACCCGAACACATTATAATTGTAGCTCGAATCGCTGGCTACCAAACCGCCACCCGAAACCTGGAGGCCGATTGGACCAAACCAGTACTGCCAGGAAAGGCCGCCTAAGAAGGTGTTGGTGTCGAGAGCCAGCACCACCTGGGCGCCAAGAGCGGCGGGAAAGCGGTCAAAGACCGACGATTCAGGGACCGCCACCGGGGTATCGTCCGCCACAATGGTGGTCAACCCGACCACCAGAAGAGCCAATAACAGGCTAAAACGTTTCATATCAACTCCTTGAATATTCCATCCACGCCACCCCGCTCGCTCAGAACCGGAAGCGCAGACTGGTGCCAATGTTGAGATCGATGGTGGTGTCCAGAACCGACCAGACATACATGAACTCCAGGCTGGCTGCCAGGTGTTCAAAAGAAACATACTCCACGCCCGCACCCAAACCGATAAATAGCTGGTTGAGATGGGGACCAAGCGTGGCAGGATACTCCCAGACATCCGGCGATGTTTCTATCCCCGGGCTTATTATCCACTCAGCGTAGCCGCGGTGCCCCACCATGGCCAGGCCATACAGATTGCCAGCCATGAATCCGCGATACTCAAACTGATGCAGTCGCCATGAAAAATGGGCCAGTGCATGGTAATCATAAAAACGGCTCAGTTCGCCAGTGGGATTGAACAGGCCGCCGGCCGTAAGCTGCACGCCAAACAGGCCGAACCAATGTTGCCAGAAAAGACCGTTACCCAATTGGCCATTGAAGTAGTAGCCCAAGGCATCCGGCCAACGCTCAAAAACTCGGATATCGGCCGGGTCGACCTGCTCCAGTTCGCCCTGAGGGAAGAACAAGGCCAACAAACCCTGGCCAAAGGCCAGGCTCGTGCCGGCCAAACCCAGACAAAAAATTAATAGTAGACGTTTCATCCCTTACTCCCGGCTGATCCCGTAGCAAATTCAATTTCGCTGCAGAATATATACTCAAACAGGTGAAAATTCCAGCGCCACCGCACCGGGCAGCTGGTAGGCAAGCTAAGCCAGTTGACCTCCGGACTAAACCGGCCAGGAAGGGCGAAAAGCCCGACTCGATACGGTCGGCCGAGATGCGGTACGTCTCGACCTGCCTAGCCACGGCGCAGGCCACGACGTCGGCCTTGTCCGGCGGAAACAGCGCCAGGATGCCGTCGCCCAAGTACTTGTCGACGAAGCCGTCACGGGCGCGGATGATCGGCCCTATCCGGGCCAGCCAGTCGTTGAGCAGGCTGAAGGTCCCGGCCGGACCCAACTCGTCGGCGATGCCGGTAAAGGAGCGGATGTCGGCAAACAGTACGACCATATCCATCTCGACGAATTCACCCAACCCAACAGCCGTGCGGTGTTTGCGCCCCAGACTCTCGAAAAAAGCCGCCGGTACGAAACGTTCCGTTGATTTGTCGGCGTCGCGTAGTTCGACGGCCAAGCGCTCGGCGGTCCGGAAGGCGGCGGCGTAAGAACGCGTCAAGACGATGGACAGGAAGGTGATCAGCGCGACGATGGCTAGCTGGATGACGGGCAGGCCGGCCGAGACGAAAATCAGCGGCGCCATCAGGACGACGTCTGGCTTGGTCGGGTTATCCAGACGATGAAGTAATACAGCGCCATTATCAAGATGATACCCGCCACAAAAATTTCGTAGCCGGCGGCGATCCCCCGACGGTAGCGCTTGGAGCGCTTCTTCGCCGACTGAAAAGGCACGGGTGAAACCATAAAAACTGTCGTTGAAACCCGAAGCGTGCACCACTAGCAGGTTGTTGAAAAAGCCGGTTGCTTTCTCAACAACCTTAACAATTCCTCGCATAGCTTGCGCTATGCTGCGTAATTGTACCGGCTTTTGAAGTGTTGAAAAGCCGCATTCGCGTTTTTCAACACCCTGCTAGCGTCACTACCTGGCCGGAAAAATCCGGAGCGGGGAAAGGATAGCTATCGGCGTCCCAGACAGGGCGCTCGTCAGCTACCGGCGCGGCCAGTTGGCCAGCCTTAGGGACCAGGACTCCGTCGGCATAGATGGCGTATGCCGTCTCAAATTGTTCCGACTTGAACGATAAAAACTCCCGGCACAAAAAACCAGCCCGTAGCAAGTTTTGCCAAGCGGGCACCATGCTCGTTGGCGGCCAAGCGGCAACAGGACATCGGCGGCATCGGCTATCTGGTGCGGCCATCGGCCCGAGGCAACCTGGGACGGCCGCAACTCTGCCCCCAGCCACCTACGCGGCGGCCGCCGGCTACCCGGACGGGACCTTCGACAACTGCGCGCTGTTCAGCTTACTGACCCGGCATCTATAAATTGCATACAAATATTGTAATACCATGTGTTTTATATAGGTTTTACATAATTCCTATACGATGTTATATTGCCAA
>MIAR01000040.1:0-13693 GCA_001829185.1 Spirochaetes bacterium GWB1_60_80
ACTTTTGAAATCAACGGTTATTCTATCATAATTTTGTCTTTTACATCAAAATCAGAGGTTGTTTTGGTTAATGGTGTGTAATTTTCAACAACCTGTTAAGCCGGGCTGGTCTTTTTTGGTGCTAGTCAGTATACTACGGCCGCCTTCACGGTTGCGTTTCAACCGGTGGGGCGGCTTTTATTTTAATTTCGGTGTTTGGAGGCGATATGCAATCGTGGTTTGGTCTTAAGCGTAGTGCCATGGTGGCGCTCGGTTTGCTAGTGGTCGGCATGGTGGCCTGTGCGCCGGGGCCGGACTTGTCCGATGGCTTGTTCGCCCAGATTCGCACCAATCGAGGGACGATGACCATCCGCCTAGAGTACGAGAAGTCGCCTATGACCGTTTGTAATTTCGTCGGTTTGGCCGAGGGCACTATCAATGGCCTGGACGGGAAGCCTTTTTATGATGGCCTGAACTTCCACAGCGTGGTGGCGGATTTCGTGGCCCAGGGTGGCGACCCATTGGGCGACGGCACCGGGGGGCCGGGGTATGATTTCCCGGACGAGATCCACCCGAACCTACGCCATGATGCCGCCGGAATCGTGGCTATGGCCAACCAGCTACCCAATACCAATGGCTCCCAGTTCTACATTACGCTCAAGGCGACACCCAATCTAGATGGCCGCTACAGCGTCTTTGGCCGCGTCATTCACGGTATTGAGGTTCTGGACAAGCTTCAGACTGGCGACGCCATTCGCAGTATCCGCATCGTCCGCGTCGGCGAGGCAGCCAGCCAGTTCCGCTCCGACCAGGCTACCTGGGAGGCTTTGATAAACGCCGCCTCCAGCGAAGTGCGCGTCGCCAGCCAGAACAGCCGCGAGGCCGTCATTGCCACCATTTTACAGCGCTGGCCAGAGCTGGAACCCGCCCGTCAGGGCATGTTCCAGGCCATCGTTGCCGAGGGTCGCGGCGATACAAGCGCCCGACGGGGCGATCTGGTTACCCTCAATTACAAGGCAATTTTACCAGATGGCTTGATTTTCGAGAGCAGCGCCACCAACGGCCAGGAATTGAAGCTGGAACTGGGCACCGGCCAGATCACCTTCGGTCTGGATCGGGCAGTAGAGGGCATGAAAATCGGCGAAAGCCGCGTGGTAGCCATCCCGCCAGAGCTTGGCTACGGCCGTACCGGCGATGGCTTCGTCCCGCCGAACAGTTTTATCATCTATGAGCTGGAGTTGGTGGCTGTCGAATAATTTCCTGGTACAATATGGATATTTTTGACTTATTAGCAGCGATTTTGGGCCGTTTTCAACGACTGAAACCGCTGTTTCAAAAAGATATATTTTTTTGTTGCATTTTTTGGAGTTAGCCCTTACAATACGGCAACTTCTTCGGGTGGGATGCGGTTCGGCAGCGGTTTTTCATCATCCTGCAAACATCGGTGTAGGGAGAAAATAGCGGACGAAGATATCTTTCCTCATGGCACTTCTGATTCCGGTTCATTTGGGGACTGGTTGTGAAGAGGGTAATAGGTCTGTCAGTGTGCTGTGGCCCGATTCGATTGTGCTTGTCTGGATGGCGTGCCATCCTTGCAATATACGGTGGCTCGTTTGAGCTGCCATTCTTCCGACGACAGGCCTGCTGGCCCCGACCCGGAAGATAAAACAAACTATGCATAGGTGGGGATATGTACAAGTGGTACGCACTTAACCGCATAATTCGCGGTGTGGTTATCTTCTGCTTGCTCATGTTTATTACCTCGGTGTTGAACAACTCGGTAAACGAGAAGATCCAGCACTCGGCGATAAATGAGTATGTCAAAGCCTACACGATGCGCCTGACCAACGTGAGCGCGGCCCAGCTGGAAAGCATCCGCCGGGACGTCTACGACCAGCAAATCAAGCAGTACAAGCTTGACCGCCCGCTGATCGAGCGTATCCTGGAGCAGACCTTCCGGGCCATCACGTTCCAGTTTGGCGATTCGAACAATCCGGCGCTGAAGGCCTCGACCGGCAGCCTTAGGGTTATCGACATCATCGGTGAAGCGTTGCCAAATACGCTGTTGTTATTCACCACGTCGTCGGCCTTCATCCTGATCATCTCGATCAGCCTGGGTTTGGTGAAGGCGCGCAAGCCTGGTGGCCGGCTCGATCGAAGCACCAGCCTGGTCACCCTGATCGTGTACGGCATGCCGTCTTGGTGGCTGGGCATGATGCTCATCATGCTGTTCGTCTACAAATTCAAGCTGTTCCCGTCGCCGGGTTCGAGCATCGAAAGCTTCCCGGGACTCAGTCGCGGCATCTTCCTGCTCTGGCAGCTGATCCTGCCGATGATGACCCTCGTCCTGCTCGGTTTCTGGGGCGGCGCGTACACCATCCGCAATGTTGTGCTGGGCATCCTGCAGGAAGATTTCATCATGTCGGCCCGGGCCCGCGGTATCCCGGAGCGCAAGATTCTGTTCGGCCATACTATGCGCACCGCCGCACCGCCATTGGTCACCATGGTGCTGCTCACCCTTCTGGGCTCCATCGGCGGCGGCCTGATTTTTGAGGGTATTTTCAACTGGCCAGGCTTGGGCCGCTTATACTGGATTGCGCTAGAAATGAACAACACGCCGGTGCTGATGGGGAATTTGGCCATCACTATCGGCATTTACCAGGTGGGTCTAATGATTCTTGACCTGATCTACGGCTTCCTGGATCCGCGCATCAAAGTAGGAGGCAAGGCATGACCCTCAAAGATTTCAAGTCCGCAGTGGGCGAATTCTGGGGCGAATTTATCCGGCAGAAGGCCGGCGTGTTCAGCCTGATCATCCTCGGTTTGGCTCTCGCTGTCGTCATCTTCCAACCGCTGCTCACCCCCTTCAGCGACGTGGAAGGTAATTGGCGCAAACTTGAGTACTGGGAAAACGGATCGGCCGGCGCCAAGCCGGTCTGGACCAACTTGTTCGCCCGGCAGAAAGGCGCTGTCGGCGCGGTTATCGAAGATTTCGAGGTTACCGAGACTCGCAACGAAGATTTTATGGTAACCACCTATGCCTTTGAATACGATTACCGTTACGACCTGCCGCCGGTCGACATCATCTTTCAGGGCACCGGTTACGATACGGCTGCCTACGAGATCGAGGTGGAGCGTCCCGATGGCGAAGTCATCGTCATGCCGCACCTCAACCTGCCGCAGGATGGCATGGTCGTCAACCTGCCCGAAGGTTCGGACGTGACCGTCCCCGTTTCAGGCTTGCGTTACTCGGTGGCCAATCGGGCCCAGCGTGCGCTAGTTACCTGGGCGCGCATGTTTGAGAGCGAGGAAGTCATCTATACGGTCGATTCTAGCCAACTGCGCCCGACCAACCTGATGTTCGCTAAGGCCATCCCCGGCCTGATGCGCGAGCCCGAGCCGCTGCATGGCGTCTATACCTTCCGGATCATCCAGTCCACCCTCTCGGCTGCTACCAAGTTCGAGGATCCGGCATTGCTTGTCATTGGGCGGGTTTCCGGTCTGATGGGAACCGACACCAGCAAGCGTGACATCTGGACCGGCCTGGTGGCCGGCATGAAGTGGGCCTTGTTGATCGGTTTTGTGACCAGCGCCATCTCGGTTATCGTCGGCGTTTTCTATGGTATCATCACCGCCTACTTTGGCGGCCGGGTGGACGCCGTCATGTCGTTCATCTTCGAGATTTTCATCTCCATGCCGGTGTTGCCGATACTGATCATCATCAGTGCCTTTATCGGCCGGAGCATCTGGATACTGATCGGTTCCTTCGTGATCTTCAACTGGGTTGGGCCCGTCAAGGTGGTCCGCTCCATGGCCCTGCAAATCAAGGAAGAAACCTACATCGAGGCCGCCAAGGCCCTCGGCGCCAACCATGGTCGCATTATCTTCAAGCACATGGCGCCGCTGCTGCTGCCGTACGCCTTCTCGCTGATGGCCTTGTCGGTACCGGGCGCAATCGTGGCCGAAGCGTCGCTCAGCCTTCTTGGTCTGGGTGACCCAAGCATCATTTCCTGGGGCCAGATCCTGCAAGGCGCAGTCACTGGTGGCGCCGTGCTCAATGGCCTGTGGTGGTGGGTTGTACCACCGGGATTGGCCATCGCGTTGCTGGGCATGACTTTTGCCTTCTTGGGACAGGCATTGGACAAGATTCTGCATCCCAAACTGAGAACGAGGTAAGGTATGGAAAACATCCTTGACGTAAAGAATCTGCGTCTTTATTACCATACGCAGAAAGGGGCGGTTAAAGCCCTGGATGATGTCACTTTCACCCTGAAGAAGGGGGAGACACTTGGCCTGGTCGGTGAGTCCGGTTGCGGCAAAACCACCACCGGCGTGGCGCTGCTGCGCATGCCGGCCCCGCCCGGCCGCATCGAAGAAGGCTCCCAGATATTCATCGACGGGCAAGATATCATGGCCATGAGCGAAGCTTATGTCCGCAAGAATGTGCGCTGGGAGCAGATCTCCATGGTCTTCCAGGGCGCCATGAACTGCCTGACGCCGGTGTACACCATCGGTAAGCAGATGCTGGAAACCCTCCAGGAACACCGCAGTATGGACAAGAAGCAGGCTGAGGAACTGATTCGGGAATACCTGGGCCTGGTCGGCTTGCCGCCCGAAGTCGCTGGGCGCTATCCTCATGAGTTGTCGGGCGGCATGAAGCAGCGCGTGGTTATCGCCACCGCCCTGTTCCTCAAGCCGAAGCTGGTCGTCCTCGACGAGCCAACCACCGCCCTGGACGTGATCGTCCAGGCGCAGATCGTCAACCTGCTCAAGAAATTGAAGAAGACCTTCGACCTGTCCTTTATCTTCATTACGCACGACTTGGCGCTTGAGGCTGAAATCTGCGACCGGATCTGCGTCATGTACGCCGGCAAGATCGTCGAGCTGGGCACCAACCAGCAGATTTACGGCAAGCAGGGGCCGATGCACCCCTACACCGAGAAGCTGTTGGCCGCGACGCCGCTGCTCAAGAAGAAGGTCGACACGCTGGCCTTCATCCCGGGCGCCCCGCCGGATCTCATCAACCCGCCTTCGGGGTGCCGCTTCCATCCCCGCTGCCATGTGGTCATGGACAAGTGCCATGAGGTGGAGCCACCGCTGATCGAGATTGAACCTGGGCACATGGTGGCCTGCTGGAGGTGTACGAAATGAGTATCAACGACAACGACAACATCCTCAGGCTAGTAGATCTCAAGAAACATTTCATTCCGCACCAGACTCTGCTCAAGTCCTTGGTCGGCAAGCCGAAGCGGGTTATCAAGGCCGTCGACGGCCTGACCTTCAATATCCGCCGCGGCGAGATTTTCGGTTTGATCGGCGAGTCCGGCTCCGGCAAGACCACCACCGGCAAGCTGGTCATGAAGCTGCTCGAGCCGACCTCCGGCCAGCTGATCTTCAATGAGGAAGACGTCACCAATTCCACCCGCGAGCGGACCATCCGCTACCGGCGGGAAGTGCAGATGATTTTCCAGGATCCCTACGCTTCCATGAACCCGCGCTTCAAGATTAAGGACGTGTTGCGTGAGCCGCTTCAGATCCACAAGATCGAGGGCGACCGCGAAAAGCATGAGGCCATGATCCTCAAGGCGCTGCAGGAAGTGAAGCTGAATCCGCCTGAAGAATTCATCACCCGCTACCCGCACATGCTCTCCGGCGGCCAGCGCCAACGCGTCTCCACGGCGCGTACCCTGATCCTCAACCCGATGATGCTGGTAGCCGACGAGCCGGTCTCCATGATCGACCTGTCTACCCGCGCCGAGATCCTGGCCATGATGAAGGACGTTCAGCGCCACTTGAACCTGACCTACCTGTACATCACTCACGATCTTTCGACGGCCCGTTACTTTACCGACCGCATCGCGGTTATGTACCTGGGCCGCATCGTTGAGATGGGACCGGCCGACGAGGTCATCGACAACCCGCTCCATCCGTACACTCGCGCCCTGATCAGCGCCGTGCCGGAACCGGAATGCGGCAAGGTGGACATCATTAAGGAAGTTCCGATCTCCGGTGAAATTCCGTCGCCGGCGAATATCCCGTGCGGCTGTCGCTTCCATACCCGTTGCCCTTTTACCAAGGATGAATGCATTAACGAAGCGGAACCGGAGCTGATGGATATCGGTGGCGGCCACCTCCACGCCTGCCGGCGCTGGAAGGAAATCTGATTTTGCCCGGCGGCGGCACGGCTTTAGGGCAGTGCTACCGCTAACCGGCCCCCAGTTGATTAGTGAATTGTGAATACGGCGCGCCGGGACAGCTTGTGCTGGGCCCGGCGCGTTTTTATTTTTAAATGGGGCGGCTCAGCCACCCGATGCATTGCCGATAGCGGAGTTGCCATGCGCCCACGTTTGCATACAAAAACAGCCTGGCCCGGTATGTAGCCAAGCGCATAGTATTGGCCCTTTTTACATGGTACTGCGCCATTTTCCTGGCCAGCGCCATCGTCAATTTCCAAGATGAAGTGTCGATCCGGTCAACCATCTGGGAGCAGGTTGCCGGTGCCGTGATGGGCAACACCGAACTCAAGGCCGAAGCGGATATCGCGGCCTATCGCGCCGAGGTCCCGTCAGCCTGGAATGTCAGTACGGACTCAATCTGACCCGGTCGGCCTACGTCATGTCAAACGGAACATCATAAGATGTTAATAAAATATTGCTGGCTAACCTGTCGCCGACCCAGCCCTGGTTACGGTGGCCGCCTTGGGAGTGGTCCAGGCCATCACCGGCGATATTCTGGTAGAAAAAGTCATCGCCCGGCCCGGTCTTGGTCAGGTGTTGATGCAGGCCTAGGCGTGAATGACGTGCCATTGCTATGCGGCTTCTTTACCATTGTGGCGGGGCTCTACTGCTTCACGCTCGGTGCCCTTGACTTGGCCCACTTTGGGCTTGATTCGCGCATTCGATATTGAAGACGGCTAGAAGCGCTTCGAGGGCGCCGGCCGGGAAGGATTGAAGAAATGAAAAAGTCACGTCGATATTTGATAATTCTCATGATTCTGGCAGCTGCCGCCCTGCTAGGTGTGGCCGCCTTGGCTATATTGCCCGTCGGACCGTCACCAGTTTTTCCCGCCGGCTGGCAGGCGGTTCGCGACGACGCGATAGCCGCGCGCTTTGCGCCGCTCCTCCATGTCCCGGCCGAATACGGTATTCTGGAGGCCGTTTACTACCGGGCGGCCATTTCGCCAGACGGACGCCTGCACCTGGCCTACCATCCGGTCTGGGCCTTCGAGCGCAACGCCAACTCTGGTTTCCTGCCACTTCTCAATCGCCTAGTCTATACCGGCGGACTGTCGCTACAGCGGCTGATGTTCGGCAACGGCGACGTCGAGCTGATAGTTTGCGTGCTTGACCCTGCCGGCCAGCAGATCGAGGAAGTCTGGTACGAGCGGCCGGCCGGCTATGATCCGGCAGCCTTCTCGGTCAGCCACGAACCACGGCGCGAAGCTTTTGGTGAAGCCGGCCGGCCCGAGTTACGGGTAGCCAGTTGGAACCACTTGTTCGAGCCCGGCGGCCTGAATGGCAGCCTGAGCGGTAATGGTGTCAGCAACCAGATAGCAGACCAGTCAGCAGCTGTCACAACCATTCCGCCCATACCAGCCTATTTCGACGCTGCACTCTGGGCAGCCTACCGTATGACTAAGTCTCGACCCACCCGCCTGTTCAAGCATCGCGCTCATTTTGACTGGGAATTGGCGGTAGTCGAACCAATCGACTGACTCGGTTCCGCTCTCGAGCCGGTTGGGGTTGTCAGCCTGGAAGGTCTGTAATTTAGCTGCAGAACTAGGAGTCTGTCGGGCTTGAGAAGGCGATATTTACAAAGTCGACAACCAATATCCTTGTCTGGCGCCGCGAATTTCCGTATTATGTCTGCAATATTGATGCAAGCCAAAAGGCAAACCGCACATTCCGGCAGAAGCGGAAGCTTGCATGCGAAAGGAGCATTTATGGGCATAGTTGAGCTGCGGGAAGTCCACAAGGTGTACCAGCTGGGTAAAGTCGAGGTACCCGCTGTCAAAGGGGTCAGTTTTAGCATTGAAAAAGGTGATTTTATCTCAATCGCCGGGCCTTCCGGTTCGGGTAAAACCACCATTCTCAATATGATAGGCTTGATCGACCAGGCCAGCGCCGGTGAAGTTTTGATTGATAATCGGCCGACTTCCAAACTTAAAGACCAAGAACTGACCAGGTTGCGCCACGAGACGCTCGGATTCATTTTCCAGTCATTTAATCTGATTCCGGTGCTAAATGTCTGGGAAAATATTGAATTCCCGCTGCTGCTCGGTAAAACCCGGGTGGGCAAGGCCGAAAAGGCCGACTGGATCAACCACCTGATCGAAGAAGTCGGCCTGGCCGACTGGCGCAAGCACAAGCCGAACGAATTGTCGGGCGGCCAACGCCAGCGTGTCGCCATCGCCCGTGCCCTGGTTACCAAGCCGGAAATCGTTTTGGCCGATGAGCCGACGGCCAACCTGGATAGCGCTACCGGCGAGCAGATCATTGAATTGATGAAACGCATCAACCGCGAGCTGGAAACCACCTTCATTTTCAGTACCCACGACAGCAAAATCGTCGAGATCGCCGACCATATCATCCGCTTACGTGATGGTTTGATTACCGAAAACTACCGCCGGAGCGATACCAGCCAAGCTGCCGTCAGCGCGGGGGCTTAACATGCCGATAACCATACGCATAGCCCTTCGCAACCTACTGGAGCACAAGGCTAAAAGCATCATTGTGGGTAGTCTGTTGGCTCTGGGCATCCTGATTCTGATTATGGGTAACGCTTTTCTGGAAGCCTCGAACATCGGCATCCGCCGCTCCTTTACCGAGAACTACACCGGTGACATTATTATCAGCGGACGAGCCAACGGCCCGGTATCCATCTTTGGCGTCCAAAGCATGGGCGGCAATGAGGCTACGCCCATCATCCCCGACTATGAACGCGTTTTGGCCAAGGTTCAGGCTCATGACGGCATTCAGGCCTGGACGGCCATGACCAGCGGCATGGGCGTGTACATGCAAGACGCCGACAAGGCCAGTCTGCTTGACGGGGCTGAAGCAGACGATGGGGATGGACCTGGCAGCCTGTTTGCTTTCTTTTTCGGTATCGACGCCTCCAACTATTGGCAACTCTTCCGGCAGCTGGAAATGGTGGATGGCACTTTTTTGCAGCCGGGTCAGCCTGGCATCATGATCTCCAGCGACAACCGTCAGGCCATTGAGCGACTGCGCCGTGAATCTATCCAGATTGGCGATGAAATCCTGATTCAAGGATTCAGTTCTTCCGGCATGCGGCTGCGCAGCCTGCCCTTGATTGGCGTTTTCAAGCCCTTGGCCGACAGCGTCGCGCCTAAAGAAATCGCCTACATGGATATCAACAATGTCCGGGTAATCAACCACATGACGGTCGGTGCCAACGAAGGCTATCAGCTAAGTGGTAACGAAACAGCAATGTTGGAGCTGACGGATTTTGACAGCCTGTTTAGCAATGACTCTTTTGCCGTCGAAGAAACGATGGGCAGTGTTCAGGCTTTCGATGTCGATTCTGTCCTGGGCGATACCAGCCGGCGCGAAAGCCTGAACTTGGCCGATACCGGCGCCTGGCACAGCTTGCTGTTGCGCGTTGTCGATCCGCTTCAGACGTCACTGATAATCGCCGAACTCAACCAGTGGTTTGCCGCCGAAGGCTTGGCCGTGACGGCCGGCGGCTGGAAGGTGGCAGCTGGTCCCTACGCCGCGTCGGTAGATACGCTGCGGGTTACGTTCATTATCCTGGTTATTATATTAGCGGTGGTGGTTATCATCATCATCATGAATACCCTGATTGTCTCGATCATCGAGCGCAGTGGCGAAATCGGGACCATGCGCGCCATCGGTGGCAGCAAGCAGTTTATCCGCCGCTTGTTCATGGCCGAAACCTCGGTACTGTCGGTCTTCTTTGGCCTGATTGGCATAGGTCTGGCTCTGCTGATTAACGGACTACTGTGGCTCCTGCGCATCCCGGCTAGTAACGAAATATTAAGCGTAGTATTCGGCGGCGGCTATCTACGCCCGATTATAACCGCTGGTTCAATCATCGGCTCGCTGATCCTGATTGTCGTAGTCGGCCTGGCGGCGCATCTTTACCCGGTAACCGTTGCCCTGCGCATTCAGCCAGTGCGTGCCATGCAATCTGAATAAGGAAATGCCATGAAAACTTCCATTATTATAGCCCTGCGCAATCTGAGTCGCCAAAAAAAGCGCAGTTTCCTGTTGGGTGGCGCCATCGCTTTCGGCATCATGATTGTCAGTTTGATCAACGGCTTTGCCGGTGCTTTCTCCGTCAATGTTTCTCGCAACATGGCCTACCTGCTGGCCGGCCACATTTTTATTGAAGGCAACGAGCAGGACGACAATCGGGAAACCATTCGGATCATTCGCGATGACAGCGCCTTGCTAGAGGCGTTGAACGCTAGCGGTATTCCGGTTGAGCACCTTTCCCGGCGCAGCGTTCTTAGCGGCGACCTGATTTTCGAAGGGAAGCGCCAGAGTGTGACCATCGCTGGGGTGGACTTTCAGGGAGAAAGCTTCCTGCCGGACCGCCTTCGCCTGAAGGAAGGCAGCTGGGACAGCTTGGAACGGCGCAGTCTGATTCTGAATGAAAAGCTGGCCGAGCAACTCAATGTTCAGATCGGCGACCGGATCCTGGTACAAAACCAGACGATCTATGGTCAGGGTAACGCCGGCGAATATATCCTCACCGGTATCAGCTACGATACGGGCTTTCTGGGGCAGATTTTCAGTTATGCGTCGCTTGAGTATGTCAATGAGCTGCTCGATATCCCGGCTGGTCAATATGTAGAACTAGACATCATGATTGACGATATCCGGAAAGCCGAATTGTACGCCAACCAACTGCACAACGCACTCAGCCAGGCGGTGCAGGTCTTTGAGCGCGAAGTGATGGACGAAAAAGGAAATATCACTCCTTTCCAGGCTATGATCCGGCAACAACTTAAAGACAGCTGGGAAGGAAGTAAATATCGTGTTACCACGGTAAATAACTTCATGGAACAAATGCAAAGTCTCATCCAGATTCTTGATAAAGCCAGCCTGGTAATTCTAATAGTATTGTTCGCCATTGTGATGGTGGGCATTACCAACACCTTCCGCATGATCATGTTTGAACGCATCCGTGAAATCGGCACTATGCGCGCCGTCGGTATTCAAGCTAAGGCTGTTTCTTGGCTCTTCCTGTTTGAAGCCCTCTTTCTGGCCTTAGGTGGCGCGCTCGTCGGCATTGGGTCGGCCCTACTCATTATGGGCGGATTGTCCTTGATCAATTTTGGTCTTGATTCACCGCTTTCGCTGTTCATGAACAATGGACACCTGGCTTTTTATCTGCCAGCGGCCCGGGCAGCCGTTAATGTTTTAATCATCATGCTCTTGACGCTGTTTGCGGCCAGTTTTCCGGCCCGTCAGGCTGCCAAGCTCAGTCCGGCGGTCGCCTTGCGCACGCAGAATTAAGGGAAACCTTTTACTTGCAGGTCGGGCAGGCCGCAGCTGCCCGAAAAATTACGATCAGCTGGACGAAGGTCCATCGCTGGCCCCCGATGAGGAGTGTACCATGAAACGTTTATTATTATTAGTAACCTTGCTTATGCTGAGTCTGTGCAGCCTGCTCGCCCAGGACGTCACTGCCATTTTGGCGGAGCTGGACCAGATCGACGATTTTGGAAATGACGACTTTAGCGCCCTCTACACCATAGTCTCCCAAAAGCCGGGAGAGCGAGATAATGTCACCCAGGTGCGTATCTTCCGGCGTGACCGCCTGAACCTGTTTACCATGCTGGTTATCCTGCCGGAAGTCAATAAGGGCCAGGGCTATTTACGCGAAGATAATAATGTCTGGTTCTACGATCCGGTCAGCCGCAAGTTTTCTTTTTCATCCATCCAGGAAAACATCCAGAATAGCGAAGCCAAAAACAGTGATCTAATAAGCAGCAAACTATCGGATAACTATAATGTCATCGCCACCAGCGAAGGCCGGGTTGGCTCAATTGCTGTCTGGATCCTGGAACTGGAAGCCAAAACCAGCGATGTCCCGTACGACCGGCTCAAACTCTACGTGCGCAAGGATCAGATCATGCTGCTCAAGGAAGAAGCCTTCAGCGTCTCCGGCCGTCTTTTGCGCACCAGCCTGTTTCCTCGCTACGCTAATATCGGCGGGCGCCTGGTGCCGTCGCAGCTTCTCATTATTGACGAACTCAATCCCGGCGAGCGCAGCCAAATCACCATGACCGAACAATCGATTGCCACGCTGCCCGACCGGGTCTTCAGCAAAGCCTACCTGGAGCAGGTAAACCGATGAAAAACCTGACCAGACTATTGGCGACCGGGCTGCTTTGGGCGACCGGGCTGCAGCTTGCCGTGGCTCAATCCAGCGATATTACCGTAAACGAAGACGAACTGTTTGGTTCGGACGAAATCGTCGAAGAAATCGACCCGGCCTCTGACAGCAATGTAGCCGACAGTCTTTTAATCAGTGAGGCAGTGCGCATTGGCGGCAGTTTTAGCGGCTTCTTGAATCTGTCCGCCCAGTGGTATCAGCCTTGGACTGACGGCCTGGTGTTGCCAGCCGACCAGTATGGCCTGACGCCGACACTGCAAGCCTTGTTATATTTTGATGCCCGACCGACGGCTGAAAGCCGCTTCTATGGCTCTCTGAAGACCGGCTGGCCTTTTATCGATGAAGCTGGCGCGCTTAACCTGCAGGTCTTTGAGTTGTTCAGTGATTTTAACTGGAACGATCAAGTCTTTTTCCGCTTTGGCAAACAAACTATCAATTGGGGTGTGGGTTATTTTTTCAGCCCAGCTGACATTATCAACCTGCAAGTGATTGATCCGCAAAACCCGACCGTCCAGCGCGAAGGCCCGGTAGCCCTCCGCGTCCATCTACCCATCTCCGGCAGCCAGCATAATCTGTGGGCCTACGCCATATTCCCCGGACCCGATATCAAACCCGAAGACACCGCCATTGCGGCCAAAGCAGAGTTTGTGGTTGGCGGTTGGGAGCTAGGCGTCGGCGGTTGGTATAATTACGATCGACCCTTACGCGGCGTACTGACCGCTAGCGGCTCGCTGGGGCAAGTCAGTATCTTTGGCGAAGCCTATTTCGCCCACGGCTCCGACCGCCAATGGATCGATTCGCTGCTTCCAAATCCCCTGGCTCCGGTTATGCTAAGCGATGATAGTTCATTCTTTTTTAAAGGCAGTGCCGGTCTGCAATACAATAACAGCCAGCATAAAATCAGCCTAGCCGCCCAATACCTGTTTGACGGCGAAGGCTATGCGCCAGACAGGCGCCAGGAACTATTGGATCAAGCCGCGGCCATCCCCTCGCTGCCAACCCCAATTCTAAAAGCCGTTGTTGCTAATTCGGGCCAACACTACGCCGCCGCCTGCCTAAACCGCAGTGATTTTTTAATAAACGACCTGAGCGCGTCCCTATTCTGCCTAACCAACCTGTCCGATCTATCCGGCTTCATCCAGCCCAGCCTATCCTACCGCTGGTTTAGCGGCGCTAGCAGCTCACTCTCGGTAACGTTCGTCTTTGGCCCCAATCAAAGTGAATACATAATTCTTAACGATGGCCCAGCCATTAACCTGAATTTCAGCCTGACCCTAGGCAGCGGTATCTTCTAGACCCCGCCGATCCTCCCCCCCCCCCCCCCACC
>MIAR01000040.1:13701-17782 GCA_001829185.1 Spirochaetes bacterium GWB1_60_80
ACAGCACAGGACGCCCCACGAGGGCGTCCCGTGCGAGTTTTTCCCATTTCCCCCAGACGGCGCCAGTCGGAAACAGCAAGGCCGCCCTACGAGGGCGTCCCGTGCGAGTTTTTCCCATTTCCCCAGACGGCGCCAGCCGGAAACAGCAAGGCCGCCCCGGTAGGGCGGCCTTGCTAGTTTCTCATATCAACCCCGGCACCGAGTTAACCGGTATGCGCAGCATATCCGGTTGAACTCGGGCCCGCGATCGCCCTTCGTCAGAATGGGCGATCGCTGAGGTATTTGTATTCCTTCCAGCGCCTCTCCACCATGGCGCGTTCCTTGGCCATCAGCATGTCGGCCCGGGTCGGGTCGGCGGCGCGCAGGGTCTGGAAGCGGGTTTCACTGGCCATGAACTCGGCGATCTTGTCGAGCTGCGGCTCCTTGCTGTCCAGCTGGAAGGGGTTCTTGCCCTCGGCCACCAGACGCGGGTCATAGCGGTACAGCGGCCAGATGCCGGAGTCGACGATAGTCTTCTGCTGGTTCATACCCTTCATCATGTCGATGCCGTGGCTGATGCAGTGGCTGTAAGCGATGATGATGGACGGGCCATTGTAGCTTTCGGCTTCGCGCATGGCCTTGAGCACCTGGTTCATGTTGGCGCCCATGGACACCTGGGCCACGTAGACGTAGCCGTAGCTCATGGCGATCATGCCCAGGTCCTTCTTGCCAATGTCCTTGCCGGCCATGGCAAACTTGGCAACGGCGCCGAACGGGGTGGCCTTGGAGGCCTGGCCGCCAGTGTTAGAGTACACTTCGGTATCCAGGACCATTAGGTTGACGTTGCGGCCGCTGGCGATGACGTGGTCAAGGCCGCCGAAGCCGATGTCGTAAGCCCAGCCGTCACCGCCGAGGATCCAGACCGAGCGCTTGATCAGGTGGTCGCTGACATTCAGCAGTTCTTGTGCCCAGGCGTCTTTCTTGCCGTTCAGAGCCTTCTTGAGGTCGGCGACATCGGCACGCTGGGCCTCGATGGCGGCGTCGTCGGCCTGTAGATTGGCCAGCAGCTTGTCGGCCATAGCGCCGATGGCAGCCTTGTTGGCGCTAACCAGTTCGCGGGCGTACTCGGCCAACTTGTCGGAGTTCATGCGCATGCCCAGGCCGAACTCGGCGGCGTCCTCGAACAGCGAGTTGGACCAGGCCGGTCCGCGGCCGTCGGCGCGCTGGCAGTAGGGGGTGGTGGGCAGGTTACCGCCGTAGATGGACGAACAGCCAGTGGCGTTGGCGATAACGGCGCGGTCGCCGAACAGCTGGGTCATCATCTTGATGTACGGGGTCTCGCCGCAGCCAGCGCAGGCGCCGGAGAACTCGAAGAGCGGCCGCTTCATGGCCACGCCCTTGATGGTGCCAAGGTTCAAGTTCGGTGTCTCGGGGATGGACAGGAAGAAGTTCCAATTGGCTACTTCAGTATCGCGCACGGTCAGCTGGTCGACGAAGTTGATGGCTTTGCGGCTCGGGTCGGCCTTGTCCTTGACCGGACAGATGTTGATACAGGCGCCGCAACCGGTACAGTCCTCGGGCGCGACCTGCAGAGTAGCCTTCATGCCGTCGAATTCCTTGCCCTTGGCGGCGGCGCTCTTGAAGCCGGCCGGGGCGCCCTTCAGGGCGTCGGCCTGGTAGGACTTGAGGCGGATACAGGCGTGCGGGCAGACCATCGAGCACTGGCCGCACTGGATGCAGAGGTTTTCGTCCCAGGCGGGGATCTTCTCGGCGATGTTGCGCTTCTCGTACTGGGTGGTGGCGGTGGGGAAGGTGCCGTCGTCGGGCATCTGGCTGACCTTGATCTTGTCGCCGCGGTTGGCGATGATCTCGCCGATCACCTCGCGCACGAATTTCGGGGCGCTGGCCGGCACCGGGGTGAGCATCTTGTGCTTGCTGTCGGCCGCGCCGACCTTGACCTCGTGGGTGGCGGAGAGTGACAGGTCGATGGCGGCGATATTCTTGGCCACCACGTCGGCGCCTTTGCGGGCGTAGGTCTTCTCGGCGTACTTCTTGATTAGCTTGACGGCCTCGTCCTGCGGCAGCACACCGGAGATCTTGAAGAAGGCGGTCTGCATGACGGTGTTGATGCGGTTGCCCATGCCGGCTTTCTCGGCGATGGCCATGGCGTCGATGACGTAGAAGCGGATCTTCTTGTCGATGATGCGCTGCTGAACTTCCAGCGGGATGTGGTTCCAGACGGTGTCGGCCGGGAAGGGGCTGTTGAGCAGGAAGACGCTGCCGGTGCGGGCCCAGGCCAGGACGTCCAGTTTCTCGAGGAAGCTGAACTTGTGGCAGCCGATGAAGTCGGCGTGGCTGATTAGGTAGGGCTTTTGGATGGTCTTGGGGCCGAAGCGCAGGTGGCTGATGGTGTAGGTGCCGGCCTTCTTGGAGTCGTAGACGAAGTAGCCCTGGGCGCTGTTGTCGGTTTCGTCGCCGATGATCTTGATGGAGTTCTTGTTGGCGCCGACCGTGCCGTCGGAACCGAGGCCGATGAACAGGCATTCCTTGACGCCATCAGCGTCAAGCTCGAAGTGCTCGTCCCAGGCCAGGCTGGTGTTGGTGACGTCATCGTAGATGCCGAGGGTGAAGTCGTTCTTCGGCTGGTCGGCCTTGAGGTTGTCGAGGGCGGCCTTGACCATGGCCGGGGTGAATTCGCAGGAACCCAGACCGTAGCGGCCACCGACGACGGTCGGCCAGGCCTTGAAGGGACCCTTGCCGCTTTCCATGGCCTCGCCGATGGCGGTGCGGACGTCCTCGTACAGCGGCTCGCCGATGGACCCCGGTTCCTTGGTGCGGTCCAGCACGCTGATCTTTTTGGTGCTGGCCGGCAAGGCGCCGATGAAGTGCTCGACGCTGAAGGGGCGGTAAAGCCGCACGATGAGCACGCCCACCTTCTCGCCCTTTTTGACCAGGCTGTTGACGGTTTCCTCGGCGGTGTCGGCGCCGGAACCCATGATGATCATGACGCGGTCGGCATCCGGAGCGCCGACATAGTCGAACAGCTTGTACTGGCGGCCGGTCAGCTTGGCGAAGCGGTCCATGTACTGCTGGACGATGGCCGGGGTGGCGTTGATGTACTTGTTGACGGCTTCGCGGCCGGTGAAGTAGACGTCGGGGTTCTGACTGGTGCCGCGGATGGACGGTTTTTCGGGGGTCAGGCCGCGGGCGCGGTGGGCGCGGACCAGCTCGGCGTCGATCATCTGCTTCATGACTTCGTAGGACAGTTCCTCGACCTTCTGGACCTCGTGCGAGGTGCGGAAGCCGTCGAAGAAATGCAGGAAGGGGACGCGGGCGGCCAGGGTGGCGCCGTGGGCGATCAGGGCCATGTCCATGGTTTCCTGGACGCTGGCGGCGCCGAGCATGGCCCAGCCGGTCTGGCGGGCGGCCATGATGTCCTGGTGGTCGCCGAAGATGGACAGGGCGTTGGCGGCTACGGCGCGGGCGGCGATGTGGAAGACGGCGCTGGTGGCTTCGCCGGCGATCTTGTACATGTTGGGGATCATCAGCAGCAGGCCCTGGCTGGCGGTGAAGGTAGTGGTCAGGGCGCCAGTGGTCAGGGCGCCGTGGACGGCACCGGCGGCGCCGGCCTCAGACTGCATCTCGACAACTTGCGGAATGGTGCCATAGATGTTTTTGCGGCCCTGGGCGGTAAATTCGTCGGAGAGCTCTCCCATGGGGGAAGAAGGGGTGATCGGATAGATCGCGATCACTTCTGAACAAGCATGCGCGACATGGGCGGCGGCGGTATTGCCGTCGATCATGACCATGTTTTTAGTGTTGGCCATTGCGGGTTCCTTTTCGTGTGTGATGCCGGGGCCTGCCGCTGGAACGGCAGGCATTTCCGGTCGCCGGCGGGGTGCCTGGATGGCAAGCGCCGACCTGGGCGCTCGGCTGGGAACACCCCTTGGAAGTCATTGTGTCTGAAAAATCTGGCCTATAATAGAACTTTTCCCCGAAATAGGCAATATGCCGCATTGACTCATAATTAATCTAGCCGAAAAAAAGTGGTTGACTCATAAGTAAAATCTAGCCCTGTGAGTAGACTCTACCATGGGGTGAT
>MIAR01000041.1:0-60893 GCA_001829185.1 Spirochaetes bacterium GWB1_60_80
GGACGTTCTCCTCACGACAGGTCTAGTTTGGTCACAAAACCTTACCGTGAATGAACGTCCGTTTTCTATCCCGTCCACAAGAATCGATTATATCTCCCTATACCATCGTCGGCAAGCTGTCGGCCATTGAACTACGTAAGGTGGAAGCCGCCGGCCGGACCTGTCCGGTACGTCTTACTTTGGGCGACCAGGTCGAAGTACTGGAATCCTATCAGGCCGGTTGAGCCGAATTTGCCTCCAGTAATATCGATAAAATCAGTTTGATTGAGTTGTTTATTGATTGACAATATTTTCGGGTCGGCTCTATACTGGCCATGATTGAACCACAATCACAAGGAGGCTACTAATGAGAAAGGTTCTGGGTATCGCGTTCACCATGCTGATCGCGTTTACACTGGTTTTTACTGGCTGTCAGAAAACTGACGATCAGACGACAACCACGGGCGCCGCAACCGAAGCCGCGTTCCATATCGGCATCGTTACCGGTTCTGTCTCCCAGTCAGAAGATGATCTCCGTGGCGCTGAAGAGCTGATCAAACTCTATGGCGACGCCAGGACCGGTGGCATGATTTCCCATATCACCTATCCCGACAATTTCATGGATCAGATGGATACCACCATCTCCCAGATCTTGTCCTTGGCTGATGATCCCAAGATGAAGGCTATTGTCGTCAACCAGGCTATCCCTGGCACCACTGAAGCTTTCCGCCGCGTTCGCGAGAAGCGCCCCGACATCCTGCTGTTCGCCGGCGAGCCCCATGAAGACCCGCCCGTCATCCAGTCTGCTGCCGACCTTGCCATCAACAGCGACTTCATTTCTCGTGGCTATACCATCATCTGGGCGGCCAAGCAGCTTGGCGCCAAGACCTTCGTGCACATTTCCTTCCCCCGCCACATGTCCTATGAGACCCTCGGCCTGCGCCGCCTCATCATGGAACAGGCTTGTAAAGATCTCGGCCTGACCTTCGTGTTCGAGACCGCCCCGGATCCGACGACTGAAGTCGGCGTGGCCGGCGCTCAGCAGTACATCCTCGAAAAAGTACCGCAGTGGGTCGAGAAATATGGTACTGACACTGCCTTCTTCTGCACCAATGACGCCCACACCGAGCCGCTGCTGAAACAGCTGCTGGCATACGGCGGAATGTTCGTGGAAGCCGACCTACCGTCCCCGCTCATGGGCTACCCGGGAGCGCTCGGACTTGACCTGACCGCCGAAGCCGGTAACTTCCCGGCCATTCTGGCCAAGGTTGAACAGGCGATCAATGACAAGGGCGGCGCTGGCCGCTTTGGCACCTGGGCTTACAGCTATGGCTTTACCGTCACCGCCGGCCTGGGCGAGTTTGCCAAGCGCGTCATTGAAGGCACCGCCGTCAAGACCGACATGGCCGCCCTCAATGATTCCTTCGCCATGTTCACCCCGGGCGCCCGTTGGGCTTCCGGTAACTACATCAACGCCCTGACCGGCGAGCAGGCGAGCAATCACCTGTTGGTGTACATGGACACCTATGTCTTCGGCCGCGGCTACCTGCCCACGACTCAGCAGGCCATCGATCCGAAATATTACAGCATTAAGTTCACAAACTAAGCAGCACTTCAGCTAGTTTGCGGTACAAAGGCGGTGCCGCTTCATTCGATGAAGCGGCACCGTTTTTAAAAACGCACCAAAAGTTAAAAGAATGAATATCTCCGAAAAACCAGGTTTTCGTTGAAGAACCGGCACTAACAGGTTGTTGAAAAAGCCGGTTGCTTTCTCAACAACCTTAACAATTCCTCGCATAGCTTGCGCTATGCTGCGTAATTGTACCGGCTTTTGAAGTGTTGAAAAGCCGCATCCGCGTTTTTCAACACCCTGCTAAGGGGTTCTTCTGTTTTTTGGTAGACGATAGACTAAGCTGCGTTAGAATAAAGGTAGGAAACATGGCAAACGAATCGTCCTTGTTATCTCTTGAGGGAATATCAAAAGATTTTTATGGCAATGTCGTGCTTGAGGATGTGACGTTTACCGTCGGGCGCGGGGAAATCATTGGCCTGGTCGGCGAAAATGGCGCCGGCAAGACTACGTTGATGCGGATCCTGTTTGGGATGCCCGTTATCGCCGAAACCGGTGGTTTTAAAGGGCGCATCATGCTGGACGGGAAGCAAGTCGCCTTTACCAGTCCGTTCGATGCGCTCGATGCCGGTATCGGCATGGTGCACCAGGAATTTTCCCTGATTCCCGGATTCACCGCCACTGAAAACATCACGCTCAACCGCGAGTCCATGAAACGTAATGTGGCATGCGACATTTTCGGGGAACGCATGAGCGTACTCGACAGGGCTAGGATGCGGACGCGCGCCGCCAAGGCTATCAGCCGACTGGGTGTCAAACTTGATCCGGACATCCTGGTGTCCGAAATGCCCGTCGGCCATAAGCAGTTTACCGAGATTGCTCGCGAAATCGATCGCTCGAACGTCAAGCTCCTGGTGCTCGATGAACCAACGGCCGTTCTGACCGAGACCGAGGCCGAGGTCCTCATCCAGTCGATGCGAATGCTCGCCGCTCAGGGTATTTCCATCATCTTCATCTCCCACCGCTTGCATGAAATCATCAACGTGGCCGATAAGATCGTGGTTTTGCGCGATGGCAAGGCCGTGAAAAGCGTCCCGGTAAAAGGCGTGTCAGTGCACGATATCGCCACCTGGATGGTTGGTCGCGAGGTAAAGGGTAGTTCTTCCATGTTGTCCGCCTGCAGTGAAAAAGTCTTTCTCAAGGTTGATAACCTGTGGGTAGATATGCCTGGCGAGACTGTCCGGAATGTCTCCTTTGACGTCTGCGAAGGCGAGATCTTCGGTATCGGCGGTTTGGCCGGCCAAGGGAAACTCGGGATTCCCAACGGGTTGATGGGGCTTTTCCCGGCCGGTGGCAATGCCAGCTTGGATGACTCTCCCGTGCCGCTCAACGATCCGCACAAGGTTCTCAACAACCACATGGCCTTCGTCAGCGAGGACCGACGCGGCGTTGGACTGTTGTTGGATGAAACGCTGGAGTGGAACGTCGCCTTTACGGCCATGCAAGCCAAGGGCGAGCACTTGATTCCGGTCCTCGGTGGCCTTTTCAAGTTGCGCAATGAGCGGACCATGAAGCTGTTGGCCGAGGAATACATCAAGACGCTGGAGATCAAGTGCACTGGGCCCAAGCAGCGCGCCAAAGAGTTGTCCGGCGGCAATCAGCAGAAGATCTGCCTTGCCAAGGCTTTCGCCCTGAAACCCAAGCTGTTGTTCGTCTCCGAGCCGACGCGCGGCATCGACGTCGGCGCCAAGGCCATCGTGCTGGAGACATTACGCCGCTACAACAAGGAATACGGCATGACGATTGTCATGGTGTCCAGCGAGTTGGAAGAGCTGCGAAGTATCTGTCACCGCATCGCCATCGTCGACGAGGGCCGGATCGCCGGTATCCTGCCGCCCACGGCGGAAATAGCCGAGTTCGGCTTGTTAATGTCCGGTGAGAAGACGGGCAAGAACGGAGACGCAGCATGAACAGGATAAAAGCTTTTATCACCGACTTTGGGTGGCCGCGCATCATCATAGCTATCTTTCTTTTGGCCTTGTTCATCTCCGCTCCCTTTGTAGGGGTGAAGCTCGACGCATCGTTCACCGACGTGTTCAACCGTTTCGGGCAGAATGTGATCATGGTTTTGGCCCTGGTTCCCATGGTCCAGGCTGGTTGTGGCTTGAATTTCGGCCTCCCCTTGGGCATCCTCTCCGGCTTGCTGGGCTCCACCATGGCCATGCAGTTCGGTTTGACTGGTCCGATGGGCTTCCTGGTCGCCATCCTTATTACGATTTTTTTCGGTAGTATCTTTGGCCTTGGCTACGGCAAGCTACTGAACAAGGTCAAAGGCGAGGAAATGACCATTGCCATGTATGTCGGCTTTTCCGCCGTCATGCTCTTTTCGATACTGTGGCTATTGCTCCCCTATACCAAGCCTGACCTGGTAATGGGTTACGCCGGTGAGGGTTTACGCCGTTCGATATCGCTGGAAAAATACTGGGACAAAATACTCAACAATTTCCTGGCCCTTCGCATTGGTAGCGTGCGCAACCTGGCGGGCAACCTGTCGGGCGGTTTTATTTTCCCGACCGGTTTGATGATGTTCGTGGCGGCTTGTGTCGTGTTCATGTGGTTTTTCCTGCGCACCAAAACGGGAACGGCCATGACGGCAGTCGGTTCAAACCCCGACTTCGCCCGCGCCAGCGGTGTTTCGGTCGAGAAGATGAGGACGACCAGCGTGGTGGTATCGACCATTATAGGCGGTATCGGCATTCTGGTTTACCAGCAGAGCTTCGGATTCGTGCAGGTGTATGACGCGCCCTTGTATATGGCCTTTCCGGCGGTATCTGCCTTACTGATCGGCGGCGCTTCGGTTACCAAGGCGAGCATGCTGAACGTGGTTATCGGTACCTTGCTCTTCCAAGGCATGCTTACCATGACCCCGTCCGTGATCAATTCGGTGCTCAAGACCGATATGTCAGAGGTGATAAGGATCATCGTATCCAATGGCATGATCATCTACGCGCTTACCAGAAAGACAAAGGTGACCAAATGAACCCGCTCAAGAAATTTGAACCACTGAAATTTATTAGTGATAATATTGTAACGGTTATTTTTCTTGCCTTGACCATTATCGCGATTCCTTTCTCCAGGTTGTCCGGGATATATATCTTGAGTAACCTGATTGATCGTTTTGCCCGCAGCGCGTTTCTGGTTTTTGCGCTTATCCTGCCCATCATGGCCGGCATGGGCATCAACTTCGCGATGGTACTCGGCGCGACCGCCGGGCAGATCGGCCTGATCTTCGCCATCGACTACAACGTGATGGGCATCCAGGGCTTGCTTCTGGCAACCTGCATCGGCGTGCCGCTATCGATCTTCCTCGGCTGGTTCTGCGGTCAGGTTCTCAATCGGGCCCGGGGACGTGAAATGGTAACGGGCTTCATCCTGGGCTACTTCATGGATGGCGTCTATCAATTTTTCGGATTGTACGTGATGGGTTGGCTTATTCCGATCCGGACCCGGGAGGTCATGCAAGTAACTGGCAGCGGCGTTCGCAATACCCTGGCGCTTGGCCCGGTGCGCGGCGGACTCGACAACATACTCAACCTCCAGGTTGGTCCCTTCCATCTCCCCCTGCTCACTTTTGGCGTCATTGCCTTCTTGTGCCTGTTTATCATTTGGTTCCGTAAAACCAAGCTGGGGCATGACATGCGCGCCATCGGCCAGGATCAGGGCGTTTCCCACTCGGCCGGTATCGCGGTGGATCGAACCAGGATTATGGCTATCGTCATATCGACGATCCTGGCCTGTATTGGCCAGATTATCTACCTGCAGAACATGGGCAACATGGGCACTTATACCAGTCAGCGCCAGGCCGGCTACTTCGCCGCTGCGGCGATATTGGTAGGCGGCGCGACAGTCTCCAAGGCGACCATCATGAATGTTTTCGTCGGCGTTTTCCTGGTCCATTCGCTGTATATCACCATGCCTATAGCCGGTAAAGAAATATTCAAATCGGCTATGGTTGGCCAGTACATGAGCGACTTTATCAACTATGCTATTATTGCGCTGGCGCTGGTGCTGCATGCCTGGCGGAATAAGCGGAATGCCGATCTGGCGCGCGCTGGCCTGCGGGGGCACGCCGACAAGGATAGCGCGCTCGCGGCGCAGGCGGGAGCGGTCCAATGAGCAAGAAAACGTTGATGGCCCGCGGGCTGTTTGTGGCAGCCTATCTTCTGCTCGCCATTTGGGCGTATACCACCGGCAAGGGTTATGTCGTATTCATCAATAATTACGCGACCGGCGAATCGGTTGAGGTTTTTGTCACCTTGGATAAGGCCTCTCCGGTCCGCATCCGGCGCGGCGGCTTCGTGCCGCTGATGGTCAAGGGTAAGGGGACGCACCAGATTATGGTCAGGCGCGAAGGCGCGGCCGATTTCGAGGGGGCTTTCGTGTACCCGAGATCGGCTGAGGCCCTGAGTATCGCGGTGGCGATGATTATGCCGGGGCAGGAGCTGGTCGTGGTGCCGGTTTCGGCGGCACTGGAAGAGCGCTAGCAGGTTCTGGTCGGGGAGGCAACGTTTGGCTGTCCCGGCCGGTGCCGGTTGCTATGATGTTAAGGGAGGGTCGACCGTTTCAGGCGGACGGCCCTTTTTCGTCGCTAGACAGCGTCTTGCTGATGTTGACAGCCTGTTAGCTGGCACTGCCAGCGTGTCAGCTGGCGCTAATGCGATCCATTTCTTGCTCAAGCGTCATGATTTTCTCGATATTTTGCTCGCCGATACGCTTGACCTGACCTAGGGCGCCTTCAATGACCTTGAAGTCAACCGATAATTCACCGATCATCTTGTCTAGTTGACAGGCAAATTCGTTGATGCGCGCCACGCTTTCCGAGCCGGCCTTGACTTTACGGGCGACATCGACTACTCGCTCGCCGGTATCGTGGGCGATGGTAATCATATTTCCGGTCGCCGCTGTAAGTTCCTTGGTTCCGAGGGAGATTTCGCCCAGGCCGCTGATGATTTCCTCCATGGCGTTGAAGGTATCCTGGACGTCCTTGATGATGCCGGCCGTCTTGTCGGTATATTGATGGACGATGACGGTAGCTTGGGTCACGATATCGTCATTGCGGGACAGGGCTCGGCCGATGGCTTCGGTGTTGGTCTGGGTTTCCTGCGACAGTTTCCTGATTTCGCCGGCGATGACGGCGAAGCCCTTGCCGCTCGAACCGGCATGGGCCGCTTCAATGGAGGCGTTCATGGCCAGCATGTTGGTCTTTTCGGACACGTCGAAAATGCCGCTGACTACGCTCAGGACCTCGCCGGACGAGGCTCTGATGCGCTCGAAGCTCTCGATGACCAAATGGATGCCATGCTCCTGTTCTTGCAGCTTGCCCAGCAAGCCGTCCATCACGGTCCTTTTCTGGTCGGCCAGGTGAGCGATATTCTGGATGGTGGTCATGATTTCGGTTACGGCGGTGCTGTTTTCCTCGAGGAAGGCGTTCTGGTCGTGGACGGCCGTCTGCATCTCGTCGGCGAAGGTCACGACCTCCTTGTTGGCGGTATCGGCGCAGCTGGATTCACCACTCATATCGCGGGCGGCGTCCTTGATGAAGCCGATGGCGGTGTTGATGGCATCGCCGCGGGTCTTGCTGTCGTCAGCGCACTCCAACAGGGTCTTGCCAATTTGCAGCGAATTCTTGGCGTTTTTGATCAATTGATTGAGGGCTTCGGCCTTGTGGCGGTTTTTATCGACTTCGGTCTCGGCAATCTGGATGACGTCGCTGGCCAGCTTGTTTGTGAAGAGCAAAACGACCATTGTGGGTATGTACAACATAGTCATGGTAATGAACACGGTGCGTATCTCGCCGTTGAACCCGCCAGAACGCGGGGCGTATACCAGCAGGGTGGAGAGCAGCAGTACGGCGTAACCCAGGAAACCATAGATAATAATCTGTCGTTTCCTGATGGCCAACATACTGTTGACGACGCAAGAGGCGATGACGTACACCGCCAGACGGTATAAATCGGCTGATCCAGCGCTGGGCAGCAGAACGCCTATCCAGAGAGAGTCGCACAGAATCCCCAGCGTCGAAAGCGTGGAGGCAGCTAAATAGCGGCGCAAACGGACCAGGATTTGCGAAATCAGGAAGGCGCCATTAGTAACGTTGACGGCGATGAAAAACAATTTGACATTGGTCGGATCGGTCAGGTAGCGCGTAAAGCTGGCAAACATGAAATAGGCAATCAGTAAATAATTCAGGTTAATCAGGATTGGCACCCGCTTGAGTAGGGAGATAGGCAACCCCGTGCGATGAGATTCTGGGAAAAATATATTCCGCATGATGTACTCCCCTTAATAAATATCGTCCATGCGGAGATAATATTCTACTTTTTTGACTTTTTTTTTGGTTTTTCCAGGTGGATTTCCCGTGGTCAGAAAGGTGCCAAGTAGAGGCGAGGCCAGGGTTGAACAATGGATTCTATCGGCTTGCCCAGTAATGGTATTTCTGTGCTATACTGCTATTCAATGGCTGAAACATCGTTTTGGTTATTGAAACTGCATGATTGTATGGGGGGAACCATGTCGGTAGCCGTGGCTGTCAGGCAAAATCTGGAGCGCAGTTCCTGGATTCGCAAGATGTTCGAAGAGGGGCGCCGCCTCAAGCAGCAGTTTGGCGAGACCAAGGTGTTCGACTTTTCGCTGGGTAACCCCGACCTGGAACCACCGGCCGAATTCTTGCAGGCCCTAGCGGCGGCGGCGGCCAGCGCCGAGCTGGGGACTCACGCCTACATGCCCAACGCCGGCTACCAGTTTGCCCGGGTGGCCATGGCTGAAAAAATAGCGGCGGAGCATGCCTTGGCCATGACGGCCGACGATGTCATTCTGACGGTCGGCGCGGCCGGCGCCCTCAACGTGGTGCTCAAGACCATCATGGATCCGGGTGACGAGGTGATCGTCATCCGCCCTTATTTCGCGGAATACGCCTTCTACATCGCCAACCATGGCGGCTGTATGAAGCCGGTCGACGCTGGCGACGGGTTCCTGCCGGACATGGCGACCATTGCCGCGGCCCTCTCGGCCAAGACAGCTGCCGTCATCCTGAACACCCCGAACAATCCCAGCGGGCGGGTCTATCCGCGGTCGGTCATCGAGGACTTGGCCGCCGTGCTCCTGAAGGCTGGCCGAGAGACTGGCCGCCAGCCGGTACTGATCGTCGACGAGCCTTATCGCGACATCGTCTACGACGGGTTGGTGGCGCCGCCCATCCTCGACGCCTACCCTGAATCGATCGTGGTATCCAGCTTCAGCAAGACCTTGTCGATACCTGGCGAACGTATCGGCTATATCGGCGTTAATCCGGCCATCGGCGATAAGCGCCTGTTGCTGGATTGCATGGTGATGGCCAACCGTATTTTAGGCTACGTGAATGCGCCAGCCCTAATGCAGCGGGCAGTGGCCGCCAGTTGGCGGGCTCGGGCCGATATTGACCGTTACCGGCGCCGGCGCGACATGCTGACCGGCGTGCTCGATGCCTCCGGCTTGAGCTACGCCAAGCCGGAGGGCGCCTTCTACCTGTTCTGCCAAGTACCGCCAGCCAAGCACAGCCACGATGCGGCCGACAGCAGCGATGTGGCCTTTGCGATGCACTTGAAGACCTTCAACGTATTAGGCGTACCAGGCACTGGCTTCGGCTGTCCGGGCTGGTTGCGCTTCAGCTATTGCGTACCGGAAACGGTTATTGAAGCCTCCAAGCCGGCCTTCATCGAGGCCCTGCGGCACTGGTAGGCCCGTTTATTTGCTGCCGTATACTACTTGCAGCTGGTTCATATTGCGGACCTGAACCTCTCCCATAGGCTGGAACAGGCTTTGGTTTTCCAGGGTCAGGTCCTTGTAGACCGCTTGGCTGATCAACAGATCCTGCTTGAATTCGCGGCACAGCGAATCGAAGCGGGCGGCTACATTGACCGTTTCGCCGATGACGGCGATGCGGGCGTTGCCGGAGGCCACGGTCAGGGCGCCGGTCGTCACCGGGCCGGCGTGGATGCCGATGCCGATGTGCTTGACCAACGGCAGGCGGTGCTCGGCCAACTCATCCTGAAAATAGACAAACTGAGTCAGGAAATCGTGGGCGCAGCCGACGGCTGCATCAACGGCATCGGTCTCGCCTAACAGCCCGAAGATGATGATGGCCGTGTCGCCGACGAACTGCTCGATGATGCCGTTGTGGCGGCGCGCCACCAAGTCCCACAGGGCGTAATAGCGGTTCAGGAGGCCGATGGTGGCGGCCGGTCCTTCTTTTTCTGCGATGGGCGTGAAATTCCATAAGTCAGCGTATAAAATGACAACATTCCGGGTTTCACCGGTATTGAGGGCTTTGACGCTGTCGATCGGGGCCGTTGGCGGCTCGACGACGCTGTAGACCGCATCCAGCCGGTATTTGAGCGAGATCTGCTTGATCTTGTCAGAAACCTGGAACAGACCGAACATCAAGGCGCCGAAAATAATGAAAACATGCTGGACTGGTCTGGTAAAGGCCAAGAAGGCCGGTATGAAGTTACCTACTGACAGGCTGCGCTCTAGCTCGGCGAAACTGATGCTGCCGTTGGCATAGGCTTCCGAAACGTCAACGCGCAGGTTTAGGTAAAAGTAGAAAAATACAAAAGTCAGGATAGTGCCGAGACTCAGGAACATTTCGGCGATGCGCTTCGGCCATTTGTGCTTGGAGATCAGGTCGATGGCTTGCAAGAGGCCAAGATAAAAGGCGATGGCCCACAGGAAGACGGTCGCCATGTCAAAGGGCAGTTTGTTGAGGTTGAGCAGGCGACCGATGGTGAAGGCGGCCGGGGTGATGAACGAAAACAGGAAGCGGGCCAGCGGGCGATGGCCATAGCGGGCCAGCAGGCCAATTTGCAGCATCAGGAAGCCGATCAGCGCTACGATGACGTAACTATCCGGCCGGATTACCCGGGGCGAGGTAAACAGAACTAGGATGAAAAACAAGACGAACTGGCTGGAATAGAGGAAGAACTCTTCCAGAAAGCGCCGTGGCAGAAATTTCATGGTATCCTCCAGGTTGGTCGCTGCCGCAATGCGCAGCGCCGGCCGGTTTTTCAGCTTGAGCTATTCCGGGAAATCGGCTACCTTGAACAGGCGAGGGCTTGTTGCTGTTTCAGGTGCCAGTTTGAATCCGGCCATCATAATAAGGCAGAATCCGATAAAAAGGAAGCGTTTCTTTACCATGAAAACCGTCTGGTTCCCAATAGTCAACCATGAAGCCGTTTCTACTAGGCGACCAAGTGGCCAGCCGCCTGGCTGGTGGCTAACCGCTTTGTTGTGCCTAGTATTAGCCAGCGTGGCTTGTCGCTCTGGTAACGTGCCCGCTGACCTGCCTACCAAACTGGCTGGTCTAGCCGCTGGCGCGACCCCGGTGGCGACGGCCAGCACGGCTACTGCGACCCCGTGGCTTTTACTGATCGATACCGATGGTCCGGCCAGCGATGCTGAGTCTGGCCTACGGCCGGCCGCTGTCCGGCGGATGGTTTTACCGGATGGGACGGGCGACTACGCTTCCGCGTTGCGCGAGCTGGCCGCTACCGGCCTGGCCGCTGGCGGGTGCAAGGCTGTCGTCATCTCCCCGGCGCGGCGCGGAACGGCCGCCGCCTTGCGCCATTTGCGGCCTGACTTCCCGGAGCTAGCCTGGTACGCCATCAACCCGGAAGACAGCCTGCTGGAGATCGAGGCCGAGGTGGACTTGATTCTGAGCGGCGACCCGGTGGCTAGCGCCTGGCAAGCCGTCTGGGTGGCCCGTGCCTTGGCCAACAACCGCCTGGCGACGCTGGCGGCCACTGCGGTGCCGCCGGATAGCCTGCAGTTCGTGCAGCAACGCAGCTTGGCGCGAATCGCCGCCGATCTCGGCGTACATTTGGAGTCGATTCTGCTGCCGATGGAAGACGCCGCGGCTCAGACCGGCCAGCCGGCGGCAGTGGTTTGGCTGGCCAGGCAGCGCGTCGCCATGACAGCCGTCGGTTGGGCTGGTCGCGACCAGGTGCGGCCTTTTGGCCAAACGGTCGCCGTCGCCGACCGCCCAGACAATGATGGCTCCCAGCCACCTTGGCTGGCCTTGTTCGCCCTGGATAGTCTGTCGTGGCCTGTCGCGCAGGCTCTGGCCGCCGAGCCGGTTTTCTTGCAGGTCGAGAACCCGCTGGTGCCGACCGGCCAGGCGGTGGCCCCAGCCGCCAGCCCGCCTGGTCAGCCGTCGGATTGCCAGGTGAGGCGCTTAGCCGGCCCGGCCGTGCCGTCGTCGGTGGCCCTGGAGACGGTGCTCGTGCAGCTGGCTCTGACCAGAACTGGAGCGGGCAGCGCTACGCCAACACCCGCCCCGGTGCCTGACCAGCTGGCGGTGCAACAGCAGCTGGAGTTGTCCTTTCCGGGCGTGGCCTGGTATACCGACTACATGTTCGATGCCGGCACCGGCGTCCGTTCGCGCATCCATATCACGGTCTGGCAGGAATTGTACTTGGCGGGCGCGACTAGTCTGCCCTTCTCGCGGCTGGTTCCCCCGGTTCGCTACCGGCGCTGAGGCTGGCCACCCCGCTGGCTGGCTGACTGCCTGGTCGCCCCGTTGCGCGTGATTGATAAAGCGGCCGTAAGCTGGTAAAATCGGCGCGGAGGACGGTGTCGCGCCGGCCTTATTCCAATCGCCGTGGAGCAGCATTATGGCCAAGTATCCATTTTCCGAAATCGAGCCCAAGTGGCAGAAATATTGGGACGCCAACCAGACCTTCCGCGCCGTCGAGGATCCGGCCTTCGCCAAGGCCAAGCGCCGCTATGTACTGGACATGTTCCCGTATCCTTCCGGCGCCGGCCTGCACGTCGGGCATCCGCTGGGCTATATCGCCACCGACATCTATTGCCGCTACCTGCGCATGAACGGCTTCAATGTGCTGCACCCGATGGGTTTCGACGCCTTCGGCTTGCCGGCCGAAAACTACGCCATCCAGACCGGCACCCATCCGGCGGTGACCACCTTCGCCAATATTGAGCGCTTCAAGAAGCAAATCGGCATCCTCGGCTTGTCCTACGATTGGGCGCGCGAGGTGAGTACCTGCACGGCCGACTATTACAAGTGGACGCAGTGGATATTCATCCAGCTGTTTAAGCGTGGATTGGCCTACGAGTCGAACGCGCCCATCAACTGGTGCCCGTCCTGCCAGACCGGCCTGGCCAACGAGGAAGTCAAGGACGGCGAGTGCGACCGCTGCGGCTCCAAGGTGACGCGCAAGCGCATCCGCCAGTGGGTGCTCAAGATCACGGCCTACGCCGACCGCCTGCTAGCCGACTTGGACAAGGTCGACTGGCCGGAGCCGGTCAAGGCTATGCAGCGCAACTGGATCGGCCGCTCCGAAGGCGCCAGCGTCCACTTTGCCGTCGACGGCTTGAGCGAGAAACTGGAAGTCTACACCACCCGGCCGGACACCTTGTTCGGCGCCACCTACATGGTGGTGGCCCCCGAGCATCCGCTGGTATCCAAGCTGACCACGCCGGCCCAGCAGGCGGCCATGTCGGCCTATGTCGAGGCCGCCGCCCGCAAGAGCGACCTGGAGCGCACCGACCTGGCCAAGGACAAGAGCGGCTGCTTTACCGGCTCCTACGGCATCAATCCCGTCAACGGGCGCAAGCTGCCGATCTGGATTTCCGATTACGTGCTCATCAGCTACGGCACTGGCGCCATCATGGCCGTGCCGGCCCACGACGAGCGCGACTGGGCTTTTGCCCGCAAGTTCGGCCTGCCTATCATCCAGGTGGTGGCGCCGGAAGGCAGCCCGGCGGCGCGCATCGGCACCTGCGGCGATCCGGACGAAGCGTTCTGCGAAGAAGGTATCGCCATCAATTCCGGCGACTGGAACGGCCTGACCACGGCCGCCTTCAAGGCGGCTATTACTAAGTGGCTGGAAGACCAGGGGCACGGCCAGGGTACCGTTAATTATAAGTTACGCGACTGGCTGTTCAGCCGCCAGCGCTACTGGGGCGAACCGATGCCGCTGGTGCACTGCCCGAAATGCGGCATCGTGCCGCTGCACGATGACCAGTTGCCCCTGACGCTGCCGGAAACCACCAGCTACGCCCCCAGCGGCAACGGCGAGTCGCCCCTGGCCAACATCGAGCCCTGGGTAAACACCACCTGCCCGGACTGCGGTAGCCCGGCCCGACGCGAGACTAACACCATGCCGCAGTGGGCCGGCTCGTGCTGGTACTATCTGCGTTTCATCGACCCGCGCAACGACCGGGCTTTCGCCGACCGCGCCAAGGTCGATTACTGGATGCCGGTGGACCTGTATGTTGGCGGCACCGAGCACGCCGTACTGCATCTTTTGTACGCCCGCTTCTGGCACAAGGTGCTGTTCGACATCGGCGCGGTCAACACTGACGAACCCTTCCAGCGCCTGGTCAACCAGGGCATGATGCTGGGCGAGGACAACCAGAAGATGTCCAAGAGCCGCGGCAACGTCGTCAATCCGGATGACATCATCGGCGAATACGGCGCCGACGCTCTGCGCCTGTACGAGATGTTCATGGGGCCGCTGGAGGTCAGCAAGCCATGGACCACCGCCGGCATCGTTGGTTCGTCCCGCTTCCTGGAACGCTTGTGGGCTATGTCCGAAAAGCCGCTGGATGACGCGCCGCCTTCAGGCGAGCTGTTGCGCTTGCTGCACCGCACCATCCGCAAGGTGACCGAAGACAGCGCCAACCTGGCGTTCAATACCGCCATCTCGGCGCTGATGGTGCTGTCGGCCGAGGCCAACAAGGCGGAGCGCCTGTCGCGGCCGCTCTGGGAGGCCTTGCTCAAGATGGTTGGCCCCTACGCGCCGCACCTGGCCGAGGAGCTGTGGCAGAAGCTCGGCCAGACGGCCAGCATCGCCTACGCCGCCTGGCCCGGCTTTGATCCGCTGCTCTGCGAGAGCGACGAGCTGACTATCGTGGTGCAGTTTAACGGCAAGCTGCGCGCCGATTTCCAGGTGCCTAAAGACACCGGCCGCGAGGAGCAGGAACGCCTAGCCAGGCTGCATCCCAAGGTGCAGGAATACCTAGTCGGCAAGGAGATCGTCAAGGTGGTGGTGGTGCCCGGAAAATTGGTGAATTTCGTGGTACGCTAATAGTTTATTGCATTCTTGTCGAGGTTTGGGGCCGGCGTGGAAGCGCCGGCCTTTTTCAGGTTGGCGTGGAGCCGTTGTCGGCTCCGGTCTGGGGCTCGTCCGTTGGACCATCTCCGGACCGGCCTATCTCCGGGTTGTCGTCTGCCAGTACTACCCGGTTTTTACCGGCGGCCTTGGCCTGGTAGAGGGCGACATCTGCCCGGTAGACGAGTCGCTCCCAGGTTTCCTCGCCGCCGCGGCCGCTGGCTACCCCACCGCTGACGCTGCAGCGAAATTCGGTAACCGGCCTGGTAGTGGTGGCCAGCTCCGAACGTAGCCCTTTTGTCCGGGCGCCAAGGCTCAGTTCCTCGATGGCTTGGCGGCATTTCTCGGCTACAACTTCAGCTTGCTGATTGGTGGAGTCGGTGCAGAGTACTAGGAATTCCTCCCCGCCCCAGCGGGCACAGGAGTCGCTGCGGCGTAGGCGGCCGCGCAGGGCCTCGGCGATGGCCTTGAGGGCGAGGTCGCCGGTGTCGTGTCCCCAGGCATCGTTGATGGCCTTGAAGTCGTCGATATCGAACATGATGACCGCCATCGGCTGGTGGTTACGCAAGCTGCGGGCGTATTCCAATTCCAGCCGCTCCATCATGTCGCGGCGGTTGGACAGGCCGGTCAACTCGTCGGTCTTGGCCATCAGTTCCATGCGCAGGCCGCTGCTTTTCAGTTCGTCCTGGTAGGCATCGCTGATGGCCATGATCTTGGAGAGCTGTCTGGACAGTTTCTGGTAGCGCAGGGTCAGTTGCCGGACCATCGGTTCGGGGTGCTCGAGCAGGCTGGTGAAAGGCAGTTCCGGTTCGGCCAGGCCAGCGTCGATGCGCCGTTCGGGGTTACCCGCTGGACGATGGCTTTGCAGCCGCTGCTCCAGTTGCCTGAACATGTCCTGGTACCGGTCGCTGATGCTGAGCACCTTGTCGAACTGGTGGGACAGCTTGAGGTAAGCCTGGGCGGCGAGGCGGTAGTCGGCTGCTAAGGGCGAATTTTCGCCTTCGATTTCAGCCAGCCGCACTGCCAGATGGCGGGCAAAATCCGCCACCGGCCGGCCGGCGTCGTCGGGCATCATGGCTGCTCGTCCAAGCGGTGCACCGGCTTGATCTCGAAGGGCAGGCTGACGTCCTCGCTGAATTCCTCGGCCAGCTCGTAGGCCCGGTCATTGCCTTTTTCGTAGAGCCATTCCACTCTGATATCGGCGCCGGTGGCGGCGCGCTCCGCCAACATGTCCAGAACGTCGAGCATGCATTTGGTGCTGCTCGAATTCATGTAGGGAATATCAACACGTAGTGTCAGTTTTTCCAGCCTGGGCAGCTCGGCCTTGAGCCACGAAAATAAAGGCGCAAAAAACTCGAATGAATTCTCGGGGTACGACTCGCCCTTCAGGACGAGACTGTGGCTTTCGTCTTGCCAGGCGATACTGGGCGACGATCTGGTGGCGGGCAGTGATAGCATGTCAGGCTCCTGTAACATGGACGACCAGGCTGAAAAAGTCATGTGTCGCGTCGAGATTCTCGAAGCTCCAGGTCAGCGGGCCGGCGGCCCGTCGCGCCATGTCGATGAGGCCGAGTCCGGCGCCGCGCGCCTCGGCCACCGGCGGCGCTCGCAATTGTTGCCTGTACAGCTGCTTGAGGTCAGCTTTGTCCAGGCGGCTCAGCGCGGTCAGCCGTAGCTCGAGGGCCGGCCGGTCGCGCTTGAGCACCGGATTGCCGGCCGAAACGGCGTAGAGGCCTTCGGTCGCGGTGATCAGCACGATGGCCGAGTCGTAGGCGGACTTGGCCAGGCCGCGCTCCAGGACGTAATTTCGGACGTTTTGAGTTTGTTCGATATACACCGCGAAGACGTCGGTGATGGTGTTCTTGTTCAGATCCCGGGTTTCCATGTAGCGCTTGGCGGCCGTACCGACTTCTTCGATAATACTGTGGCTGAAAGAGCCATTGAAGCTGATCAGGATGCCTTGGCGGGTAAAGTCCTCCTTGAGGGCAAGTAATCGGTTCATCGTTTCTCCTCAGGTGTCGGCGCTGCGCCTCCACCGGCGTCCGGCATGGGCAATTCGAAGGAAAATAGGCACAGGTCGTCGCGCTGGCCATGGAGGCCCTGCCAGGCGGCGCAAGCTGACTCGATGGCGGCGGCTTGTCTGGTCAGTGGCTGGCGCCAGCTGGCGGCCAAGTGGTTGAGGAAGCCGGCGGCGGACAGGCCAAAGCCGTGCTCGCCACCGGGTAGGTCGAGGATGCCGTCGCTGACCAGATGGAAGCGTTGGCCGCCACCGCAGGGCAGACGATGGACCGGGAGGTCAGCCTGGCCGCTGCGCTCGAAACCCAGGTGCAGCCGGGCGCCGTCAATCTGGCGCGGGCCGTCTCTATCGGTCAGGAAGAGCGGCAGGCCGGCGCCGGAGAATTCCAGCACCGCCTGGGGGCGGCGGTAGCGGCAGAGGGCGATATCCAGGCCGTTTTCTAGGTGGGCGGTGTCCTTGGCGGCCCGCAGGTTGTCGAGTAGCGCCAGGTGTAGGCGCTGCAGCAGGCGGCCACTGTCATCGGCGGGGCCGGTGGCGGCGATGCGGTTGAGCAGGCTGGCGGCCATCATGGTCATGAAGGCCCCGGGTACGCCGTGGCCGGTGCAATCCACGACCGCGGCGCAGAAGCCGTCGGGCAGGGGGCGAAAAAAGGCGAAGTCGCCGCCGACCGTGTCCAGCGGCCGCAGCCACAGGTGGTGCGCGCCTAAGTGCTCGGCCATGTCTCGTTCGCTGGGCAGGATGGAAGTCTGGATCAGCCGGCCGGAACGGATAGACCCCAGCAGGCGGTCGCGCGACTCGGCCAGTTCGCTGGTGCGCTCGGCTACCATCTGTTCCAGGTGGGCGGTGTAGTCGTTGATGCGGCCGGTCATGAAGCGGAAGGCGCCGGCTAGGAGTCCGGTCTCATTGCGGTTTTCCAGCGCCAGGTTTAGCCGGTAGTCGCCTTTGGCCACCTGGTTGGCGGCGGCGGTCAGCGCTCCGAGCGGCCGGAGCACCAGCTGGTCGAGCTGCACCAGTACAATGCCCAGAATCAGCGACAGCGACAGCACGGTGGCCAGGAGGAAGGGTACAAAGTCGCCGGGGCCGATCACGAGGCTGTCCTCGACCATCACCAGGTTGTACCAGCCTAGTTCCGGGATGGCGGCCAGCGCAGCGGTGACCGGCGCGCCGCCGTAGCGCAGGCGCAGTAGAACCGGCGGCATGTCCAACCCGCCGGCCGAGATCCGGGTCGATGCCAGGGCGGCCAGGGTCTCGCCCAGAACCGCCCGGTCGGCCGGCTGGTCGAATAGCTGGTAGATGTCGATCCGGTCGGCGTCGACCGCTACCCGGGCATTGTGCTCGATAATGGCCCGGTCGCGGTAGGCCAGGATCTGGCCTTCACCGTTGACGATGACGCTGGTCAGCTGTCGCTCGTCGTGCTCCACCAAGCTAGCCAGGAAGGTGCTCAGGTCCATGCCGGTACCGGCCACGCCAACCATGGTGCCGGCCTCGTCGCGCAGGGCGGTGTTTATCCAGACCCGGATTTCGTCCAGGAAAGCGTCGTAGTTGACGTTGATCCAGAAATCGGCGCTGCCGGTCAGGGTTTCGAAGAACCAGCGGTCGCCCGGGTTGGCCGGATCCAGCACCACGGCGGCCGTGATGGACTGATTACGGGTGCTGACGAAGTAACGCCGGCTGCCGGCGGCGGCGATGAAGATGGTCTGATCGCGGAACAGCCGCTGATAGCTGCCGAGTTGACTGAGGGCGGTGGCCTCGGCCGCGGCATCGGCTTCGTTTCGCAGCCAGCCGACGATGGCCTGGTCGTCCGCTAGCTTGAGGCAAAGCGCCGTTTCGCGTCCGAGCAAGGAGCGAATGCGATTCTGTTCCAGGATATTGCGCGCCGTAGCGTAGCGCTCCACGTAGTTCCTGGTCAGGTGTCTGGCCGAGGTCAGGAAGACCGTCAGGTTGACCAGGGTGGCGACGCTGTACAGGACGGCCAGCGTCAGCACGAAACTACGGCGTAGCGAGTGGGCGGCGGTGAAGGCCATCCTGCAAGTCTAGTGCAGCCTACTCGGGTTTGCAAGCGCGCCTGGCTAGCCGGACTATGGCGTCAGACCGGAAGCGGCGCGGCTCAGGCCTCCGGCGCGGCAGCCTCGTCGGGCTGGTACAGGCGGGTCAGCAAACTATCGACGTCGGGAAAGAAACGGCGCGGTCGGATCTGGCCGGCCTGACTGGCCAATTGTTCGTAGAGGCGCATCGCCGCCGCGAACAGCGCTCCAATGCGGCCGGGTAAACGCAGCGTTGGGCTGATGGCGGCGCGCGACAGCAGAAGGATGGCCTGGAAGGCCAGCGCTTTTTCCAGACCTTTAATCAAGGCATCCTGGCTGACTAGTATCGAGCCTAGTTGCCATAGTACCCGGCCAGCCGGCACCAGTAAGTGAGCCAGTACGATCCCGGCCATGACCAGGATGATATTCAGCGGCCGCATGCGTCGGCCGGCCAAAGCGGCCAGCAGCATGCCGACCAGGAAGCCGGCCGCCTTGGCCGGCAGACCCGGCAGCGTCAGTATTAAGGCCATCAGGCTCAGTCCGCCCAGGGTGGCGGGCAGCGGCGGCATCAGCCGTTGCCAGCGGTCGCGCTGCCGGCCCAGGGCCTCGTCGCGCCGCCGCCGGGTAGGCGTCGCCTCCGGCTGGGTCGGCGTCGGCCGGACTGGGCTGTCGGCCGGGCTGGCCGCCGGGCCGCTGGGGTCGGCGGCGCCGGCCATGGACAGGCCGCGCTCGGTCAGACGAGCGGCCAGCCAGGCGGAACGGCGGGCGAACAGATTGGTAAAGCCGCCGAGGGCCAAGCCGCTGGCTAGGCCGAAGCCAGCCACCAGCGGCAGCATGTAGAAGGCCGCCGCACCGAAAACCATCAGCCGGGCGGCCAGCAGCTGGGCGCCGTTCGAGGCCAGGGCACCGGCCACGCATAGGCCCAGGTAGGACAGGCGCTGGCCGGCCAGACGGCGCAGGCCACGCATCGCCAGGCCGCTGGCCAGGGTGCCGAGCAACGAGAACAGCGCCAGATAGCTGAACAAGGTGCCCGACAGCAGGTTCATACCCAGCACCTTGACGAACAGCAAAAGCAGGTACGGGCCAAGGTCGAGCAGGTCGACGGCTAGCAATAGCGGAATGTTGGCCAGGCCCAGGCGCAGGAAGGGCAGGGGCCGCGGCAACAGGAACTCGATGGTAGACAGAAAGAAGGCGAGAGCAGCCAAAAAAGGCAGCAAACGGGCTTGGTGCACCTGGCTGGAGGCGGTATTTTCAGTGGAGGATGGCATCGACCCCTCCGTCCGCGGCCGCCTCGCCGTCAATGCGCAAGAATACTTCGTTGGGCAGGCAGGCCGACCATTCGCCGGTGGCTTCTTGCCAGCCGGCGCTGATGCAGGTCTTATTAGTACAGGGCGACTCGAGGATGCGGGCGGCGCCGTGGCTGAGCTCGATGACGGTAAGGCCGAGTGGTCCGGCCACGCTGACCAAGCGGTCTTCAGCCAGGGGGTAGACGAATTCCCGGCCTTCCACTTGAACCAGGAGACGGGCCGGCGGCGGGCCAGCGTACACCAGCCAGGCGGCCAGGGCAGTCAGTGCCAGCCCGCAGGCGATGATAAACAGGTCGGCCGGCCGCGTGCGCGCAGGCAGGCGGCCGGCCGGCCGGGAAACAAGCACTGAGTCGTCAGTCGCCGCCACAGCCGCAGCCGCTGGCGCATCCGCAATCGTCGCCGCATTCTTCGCCGCATTCTTCGTCGCAGCTTCCGCCGCATTCTTCGTCGCAGCTTCCGCCGCAACCGCATTCATGGTCGCCGTGAACGTGGCCATGACTCAGCTCTTCGGCGCTCGCCTCGCGCACCTCGCGTACGGTGACATCAAAGTGTAGGCTCTGGCCGGCCAGCGGGTGGTTGGCGTCGACCGTCACTTCTTCGTCGGTTAGGCTAGCCACGGTGACGATGTGGACGCCGTCGGCTTGCTGGGCTTGAAACTGCATGCCCACCTGAACCTTGTCCGGCTCGGCGAATTCTTTGCGCGGCACGGCGAAAACCAACTCGTCGTCGCGCTCGCCGTAGCCTTCGGCCGGGGCGATGACGCACTGTAGCTTGTCGTCGGCCTTTTTGCCTTCCAGCCGCTTTTCCAGGCCGGGAATCAGGTTTTGGTTACCGTGCAGATAAACCAGCGGTTCGCCTGGCTCGGAGGCGTCGATGACGTCGCCTTGGGCATTCTTGAGTTGATAATCAATCGAGACGACGCGGTCTTTTTCGATATTCATGGGTGCTTCCTTTCAGGACGGAATGATAAGGTCGCTGGCACAACAGCCTGTACAGCGCCGATCCGATTGCCGACTCCAACGGGGCCGATTCGGGAATAGGTCTATAAAATACTGATACAGGGCCAAAACTTCAAGAGGGCTCGCGAAGTGAGCTTCGCGGGCGAAGTGAGCTTCGCGGAGTGCTTGGTTAACTCGACGGCCTCGTGCTAGGCTGCCGGGGATTTATCATTCCGGAGGTATTATGACTATTTTGCAAGCCATATTGCTCGGCGCTTTCCAGGGGGTGGCTGAATTCCTGCCCATTTCGTCCAGCGGCCATCTGGTGCTGCTCAAGGAACTGATGGGCCTGGCCGAGGTGCCGGCTCTCTTTGACATTATCCTGCACGTTGCTACGCTGTGTTCCATTTTACTGGTCTTCGGGAAGCGGATCGGGGCTATCCTGGTCTCGATCTGGCGCTGGTTGACCAGGAAACACGGCGAAGCGGACGCCGGCAACCTGGCGCTGGTCGGGCCGGCCCTTCTCGCGACGGCGCTGACGGCGGCTATCGGTCTGGCAATCCGCAAGCTTGACCTAGTGCCGAGCCCGCAGCTGGTCGGTGGCGGCCTGCTGCTTACTGCCTTGTTGCTGCTGGTCAGTGGCCGCGTTCAGGGCAAGACGGCCTACCAGGGGATGCGCTGGTGGCACGGCGCGCTGGTCGGGCTCGGTCAGGGCATCGGCGTCCTGCCGGGCGTCAGCCGCTCCGGCATCACCATCAGCGCCGGCCTGGGAAGCGGTCTCAGGCGCGAGGTGGCCGGCGAATTCTCCTTCCTGCTGGCCATCCCGGCCATTTTAGGAGCGTTGCTGCTGGAGGCCGGCGATGTCGGCGCGCTGATGGGTACGGTGGCCTGGCTGCCGCTGCTGCTCGGTTCATTGGTAGCCTGCCTGGTCGGCGTCCTGGCGTTGTGCCTGCTGTTGCCCCTCGTGCGCCGCGGTAAGCTGGCTTGGTTCGCCATTTACTTGGTGCCGGTTGGCTTGGTGTCGATTTTTCTGTTGTAGTGCCGGTGGCGCTACCTGCCGCGTGTTTCGTGCCAATCAGGTCGACGCGCGGTCCGTGGTTGCAGCCGGGCTGGCCGTCAATTTCAGACGATAGTATTGAACCGCCAGGTTGTGGCCGCTGTCCGGGTCGGTATGGTTGATCTTCAAACGGCCTTCGGCGGCGGCCAGCACCAGCTGGCTGTACGACTGCGAGGCTTTAGCCGCCAGTTCGGCCAGCAGCGGCCTGGCCGCCTGTTCCCGGGCAATGGCGTAACCGAGGTCGATCAGGTTGGCGTCGTACAGGCATAGATGGCGGGCCGCTGCCGGCAAGGCTAGTACCGCCGGCAGCAACTGGGCCAATTTCATCCTGCCGTCGGTGGTGGACTTGAGGCAAAGATCGACCAGCCGATCCTGGCTGGCCATGATATTATATTCACTAAAGTGCAGAAATTCGCCCTGCCGCAGCTGCTGGACATCCTTGAGGAAATTCTCGGATACCGATTCGCGCAGCATGCGGTCTAGCTGCAGGGCTGGCAGCTGGTTAAGGGCCAGGGCGGTGCGATGGCTACCCAGTGCGCTGAAACAGGCAAAGGCCATCCGCTTGTCCTGGGCTAGCCTCTGCAGGGCCGTCAGGAAAATGTTACCGGACAATCTGGCCTTGAGTCGGCTGAATTCGTGCCGCCGGACGGCATCCAGCTCAGGGATTTTCCGGCAGATGGTTTCCAGCCGCGATAACAGCCGGCGCAGGTTACGAAAAAGCAAATAGCAGACCGCCTGGTTCCAGACGACGGCTTCGCGGCCCGGCTTGCGGATGCTGGCCTCGACGTCCGCAAAGTCTTTTTGCTGGTTGGCGCTCAACAAGCTGCGGAATTCCGGCGATATGTCGAGCAAGTTGGTTACGGTGCGCAACATCGCCCAGTTGACGAGTTTCTCGGTGAGCAGGAAGCGGCTGAGTTGGTGCAGGCTGGGCAGCGGCAGGTCGCGCAGCCAGGTCAGGAAGGGGAATCCTAGGAATTCCTCCAGTTTTACCGTGTCCGCCTGGGCCAGCGCCATACTTGTCCTCCTTGTGTCGCCATACTTTATGGCCTCTGCTGACAATCGTCAAGCCGGCCGGACGGGTAAGCGACCGGAGGCGCCGGAAAGCGCTTGAAAATCAGCCGGTTTCGGGCTACCATTACGGAATGGCCAAACCCCTTGCCAAGCCTGAAGCCGATGACGAAGTCCTCCCGCCCATCGCGCCGTATCCATCGAGCGACGACGAGCTGGAAAACGATGACCATCGTAAGCGGGGCGGTACCAAGCCGGACTCCGATCCCGCGGCGACTGCGGCGGTAGCCACAGCCGCCGCCGCAGTCAGCGATGCGGCCGGCGAGATCCTCGAAAACGAGGCCGGCATCAAGTCGCTCAACGTTTCCGATTCGATGCGCGCCAAGATACGGACGCTTGAGAAACTGGGCACCCGGACGCAGTTCCGGCACCGCATCGCGTTGATCGGCGCGGCCGAGCTGGACGAGAAGCGCCCGCGGCCGCAGCAGTCCGGCGCCATGTTCCTGCTGGAAGCCTTCTACGAACACGGCGCGCCGCACTGGCTCGACCCCGTCACCGCCATAATGCCATTGCGTGATATTTTATTTAAAATGGAGGCGCCTCCGGTGGCCGACCGCGGCGTCTTCTACGTGCTGACGCGCGCCGCGCGCGGCGGCATTTCGCCGGCGGCCTTCGCCACGCACGTCGTGTTGCCGCGCATGTCCATCGATTACGACTGGCGGCGCTGGAAGGCCCGCCATAGCTGGATCCTCGATTCCATCGTCGACCTGCTGGTTTCCCTGCGCAAGCAGGCACCCTGGAACGCCGACCGGCTCGGCGCCACCGACATCATCAGCGACATCGCCCTCTGCAAGTACGTCGGCCGGCCCCTGGCCCGCCTGGTGGGCGAGCGCTTCACCGGCCAGGAAGCCCACCTCGATTCCTGGCGCGATGCCTGGAAGACCTTTTCCTTCAAGAGCGCCGGCTTTCTGCTGTTCATGCGCCGGGCCATCATGCCTTGCCTCTACCGGATGTCGGGTCGCATTGACCCCGAGCAGCTGGCCCCCATCGGCCGGGCGCTTTCCGGCCTGGAGCGGACCATGGGCCGCCGCCTTAATGCCATGAGCAAGGCGGCCGTCCAGATTTTCGTCGACAAGGCCGGCCTGGCCGACAACTTCGACAGCCGCGTCCAGCGCCGCCTGGATGAGCTGCAGGGCAGCGCCTCGCTGGCCGTCGCCCGGGAGGTCAAATCGTTCATCGAGCTGACCCGCGAACTGGCGGCCTTCGACGCTGGACCCGCCTTGCTGGGGCGCTTATCCGATATCAGCCTGAAGCTCGATTCCGCCTACCTGTCCGACGCCTTAACCCTGACGGCGGCCCTCCCGAAGCAGGAGGGCACCGCCATCCTGCGTTGGCATTACGAAGCCCTGGCTCGGGTGCCTGCCGCCCGCCGCATCGCCTTCATCACCGAGGTCAAGTCCTCCGGCGGCAGTCATTCGGGCTGCCCCTACCGCAAGCGGCGGGTGCCTGCTCCCGGGCAGGCTGACGCCACGGCGTTGGCGCTGGCCAGCGGGCTTTCCCCGGAGCAGGTCGACGCCCTTGCCCAGGCCGGCGGCGGTGTTCTGACCCTGGATCGGCTGCGCGAGCGCCTGTTCACAGATCAGCCAAACCTGGCCGCCGCGCACGGCAAACTGGCGGCCGCTTTAGCGACCGGCCTGGACCGCGACTGGGATATGGCGCAGCTGGAGCCGATGGAAGCCCTCGGCGGAGCGGGTCAGGAGTTGATCCTGCGCAGCCTGATACCGGGTTTGGAAGGTCGTGAAGGCGAGCCTCTCTCTCTTGATGCTATCTACAACCAGTACGTCGACGCCCTGAAAGGACCTTTTATCCCGGCTAGCTGGGCCCTGCGCCTGCCCCAGGGCCCAGCGGGAGGCGGCGGCATCGAGCCGGCCGGTCGAGATGCCGCCAGAACCCGGCTGGACATGAAGCTGCTACAGCAAACCTGGCAAGCCGCCACCGCCCGCGAACCGGACGCCGAATGCGCCCAAGCCTTTGCCGACCTGGGCAAAATCGCCATGACTCTGCAGCGCGACCTGGATCGGGAGCACTCCCGCGCCCTCAACGAGGAGGCTGTCGCCAGGCAGAAAGCGGGCGGTAGTGCCACAGGCGGCAGTGCCGCCCTCATTCCCTTGCCGAATGACGATCCGCAGGTGAAAGCGCTGCGCCTTCAAGTCAAGCTGCTGGACATGTTGTTCGCCGCCATGGAGGATGCCCCGGTCAACAAGCTTGACGCCCGTCGTTTCGCGGCTGCCTTATTGGCGTCATCGCGTTTTTCGCAACCGGGCGACGAGGTGTGCCTGACGGTACTGGGCGGGGCCGTGGCGCGCTATAGTCGAGCCGAAGACCATCCCTCCGCCAGCTGTCTGGCGGTCAGGGCTATCGTCCAGCAGCTGCAGGCCGACGTCGTCCCGGCCGAGGTGGCGCTCTGCTTCCTCGGCATCGAGCAGGCCGCCATGCTGGGCGATCTGGTGGATGCGCTTGGTGTAGCGCTGACGGCCGACGACTCCCTGCGGCTGGCCATCCGGGAAATCAAGGCCGAGGCCGGCCAACTCCTGGATTTCATGGAACAAGCCAGCCCGTTGCCGAACCGGCAGCTGACCATGGAAAGCCTAGTCTTGGCCCTCCGGCGGGCGGCCGGGGCCGAGCCGCTAGGGCTGGAACTGGCCAAATGGCGTGACCTGCTTATCAAGCTGGCTCCCGCGGAGACTAGCCAGCGGCCAGTGCGCTTCCTGGTCTCGCGCAGCCCGCTTGATGCTTTGTCTGGCTACATGGGCGGCCGCCCGGCCGAGCCGCTGCCGGCAGCAACGCTCGCCCTTATTAAGCGTCCCGGCGTGCTGGTTGGCCGGCTGTGGGATGAAGCCGCCTCGCGCCTGGCTGGCAGCTGCTTGTTTGCTTATGTCCAGGCTGGCGCGACAAGCACCGGCATCGCCAAATTCTGGCAATTCTCGGCCCTCGATCCAGCCCGCGTCCTGATGCGCGACCTGGGAGCCAAGGCGCAGTTGGCGGTTTATCTGGGTTTCCGCGCTTTAGCCGAGACGCTGTCCAAAAAAACCGGGTTGCCGGTACTTATTCCCGGCAGTCCTTCCAGCGGCATGGTTTCGCGCGACCCGGCTTTCGCCGCCTTGATAGAGCGCTACGAGCTGGCCGCGGGAACGCTTCTGGCCGGCGAGGCGCAGGCGGGGAACACCTCAGCAAGCGCCATCGCGGAGGCCTATGTAATCATCGACCCCCGGAAGCCGGCCACCTACCGAGCGGATCGGGAATTGCGCCGTCTGGGCTGCTTCGATGGAAGCGCCTTGCCATCCGGGCCGGCCAGTCCGAATTAAGGAGAATGTAATGAAAATATCAACCAGAAGCCGGTACGGGCTACGGTTGCTCATGGACTTGGCCAGTCGCCCCGGCGACAAACCGGTCTTCCTGGGCGATATCGCCGCCAGGCTGGCCGTATCCGAAAAGTATCTTTCCAAGCTGGTCATCCCGATGCGACGGGCCGGTCTGATTCGGTCGGTGCGTGGCGCGTACGGCGGCTATGCGCTGGCGATACAGCCGGCCAGTCTCAGCCTGTGCCAGATAATCGAATGCCTAGAGGGCAGCCTTAGCCTGGTCGATTGCGTGGAGCAACCCGATTGCTGCGAGCGGGCCGAAGACTGCACTGCCCGCCGCATCTGGGGCGGCCTGGAAAAAGTGATGCACGATTATTGCATGGCGGTGAGCCTGGCTGACCTCGTCGGGCAGGAGACTGCGATCCGCGCTTAAAGGCGCGCCGGGCCGTATGAGGATCGCCGCGGACCTGCATATCCATTCGACCCTCTCGCCCTGCGGTTCCCTGGAGATGTCGCCGCGGGCTATCGTCGAGCAAGCGCTGGCTTTCGGCCTGGACATGATTGCGTTAACCGATCACAACAGCGTCGAGAACGGCTTCCATGCCGCTGCCTACGGCGCTAGCCGCGGGCTGTCGGTCATCTGCGGCATGGAGGCCCAGACCGTTGAAGACGTCCACCTGCTCTGCCTGTTGCCCAGCCCCAGCGCGGCTGCGGCTTTTTACCGGCGGATTTATCCGCATCTGCCGGAGACAGCCAACAATCCAGCTTACTTCGGCGACCAAGTAGTCGTTGATTGCGCCGACAACATCGTCCGGGTGGAGGAACGGCTGTTGCTGAACAGCCTGGACCTGTCGCTCGGCGAAGTGACTGCGCTGGTAGTAGCCTGCGGGGGCTTCGTCATTCCAGCGCACGTCGAAAGCCGGCAGTACAGTCTGCTGGCCACGCTTGGCTTCCTGCCGGACGAGCTGGCGGCTTGTCCGTTGGAAATTTCCTATTGCACGCCCTTTGAGGCGGCCGTAGCGGCCTTTCCGGCCCTGGCCGGCCGCCGGTTGGTGAGCAACTCTGACGCGCATTACCTGGCTGATATCGGCCGGGCGCGCACGGTGTTCGAGGCGGAAGGAAAGACCCTGGCCGCCGTCTTTCAGGCCGCCCTGGCCGGGCGCTATTGTGTCGAGTATCGGGAGGGTTGAGCCATGGTCAGGGACCTGTGTTTCCACATTGTTGACCTGGTGCAGAACGCCGTGGCCGCCGGTGCCAAGCGCGTCACGGTTAGCCTGGTTGATTCGGCCGCCAGCGACGAGATCCAGCTCAGCGTGGTTGACGACGGGCGCGGCATGGACGCCGCCACGGCGGCCAACGCCCGTGATCCGTTTTATACCAGCAAGGGTTTCAAAAAGGTCGGCTTGGGCTTGCCGCTTCTGGAGGCTACCAGCCAGGCTTGCCATGGCGATTTCGAACTGGAGAGCGAGTTAGGTAGCGGCACCACCGTGCAGGCGCGGCTGGAGAAGAGCCACTGGGACTGCCCGCCCCTGGGCGACCTGTCGGACACTATGCTCCAGCTGCTGGTGTCCCTCGATACCATCAATCTGGTTTTTCGCTACCATGGCGACGGTGGTGATTTTTCCATTACCAGCGATGAGGTGCGCGAGCAGGCTGGCGGCCTGCATCTGTCCCATCCGGATGTTTATTCCTTCCTGCGCGAATACTTCGCGAGTGAACTGCGACCTTTACTGGAGTAGAAGTCCGTCAGTTTTTTGTCAGCGTGCCCGGTGTGGCCGGCGCGGATGCTTCAATCGGTAAATAAAGTATCATTTCCACCTGGGTGCCGACGTTCTTCTCGGACAGGATGACCAGCTTGTCGACGAAGCGCTTGATGTTGGGTATGCCCATGCCGGCGCCGAAGCCCAGCTCGCGCACGTAATCGGGGGCGGTGGAGTAGCCTTCCTTCATGGCCATGTCCATGTCCTCGATGCCGATGCCGTTGTCCACCACCCGCACCATTATCAGGTCGCCTTGCAGGAAACAGTAGATGTCGCCGGTACCGCGTGAATGTATGATCACGTTTGTTTCGGCTTCGTAGACGGCGACGCCGATGCGGCGGATGATCTCGGCGGGGTAGCGCTTGTCGGCCAGGAAGGTCTTGAGCATCACGGCGCCGACGCCGGCCGAGCCGATGTCGGTGGTGTCGATGTTGTAGTGGAATTCGGCGTCGCCCACCGTCAGGCGCTCGCCGGTGATGAACGAAAACTCCGAGTTCAGCGTCGAGATGCGCTTCTGGTCGTGCACGTAAATCAGGTTGAATTTTTCCAGCACCCCGTTGAGGATGTCCTTGCGGCTGATGATGCCGCGCAGCACGTTGTCGGCGTCCACGACCGGGAAGCGGCCGAAGCGGTAGGCTTGAAACTTGCTGACGATGTCGGTCAGGCGGTCGTTAACGCCTACCGTAATCACGTCCCGGGTCATCATGTTGCGGATCGGCTCGCCCAGCCGGTTGAATTCGAGGGCGTGGATGATGTCCTCAACCGTCACGATGCCAATCAGGTGCCGCGTCTCGTCGACCACGGGCAGGCCCGAGATGCGTTTGATATTCATCATCTCCTTGGCATGTGATATTTTTTTTTCAGGCGGAATGACGGTGACGTTGGCCGTCATGATGTCGGCGGCCCTAATGTCCTCAAAGAGGCCGGCGTACTTGGAAAGGTCATTCCTATCGCTCATCGACACCCCGCAGGCCGGCCGCGTACAGAATTCCGCAGGAGGAGAACATGAATAGCCTAGTTTGGAGCATGAGGATATTGTGCTGACGCGCCATCTTGATGGTTTCCGGCGGAATGTTCTTGCAGCGCACGAAGACCAGCCCTAGGAGCTCGGTGACCAGCGCGGTGCGTATCACCTGTGGGTGGATATAGCCGGTCAAAACCAGTTGGTTGGGGCCGCATAGGGCCAGGATATCGCTCATCATGTCGGCCGCGCCGCCGTGCTTCACCTCGATATCGAGCTTGTCTTCGCCGGATAGAACCTCGGCTTCCAGCAACTTGGCTACGTCCCGAACAGTCATCATGAGTCTCCTTATCGAGTTGGTCGCTCTTGGCACCGGTTCTTCGTCTCAGCCGCTTCGAGTCAATTTTCGCGGTAGATGTCTTTTTCGTATTCATTTTCCAAACGCAGTTTGTGCTTGGCCTCTTCCTTGGCCAATGCCTGGAAAATAGTTTTTAGTTCATCATCGCCACTGATCGCGGCCAAGTCGGTGTACAGTTTAATGGATGATTTCTCGCGACGCATGGCGATTATCAGCGCTTCCTGGTAATCCATGTCCGGGGTTGGACCGATGTCGACCAGGTAGTCGACAATTTTCAAGTCGGTCACCTGGGAGGCGGATGGCAGGAAGGCGGTGCCCTGCTTGATGCGCTCCAGCGTCACTTTATGCTTTTGTTCCTCAGCCGCGAAGGTCAGGAACAGTTCCTTGAGATGGGCGGCTTCGAGTCGACCGGACCAGTCGATGTAAAAGTCATGGGCTTCGGCCTCTTTTTCGATCGCAAAATCCAGAATGCCATCCACCGACTGGAAGCCGGCTAGGGGCTGCATGGCTTGGCCGCAGCAGACCAGGCTACCCTTGCCCTCCTGGATTACCTTAACGATACGCGCGCAGCCTTTGCATTTGAAGAAATCATTCATGTTAGCACCTCCCGCTTAGGCTATCATTGTAGCATGGCCACGGCCAGGGGGCAAATTTTTTTCCGCTAATCTGGCCGGCGGCAGCTTTCTTTTCCTATTTTTTTCTTGACAGGCCGTAAAATCCAAAATACCATACAGCAAGGATCCTGAGATTCGATAAAAATTTCATGAAACTCAGTTAAAAGCCAAGGGTCAAGAATTTTCTATGGGGAGTTACGGACGATGCTAACAAGTGAAATAGTGGCTAGGCTGGGATTTCGCATCCTGGCCGAGGGCCGGGACTGTCCGGTGACTGGCGGTTATGTCGCCGACCTTTTGTCGGACGTCATCGCCAATGCCCAAGAAGGCTGTATCTGGGTTACCGTACAGCGCCACCTCAACATCATCGCCGTCGCCCAACTCAAAAAAGTTGCCGGCGTTCTCGTGCCAGCCGGGTGTATCCCCGAAGCCAATGTGCTGGAGCGGGCCGTAAAAGAAGGAATTTTCATTCTTCAGGGCACTGGCGATGCCTTTGAAATATGCGGCCGATTATACGGCTTGCTACAACAATCAAACCAGACATAGCCCAATATGCTATACAAGGCCATACGGATGACCAGGAGGTAGGCGTGGAGACAGCACAGGTTCATATTCCAGATAATGCCGAATACAGGGAACTTAAAAAATTCATCGATGAGAATGGCAAGGAGCCAGGGCCACTCATTCAGGTACTGCATCGGGCGCAGAAGATATTCGGCTATCTGCCGCCGGAGGTTCAGCACTTCGTGGCCCGCGAACTGCGCCTTCCGTTTGGCCAAGTGTACGGCGTTGTCACTTTTTACAACTTCTTCCGGACTGAACCGATTGGCGACCATATCGTGAACATCTGCCTGGGCACGGCTTGCCATGTTAAAGGCGCCAGTGAGATTCTCAAGGTTTTGGAGCAGGAACTCGGCATCCGCGTCGGTGGTACTACCCAAGACCGGTTCTACACCTTGTCAACCGCGCGCTGTTTTGGCGCTTGTGGTTTGGCTCCGGTCATGATGGTCGATGATGAGGTTTACGGCCGACTCAATCCGCAAAAGACACTTCAGATCCTGCGGGATCTTCGCAACGCACAGACGGTGAACTGAATATTCCAAGGAGGCCGGTATGAAACTCGAGGATCTACGTAAAATACGCGAAAAGACAGAGAAGGAAATGGTCCTACGCGACGGCAAGGCCCGCGTCAGGGTAGTGGTGGGCATGGGCACCAGTGGTATCGCCGCTGGGGCGCGCGATACCATGAAGGCGCTGCTGGACGAGATTGCCAAGCGTGAACTGAAGGACGTCATCGTTAGCCAGGCCGGCGAGCGCGGGCTCAGCTCCTCCGAGCCGGTGGTTACCGTTTTCGAGGAGGGCAAGCCGTCAGTGGTGTACGGTAACGTCACCATCGATATCGCCCGCAAGATTGTGGCCGAGCATCTGGTCAACGGCAATCCGGTTTCCGATAGCGTCATCGAAGTCAACGGTTAAGGCGGGGGCGTCATGAATAAGCGTCTGGATGTCCTGATTTGCGGCGGCGGCGCCTGTATCTCGTCGCACAGCCACGAACTCAAGAAAAGCTTGCTGCGGGCAATCGAAGACAAGGGCTTGACGGAAGAGATCAATGTCGTCGAGACCGGTTGCATGGGGCCTTGTGAGCTGGGGCCGGTCATGGTGGTGTACCCTGACGGTTCCTTCTATATTAATCTGAAGGAAGAGGATGCGCCGCGGATCGTCGAGGAGCATTTCCTAAAAGGCCGGCCGGTGCACGAGTTGCTGTGGCTGGCTCCCGAAGCGCGCAAAATCGTCGAACAGAAAAAGCAGATTCCGTTCTTTGAAAAGCAAAAGAAGATTGTTCTGGCCAATTGTGGCCGAATTGATCCGGATAATATTGAAGAGTACATCGGGCAGCGAGGCTATGAGGCGCTGGGCACGGTGCTCACCACCATGAAACCGCAGGAAGTGGCCGACGCCGTCGAGCGATCGGGCTTGCGCGGTCGCGGTGGCGCCGGTTTCCCCACTGGCACCAAGTGGAAGATGGCGCTCCAGAACGCGGCCGACCAGAAATATCTGCTCTGCAATGCCGACGAAGGTGACCCGGGCGCCTTCATGGATCGCGCCGTGCTGGAGGGGGATCCCCACACCGTCATCGAGGGCATGGCCATCGGCGGCTATGCCATCGGCGCCAGCAAGGGCTATGTCTACGTGCGCGCCGAGTACCCGCTGGCCATCGAACGCCTGACGGTGGCCATCAAGCAGGCTCGGGCCTATGGCATGCTGGGCGACAATATTTTCGAGACCGGCTTCAAATTCGACCTGGCTGTCCGGATTGGCGCCGGCGCTTTTGTCTGCGGCGAGGAAACGGCGCTGATCGCATCAGTTGAGGGTAAGCGGGGGCAGCCTCGTCCCAAGCCACCGTTCCCGGCCCAGAAAGGGCTCTGGGGCAAGCCCACCATCATCAACAACGTCGAGACCTTGGCCACCATCCGCCATATTTTTAATAACGGGGTGGACTGGTTTGCTTCGATCGGCACCGAGAAAAGCAAGGGCACCAAGGTGTTCGCGCTCTCCGGCAAGGTTGTCAATTCCGGCTTGGTGGAAGTGCCCATGGGCATCACCTTGGGCGAGCTGGTTTTCGACATCGGTGGCGGCATACCCAACGGTAAGGCCTTCAAGGCTGTCCAGACTGGCGGCCCATCCGGCGGCTGCATTCCGGCTAAGTTCCTCAATACGCCCATCGATTACGAATCACTTAAGCAGTTGGGCTCGATTATGGGTTCCGGCGGCTTGATTGTGCTGGACGAGGATTCCTGCATGGTCAACATGGCCAAATACTTCCTGGAATTTTCACTCGAGGAATCTTGTGGCCAGTGCGTGCCTTGCCGAGTCGGCCTCAAGCACATGCACAGCCTGCTCGAGAAGATCACCAACGGCCAGGGCACCATGGAAGACCTCGAGAAACTGGAATCGCTGGCCTACACCGTGCGCGCCTCGTCGTTGTGCGGCCTGGGACAAGCCGCTCCCAACCCGGTCATCTCCACCCTCAAGTATTTCAAGCACGAGTACATCGAGCATATTCAGAATAAGAAATGTTCACCTGGCGTCTGCGCGGCGCTGTACAATGCGCCGTGCGAGAACGCCTGCCCGGCCAACGTCGATGCCGCCGCCTACATTTCGTACATGGGCGATGGCAAATTGATGGAAGCCTACTTCAAGCACATGGAGCACAATCCCTTCCCCATCGTCTGCGCCCGCGTCTGTCCGGCCTTCTGCGAGAAAAAATGCGCCCGTGGCAAATACGACCAAGAGATCGCCATTCGCGAGGTCAAGCGCCTGTTCGCTGACTGGGCCATCGACCAAGGCATGGGCTTCACGCCGCCCAAGAAACCGAAAAAGGAGCGTGTCGCGGTCATCGGCGCCGGGCCGGCCGGTCTGGCCTGCGCCTTCTACTTGACGCGCCTGGGCTACTTGCCGGTGGTTTTCGAAGCCCTGCCGGTGGCCGGCGGCATGATGAAGGTCGGCATTCCGGATTACCGTCTGCCTAAAGACAAACTGGAAGCCGAAATATCGGTCATCGAGCGGGCTGGCGTGGAAATCCGCCTCGGCGCGCCGGTCGATTCGATCGAGGCACTGATGGCCCAAGGTTTCCAGGCCGTCTTTGTCGGTACCGGCGCTCATCAAGCCCAACCGTTGAGTATCGATGGTTCTGAATTGCCCGGCGTCATCAGCGGTATCGACTTCCTGCGCAAGGTGAATCTCGGTGAAACCTTCGATGTCGGGGCTGACGTGGTGGTGGTTGGCGGCGGTTCGACGGCCATGGATGCCGCCCGGACGGCCAAGCGGCTGGGCGCGCACAATGTACGCATCGTCTATCGCCGCACCCGTACCGAGATGCCAGCCCAGCTCGACGAAGTGGTCGACGCCGAGGAAGAAGGCATCGAGATGGATTTCTTGGCCAACCCGCTGCGCGTTGTCGAAGCCAATGGCAAGGTCAGCGCCATTCGCTGCATCAAGACCGAACTCGGTGATTTTGACGATTCCGGCCGCCGTCGGCCGGTTCCGGTGTCTGGGAGTGAATATAATATCCGGGCCAACCTCATCATTCCCTGCCTGGGGCAAAAGCTGAGCCTTGGCCTGACCGGCGGCAAGCTGAATCTCGATCGCCGCGGCCATATCGCGGTCGATCCGCTGTCCGGCGCTACCAACCTGCCGGGCGTGTTCGCCGGCGGCGACGCCATCAATCCGTCGACGGTTATCGAGAGCGTTGCCCAGGGCCGTCTGGCGGCCTCGCACATCGACAAATTCTTCGGCTACGAGGGCAAGCTGTTTGATCGGGCCCGCCAGCCGGTCGTCGTGGCCTACGATGAGGAAGCCTACCTCAAGACGCTGCCCCGTCACCTGCCTCACCTGGAGCGGGCGGAGAGCCGCATCACCAAGATGGCCATGGAGGTCAACCGAGGGCTGTCGCTGGAAGAAGCCATCGAAGAAGCCCGCCGCTGCCTGCATTGCGATCGTAATCAGCCAGCCGCGCTGAAGCCGGCTGCAGCCAGCGCGCCGCGGATCGAGGACATGTTATGAAGAAGGACATGAACACGCACGAGATTCTGCAGAAATACGGTAAAGACGCGGAAAACCTGTTGGCGCTGTTGCACGAGCTACAGAATACCCATGAGCAGCATTACCTGAGCGCCGAGAACCTGGCCGCCGCCGCCGCCCACATGGGCTTGACCGAGGGCTATGTCTACGGCGTCGCGTCATTCTATACCATGTTCAGCCTCAAGCCACGCGGCCGCCATATCGTGCGCGTCTGCCAGTCGCCGCCTTGCCACTTGATGGGCTCAACCGATGTGGCCAGGGAACTGATCAAGGTGCTTGGCGTCAGCTTCGGTGAAACCACCGCCGACGGTCAGTTCAGCCTGGAAATGTCCTCCTGCCTCGGCGTCTGCGGCGTGGCGCCGGCCATGATGGTCGATGATGAAGTGTACGGCAACCTGTCGGCATCACGCGTCCATGAGATCATCGAAGACCTGAGGAGGGTGAAATGAGCATCTACCGCACCCATATCCTGGTTCCGGTCGACGAGGGTACTGTCCAGGCCGGCGTCTTCGAAGTGAAGCGGCGACTGGAACAGAAGATCACCGAGCAAGGCCTCGGTAACGAGGTCAAGGTGGTCGAGTCCGGCACCGTCGGTATCGTCGGCAAGGGCGTCATCCTGGTCGTCTATCCAGAGCGCATGTATTACACCAATGTCCGGCCGGGTGATGTTTCCCTCATCGTCGAGGAACACCTGCTGAAAGGCCGCATCCCACCGACGCTCAAGTACGCCAGTCTGGATATCCAGGGCGGCCTGAAGTCGCTGCACAACACCGGTTTGACCCGCGAGCAAAAACGGGTGGTGCTCGACAAGTCGTGGAAGATGAGCCCCGAGGACATCCGTGAAGTCCTGGCTACCGGCGGTTATAAGGCCGTCGAAAAGATTTTTACCGAAAAAATGACGCCTGAAGCTGTCATCGACCTGATCAAACAATCGGGTCTGCGCGGCCGCGGCGGCGCCGGCTTCCCGACCGGCCTGAAGTGGGAAGCGACCCGCAAGGCCGCTGGCGACCAGAAGTACATTATCTGCAACGCCGACGAGGGCGAGCCGGGCACCTTCAAAGATCGCCTGATCCTGGAAGGTGACCCGCACAAGCTCATCGAGGCTATGGTCATCGGTGGCTACGCCATCGGCGCAACCAAGGGCTACATCTATGTGCGCGGCGAGTACGGGCTGTCCATACAGCGCATGCAGCAGGCCATCGACCAAGCCCGGGAATACAGTCTGCTCGGCCCGAGCGTGCTGGAAACTGGATTCGCCTTCGACCTTCAGATCAAAATCGGTGCCGGCGCTTATATCTGTGGTGACGAGACGGCCCTCATTGAGTCACTCGAGGGCAAGCGCGGCAATCCGCGCATCAAGCCGCCGTATCCGGTCACCAACGGATTGTGGCAGATGCCCACCGCGGTCAACAACGTCGAAACCTTGGCCAACATTCCCGAAATCGTCAACCGCGGCGCGGCCTGGTTCCGGACGATGGGCACGGACAAGTGCAGCGGTACCAAGGTATTCACCATCCTCGGACACGTCGAACAACCCGGCCTGATTGAGGTGGAGATGGGTACGCCATTGCGCGAAATCATCTTTGCTTATGGCGGCGGTGTAGCTGGCGGCAAGAAATTCAAGGCTGCCTTGCTTGGTGGCGCTTCCGGAGTATTCCTGCCCGAAAAGCTGCTGGACGTGCACATGGACTTTGAGAGTCTCAAGGAAAACAAGGCCGTGCTCGGGTCGGGCGCTGTCTTGGTGATGAATGAGGCAACCTCGATTCCCGACATGCTCTTTTCGATTCTCAAGTTTTACGCCCATGAAACATGCGGCCAGTGCGCCCCTTGCCGGATTGGCACGCACCAGCTGCTTCAATTGGCGTGGAAGCTGCGTGAAGGCCAGGGGCGGGTGGAAGATATCGATACCATGCTCAATCTGGCCGAGACGATGCAGCGCACCTCACTCTGTCCACTCGGGCAGTCGGTCGTGGCGCCGGTCAAGAGCGCGATAGACAATTTCAGGGACGAATTTGAACGGGCCGCCGGCCACAGCGAGATATCCTAATGGAGGCATTCATGTCGGAAACGATAACGATCTGGATCGACGGAAAAGAAATCAAGGCGGAAAAGGGCGCCAACCTGCTCAAGGTGGCCCGCGATAACGGGTTCGATATCCCTGGGCTCTGTTTCCACGAAAAAGTGACACCCACCGGCGACTGTCGCCTGTGCATGGTCAAGATAGAAGGACGCCCGGCCATGACGCCGTCCTGCCTTGTCAAGATCGAAGACGGGATGAAGGTCACGGCTTTTGACAAGCAGCTGGAGGACACCCGCGCCATGTTGGTGGACGTGCTGCTGTCGGAACACAATGATGATTGCATAACTTGTGAAAAGGATGGCGATTGCCAACTTCAGGACCTGGCCTTCCGCTACGGAATGGACACGCCAAAGCGCATGTTTGACACCGTCTGGCAGGAAATCCACCAGTCGCCGGATTCCTCGTCGCCCGTGCTGCTGTACGATTCCTCGAAATGCATCAAGTGCGAACGTTGCGTCAAGGCCTGCTATGAGATCCAGGGCAAAGGCGTGCTGAGCATGGCCAGTCGCGGTATCCACAGCCACGTTGTCGCCGGTACCGCCTCCTGGGAGGGTTCCGAATGCGACGGCTGTGGTGAGTGCGTTCAGGCTTGTCCGGTTGGCGCCCTGATGGAGAAGCCGGTCTATGGCGGAAAAGTCAAGGCCAAGGATATCCAGAGGAAGGCCGTCACCACCTGCCCCTACTGCGGTGTCGGTTGTCAGCTGGAGCTCTGGATCAAGGACGGCAAGATTGCCAAGGTCAAAGGCGCTGAAGGTGTCCCGAACCTCGGATCGTCGTGCGTCAAAGGACGGTTCGGCCTCGATTTCGTCAACCACCCGGACCGACTCAAGAAGCCGCTCATCCGCAAGGATGGCAAGTTGGTTGAAGTCGAGTGGAAGGAAGCCATCGACTTTACCGCCAAACGTTTCGCCGAGATCAAGAAGGCGAATGGGCCTGATGCCTTGGCCGGCTTGGCCTCGGCCCGCTGTACCAATGAAGAAAACTTTTTGTTCCAGAAATTCATGCGCTCGGTGATCGGGACCAACAACGTTGACCATTGCGCGCGGCTCTGTCATGCTTCCACCGTAGCCGGCTTGGCCAACACGCTTGGCTCCGGCGCCATGACCAACTCCGCCGCCGAACTGGAATACGCCGATGTCATCATCGTCATCGGTTCGAATACCACCGAGACCCACCCGGTAATTGCCACCTTCATCAAGAAGGCGGTGTTGTTCCACGGCGCCAAGCTCATCGTTATCGATCCGCGCAAGATTGACTTGGTCAAGTACGCCACCCTGTGGCTGCGCCAGCGGAACGGTACCGACATTGCGGTAGCCAATGGCCTCATGAACGCCATGCTGGCCAACGGTTGGGAGAACAAGGCTTTCATTGAGGCCAATACCGAAAACTTCGAAGCCCTCAAGGAGATGATCAAGAAGTATGACCCGAAGATGGTTGAGGGGATCACCGCCATCCCAGCGGCCGACCTGATCGAAGCGGCGCGCCTCTACGCTACTGCTGCCAAGGCTTCTATCGTCTATTCGATGGGAATCACCCAGCATGCCCATGGCACCGACAATGTCAAATCGATGTCCAACTTGGCGCTGATCTCCGGTCAGATTGGCAGGGAAAGCACCGGCGTGAATCCTCTGCGTGGTCAGGGAAATGTTCAGGGAGCCTGCGATATGGGCGCCCTGCCCAATGTCTACTCCGGTTACCAAAAAGTCGACGATCCGGCCGCCAAGGCCAAGTTCGCCGAAGCCTGGAAGCAGCCCAACCTGTCCGACAAAGTCGGCCTGACGGTTACCGAGGTTCTGCGCGATGCCCATGCCGGCAAGGTCAAGGGCCTGTACATCATGGGCGAGAACCCGATGATGTCCGACCCTGACCTGAATCACGTTAAAGACTGCCTGGAGCACGTCGATTTCCTGGTGGTGCAGGATATTTTCCTCACCCAGACAGCAAACCTGGCCGATGTCGTCTTTCCGGCGGCGTCCTTTGTCGAAAAGGCCGGTACCTACACCAACACCGAGCGCCGCGTCATGGCCATGGTCAAGATACTGGAGGTTCCTGGCGAAGCCCGCGATGACGCAATGATCATCCAGGATCTCGCCAACGCCCTAGGCCAGAATTGGAAGTATGACAGCGCGGCTGACATCCTGCGCGAAGTGAATGCGCTAACGCCGTCCTACGGCGGCATAACGACCGAGCGCATCGCGGCCGGCGAAAAGCTGCAGTGGCCCTGCCCGAATGCCCAGCATGGCGGCACCAAATTCCTGCACAAGGAAGGAAAGTTCACCCGTGGCAAGGGCTTGTTCTGCGCGCTGGAGCACGTCCCGACCAAGGAAATGCCCGACAAAGAATATCCCTTCGTCCTGAGCACCGGCCGCAACCTGTTCCGTTACCATACCGATACCATGAGCGGTCGAACCGTTGCCTTGCCGCAATACGCGCCGGACGCCTATGTGGAAATGTGCGAGGCCGATTGTGTGATCCTCGGTGTTGGGCATGGCGACAAGGTGCGCGTCACCTCGCGTCGCGGCACCATCGATATTGGTATCCGCCTGACGGACAAGGTGATCAAGGGCAGCTGTTTCATTCCTTTCCACTACAAGGAAGCGGCCGCCAATCTGTTAACCAACGGCGCTATCGACCCAGTCGCCAAGATTCCTGAATTCAAGGCATGCGCGGTGCGCATTGAAAAGATCAAGAGCTAGATTCGAACCACAAGGAGAACGGGATTATGAGCAGTACGAACGGAAAGACTGTCAATCGATGGCTGATTGCCATCATGGGAACAGTGCTCCAGATCTGTCTGGGAACTATTTATGCCTGGAGTTTCTTCCAGAACCCACTCATGCGCTTTGCCGGCTGGAATAACCAGCAGGTAGCCATGATCCTATCCCTGGCGCTGTGCTTCCTGGGCCTCTCGGCGGCCGTCGGTGGCACCTTGCTTCCCAAGATGGGCCCGCGCAAATTGGCCGTCTCCGGCGCCATCCTCTATGCCTTGGGTTGGGCGCTGGGCGGTCTGGCCTTGACCATCAAGAGCCTTCCCTTGCTGTACATCGGCTTGGGCGTCATTGGCGGTATCGGTCTGGGCCTCGGTTACGTCACCCCGGTGGCTACCGCCGCCAAATGGTTTCCGGATAAAAAAGGTTTTATCACCGGCATGGTGGTGATGGGCTTTGGTCTCGGTGCCTTGTTCATGAGCAAGGTGATCGCGCCTTCCTATCAAGCCATGTTTACCGTTGGCGACAGCACCAACTGGCCGATGGTCTTTTTCTGCATCGCCGGTACCCTCGGCGTCCCGGCGCTGATCGCCGCGCTTACCTTGCGGAATCCTCCGGCAGGCTATGTTCCGGCTGGCTGGACACCGCCGGCCGCCGAAGCCAAGGCCAATGCCGCGCCTGATCTCAAGCTCAAGGAATGCATCTCGTCGACCCGCTTCTGGTTTGTCTGGGTGGTCTTTTTCTGCAATATCACCGCCGGCTTGATGTTCATCGGCTTTCAGTCGCCGATGCTTCAGAACCTGCTGAAACTCAGTGATCCAAACCTGCTGCCGGCCGCCTTGGCCGCAGCCGGCGCCACCTTGATTGCCATCAGTTCACTCTTTAACGGTATTGGTCGCTTCTTCTGGGGCGGCTTGTCTGACAAGATTGGCCGGGCCAACACCTACCGCATCATCCTGGGTAGCCAGATCCTGATCTTCATCGCCCTGATTTTCGTGAAGAGCCCGATCTTGTTCGCTGTCCTGGTTTGCTACATTCTGCTCTGCTACGGCGGCGGCTTCGGCACCGCGCCTTCTTATGTACTAACCGTTTTTGGCAATAAGATCATGGGCGTTGTCTACGGCTGTCTGCTAACCGCCTGGTCGATGGCCGGTTTGGTAGGCCCGCAGGTTGCGGCCATGATCAAGGATCGGGCGGCTGATCCGACCAAGGCAGCCACGACAACCTACATTGTTGGCGCTATTTTCCTGGGCGTCGGCTTCCTGGTGGCCCTGCTCTTGCATAATAAGCCCTTCGAACAGAAGAAGAAGGCCTGATTTTCTCACTAAGCGAGGCAAGGACATCGCTCTGGCGATGTCCTTGCTTTTTAGAGTGGTGACGCGGCAGATAGTTTGGAGACGAGTACCAACTGGAACCGCCAGTCTGTCGAGCAAGGACGATCAAACGTGCCAGGGTTGACCAAGAGTGGATCACGCGAAGATGTATTGCTCATTGGCGGAGCCGCCATCGGCCTGGCGAAAACTGATTTCATAGCCAGGCTGATAGCGCAATGCGCTTCAGCGAGGCCTGTAGTCGGCATCAAACTGTCTGCATTGCGGCCCGATTCGGTCCTGGAGCAGAAGGGTTATACTATCAGCGCATCGCCGGAAGGCTCGACGCCTGACGATTGTACTTTTGTCATTTTTGAGGAAACTAGTCGGGTTGATGGCGAGGCGGCTTACCTGTTGGCTGCCGGCGCCAGCCGGGCGTTTTGGCTGCAGGCTACGCCTGGCGGAATGCCGGCGGGCCTTGAGGCGGTGCTTGGCTTGGTTTCGGCTGGATCGGCCATCATCTGCGAAGCCGATGTTACCAGGAATTTCTTGGCTGCCGGTCAGTTTGTTGTTATCAATAATTTATATGAATCAGTCTCAGGTCTAGGGAGTGAGGCGCTGCGCGGCTTGCCAGTTCAGGTTGACGAACCCCGGCAATTGGACTTTGCGGACGGTCGTTGGCTGATTACCCAGAACGCTTCGGCAATTATTCTGTCTGGCGGCAAGAGCACCCGGTTGGGCCAGGACAAGAGCCTACTCCCCTATCACGGCATTCCCTTGATCGCCCATATCGCGACGCAGCTCAAGCCAATGTTCCGGGAGGTTGTTGTCAGCACCAACGATCCAGGGAAATATGATTTTCTCGGGCTGCCGCTGATCGCCGACCGGCTGGCCGGACAGGGACCGCTGATGGGAATAGCCTCCGCGCTTGAACATGCCGACAATGACCTGTGCTTTGTGATGGGCTGCGACATACCAACCGTGAATTTTCGGTTTGTGCAACGTATGATCAGCCTGGCCGATGGCTATGACATCGTCATGCCGCGGGATGCGGAAGGACGCTTCGAGCCGCTGTTTGCAGTCTATCGCCGTGGCGTCTGCTCTACAGCCCTCGAAATCCTGGAAGCCGGCGAGAGAAGGATCGCGGCCCTGTTTAACAGGGTGCGGGTGCGCTTTGTTGAATTTGATGGCGGCGACTGGTATAAAAATATCAATACCATGGATGATTATATTGCCGCTTCCGGGATGTCAGGCTGATGATCTACGGAATATTTCCTTGCCGCCTGAACGAATTGGGCTTATAATTTCCGCAATGTCAGAAGCCAAGCTCCCGGAGTCCAGTCAATCGCCAGTACCCGTCCATCCGCTGGTGGCGGCTATTTTCCACAAGATGGAAGACATCTTCAATCGACTGGACAGCTACCAGTATCTTCGATCCGAGGATATTCAAGACTTCCTGTGGTACAGCCAGTTTTTCAGGGATGCCTTGCTGGATATAGACTGGCGGATCAGGCGCGGCGACTTGACTCTGCTGGGCGATCCACTCGCCCCGGCTGGCAGCTCCAGATCGGCGGGAACGGGCGTTGGCCCGCGCGAGATGCACGTCGCCCTTTTTATCGGCTCTTTTGATCCATTCCAGATGACCCACCTGGCGATGGCGCTACGTTATCTGGCATCGCCGAAGGCCGAAGCGCCGCTGGTGTATATCATCCCAGAAGGCCACGAAAACCCCTACAAGCCAGCCAAAAGCGCTTACGATTATCGCTACAGCCTGTTGCGCATGCAGATCGACGAGGTGTTCCGCCGCTTGATTATGCCGCTGGATATCGGGGAGGGTGCCGATACCATGGAAATTGTGCGCCGTTACATCGCCAGCCAGCCGGGCATGCGCCTGAAAGTGACGCATCTGATTGGGTCTGATGTATTGCCGTTTGCGGTTCGCATGCTGCCGGATGATTTCAAGCTATGGAAGCGCGAGGCTGCCTTGCACGGTGGGGAAATTGATTATAATATATTTATTCTTAAACGGGCTTCCTGTCCGCCGGTTGCCGAGTCGCTGCTTGCCCTTGAACGGTTAAAGGTTCCTTACGTACTGGACAACCGGGAGCTGGTGACGCCATCGAGCACGGATTTCCGAAAAAACAACGCCTTCTCCATCGTCTTCCCGACTACCGAGATAATCCACCACCTGGAAGTGCTGTTCCGTTATCGGCTCAACCGTAACTGGAATAACGAGTCCGACACGGGTATCTGAACTCGGTGGGACGCTTGGTTCCTGAGTACTGGCCGCCGCAGTCGGTTAAGCCGGTGCGTCGGTCGACCAGAGCCCGACCGGGTCGGCCTTACCCTTGAGCCGGGCCGGGCCGGGCTGATGCTCGCCAGCCGGGCGCGGGCGGACTCGGACAGGCGTTGGCAGGTGGCGTCCGACAGCAGGATGGCCTGTCCGTTTTCCTTGGTCAGCCCTTCCAGGCGCGAGGCGACGTTGACCGTGTCGCCGATGACCGCGTACTGGGCCTTGATGCGCGATCCCTGGTTGCCGGCGAAGACCGGGCCGGAGTGCAGGCCGTCGCCGATGTACTTGTCGATCATGCCGCTGTTGAGCAACGGTTGGTTATAGAACGGTTACGGTGTTAGAATGTACAACGGCGAATGGTTTGTTCAGGGGCGGTACAGACGCGGGGCCTGGCGCTTTAAAGCATGGCCAGCTTATCGCTTGGCCATGCTTGGACGCGCCACCCGCGGCGTTGCGGCTATCCAGGGTAAGCGCGCGCGGGGTTGGATGGTTTCACGCCGTACTGTTCTGTAAGCGGTGGTTTAAAGTGGCGTGCGGATGCCCAATAGGCCTTGTCCTGGATCGGAGGCGACTCCCCCTCGGCCAGGATTCCCGCGCCGCTTTTGGTTTGCCGGCCAGGCGGTCTTGCTGGGCAAGACGGTAGACGGACGCTGGTCAGCTGGCCGGCCTCCACTCGGCGCATGGCCAGGCCCAGGTCGCGCAGCGGCAGGATGATGTCCGCCGGCGCCAGGTCGGCTGGTTTGGGATGATGTCCGTGCCGACCACCAAGTGCAGCCCCGACAGGACGGCCGCCTCCCAAGGCGAGCGCATCAGCTGCCGGCCGGTTGCGTCGCGCGTAGCCGGGTCGAGCGTTTCGCCACGACTCAGACGGCGGAAGGCCCGGTAGAGTGGCCGATGCCACAGCCTGACCTTTACCAGCGCCAACCCGACACCCAGGGTGGACAGCATTTCGCCGCGGACCAGAACCAGTCCTAGTTCAGCGTTCTGCTGGCCATCCTGGGCGCTGTTCATCGCCAGCCGGACGCTGCCGCCTGGCGCTAACAGCGGGCGGGTGGCCGGTGCCTGGTCACCCGGGAGGAGCAGCGGCGCTTCAGGATCGGCCGCGGCTTCGGTCATAGCGGTCAGGGTGGCGCTGCCGTGATTCTCGATGCCACGGCGAACCACTTCCTTGAGGGTCAGGAAGAACAGCAGGCTGGCGTAGAGCAGGAAGTACAGGCCGAAGCCAGCCACCACTATCCGCAGGACGCTGAAGCGCCTGGTTTTGGCTGTCCTTGCAACCGCCGGCCGCCGAGCCCTGACTAGCGACCTCGATCCGGCCGGGCTGAGGGCTTACGACCAGCCGGCTTGCGGCCAGAGGCTGCGCCGTCGGCGGGGCTCCGGCGTGCGCCGTCGGCGGGGCTCCGGCGTGCGCCGTCGGCGGGGCTCCGGCGTGCGCCGTCGGCGGGGCCGCGGCGGGCGTCACTACTACGCTTGCCTACCGGGCGGTCAGAGGCGGGGCGGCCACCAGTCAGCCTACTGCCCGGTCGGCCGTGGCTGGCGCCGTCGGCGTCGGAGCGGCGGGTGCGGCTGGCGGGTGCGGTGCGGTCTCTGCCGGGAGCGGCGCGGTCTGGCCGGCCGGGGCGGCGAGGACGGTTGACGGGTGCGGCGCGGTCCCGGCTGGGAGTGGCGCGATCTCTGCTGGGGGCAGCCCGCTCAGTGGTGCGGCCGGCCGAGCGGTCGGCCGCGCCGTGGTTGCGGTCACCGCTGGCGCGGCCGCGGGCGGCTGGCCGGCCTGGCCGGTCGGTACGGGTCTCGGTACGGGCGTCGGCGCGCGGGGCGAAGCGGCCGTTGGGCAAGCGGGTCGGTTTGCTGCCTGTACCACCGGCTGCGTCATAGGCGGGCTTGTCGTCAGCCCCGCTGTGGCGCTCGGCGCGGCTGCCGTCGTCGGCGTTGGCGCGGACCGGTTTCTCCTCTTCGGGATTCCAGAAGCCTTCCTTCCAGTTGAAGCGGCCGGTATCCGGCAAGAGGGCGCCATTGCGGGCGGCGTTCATGATGCGCCGGTAGATCTGCTTCTTGATGTCCACGAAGGAGAAGTCGAGCACGAATTTGCCCAGCCCGTCGCGCTTGAAGAGCGGCAGCCGGTCGACCAGCGAAAACGGCTTGGTGGGAATGACCACCGAGTAGTCCGGATCGTTGACCAGCTCGTAGTCGTCCTTGTCGCGGTCGTTGAAGAAGCGGAACTTGTAGCGCTCGCCCAGGTTGCCGCGGATGGTGAAGAGTTGCGGGTAGGCGAAGACCGTCGGTATCAGGCACTTCAGCGGCACCACCTCGGTCATGCGCTGGAAGGCCTGCTTGCTGATCTCCAGCGGCGGAATCAGGAAATCGGCGCCGTTGCCGAGCACGAAGGCCGCGGCGAAGGAGTTGAAGGCGTACAGCCAGGGCCCGGCGATGATGACATTTTTGTTACCCTTGAGCATGGTCAGGTGGCCCAGGTTGTTGACCACGAAGTACTTCTGGCCCTGCTCGGTCCAGTAGTCGAGCTCTTCCTGCAGCCAGGCCACGTCGCCCTCCGGCAGGAAGGGCTCCAGCCAGAAGATCAGCTCGTTCTTTTTGTAGGGCAGCTCCTTCTCGTGGCGGCGCATCAACTCGGCGTTCTTGCGGCTGAAGCGGATGATCATGCGGTCCGGCCGCTCGGTTAGGCTGGCGTGCATGTCCTGCACCCGGCTGGCCATGGCGTAGAGGCCGTCGGGCAGGACGGACAGGCGCTCGCGCGGGATAGCCGGGAACTCGGCCTTGGGGGCGGCGTCGTAGCTGGGGAACTTGTGGTATTTGACCAGCGACGAGGGCAGCACCGGCTTGTAGCGGCGCGACAGGCTCTTGGTCTGCACCAGGTAGATATCGTCGTCCTGGTTGTAGTCGCCGTCGATCTGCAGGTACATGCCGTCGTTGCGGTTCCTGACCTCGCGCACGCGGGCGGTGGTGCGCCCCGAGTCGTCGTGGCGGTGGATGCGTATCGAGTCGCCCTCGGCAATGCCTTCGTAGGTTTTGAGCACCATGTAACGCTTGTCGTCGAAGACCCGCACCACCTTGACCTTGCCCAGGGCAATGCCGGTGCCGCCGGCCTGGGCCGGCTTGATGTAGTCGGGCTGGACCGTGCCGTCGAACCAGAAGGTGGTCTTGCGCCGGGCGAAGTCGCCCTGCAGGATGCTGCGCGCCTTGACGGTGGCGCGTTCGCGGTCGAAGCGCCAGTTGTCCAGCATGTAGCGGTAGGCGGCCACCACCGTGCCGACGTACTCGGAGCTCTTCATGCGGCCCTCGATCTTGAGGCTGGTGACGCCGGCCTCGACCAGATCGGGTACTTGGTCGACCAGCTGCAGGTCGTCGGGGCTGAAGAAGTAGCCGTCGTCGTTGTCGTCGGCCTTGAAGAGGCGGCGGCAGGCCTGGGTGCAGGCGCCGCGGTTGGCCGAGCGTCCGCCCAGGTAGCTGGAGAACAGGCACAGGCCGGAGGCCGAGACGCAGAGCGCGCCGTGCACGAAGGTTTCCAGCTCGACATTGGTGGAAGCGCGGACGCTCTTGATTTCGGCCAGCGACAGCTCGCGCGACAAGACGACGCGCTTGAAGTTGTAGCGCGACAGGAAGTTGGCGCCGTTGGCCGAGCCGATGTTCATCTGGGTGGAGGCGTGCAGGTGCAGGCCGGAGAAGTGCTCGCTGGCCAGCTTGATGACGCCCAGGTCCTGGACGATGATGCCGTCGGGGCCGACTTTTTCCAGATACTGCAGCAGCTGGTACATGCGGTCGGCCTCGCGCTGCTCGAACACGGTGTTGACGGTGACGTATATCTTTTTGCCCAGCTTGTGCAGGCTTTCGGTGGCGGCTTCGAACTGGCTGAAGGCGAAATTGGCCGAGCGCAGGCGGGCGTTGAAGTTCTTGAGGCCGAGGTAGACGGCGTCGGCGCCTTCGCCGATGGCGGCGTCGAGGGCTTCCGGCGTGCCGGCGGGGGCCAGCAATTCGGCAGTGCTAAAGGTCATTCTGATTCCTTGGGAGTTGGGTATATGTCAGTATACCCGCTGGAGGCCCCAGTGTGCAATCAGGCCGCGCGGGAGGTGGTTTTTGGGGTAGTCAGGGTGATCAGGGCGACCAGGGACGCAGCAGGCGGGATCTCGTGCCGGCTGGATTTTCGCAAGCGCTACCATCACCCCGTTGGCGCACTTTGGTAGCCCTTCCGCTCAAGCCGGTACTGCAGCAGCTGGCGGAAGCGCCGGCCGGAGTGTCCATGAACTGCCAATTGCTCCCAGAGTGACAGTCCCCAAAACGATTCCAGTTGGGGCCTGTCCCAACCATCATGATGTTTTGGCCGCTGCACGTGGTATTGGTCGGTTACAGAGCCTATGTAGCCGATGTACAGAGCTTGGTTCGGGTGGTCTACAGAGCTTATGTAGGCAGCCTGCAATGCTTATTATCGATAGGCTACAGAGCTTTTTAACGAGAGGCTGGCCAGGCTGGTACAGTTGTCGAAGGTGCGGTAGAAGTCGTTAACCGCAGTGTTGTAGCGGAAGAGGTCGGCTGGCAGGCTGGCCAGGCTGGTGCAGCCTGAGAAGACCCCGCTGAAGTCGGTAACCGCGGTGTTATAGCGGAAGAGGTCCACTGGCAAGCTGATCAGGCTGGCACAGCCCCAGAAGGCGGAGCTGAAGTCGGTAACCGCGGTGTTGTAGCGGAAAAGGTCAGCTGGCAGGCTGGTTAGGCTGCTGCAGTCTTCGAATATCCTGTTCATGGACTCGTTCATGAACAGGATATTCGTGCAAACCGGTATGCCGCCACCGGCCAGTTCGGTCAGTTTGCTGCATCCAGAAAAGTTTAGAAACACAAGACCCTCGAAAACCGGCGCTTTGCCCCTGGCTAGTACCTTTGTGATAGCCAGCCGGCTTGCCGGGACCGCTTCGAAACTCCAACCGTCACAGCTACCGGAGATGCTTACCCGATAGCTGCCGGCTGCCGCGTAAGTATGCATCCGGTTCGGATCGTCGAAGGCGGTGATGGTGGAGCTGGCGCCGTCGCCCCAGTTTACGGTGCAAGCATATGGTACATCAACATAATTAGAAATATCAATCAGCGGCAGGGTGATGCTGTCGCCAGGATTGTCGATCTGCCATTCGGTTACGAAGCAGGCGCCGCGTAGAATGTTGATGGCATAAGCCTGGGAATCGCCATTGGCGGCGGTAACGGTAATGGTCAGGGGATTGCTTCCCATGGCCAGGGTCATGGGCTGGGCCAGGCTGTAGTAGATGGTGGCATCGCTGGCGGCGGTGATGGCGGTAACGGTAATGGCGCTGATCGTCTCGTCCAGCGCCACCGTATAGGTGGTTATCACGCCATCGAATTGCGGCGACAAGCTGCCTACGCTCAAATCGATGCTGGCCAAGCTGACAATCCAGACCGCGTACAGATCCAGGCTGCCGCCGTTATAGTCGTCTCCGGCAGCATAGGCAGTACCGCTGCCGTCGGCAGCCGTATTCCAGCCGGTAAAGGCATAGCCGGAGCGCACCAGGTTGCCGGTATTGCCGACGATGATGATGCCACCAGTGGTTACCGATTGTGGGGCCGGCACGGTGCCGCCGGTAGCGCCGTTGGCATGGTACGTGACTACAACGGTGGCTGGTGGATAGATCGGACAGGCCACCAGTGTCCCGAGGCTCAGGGCCAGACATAATGTGGTCAGGGTTTTGTTCATGGCGTTTTCTCCGATATGACGTTCTGGCCGGCGTAAGGTGCGTGTCGATAGAGCGGCGGCAAATTTGATGCCACGCAGTACTATGGAACGAGTGTGCTGTCAACGTGAAGCGCGGCCGGGATTACTCGTCTGGCCCACCCGCCACCCACGTCGCCTTGCCGGAACGCTTTAAACAAGCTATAGTCGGTGGCATGAAGACTTCCGTGCTGGGCCGGTTTTTTCTGGTAGCCGCCATTTATATCGTCATTTTCATCGCGCTGGTGGTCATCCAGCATCCGCTGGGCGGGCCGTTCAGCCTGTCGGCCGGGGCGCTGCAGTTGCGCGGACGGCTGATGACCGACGAGCAGACCCTCGATACGCTGGAGTTGGGCGCCAACGGCCTGGTCTTCGTGTTTTCGGCCGAGAAACCGCTGCGTTACCGTACGGCCGAAGGCCGGCAGGTGGAGGCCTTGCCGGTTTCGTATGAAGCTGGCGACCAGGGTTTCAGCATCGCCTTTGACGACGGCAGCCGCTTTTCCGCTGCCGCCGATGGCGAGGGACGCCTGAGCTGGCAGGCCGAGACGCCGGTGCCGGTGGCGGCCATCGATCTGGCTTACCGCCTGTCCCGCAATGCCGCCATCGTCCTGGAAGAGGAATTCGACGGCCTGTACGTGGTCAGCAGCGGCACGGAGTGGTCAGTCAGCAATCTGCACGCCGCGCTTGAGGCTGACCGGGTTGAGCTGGCGGTCAGCCGCGGCCGACCGTTGGCGGTGAGCATGCTGACGCGCGATGTGGCGCCGCCGCCGGGCATCGTCCAGCTGCTGCCGCCGGTGGCGCTGAGCGACGCCGACTGGACGGCCGAGCTTTCGGCCTGGCGCGACAAGGCCTGGCGGGCCCTGTCCGGGCCGCGCTTCAATGCCCGGCGCGTCGAATGGTCCGACTCGGCCGGACGGCAGGCCTACAGCAACACGGCTTTGATGATGCATGTCGCCGAGCTGATGCAGCGCGGCCTGTACGAGCAGGCTAATACTTTGATAACCGCGGTGCGCAGCCAGCACCTGGACGAGATCGACTGGCAGGCCAGCGCCATCGCCGGCAACGTGGCGCCTAGCCAGCAGTGGCGCGAGGCCACCGACCGCGAGCGCGCCGCCGCCCTGGCCGACCAGCTGGCGGCCGGCAGCCTTCTTCCCTTCGAGCAGTCAGACCTGATCCATTTCGTCTTTGACCGCGCCGCGCCCGGCTTGTCCAACCGGGTGCTGCAGCAGGCCAGCCGCCTGGACTACGATTCCCTTGATACGCGCCAACTGGTGGCGATGCTCGAGCACCAGTCCGCGGCCAACGCTTACCTGAGCGAGGCTGAGAATCCCTTCGCGCCGGCGCTGGCTCAGGCCGGCAAACTGGTCGAGGCCATTCGCAAGCTGGAGCTGGATTATTGGTTCGTCAGCGCCTCGGAGGAGATACCGGACGGCGTGGTGGACACGCGGCTGTCGATCCGCGCCGCCCGCCAACTGTTGCGCCTGGGCGAGGAAACGGCCACGCCGCTGTATTCCATCGCCGGCCAGGCTATCATCGGCAGCCTGCTCCGCCAGGCCGACCTGAACGCCGCCATCCCGGCGGGCTTCAGCCTGCTGGACGGCGGGGTGCAGTCGGCCGGCGAAAAGTATGACGCCGAGCAGCTCTACCCTCTGCTGGTGGACGCGCCGTATTACCCGCGCGCCATCAGCTATTACCGGAGCATCACGCCCGGCACCTGGGCCTGGGCGGCCAGCCCGCAGTTTGCGATGAGCCGCTCCGGCGAAGCGCTGGTCTTCACCGCCGACTATCCGGTCGGCAATGCCCATTACCCGACCATCAGCGGCATTCGGCCCTTCCGGGCGATACAATTGTATAACATCAACTACAACATGGACCCCTCGTTCGAGCGCTACAACTCGGCGGGCTACTTCTACAAGCGGTCCGAAGGCGTCATCTACGTTAAGCTGAGCCACCGGGCCGACAAGGAAAGCATCCGCTTCATCTACTGACGCCGCGCTTCAGCCGGCGGCGAGGACGGCCGACAGCAGGTAGTTGGCGGCCAGCAGCCCTCCGCTGGCCAGCACGGCGCTGGCCAGCAGGATGAAGGCGAAGGCCGCGCGGCCGAAGCCGCGGGTCACCGCGTCGCGGCCACCGAAGCCCCACAGCAGGCTGGCCACGACATTGGCCACCGGGACGCACAGGATCAGCAGGCGCAGCAGCCAGGTACCTGCCTTGGCCGGATAGTCAGTCATATTCGTATCACTCATTGCAGGCTCCTCAATCGTTGGTCGATGGTACTCGCGTCCAGGCCGAGTTGGTCCAAAAGCTCGCGGAAGGCGCTTTCGCGGCGCAGCTCGTTCAGGCTGGCGCCGAGGGCGTCTAAGTCGACCGTCTGGCCGATCTGACGGCCGACGGCCGACAGGCTGGCGTGGTCCAGGTCGCCCAAGCCGGCGGCCAGGCGGCGGGCCTGTTCCAGGATGGCCAGGGTGGCGCCGGAGCGGCGGATGGCTGCCTCGTCCTCCGGCCGGGTGGACAGGGCCAGGTCTTCGTTCAGGGCGGCGATGGTGGCCTCGTCCAGGGGGAAGGGTTCCAGGGGAAGGTTCAAGCCGGCCCGCAGTTGGCTGGCATCGGCCTGGATGGCCTGGCCGGCTGGCACCAGGGTAGCCTCTCCGGCCGGCGGCTGCAGGGCCACGCTGCCGCGCAGGACCTGCAGCGTCAGTTCCTGGCCGGCATGGTAACTGAGCACCAGGTCGGTGCCGCGCACGCCCAGGACGCCGGCGCCGGTGGTGATTTCGAAGCCGGATTGCGGGTCGATCAGTTTCTGGATGACCGCTCGGGCCCGGCCGGCCACTAGGCTGAGGCGGGTGATCGAGGTGGTACCGGCCTGCGGCAGGCTGTCCAGCCCGAACTCGGTGTTTTCGTCTAGGTACAGGCTGGAGCCGTCGCGTAGCAGCAGTTCGAGGCTGGCGCCCGGCCCGGTCAGGATGGTGCTGCCGGCATACAGGTCGTCGCCGATATCCAGCAGGCGCTCCTGGCCGTCGGCGCCGCGGACGGTGGCCTGATTGACCATGAAGCTGACCAGGGCGCTGGGTTGGGCCGGCGCGGCGCCCGTGCCGAGGCTGGCCAGGGCGGCGGCGGCATCCAGCGCCGGCTGCAGGCTGGCGCGGTCGATGCCGGCGGCGGCGCTGGCCTCCAGGGCGGCCACCAGTTCGCCGCCCCGGGCCGACAGGCTGGGCGACAGGGTGGCCAGCAGGCGGGCGCTCAGGCGGTCGTCGAGGCGCAAGCCCAGGCGCAGGTGACCCTCGACGGACTCGACCGATTGCAGGCGCACCAGGTCCGGCAAGTAGCGGTCGGCGAAGGCATAGGCCAGCACCAGGTGTGGTCCGGCCGGCCCGTCCAGGCGCAGGCTCAAGCCTTCGGGCAGTTCCAGCCCATCCAGGGGCAGGCGGCCGGAGGCGGCCAGCGCGGTCAGCAGGCGCTGGGGGACGGGCAAGCGGCCGAGGGTCAGACCTTTCAGGCTGAGGACCAGGCTGCCGTCGGCCTGGCTCAGGTCAAGCCGCAGCCGCGCCGTCATGGTCAGGGGACGCAGGCTGAAGCCGGCCGCGAGGCGTTGCGGTTGCGCCATGGCCAACTGCACGGCCAATTCGGCCGCGCCCGGGGTCAGGCGGAGGCCGGCGCGGCTCGGTTGGATGGTGGCAGCGGGCAGGTCGCGCAGGGCGGCGGCCAGTAACCGGTTCAGTTCGGCCTCGGGCAGTTGCAGGTGGCTGCCGAGGCTGGCGCTACCCAGCGCCTGGCCGAGTTCCGCCGCCAGGCCGGGGCTATCTTCCGGCCGCGGCAGTTGGCGCGCCCAGGCCGGAGTCGGTGGCGCCAGGGCCAGACCGGCCAGCAGGCCGGCGCTGGCTAGCGCCGCCGCTGCCACCCAAAGCGGCAGCAGGACCAGGCCAAGCAAGGCGCCGGCCAGAATCAGGCCGGGTTTCTTTCGTGTACTCATGATTGGCTCCCGGGACGGCGACCAGGTCGGCCACCGCCGCCAGAATTCAGTATGGCCGCTTCCGGCCGCTTGTCAAGGTTTGGCGCTCGGCGCCAGCTCCGCTTGGCGCTGGCGCGGCAACGGCTCCAGCCGGTTGGCCTGCACGAAGGCATCCACCCGGGTCGGGTCGATGAAGGCCTGCCAGCCGTCGCGGCGGGCGTGGAACCAGCCGGCCGGGGTGCCGGCCAGGCGGCTGTCGCCCAGGTAAAAGCCGACGGCTAGGCTGTTTGAGGTGATGGCCGTTGGACTGGCCGGCAGCTTGACAAGGTCGGCTGGCACATAGCCGTCGTCGCCCCACAGCTGGCTGCGCGTTCCAAAGGCGAAGCTGCGGCCGTCGGGCAGGACCACCAGGGCAAAGACGTCGGGCAGCAGCGTACCATTGCAGGTCAGGTAATGGCTGCGGCCTTCGGAGCGGGTGCCTGGTTGGTGGTAGACGATGCTATGTTCCCAAACGTAGACCAGCGTGGCGACGGGCCGCGCGGCCGCCTGGCTGGCTGAGGTGGCAGCGTCTGGCTGGGTGGTGGACGCTTGGACGCTCCCTGGCGCCGGGGCCAGATTTGGCGCGGCTAGGTGCTGCAGTTGACCGGCGGAGCGGCAGCCGGTCAGCGCCAGGCCGAGTGCCAGCAGGCTGAAGGCTACGTGGCGGGCTGGCCTGGTCGACAGGAGTAGTTGTTTCATGGCGCTCACCACTGGTACCCGTTGCCGCCGCCATCGGCGCCGTTGGCCGGGTCGAACCAGGCATCCAGCAGCTCGAACCAGTTGCCGACGGCGTTGATGCTGGCGTTTTGGCCGTCCTGGCAGGCGGCCAGCTTGCCGTAGAAATGGCCGCCCGTCCACCAAACATTGGTCTCGATCGAGTTGTACCACCACTGGAATGCCCATAGCGGTTCGGCGGGGGAGGAATAAATGCGGTCGCCGTCGGGGAAGAAGACCGACAGGCCGTTTTTTCCACCAATGAAGCCGCTGTAGTCGGCGTTGCCGAAGGAGTGGACGACGGCGGCGTCGACGGCATTGGCCAGGGCCGTCGCCTGGTCCAGGATGGCGGCCGAGAAATTGGCGCTGGCCGCCAGGCGGCTGGCCAAGTGATGTAGGTCAAAATAGGGGTAGCTGACCCACTCGTTTTCGTCAGTAGCGGCGAAGTAATGCAGCGTCGGCACCGTGGTCAGCGAGCCGCGTAGCGTTTCGGTGTCAGCCTTCTCGCCGGCCGCATACAGCAGGACGGCCAAGTCATCCAGCTCGGCCTTGGCTGCCGCTACCAAGGACAGGTCGATGAGGGCCAGCGATTCGCCGCTACCGCCGGAACCAGCCGCTAGGCTGTCATCCTTCTGCTCCTCGACGATCACGGCGCCGAATTGGCGGGCGGTCAGGCTGGCCGGATCATAGTACAGTTCGTTGCCGCCCAGGGTGCTATCCGGGCTGCCGTTGTCGCCGGCGATGGGGCGCAGCCGTTCCAGGATGGCGGTGTAGGGAAAGCCGGAGCCCCAGACGGTGGGGGCCGACGCCACTAGGTAGTCGGCGTTAAAGTCGCCCGTCCCCGGGCGGTACTGGTAGGCCACCTCGATGGTGCCCATCAGGCAGGCATCGAAGGCTAGCAGGTCGACCGAATGGGCCTCGGTCAGCACATCGCTCAGCTCGGCGGTATACAGGCAGTCGCCGCCGTCGGTGTCGTCCCAGCAGACCGCCTTGACCGACGAAGTCTCGGCGCTGTCGCCACTACCGGCCGAGCGAGCGCCGCCGCCGTGGTTGGACAGGAAGAGGGCGTAGTGGTCGGCCGGGTAAGCCAGTTTGCCGAAGGCGATGAAGCGGCGCAGGGTGTCGGCGTCACCCATGTTGGCCTCGTAGGCGCTGGTGGTGGTGATCTGGGGCAGGTAGGTGTCATCGCCAGCGATGCGCTCGTAGCCGGCGGGCAGGAGGCGGTACAGGCGGGTGTCTTCGAAATTTTCGCCTAGCACCAAGCTGTCGCTGCTGTAAAGGGGAATGCGGTCAATCAGCAGAATGACGTTGATGTCAGCGTCGGCCTTCAAGCCGGCTTGCAGTTCAGCGACGTCGACCAGCAGGGCATCCTCCAGGTCGCAGTCGGCGTCGGAATAGTAGAGGATGGTCCAGGACTTCGTAGTGGCGGCGGCGCTGCTCTCGCTCAGGCGCAGGCGGAAGCTGCCAGTATCGGCGGCGGTCTGCGGCCGGACCACGACGTAAACGGTTTGGGCGCTGGCGCTGGTAAAGGTCGGCGGCGTGGCTAGTTCGTAGTGCGAGACGGGGGCCAGCACTGGGGTGGTCATATCGGCGGCTACAACTTCCGCCGCGAGGTTGGCGGCATACCCGGCGCCGGCATCCTCGTCCAACCATTCCAGGCGGTAGGTCGTGCCGGCCGCAGCCTCGAAACTGTACCAGCGCGGTGCCGAATTGAGGCTGTCGTCGATCCAGGTAGCGGCTGTCAGCGGCTTGGCCAGCACCGAAACGGTATGTTCGGTAATATTGGCGGCCTTGACACTGGCTAGACTGATGGTGGTGGATCCCGGCTTGAGCGCATAGCAGTTGAAGCCGCCATCGGCGTCCGTCGGATCAATGATAGTAGCGTTTGATGATGACCAGACTAGGTCGGCCGCCGCTATCGCTTTGTCGGCTGGATTGGTTAGCACCTGCAGGCTGAGCTGGTCGCCGGCGTAGACGCTGGTTTCCCCGCTCAGGCTGATTGTCGGCTTAAAAAGGTTGCCGATCAGTTCGCAACCGGTCAACAGGCTCAGGCCGACCAACAGGCCGGCAATCTTAAAATACTTGGCTGTTTTCATGGCTACTCCTCGACGGACGGCGCTGAGGTCCGCTGGCCCAGGCGCTCGATTAGCCAGGGCCGCGCGGCCGCTGACTATCCGTCTGCCTGAAGTATAGCACAGCCGGCGGATTTTCTCAGCCGTTGGCTGCCCAGCAAGCGTAGCTTGCTGCCACCTGCCATGCCTGGTACTCGTCCAGGACGGCTTCAAGCTCGGCCTGGTCGACGGCCTCGGCCGGTAGGCTGGCGCCGGAGCGGACGAAGGCCAGGTAGCGGCCACGCAGCGCTAGCCGGCGCGCCAACAGTTCCGTCTGGCCGGCCGCCTTCAGTCCATCCCAATTGCGGCGCGCAGGCGGCCGATGGTCGCCCCGGCTATCGCCCGGGCCTTGAGGGCGCCGCGGGCCAGGATGGCGTCCAGGCCGGCTGGGTCGGCCAGGATGGCCTCGTAACGCTGGCGCAGCGGCGAGAGCTCGCGGTTGACGGCCTGGAAAAGCGCCTCCTTGGCCTCGCCCCAGCCCATGCCGCCGGCCCGGTAGCGCGCCGCCAGGCTGTCCTGCTCGGCCGGCGTGGCAAACAGCGTGTACAGGGCAAAGACCTGGCAGCCCTCCGGATCCTTCACTTCGTCCACGGCCTGCGAGTTGGTCACGATGCGCATGATGGTCTTGCGCAGCTGCTTCTCCGGCACAAACAGCGGGATGGTGTTGCCGTAGCTCTTGCTCATCTTGCGGCCGTCCAGCCCGGGGATGACGGCGAAATTCTCGCGCATCTGGGCCTGCGGCACCCGCAGCAGCTCGGCCTTATAGTTGAAGTTGATGGCCTGGGCGATGTCCTGGGCCATTTCGACGTGCTGCACCTGGTCCTTGCCCACTGGCACGATGTCGGTGTCGAAAAGCAGGATGTCGGCCGCCATCAGCACCGGGTAGGTGAACAGTCCCATGTTGACGCCTGAGTCCGGGTCGTCCTGCTTGTCGAGGTTGGCCTGGACGGAAGCCTTGTAGGCGTGGGCGCGGTTCATCAGCCCCTTGGCCGTGAAGGCCATCAGCAAAGTGGACAATTCAAAGGTTTCCGGCACGGCGCTTTGGCGGTAGAAAATCACCTTGTCGGGGTCCAGGCCGGCCGCCAGCCAGCCAGCCGCCACGGCGCGGATGTGCGTGCGCAGCTCGGCGGCGTCCTTGACGGAGTTGAGGGCGTGGTAGTCGGCGATAAAGTAGCGGGCTTCGTAGCTCTCGGCCAGCTGCAGGGCCGGCCGCATGGCGCCGAAAAAATTGCCGATGTGCAGGTCGCCGGTCGGTTTGATGCCGGTCAGGGAAATCTGGCGCATGGTGGCGCTCCTCGGGCGGCTCCAGGTAGGCCGCGAAAGTGGAATGTCCACCAGTATAGCCCGAGCGGCCCCTCGCCGGCAAGGCATTTTGGCTAAAGTTGGGGGTGTATCCCCCTGGCTGCGCGGTCCGCCCTTGGCGGTGCCGCTGCGCCCGCCGCTACTGCGGCGCACCCCCCCCAAACTCCGCCAGTATGGGCGCAGCCGGGTAAGCGGTAGCTTGAACAACCGGCCGCCGCTTGACAGCCGCCGGCCGGCCGCCGAATACTTCTTGCCATGACGGACTCTGACGAACCTTATCGGCGCGCCGCCGCTGCGGCCGTGGCTGACTTGCCCGGCAGCCCCTACTTTGTCACCCTCGAACCGTATGAAGGACTGAGGGTCGAGGCGGTCTTGGCCGAGGGCAGCCTCCGCTTTTGCCACAACCTGGGCGGTTTCCACTGCCCCAGCCGCGCCGAGGCTGTCGCCCAACTGGCGGCGCTGCGGGCTTACTACCAGCGGCTGCAAGCCGCCTCGGACGAGTTTCGCGCCTTGGCGGCCGGCCGCCGCTTCAGCGCCGAGCTTTATGTTTTCTCCGGCCAGATGGACTTCCCGGTGGCCACGCAGACCGAGGCCGGTACTGTCTGGCAAGTAGCGTTGGACACTTGATCAGCCGGTCCACCCAGCTGGCCGCAGGCCGCCATGATGGACTGGCCCTTGGCGCCGCGCCGGCGCGCCTCCACGCCGGCCGCCTTCAGCCAGCCCAGGAAGCGCTCTATCTCCGGGTCGGTCGGTGATGGCGCGTCCAGCGCGCCGCCGGGGTTATACGGAATCAGGTTGACCAGGCAGCGCCCGACGCGCCGCGCGAAGGCCGCGACGCCCGCGGCGGCCTCGGCGCTGTCGTTGACGCCCGGGATGAGGCAATAATTGAGCGCGAAGTAAAAGTTGCGCCGCCGCGGGTAAGCCAGCAGGGCCGCCTCCAGGGCAGCCAGCGGCCAGCGCCGGTTGACGGTCATCAGGCGGCTGCGCGTGGCGTCGTCCGGGGCATTGAGGCTGACCGACAGCCCAATGCGCTTGTAGCCCAGCGCCGCGAAGGCCCGCAGGCCGTCGACGTGCCCGCAGGTGCAGACCGTGACGCGTTCCTGGCCAAAGGCCAAGCCGGAGCCGTCGGTCAAGACACGTAGGGCCTGGGCTAATCCGGCCAGGTTGTCCAACGGTTCGCCCATGCCCATAAAGACCAGGTTGCCGAAGCTCAACCCCAGCTGGCGCCGGGCCAGCCAGGCCTGGGCGACGATCTCCTCGGCGCGCAAGTCGCGTATCAGCCCCATCGTGCCGGTGCGGCAGAAGGCGCAGCCCATGGCGCAACCCACCTGGCTGGACAGGCAAAGCGTCGCCTTGGCGCCATTGCCGCCGGGCATGGCAATCAGGACCGATTCCACCCGGTGGCCGTCAGCCGTCTGGAAGACCAGCTTGAGCGCGCCGTCCTCGGCCGCCCGTCCCGCCAGGGTCAGCGGCGGCTGGAAGTCAAAGCCGCCTTGCCAGACGGCCAAGGCGCGCGGTTGAACCAGTTCGGCGGCGAAGCGGCCCTCACAATGGAATAATTTATATAGTTGCAGCGCCAGGCCCGAGCCGGCCACGTCGCCCCGCCGTTCCAAAAACAGCCCGCGCGCCGCTGCGGCAAAACCGGCCGCGTCAAAGGACAATATCGATCGCATGCTATCATCAAACCACGCCGCGCCGGGCCGCGCAAGGGGGGGCGGCGCCCAGCCGTCCAGCCGAGGTAACTGCCTTGCGCCTACCTGAGTGGTAAACGTCCGTTAAGTAATGGCGTCGCCGGCGCCTGATATATCAACTGCGCTCGTCGTGGGGACAGACCCTGGTTTCTTAGCTTGTAGGTATTCGCGTATTAGAAAGCCGCAATAGTGCAGCCGGGCGTCAGGTAGGCCATATCTAACAGGGCCTTTTACGGGCAGGTCATGAAGATACCTGGCTACCCATAGTCACTTCTTCATAACTCCCAGAAGAGGGCGGGCTTGATAGGGCGATAGCTGATACGGCCGGCTGGCGTTTCGACCAGTTGTGGTCGACCGGTGGACACGCAGGTGATTTCCGGCACGTATTCCGGAAACAAGCCGTGCCAGGCTAGCGGGGATTGCAGGCTGACGCAGGCTGCCGGCTTGATCTGGCAAGCCACCACCATTAGCAGGTTGTTGAAAAAGCCGGTTGCTTTCTCAACAACCTTAACAATTCCTCGCATAGCTTGCGCTATGCTGCGTAATTGTACCGGCTTTTGAAGTGTTGAAAAGCCGCATCCGCGTTTTTCAACACCCTGTTAGGTTAAGTCGGTTTTTCGGTAGGGTTCGGCTAGGCTGTACCAGCCTTTGTGCAACCGCACTATCCGGCGCTGCGTACCCACCGGCTGAGCTGGACCCGCACCTGAAGCAGGTTTTCCCCAGCGGTAACCAATCCCGGCGTGAAGTAGTGCAGACTGACGGTCAGTGCCACCAGTTGCTCGAATTTTATTGCACTTGTTTAGCCTAATAGGCAAGATGCTGCATTGGAATGCTGGATATGCCCCGTGAATAGAAGTACTGCCAATGGCAATGAGAGGTCACGGTCAGCGAAGCTACGGCCAGTACTAGCACCACACTATAGATCAAGCCAGGATCGGCTAAGCTCTGGACCAGTTCGATGCTACAGCCATTTCCGAGCTGCGGCATATTATTACCGCCATGTACGGTGTCCTGGTTAAAGCCGAGTAGCCGGATGTATTCGGACTAAGTTAGTCCCCAATCGCCCAATTCTGTAGAAGACCAATCAGCCAACATTTGTTAAGCGGTCCGGAGGTCAGCGGCTGATATATCACTGGTTGCGATAAAAATATTCCTTGCTGGATTTCGCGGACAGCGGTTACGATACTGTCCAGAGATACTATCCCGGACCGCCACGGCGGCTCGAGGATTCCATGGGACCGACAGCGGGAAAAGCCTCACACCAACCAATCAGGAGAGATGATGAAAAAGTCACTCATCGCTTTGCTATCGCTGTGTGCCATCGCGGCGCTTCTCGCCCTGTCCTGCACGATGCCGGACCAGACCCCAGCAGCCGACGCCTACACCTGGGACCGCTTCTTTGCCGAATCGGTTCAGGAGGTCTCCATCGACGGCCAAACTCGCTACCTTATTGAGGGCGACATCCTGGCCAGCGAGATGGCCGAAGTCAGGCAATACTACGACAGTATGCTCGAAGAGCCCGAAGACGGCAGCCGCGCCACAGTCAACGTTATCCGTAAGAGCGGCAAGCGCTATGCCGACACTTACAACAGCACGGTGCGCTGGAACATCACCTACAAGATCTCTACCGCCATCAACGCCACCACCCGCACCAACCTGGAATGGGCCCTGGCGCAGTGGGAAGGCGTCGCCGGCGTGGACTTCAAGAATATCACCGGCAGCAGCGCCACCCCGGTCTTCACCATTCGCAACGCTACCGCTTCCGAAGAAAACGCCATGCCTGGCGTCATCGCCTCGGCCTTCTTCCCTAGCTACAGCAACAAGACTCTCATTCTGTTCAATGATTTCTACGAGTTGTTCGCCAGCGGCACCTTCTACGGTTGGGATCAGAAAGCCGTCCTGCTGCACGAGCTTGGCCACGGCGTTGGCCTGCGCCACGAGTTCATCTGGACTAAGAACTCAGCCGGCACCTGGACCCAGACCGGCGAGACCAGCGCCGAAGCCTATCTGATGTCCGCCGCCCGCGACGACTACTCCATCATGTTCTATCCGCAATACTCCGCCTACAAGGGCAACGGCCGCCTGTCCAGCGAGGACAGCCGCTGGATCGCCTGGCTTTACCCGTAAGCCGACCTTCAGGCCGCTTGTTTGAGACACTAGGGCCGCCCGCTTTGCGGGCGGCCTTTTTAACTGGGGTAGCGTCGTCCGCTTGAAGTTTTCCACACGGTTGACCCCAACAGTAGCATGATGGTAGCCCTTGGTCGGGGGG
>MIAR01000041.1:60903-154624 GCA_001829185.1 Spirochaetes bacterium GWB1_60_80
GTTGCGTAACTACACGACTTCTTCGCAACGCACCGGCAACGGAGCTTCTTATGCTTCTGAACATCCCATCGCTGACGCGGGCATAGGTATCAGACTAGGCAATTACCTGGCCGTTGATGTGTACGGCAATCTGTTTCTGGATCTTGAGGCGTTGCTGGGCTTGGCGGAGCGCTCGGACTGGAGTCTGACAGGCCGGTCGTCAGTTAGCATTCGCGTACAGGGAACCTTATGCAGACCGCTCGGCCCTACTTGTTCGGCATGATTCGGAGACGCTTTCAACTGGAGGATGAGGGGCGCGCGGTGCGCGAGTTGGTCGGCCCTGACGGGCGTATCGTGCTGGTGGCGCCATCGCCGGACTGCATCCAGGAACGGTTTTATGGCATTTGGGGTAACCGGGGCATAGAGTATCGCTTGGAGCGCTCTAGTCCGGTTACGTTCGATTTCAGTTCATTTGGGATCAATTTCCAGGTAGAGCAACTCGCCCTGAATAAAGTTCGGGTGGTTTCAAACTACGTGATGACGCGCCGCACCCTAGAACTGGAAGTGTTGGACCAGAATACCTTGAGGATTGTCCTTAGTCGGCCATGGTTTTTGATACCTGTCAATACAGTCTACACTCTTACGGTAAGTGATGGCCTGATTACTTTTTCAGCACTGGATGGGCACGGTACCCAGATTTTGCGACGGCCGGGCGGATTGGAAGTGCGCACCATTGATGAGGGACGGTTGCTTTTTTTTAGAATCTTTGGCGGCTTGCGCCATCGTTACTTTATCAAGCTCCAGTGATCGTTGCCGACCAGCGCTGGCTGGCCGCGACCAGCCTGGATGAGCGCCGTCGCTGGATTGTCTGTCTCCGGATTGCAACGTTCAGCCTTGAAAGCGGGCTGAATAATCTTGCTTAGCCAGCAGAAGCGGCGTAGGATTTAGTTGACTGGTGGCCGACGCCTTTCGCGGTAACGGCACTGACATCAAATTTATATAGAGGGAAGCAAATGAACAAGCTGAAAGCGCTTTTGGTCATCAATCCAATCATGGCACTACTTTTTTTAGCTTTGGTGGTAACAGCTATTTTTAATCGGGTGATCCCCTACCAGATATATTCCATCCTTCATCCTGTTTTGGGATACTCGTTTCTGTTTTGCGTGTTGTGCCATATTGTTTTCAATTGGGTTTGGATTAAAGCAAATTTCAAAATATCCAAGAAAGCAGACGCTGGTAAAAAGATATAATAGCGGCCAGTCGGAAACCGTTGGCCGGTCCTGCATGCGGCCTTTGTCTCTGGAAGGGTGGGATCGACAACTGGCGTTCGGGAGCAGCTGACTATTGTTGTACGATGTCCGTAGAGAAAGGAAAGACCTATGATAATGCCAGAAACTATTGATTCCCTTCTTTTTGCGCCTTGCGGTATGAATTGCATGGTCTGCTACGTTCATTTAAAGGCTAAGAAGCCGTGCCAGGGATGCTTAGGAGATGATGCGGATAAACCCGAGCGCTGCAAAAATTGTGAAATAAAAGATTGCGCTATCGCAAAGGGATTGGTTTATTGTAATGAATGCGTTGACTTTCCTTGCAAGAACATAAAAAAACTCGATAAAAGCTATACTACGAGGTATAAAACCAGTTTGGTTAAGAATTCCGAATTTGTAAGAGGGAAGGGCCTTTTGCCATTTATGAAAAATGAAAGGGAAAAGTGGCGTTGTGCCTGTGCTGGCGTTATTTCTTTGCATGATCGATGCTGCACCGAATGCAAGAAGGCAATTGTTGAAGCTGTGGAAATCAAGAAATGAAACAAGAAACTTCTTTGGCAGTTCAACAAGAGAAAGAAAAGGCAATTGTACAGGATTTTTGAATACTTTTCCGGAAAAACTGATTTAACGAAAATAGTTTATAACGATTGGACGAAGAAAGATGTTTTGGCTCATATCGCGTCTTGGCTGCCGAATACCCAGGCGGGTATAATGCGCAATCCTGCTCCGTACGCTAAAAGCCTGGCGCTGAAAACACGCAGCATTGTAGCGGTGGCAGAGATGGGGGAAGCAGTCCTGGCCTCCGGACGGTACGGCGCCTGCCTGATTACCGCCCAGATCTTACGGTACTTTAATGTTCGAATACCGTAATATTCCCCCATCCGAGCGCTTTATTTGCGGGCTGGGCCAGCATGAGGGTGACCCGATGGCATACTGCGGCAATGTCCTGCTACTGTGGGATTTGGTTGCTAGCGTCATGCACGAAATCTACGCCGACCAAGGATATTAAACCATGGCTACCAGGGCCTGCGCGAAGGGTTTGGTTACCCCTTGATTACTGACTTCTGGTGGACGGCCGATAACCAAGTCTACTGCGCCCCGGTCAAGGCTATCCGGGATAAGACGGAGCCAGTAGACGTCCTTATCCATATCCAGACCAACTGGTACTGACGACGGCCCAGCCACTAGTAGAAGGGTGCCGGCTGCCGCCAATTTGATTTTTCGCAGGGATTGTTGTACCTTTAGCAGGGTGTTGAAAAACGCGGATGCGGCTTTTCAACACTTCAAAAGCCGGTACAATTACGCAGCATAGCGCAAGCTATGCGAGGAATTGTTAAGGTTGTTGAGAAAGCAACCGGCTTTTTCAACAACCTGTTAGGGTGCGTCGTCCGCGCGGCCAGTTATTGGCGCGGCGGCCTGCCGGAAACCGGCGGCCGGGGGCGTCGACCTGCACCTGAAGGAGGATGGCATGAGTATTAAGAGAACTTCGCAAGACAAATTGGTGGGCGGCGTTTGCGGCGGCATCGCCCGCGAACTGGGCTGGAAGGCTGGCACCGTCCGCCTGCTTTTCGCCTTGGCCGTGGTACTGGGCGGCTTGAGCCTGTGGGTCTACCTGATCGCCTGGTTCCTGATACCCAGCGACGCGGCCTGAGGCCGTGCGGCTGGAGCGGAGCGGCTTCAGCCGCCAGCCGGTGGCGAGTCGTTAGTTTAAACAAAAGGGCTGCCTGCCTCGCGGGTAGCCTTTTTTAATGGGATTGCCAGTCGCCATTCATCTTCGGTATTCGAGTTTTCCAAAAAAATGTTCAGGTCAGAAACGTGATTATGAAACAGTTTATTTGATTTTACAGGCTGGCCTACTTATATTTAGTATAGGCTAACTATAAGGAGCTAAGACATGGAAAAACCTTCCAATGCCACCACCATAGAAATCACGCCCGCGGTTGAAGATTACCTCAAGGCGGTATATCGCCTTGAGCAAGCGGGACTACCGGCGCAGACGAATCGTCTCTGCGAAGAATTAGGGGGCATTAAGTCGGCCTCGGTTTCCGGCATGCTCAAGCGTTTGGCGGAAGCGGATCTACTCGAATATACCCCATACCAAGGGGTAACGCTGACGCCTACCGGAAGGAAAATAAGCCTCTCCGTTTTGCGAAAACATAGGCTTCTGGAGCTTTTTTTAGTGCTCGAGATGGGGTATACATGGGAAGACGTGCATGAGGAAGCCGAAAACCTTGAGCATCATGCCAGCGATAAGCTTGTAGAAAAAATTGCTGCAAAGCTTGGGTATCCGGAGTTTGACCCACATGGCGATCCGATTCCAGACGCCGAGGGCGGTCTGCCTGCCAGGGAAACCCTCATCCTTGCCGATTGCCCTATCGGCCGGGAAATGCGCGTATTTCGCGTACTCAACCAGAATCCTGAACGATTGTCCTTCTATAGCAACAATGGGCTAACGCCAGGCTCTGCCGTGACCGTACGTTCGCGGCAATTCGGAAACGACACCTTGAATTTGCATGTAAGCTCAGGCGATCTTACCTTGGACATTCATGAAGCGGCGAAGATACTCATGGTCCGCAGTAATTAGGAAGGATGGCACTATATGCGTATGGCAATTAGAAAAAGTAGCATACTACCCGCGTGGATCGCTGCGCTTGTCGCACTCCTTGTATGCACTATCATCGTTTCATGTTCCGTTGCCGCGCCTACGAATGATCCACACATCATGGATGTGAGCACGGCACATACAGCGTTTATGCCAGGGTACGCACGGGACGTTGATGTCAATGGGATAGGGTTCGATCCTATGGCTATTCTTGAAGATTTCGATAATGGAAAGGTATCGACCTTACCCGATGGACGGACGCTTCGCGAGTATTGGATAGTCTCCGAGATAATGATCGTCGAGGTGGCTCCTGGCGTATTTTATGAGGCTTGGACGTACAATGGTCGTGTTCCCGGCCCCACGATTCGGGCAACCGAAGGAGATATGCTGAGGATCTACTTCACGAATGCGACTATGCATCCCCATACTATGCACTTCCATGGGATTCATCCCGGTGCTATGGACGGTGTCTTCGAGCCCGTCCTTCCTGGCGCTTCCTTCGTTTATGAGTTCGAGGCGGCTCCCGTTGGCGTCCACCCCTACCATTGCCATATTATGCCCTTAGCCAGTCACATCAGCCGCGGCCTCTATGGAACCTTCATCGTGGATCCTAAAGGGGGAAGGCCCCAGGTAGACCGTGAAATGGTAATGGTGATGAGCGGGATTGACTTGGATTTTGATAATGCGAACGACCTGTATGCGGTCAACTTCATCCCATTTTATTACGATAAGCACCCAATCCAGATTTTCATTGGTGAACGGCTTCGGATCTACCTGGTTAACATGCTGGAGTTTGACGCGGTCAACTCGTTTCACCTGCACGCCAACTTTTTCGATTACTACCCTACGGGGACGAGCCTTGTCCCGGCAGAGTATACCGATACGATATCCCAGGTCCAGGCTCAACGGGGAATCCTTGAATTCAGTTATCAATTCCCTGGCAAATATATGTTCCACGCCCATAAAACCGAGTTTGCGGAGCTCGGCTGGACCGGTATTTTTGAAGTGAGGGAGAAACCATGAAAACGGTCATACTGTTTCTTATTCCCCTAGCGCTCCTTGGTGGTGTCATCGCGCTCTTCATCCTGACAGGCGGAGCTGGCCTGGACGACAAGCCCGCCGCGCCCGTTGAAAGCATTGACTTCGAGCGGATACAGCTTCATGAAGGCAGCATTACCCTTACCATACGTAATACTGGCCAAGAACCGGTCAATATAGGATATATCGCCATCCGGGACTTGGTAGCTGAGTATACCGTCAGGCCTTCTGGCGGAATCCCCAGAATGGGCGCCGCTACAGTTACCCTAGCGTATCCTTGGGTGGAAGGCGAAGCATATGAGATACTTCTCTTCACGGCCAACGCAATTCCTTTCACTACGAGCATAGAAGCAGCAACCGAGACCCTGCCAATTAGCCTATCTACCCTGCTTGGATTCACTCTCATCGGTCTGTATGTAGGCGTCCTGCCCGTTTTCTTAGGTATTTTTTGGTTACCGGCCCTTCGAAGGTTGGGGCCGAAGGCCTTTACCTGGCTGATGGCGCTAACGATTGGCCTACTCATTTTCCTTGGCATCGATGCTATTGCAGAGGCTTTGGAAAAAGCGGGGGAACTAGGGAGTCCCTTTCAAGGACCTGGACTTATAGGTATTGGCGCCATAAGCGCCTTCATGTTGCTTGACGCCTTATCAAAGCGGAGGGCGATGGCCAACTGCGATGAAGTAAGTACGAACGAACGCATCGCCCTTCGGATCTCAATGGGCATAGGGCTTCATAATTTGGGTGAGGGTCTGGCTATAGGCTCCGCTTTCATGCTGGGGGAAGCGAATCTCGGTATGTTTTTCGTCATCGGCTTTATTCTCCAGAACATTACCGAGGGCTTGGGAATAATTGCTCCGCTCGTAAAGCAAAAGCCATCGCTTAAGTACCTGGGGTTGCTTGGCCTGCTTGGTGGCGGACCCGCCATCGTGGGAACGTGGCTGGGCGGCTTGGTCACGCTGCCGGCATTGTCGGTTGTCTTCTTGGCATTAGGAGCTGGCGCGGTCCTTGAAGTCGCCTTCGAGATCGGGAAATTCATAGCTAAGAAATCAAGTACCTTGCCGCTTACTATCTGTAGCGGCGTCATTTTTGGTATGGGCCTTCTCTACCTAACGGGCTTTTTGATCAAGTAGCGTGGCGTGTGTCCTGCTAGGGGTACTTTCTGATCCGGCAATTTAAAAATGCTGGAGGCCGCCTCTGTTGGTGATGAAACGTTGGACTTGGTGATTTGTCGATTTTTCCGCACCTGGATTACGAGCTGCCGCCGGATAATGCCATGGTCCATGCCGAAAAATGGGCCGCCGGCCGGACAGTGCTAGCCTACACAACTGACGACCAGTCCGCCATCAAGGTGAGCGGAAAAAAGGTCGAATTTGTTTCCATGGGCTTTGGGAAACTGTTTACATGCTGGCGGGGGATGGCCTGAGGCCGATCGTTCGTTATACGCCGCCTATGCGGCGCGTTAGGAGAATTATGCGACTATCATGTGGATTTTTGTTCATCTTGATTCCGGTAATCATGTCATGCTGTACTACTAGCCTGGCCGACGATCTGGTTCAGGAAAACCGGGTATTTGAATCTTCCTTTGAAGCGGTGTCCGATTTTGATGGCTTTTATATGGTGCCACCAGGGGATTATGACAGCAGTCATGAACTGTCCACGGAAGTAGTGCATGACGGAACTTATTCCCATAAGGCTTGGATTCTTTCGGCCCGGGCGGCAAACAACGATGGCGCTATCTACCTGCCGCATCGGGCCTATCCGACTATCCAGCTTTACAAGACGTCAGATGGCCGCTTCGTGACACCCTGCCTGGTCAGCTTTTGGGCTTACCTGGATATGGCTTTGGTCGACAAACCGGCGGGTTCTATCGATGATTGGTTTAGCTTTGCCACCCTGAGTCCGGACGACAGCGATAACTGGGTCCGGACGGTGGTAGTCAATATCACGCCCGATGGTTATCTGCGCTTGGTGCATGTGCCCGATCAAGGCGAGCAAGAGTACATCTTTCAAGCCAGCACCGAAAATGATCCAGCTGGTTCAAAGCAGTATCCCTACCGGCAATGGGTAAAGATTGATATATTCATCGACTTTTCGGCCAGTGGCGGCTACGCCAAGCTGTGGCAGAATGGCGTCTTGACCTCGCATGCCTGGGTGAATGGGGGCAACGGCACCCTGGCCCAAGCCCACTTTGGCTTGTACGCCGCCGCGGCCGTACCGTCCGGTGCCGTCTATAACGACCAGCTGTCCATCATGGAAATTTCGGATGAAGCTGCTGCTTTGCAACTCATAGAGTAATAGGAAATTATAACCACTGAATTCTAGCAAAACTCGCTTTTTGGGAGTCTTCGCGCATCCTGATGACGAATTCGCGATTGCCGGACTGATTAGGAAAGCCCTGTCTTGTGGCGTGGAAGTTCATCTCGTTACCGCTACTCGTGGAGAAGCCGGCAGAATCCAGAATGAGAAAAAGCTGCTGTTAGGAAAAATGGGTCCAGCTGATATTCGAGTCGCGGAATCTATCGATTCATGTAAGCAACTCAAAGTAACCCAGTCTTACTTTTTAGGGCTACCTGATGGAGCGTCAGAGAATTAGGATTACAGTCAGGCAACCCAAGGGCTTTTAGATATTATTGATCAGGTTCAACCGACGCAGGTTTTGGCTTTGGCTGGAATGGATTCAATGGGCATCCTGATCACATTGCTGTGTCTGGAATTGCAGCTGAGGCTTGCAGATTGCATGTTATTGCCTTAACCAATGATGAATTACAGACTGAAATGGCATTATTAAATATTTATCGGAGTCAATTCCCGGACGCTAATAATCTGTATTTCAGGCTTCCTAAGCATGTTCTGAGAATGGTATCAAGATATGAATGCTATTACGAAGTGAACGGGAAATCACTGGCTGCGTTAATAATTCCGGGTTTGAGTCATATTTCAGGGCTTGGATGGAATAGTAGCGTAACGTAAGGCCCTATAAAATCCGTTTTTGCAATCGCCTCAACCGGATAGCCTATCTTGCCTTCGCGCGAGGGATCGGAGCAGAAAGCCCGCAGGTTGCGCCAGTCTCTGGCGGCCAGAGACTGGCGTGGCCGAGGACTTGGCGCGCAGAGCCCGACGGCGGGCGTCAGCCCGGCGGCGCGCCCCTAATGGGCACTTTCAAGGCGGACTCTTGCATATATGATTCTTTGTATTGTAGTATGCGATCCATGGTTACTACCTATTCGGTAGTGATTAACGGATGGGAGCTGCCCGGTTGAAATACTTGGCGCTTTTGAGTATTATCTCTTGCATTTCCTTGAAAATGATGTAGTTTAGCGCAAGGTTTGCGCTCTGCGAGGGTGCTCGCGCTGCATCGCGGCTTTTTAGTCATGCCGGGGGGCCGTTGCGGGCTTTTTGGCGGCAGTCCAATTCCGTATGTCTAATATGGAAGATACGGTTCAAATACGAGGTACTACATGCTTTCTCTTGGTATTAACATCGGTTCATCGAGCCTGAAAATGGTTCTGGTCGAGGATGGCAAGGTCGTTTGGCAAGCGGTGACGCCGCACGAGGGCGATTTCAACGCCGCGGTGCGCAATACGCTCAACCAGCGCGCCATTCCCGAGGGGACGCCGGTGCTGGTAACCGGCAACGAGGGTCGCTTCCTGTTTAACGCCGCCGGCACCCTGGAGCCGCTCTGCGTCGAGGAGGCCCTGCGCGCCATCAACGTCAAGGCCGACGCCGTGGTCAGCATGGGCGGCGAGGACCTGATCGTCTATTCGCTGGACGCCAATTCCAAGATCATCAACAATTTCTCCGGCAACAAGTGCGCCTCCGGCACCGGCGAGTTCCTGAAGCAGCAGCTGGGCCGCATGGACATGAACCTGGCCGACATCGAGAAGGTACCGAACTCCGCCAAGGTGCTGTCGCTGTCCACCCGTTGCTCGGTGTTCATGAAGAGCGACTGTACGCACCGCTTGAACAAGCGCGAGGCTTCCAAGGACGACATCGTGCTGTCGCTGTCCGACGTCATGGCCACCAAGGTGGTGGATTTCCTGAAGCGAGCCAAGGTGACCAAGGGCACGGTGGTGCTGACCGGCGGCGTGACGCTGAACCGGCATATCGTGCGCTTTATCCGCGACAAGGCGCCGGGCATCAACTTTATCGTGCCCGAGACGGCTTCCGTCTTTGAGGCTTACGGCGCGGCCATTTTCGCCGCCCATTCCGGCTCGCCCCTGCCGTCGGTCGACAAGTTGCTCAAGCTGAACACCGTGCGCTTCGATACCTTGCCCGACCTCAAGAAGTGGAAGGACAAGGTGCGCTTCTTCCAGAAGTCCGACGCCAAGGTGGTGGCCGGCCGCGAATACCTGTTGGGCGTGGACGGCGGATCCACCACTACCAAAGCCTGCCTGATCGACGCCCTGACCGACGAGGTGGTGGCCAGCCACTACGGCCGCACCCACGGTGACCCGGTTAAGGCCCTAAAAGAATGCCTGCGCGTCATCCAGGACAAGGTCAAGGCCGACACCGGCGGCGGCGACATCAAGATCAGCCTTTGCGCCACTACCGGCAGCTCGCGCGAGATTCTGGGCGTCTACCTGGAAACTCCCGGCGTTTACAACGAGATCATCGCCCACGCCGTGGGCACCACCTTCTTTGACCCGGGCGTGGAGACCATCTTCGAGATCGGCGGCCAGGACGCCAAGTACGTGCTGCTGAAAAACGGCGTGCCGATCGACTATGCCATGAACGAGGCCTGCTCGGCCGGCACGGGCTCCTTCCTGGAGGAGTCGGCCGCCGGCGACCTGTCCATCCATAGCGCCAAGGACATCGGCCCGATCGCCCTCCAGGCCGACGCGCCGCTCAAGTTCGGCGAGCACTGCTCGGCCTTCATCAACTCCGACATCCGCAAGGCCGTCCAGCAGGGCGCCACGAAAGAAAATATCACCGCCGGCATCGTCGTCTCCATCGTCGCCAACTACCTCAACCGCGTGGTGGGCAACCGCACCATCGGCGGCAAGGTCTTCCTGCAGGGCGGCGTGGCCCTGAACAGCGCTTTGCCGCTGGCCTTTGCCATGATGCTGGACAAGGAAATCCTGGTGCCGCCGTCGCCCGAGCTGATGGGCTGCTTCGGCGTGGCGCTGCTGGCCAAGAAGAAGCATGCCGAGGGCCTGCTGGAAAAGACGACCATCGTCATCGAGGATTTGCTCAAGAACGAGATCGAGTACGAGCGCGTCTTTACCTGCAAGGCCTGCGACAACTTCTGTTCCATTCAGGTGCTGAAGGTGAACGGACATTCCTACATGTTCGGCGGCCGCTGCAACAAGTACACCAACATGCGCAAGTCGGTGAAGGACGTGCCGGTCTTCGACTATATCGAGAAGCGCCAGCAGCTGTTGTTCGTGGACTGCGCCGCCGACCCGGCTGCCTTCCAGGCCAAGCGCGACTTCAGTATCGGCATTCCGCGCGCCTTCTCCACCCACACCCTGTACCCGCTCTATTCCTGGTTTTTCCACGAGCTGGGCATCAAGACCATTTTGTCCACCGAGGTGGCGCACGCCGGCGTGGCTCGGGCCGAGAGCACCTACTGCTTCCCGGCCGAGATCGCCCACGGCGCCGTCCAGGACTGCCTGGACAAGGGCGCCGACTACGTGCTGGTGCCGCACTTCCGCGACATGCCCAGCTACGAGACCGACGTCCACGCCAATTTCTGCCCTATCACCCAGGGTCTGCCCTACTACATCAAGAAGGCCTTCCCCGAACTGCCCGAGAACAAGCTCCTGCCGCTGGTGGTCAGCTTTAAGTTTGGCGACAAGAAGGCCCTGGAGCACTTCCAGGATTTCGGCCGCCTGCTGAATATCGGCGAAGCCGAGATCGAGCGCGCTTTCGAGCTGGCCCTGGCCAAACAGAACGAGTTCTTCGTCAAGGCCCACGCCCTGGGCAAGCAGGCGCTCGAGGATGCCCGCAAGGCCGACCGGCCGGTCATCGCCGTGCTGGGCCGGCCCTACAACGCCTTTACCGCCGAGGCCAACATGGGTATCCCGCGCAAGTTCACCACCCGCGGCTACTCGGTGATTCCCTTCGATATCCTGCCTTATGGCGACTCGGAAATCTTCCCTAACATGTACTGGTACTACGGCCAGCAGGATATGAAGGCCGCCGAGCTCTTGAAGGACGAACCGAATATTTATGTTACCTTCATCACCAACTTCTCGTGCGCGCCGGATTCCTTCATCCTGCACTACGTCAAGTGGCTGATGGGCCAGAAGCCCTTCCTGGTGCTGGAGCTGGACTCGCATTCGGCCGACGCCGGCATCGACACCCGCGTCGAGGCCTTCCTGGACATCATCGACGGCTACCGCGCCAAGAAGGCCGAGATCGAGGCCGAGCGCTACGACAACGGCTGGAAGTTCGAGCAGCACGGCCCGGACGGGCTGGCGGTGCGTAACTCCAAGACCGGCGAGATGCGGCCGATCCGCAACAACAAGCGCGTCAAGATCCTGTTGTCCAACATGGGCAACATCGCCACCGAGTTCATGGCCGCCACCCTGCGCGGCATTGGCATGAACGCCGAGGCTCTGCCGCTGGCCACCAACAAGACCATCCAGGTGGCGCGCTCGCACGCCTCGGGCAAGGAATGCGTCCCCAGCCACCTGGTGCTGGGCAGTGCCCTGCAGTATTTCTCCTCCGAGAAGTACCGCAAGGACGAGCTGTACCTGCTGTTCGTACCCATCACCACTGGACCCTGCCGCACCGGCCAGTATTTCGTCTACTACGAAAACCTGTTCCGCGACATGCGCCTGGAGAACGTGGTGGTCTTTACCTTGTCGGCCGACAATTCCTATACCGAGCTGGGCCCGCGCTTCGCCAAGGATATGTGGCGCGGCCTGGTGGTGTCCGACTACATGAAGGACATTCAGACCAGCCTCAAGGCCACCGCCGAGAATCCGGTCGACGCTCTCGACAAGTTCGATCGCTCTTGGTACAAGATGATGGACGTGGTGGAGAAGAATCCCGACGCCCTGATGGGCGAGCTGGAGCGCATCGTCCTAGATGTCAAGAAGATTCCGCTCAAGCGCCGGGTGGTCGACCTGCCCAAGGTGCTGGTGGTGGGCGAGATTTACGTCCGGCGCGACGACTTCGCGGTCGGCGAGCTGACTGACCTGATGAGCGCCCGCGGCATCGTGGTCAAGGTGTCTGGCATCGCCGAGTGGATCCATTACCTGGACTTCGTGCGCGAGTACGACCTGACCAAGCGCTATCAGCTGGTGCCGCCGGTGCTACGCTGGTTTAGTAAGCCGGCCCGCGCCTTGTCCAAGTTGCGTCTCGAGGAATGGTGGAAACACCAGGTGGAGAAGAAGGTCAAGAAGATACTGGGCAGTACCGGCCTAATTCCGGAGGCGCCGCACGACATGCGCCGCATCATGGAGAACACCCAGAAGCACTTCGTCAGCCACGAGCTGAACTCGGAGATCGCGGTGTCCACCGGCGTGGCGGCCACCGCCATGGAGGAAGGTTTCTCCGGCATTGTCAACATCTCGCCCTTCGCCTGCCTGATCGGCCGCGTCATCGAGGGTATCTTCACTCCCTGGGCGCGTGAGCAGAACTATCCGACCATCTCGGTGGAGATCGACGGCAACCTGTTGCCGCCGAGCATCATCAACAAGCTGAACATCTTCATGGTCAACGTGCTGCGCTTCAAGGGCGAGCACAAGCTGGCCGACCTGATCGACGCCGTCGGCGCCACCCAGCACGCCGACCTGTTCTTGCAGGACAAGGACGCCGCGCCGCACAGCTGCGAGGACTGCAACATCGGCTGTGAGGGCTGCGGCAAGTAACTCGTCGGCATTACCTGAATCAAGTGAGCCCCCGTTGGTATGAGCCGGCGGGCTCGGCCCGGACGGAGGTTCCCGATGGGTTTAATTATCGCGCGTGGACTGAGCCGCATCTGGCGGCTGGGTGGCCTGGTCGCCTTGCTCGTCAGCCTGAGCGCCTGCTGGCCAATGAGCTACACCGAATACCGGCCGGTCTATCAGGACATGGCTGTTTTCCGGGTGGCCGGCAGCATCCAGGCCCTGGCCTGGACCGAAGCTCCAAAAGGTGAGATTTTCGGCAAGATCGGGTTGTCCGCCGACCGGGAATTTCTGTTCGTCAACGAGCGCAACCACGGCATCAGGGTAGCCTACATCGGCAATCCGGCCAATCCGGCCTGGATCGGCTTCATCGAGATTCCCGGCAACACCGATCTGGTGGCCCTGGAGCTGGACGGCCGGCAATTCCTGTATGTCGATAGTTTCATCGACCTGGTGGTGCTGGAGTTGACCCTGCCGCCGGACGGCGTCGGCCAGCTGGCCGCGGTGGAGCGTCACCGCATCGAGCGGGCCTTCCCGCAGAATCAGTTCCAGATCGACCAGCCCGAGCAGGTCTGGCCTTACTGGACCGCCACGGACGGAGACGGACCCGACCAGATCGTGGTCGGCTACACCAGTCAGGAGAAGTTCAGCATGGTACCGCTGGGAATCATGGTAGATCCCGTCATGGACATTGGCAACCAGGCCGGGGCGGTCGGCTCGATGGCCCGCTTTGCCCTCTACTCGCCGCCGCTATCCGCCGGCGCTGACTGGTACCTGTATACGGTCGACTCGTCCACCCTGCGCGGCTTTACCATCGAAGCGCTGGACGCCACCGACCTCGGTCAGCCGGTCGTCGCTTTTCAGACTTCCATCGGCTGGCAGATCGAGACCATTTTCCCCTATGCCGACCAGCTGTTCATCGGTTCCGAATCCGCCATGTACATCTACGGGCTATCCGGTGGCGCCGCTTCGCCCACCTCGCCCGGGCAGTTGTCCACGCTGGTGCACTTTACGGCGCGCGATCCGGTGGTGGTTGGCCCGGTTGGCGCCGGGGCTTTGGACACGGCCTTCGTAACCCTGCGCGCCGAGGCTGGCTGGGGCGAGAACCTGCTGCTGGCCATCGATGTCAGCGATCCGGCCCTGCCGGTCGAACTAACACGCCGCCTGATGTACAATCCGCACGGGCTGAGTCTGTACGACGTCGACACGCTGTTTGTCTGCGAGGGCACTGGCGGCATCAAGGAAATCACGGTAAGCCAGGTGCGCGACGTCGAGGCCGACCTGGAAGTCCGTCTGGGCAGCCGCAGCCTGGTGGACGATTTTGAAACCTACGACATCATTCCCGGTCCTGTGGTGCAGATTGCGGTGGGGCCGTCCGAGGTTCGCCTGTATTCGTATGATGCCGACACGCCGCAACTGGTAGAGCTGGGGCGTTTGGCTTTCTGAACTATTGACCAACTGACCTTCCGACCAGCGTGGCTGTGGCTCAGCTTTCCGGCTGGCCGCCGCTGCGGCCTTTTATCGCCTGCCAGAGCGCCTCATTGACTGGTGCCGCCAGACCGTGGCGTCTGGCCAGGCGGGCGATGGCGCCGTTTAACCAATCAATTTCAGTCGGCCGGCCGGCCTTGAGGTCGGTCAGTAGCGAGCACTCGTTGTCGGCGGTGGCTTGGCAGGTCTGCCGCACCTTGTCGCACAGGGGGGCCGCCGGCAGGCTGAGGCCTTCGGCCGCCGCCACCGCGATGGCCTCGTCGATGATAGCTTCGGCCTGCTGGGCGAAGCCGGCCTGGGCGGGCACTAGGCCGTTGCGGATGCCGGCCAGGGCGGCCAGCGGGTTGATGACGGCGTTGACGATGGCCTTGGTCCATTGCTGGCGACGGCTGTCGGCCGCCAGTTCGGTTGGCAGACCGGCCGCATTCAACAAGGCGGCCAGTTGCGCGATTAAATCGTCTGCCGGCGGCGCCAAGACTGGCAGTAGGCTGGGTCCGAGGCCGGCCACTCGCAGGTTGGCCGGACCCAGCCGCGCTGCCCCGGCGTAGGTGACGGCTACGGCCACATTGGCGGCGGGCAGCAGCCGGCGGAAGGGCGCCTCAGCCTCCAGGCCGTTCATCAGGGAGAGCAGTAGCGGCAGGGGTGGACCGTCAGCTGGCAGGCTGGCCCAGGCTGCTGCCAGGTTAGCGGCGGCGGCTTCGGCCTGGTAGGCCTTGACGCAGATCAGCACCACGTCGCAGGTAGCCAAATCAGCTGGTTGCGTCGTGGCCCGCAGTGGCACCGTTTCCCTGGTGGCGGTGGCATTGGCACTGGCTTGGGGTGTGGCGTAGGCTAGGTGGACGCCGGCGCGCAGGCCGTCGGCCGCGGCCGGGCTGCGCGTCAGGCAAAGCGGGTCTGCCCCGGCCAGCGTAAGGCGGCTGGCGAAGAGTAAGCCGATGGCGCCGCTGCCCAGTATGCCGATTTTCATAACTTTATCATGGACGATAGCCGGGCCGCGGTCAAGTCGGTGCCTAATGCGCTTGCCATCAGCTACCCCGGCGGCTATAGTTGGCGACGGGGTTGCAGCCACTAGTCTGACGGTGATGGCAGCCGGCGAAAGGAGCTGACATGGGTCTGTTTGGCAAGAAAAAAGCGCTGGATTTTGACATGGTTACCACTAAGGGCGGCGATGGCGGCAAGAGCGCGCTGTACTCGGGCGAGTTCTTCTCCAAGGACGATATCCACTTCCGGGTGTTGGGCGATATCGACGAGCTGAATTCCTGGCTAGGCGTTACCCGACAGGCGCGCCAGCTGGACGGCAAGGCGGGCTTGCCAGCCAGCATGACGCAGCAACTGCACGATGTCCAACAGCTGCTCTACCGCCTGATGAGCGTCGTGGCCACCCTCCCGTCCAACGTCGCGGTTTACGCCACCCTCAAACCTCTGCTTGAGACCGACGTGATCGAGCTTGAGCACTATCAGCGCGCCTGGCTGGGGGCGACGCCCATCGAAGCGCGCTTCGTTATCCCTGGCGAAGTGAATCTGGCCTCTGCCCAGCTGGACTACGCCCGGGCCCTGGCCCGGCGCTGCGAACGTTCGTTGGTCGATTTCATCCGCCAGGTTGGCGGGGCCCAGTCCAACGCGACCGATTTGTACGTCGGCCAGAAGTACTTGAACCGCCTGTCCGACTATCTGTTTGTGCTCGCCCGTCATACAGAGCTATAGCGGGCGAGCCTGCCGAGACTCAGTCGTTAAGCAGGCTGAGCGGCTGCCCAGTGGAGTCCAGGGCGTCGCGATAGAGGCTGCCTTCCGGGTCGACCTTGCTGCGGTGCTCCACCACGGCCGGCGTGGGCAGGTGGACGAACTTGTTGTTCACCATGCCCACCAGCAGGCGGGTCTTGCCGGCCATGGCGGCGTGCACGGCGTTGGCGCCGAGGCGTTCGCAGTAGACCGAGTCGGTCGGACTGGCCGTCGCGCTGCGGATGATGTAGCTGGGGTCGATGTACTTGAGATTGATCGGCAAGCCCTTGGCCTTGAAATGCGCGGTTATTATTTCTTTCAGAAAGCTGCCGATGTCGCCCAGTTTTGAGTTGCCCGAGGCGTCCTCTCCGGCGGCGCTGACCAAGTCCTGGCCGGCGCCTTCCGCCACCACGATGACGGCGTGGTTGCGCTTGGCCAAGCGTTCCTCTAGGCGGGTCAGTAGGCCTTTGGGGCCATCCAGGTCGAATTGCACTTCGGGAATGAGCACGAAATTGGCCTCGTGGGTGGCCAAGGCAGTGTGTACCGCGATGAAGCCGGAATCGCGGCCCATCACTTTAACCAGGCCGACGCCGTTCATGGCCGATTGGGCCTCGGCGTGGGCGGCCGATACCGCCTCGGCGGCCTTTTCGACCGCCGTCTCGAAGCCGAAGGAGCGGTCGATGTATAACAGGTCGTTATCGATGGTCTTGGGGATGCCGACTACCGCCACCTTGAGGCTCCGGCGCTCCAGCTCGTCAGCGATGGCCAGCGAGCCCTTCTGGGTGCCGTCGCCGCCGACGGTGAACAGCATGTTCAGGTTTAGCCGCTCGATGGCGTCGGCGATCTCGGCCGTGCGCTCGCCCCCGCCGCGCGAGGTGCCCAGTACCGTGCCGCCGATTTTATGGATGTCGTCTACGACGTCCGGGTTCAGGGTCATGAGGGGCAGGGCGAATTCCGGCAGGAAGCCATGGTAGCCGTATCGGATGCCGGAGATGCGGCGCACGCCGTAGCGGTTCCAGAGGGCTCGTACCACGGAACGGACGACGTCGTTGAGCCCAGGGCAGAGCCCGCCGCAGGTGACGATACCGGCGTGGACATGCGCCGGGTTGAAGTATATTTGGGCGCGCGGCCCGGCCTTCTCCAGCAAGACGGCTTCGGTGGTGGCGCTCTCTTCCCCGATTTTGACGCCGGGAACGGTCAGACGGCCTTTCAGCCAGCGTTGTCGGTCATCGTCGTGGACGTAGTTGGCCAGATTGTCGCCGTAAGTATTAGATAATTGCATAGGTGAGGCAATGGCGCGCGGCCCCAGGCTGGTGACGGTAAAGTGTTCTTTTCCGAGCATGATCTACTCCCTGTGCAGGTGGTGTGCCGTTTGGCAGTGTCAGTATAACGGCTGCGGCAGTGGAATGCCAGCCTGTTGCGGTAGTGGACCGTATGGTCAGCCTATAAATTGGGATACCCGGTTTGACAAAACGGCTGTCATGTAGGATGATTAGTGGTCGCCGCATCGCCTTTTGGGCCTTCCCGGAGCAGGTATGCACGCTATAAAAAATTGGGTTAAAACAGTGTCTTTCATTTTGGTGCTGACCGTGTCTGGCTGGCCAGCGGCGGCGCTAGAAAACTTGCGGCCGGTACTGGATATTACCAATGGCGATAATCGTTTGCCCTTGGCCCAATACGTCGTCATGGCGACCCTCGACCCGGACGGCGCCATGACGGCTGCCCAGGCGCTGACTTTGCCGGCCGAGCGCTGGCGGCTGGCCCCGCAGGGTCTGCGCTTCGGGTACACGGCCGATACCGTCTGGCTGCGCTTCGAGGCGACGCGCCATACAACCAACCCGATGGCCGTGCTGGCTGAGCGTAAAAGCATCGACTTGTTCGAGGTTTTCCAAGTGGACGGGGAGGGGCTGATCCGGTCGCTCGGGCGCCATGGCTGGGCCAGTGGGCCGCTTAAATCGGCGGTCGGGCGGAACCTCAGCTTTCCGGCCATCGCCATCAACCTGCCGGTGGGTGGGCCGGTAACCCTTTTGGTGCGCATGCACTCCTCTACCGCCCTGAACCCCCGTTTCGAGTTGCTCGGTACCGATCGCTTGCTGGTGGAGATCCGCTCCGCCAGCCTGTTACAGGGCATGGCTAGTGGCTTCGCGGCCATGTTGCTGATCTTCGCCCTGGTGACGGTCTTGGCCGTGCCGCGCATCGAGTTCCTGCTGTTCCTGGCTTTCGCCATCCTGTCGTCGTTGATGGCCGCTTATTTTACCGGCCTGGCCTCGTCTTGGTTCTGGCCGGGTTCGACCAGGCTGACGCCGCTACTGGGCCGTTTCCTAGCGCCGCTGTTCGCCGTGGTCAGCCTGGAATTCTGCCGCTGCCTGCTGGGGATCGATCGGTCGCGGCGCGGGCTGTACGGCTTCATGGCGGTGCTGCGGGTGGTCTTTGTGGTCCAGCTGCTGGCGGTCGGTCTGCTACCCGGCCATCTGGCCTTTCGGCTGTCGGCTATGATGTCGATCCTGGTGTATCCGCTGTTCATCGTGCTCCTGGCGCTGGCGACCGTGGCGCGGCTCAAGAATGCCCGGCCAGCGATGGTGGCCTGGTTTTTCTTCATCGGTGCCATGGTAGTGCAGGCCCTCTATAATACCAACCTGGTGATGGCGGCCTGGGTGGAGCGCTATAACCTGATCATCGTCCTGGTTGGTACCTTGTTGCAGAACGGCATCCTGGGGGCGACCATCGTCCGGCGTGCTGAGGTAGCCTTTTCCAGCGAGCGCATCAAGCGCCAGAGCGCTGAGCAGCAGGTTGCGCAGGCGCGGGAGCAGATCGTTATCGCCGAGCGCATGAGCAATCTGGCCACCTTAGTGAGCAGTGTTTCCCACGAACTGGGCACGCCGCTGGGTATCGGCGTGACGCTCGGCTCGGAGTTGTGCGCGCGCAGCAGCCAACTGGCCAAGCAATGCCAGTCCGGCGAACTGACCCAGGCTGGCTTCGACGAGTACCTGGAAATGGTGCGCGATTCCGGCGAACTGTTGGAAAACAACATGCGTCGGGCTAGCGAGCTGATTAACGGCTTTAAGCAGTTGGCGGTCGACCAATCACGTCTGCAGGCTCGGGAGCTGGACGTCAGCCACTACCTGCGTCAGCTGGTCCGCAGCCTGCAGCCGCGCTACAAGCATAGCCCCAATCACCTGCAGGCCAGCATCGCCGACGGTCTGGCGTTGCTGACCGTGCCCGGTTACCTGGCGCAGGTCCTGACCAACCTGATCAACAATGCCTTCGACCACGGCTTGCTGGGACTCGAGAACGGCGTCGTCCGCCTGCAGGCCGAATGGCCGGATCAAGCCGCGGCCAGGCTTCCGCCCGGACAACGTGCCATCCGCCTGGTGGTTAGCGACAACGGGCGCGGTATTCCCCTTGAGCTGCAGGCGCGCGTCTTCGAGCAGTTTTTCACCACCGCAGCCGACCGCGGCGGCACTGGCCTCGGTTTGCCGATCGCGCGCGGTTTGATGACCGAGAAACTGAACGGCCGCCTGGAAATGCGCAGCACGCCGGGGCAGGGCACCAGCTTTGAGCTACTGCTGCATGATCTGCCGCCATCCCTTCGGGAGGCGTAGCCGCCCACCGGGCTTAGTTCAAGCCCCGGGTCTTTTCGTGCGAGGTGACCATGCCGCGAATCAGGGCCGAGGAGAAGCCGTTGAACTCCATCTCGATCAGGCCGGCGATGGTTGAGCCCTGAGGCGTGGTGACACGGTCGATCTCGATTTCAGGGTGGGCCGACTCTTCAAGGACCAGACCGGCGGCGCCGAGGGCTACCTGGGCGGCTACCGGCAAGGCTTCTTCGGGGTGGAAGCCGATCTGGGTGCCACCCTGGGCGGCCGCCCGGATGGCGCGCAGGAAGAAGGCGGTGCTGCAGGCGCACAACACGGTGGCGGCCATCATCTGGCTTTCCTGGATCGGCATGGTCCGGCCGATGCGGTCGAACAGCTCGATTACCTCCCGGAAAGCGGCCAGGTCGGCCGGGGTTTCGGCCGTAGCGTCCTTGGCCACCGCCGTCATCGACTGGCCGATGGCGGCGGCGATGTTCGGCATGACTCGGACGATGGGTGCGCTGGTGTTTAGCTGGAGGCGCAGGGTGGCGATGCTGACCGACGAGACAGCGGACACGATCAGCTGGTCGGGGCGCACTAAGTGGGTTATCGAGGCATTGAGGGCGGCCACCTGCCCGGGGGTGACGGCCAGGATCAGGCAGCTGGCCCGGCCGATGGCCTCGTCCGGGGATAGGCAGGCATTAAAACCGGCTTGCTGGAGCGCGGCTTGGTGCTCGGGGCGGCGTACCAGTAGCTGGATCGACTGGCCGTCGAAGCCGGCCTTGGTAAAACCCTTGGCCAGGGCGGTGCCGATGTTGCCGGCGCCGAGGATGGCGATTGATTGCATCTTGAACCTCCCGCGATCGAGCCGCCGTCCTGCGAAAGCGCCGGACGACAGCGACCGATGCGCTGCCAGTCTATCAGAGGCCGGTGGTTTTGGACACCGGTTGTCTAGCAGGTTGTTGAAAAAGCCGGTTGCTTTCTCAACAACCTTAACAATTCCTCGCATAGCTTGCGCTATGCTGCGTAATTGTACCGGCTTTTGAAGTGTTGAAAAGCCGCATTCGCGTTTTTCAACACCCTGCTAGGATGCCTGGTCGTCAGTTTTTGTATATCCTTAAAACTATATATATGGTATTGACTATTTAAATCGAAAATGGTATATATAGAACAACCTGAATAAAGGAGCCTGCCATGAAAAAGCTTTTAATTATAGGCGGCGTGGCCGCTGGCGCTACCGCCGCCGCCAAGGCCCGTCGCCTCGACGAGACAGCCGAAATAACCATCCTGGAAGCCGGTAACGACGTTTCGTTTGCCAACTGCGGCCTGCCTTACTATATCGGCGGCGACATTCAGTACCGCTCGTCGCTCATCCTGCAGAGCCCTGAGGCCTTCTGGGATCAGTACCGGGTGCGCGTCTACACCGGCACCGAGGCGCTGGCCATCGATCGTCAGGCCAAGAAGGTACTGGCCCGCCGTAAGGACGACGATACCACCGCCGAATACGCCTACGACAGCCTGATTCTGGCCCAGGGTGGCAAACCGATCGTGCCGGCCCTGCCTGGCGTTGACCGGCCTAACGTCTTTCAGCTCTGGACTCTCGACGACATGGACGCCATCGACAATTTCATCAAGCAGCGTCAGCCACGCCGCGCCGTCGTGGTCGGTGGCGGCTTCATCGGCCTGGAAATGGTCGAGGCTCTGGTGCAGCGCGGCTTGCGGGTCAGTGTGGTGGAACTGGCACCCCAGATCATGCCCAATTTAGAACTGGAGCTGGCCGGCTTCCTGACCAAGGAGCTCCAGGCCCACGGCGTCGAGCTGCATCTGGGCAAGGCCCTGGCCGGCATCGGCGACGGCAGCGTCAGCCTGAACGACGGCTCCAGCCTGCTAGCGGATTTGGTGCTGCTGTCGGTCGGCGTCAGGCCGACCCTGAATCTGGCCAAGGCGGCCGCTCTAGCCATCGGCCCCAGCGGCGCCCTGGTGGTCAACGACTACCTGCAAACCGAGGATCCGGCTATTTTCGCGGCCGGCGACATGGTCGAGATCAGTCATCGGCTGCACGGCAAGAAGCTGCGCGTGCCGCTGGCCGGCCCGGCCAACCGCCAGGGCCGCATCGTGGCCGTCAACGCCCTGGGTGGGCGCCAGGCCTACCATGGCACCACCATTACCTCCATCGTCAAGCTGTTCGACGCCCAGGCCGGCTCCACCGGTCTGTCGGTGGCCGCCGCCAAGGCCGCCGGCTTCGATGCCGAGGCGGTGGTGACGCACAAGGTGAACCATACTTACTATTATCCGGGCGCCACGCCGGTCAGCCTGATGTTGGTCTACGACAAGGCCAGCGGCCGGGTGCTCGGCGCCCAGGCGGCTGGTTTCGACGGGGTCGACAAGCGGCTCGACGTGATGGCCACCGCCCTGGTGGGCCAGCTGACTATCGACGACTTGGCCGAGCTCGACCTGGCTTATGCGCCGCCCTTCAACAGCCCCAACGGTCCAGTGAACATGGCCGCCTTCACCGCCCAGAACCGCCGCTCCGGCTTCAGCCCGGCCTTGACCGCCGCCGAACTGGAAGCCTGGCTGGCCACCAAGCGGCCGCAGCTGCTGGATGTGCGCGACCCGATCCAGTACGCCAAGTGGCATCTGCCGGAGGCCGTCAACATCGGCCTGGGTCAGCTGCGCGACCAGTTGGGCCGCCTAGACTGCGCCAAGCCGCTACTGGTGTTGAGCGACGATGGCCAGAAGGGCCATCTGGCGACGCGCCTGCTGCTCGGCCGCGGCTTTAGCGAGGTGCGCAACCTGAGCGGTGGCCTGGTTAGCCTGGAGAATTACGCCCGGGCCGGCGGGCTCAAACAGCTGGCGCTGGCCTTGCCGTCGGTCGAGGCCAAAGCCACAGCCCAGGCCGGAGCAGCGGCGGCGAGTGGCGCCGCGCCGGTGGCGCCGACAACGCTAGCGGCTGCCAAGCCGGCTGCCGCCAAGCCGGCCGCTGGTTCCCTGGTCATCGACGTGCGCACCCCCGGCGAATTCCGCTCTGGCGCCTTCCCGGGGGCCATCAATATCCCGCTCGATGACCTGCCGGACCGCGCTGGCGAACTGGCCAAGGACCGCGACATCGTGCTGTACTGCGCCTCTGGGGCCCGCAGCGCCTACGGCCAGCGCATCCTGCGCCAGCTGGGCTTCAGCCGGGTGCGCAACGCCGGCGGCTTGGCCGATATCATGGCCGAGGTTTGAGGCTGACTGGGTTTTGGCTTGACCTGGCGGCCGAGTTGCGCTAAATTCAGGCTGTTGCCAGCGAATCGCTGGATGAGGCTCGGTGGCCGCCTGGTCGCCCTGATCACCTGCAGATTCGCGTCAGGCAATTATCTTTAGCAAGTCTCCAGGAAGGACTCGACCCAGCGTGGCGGGTACCGGCGTACGGACTTGGGTAAAAACCGGTTGCGTACCGCTCCTTTCTGCGAGCGGGAGACTGTATGTTCACCATTCCCGATTTCAAGGCTGCCAAGCAGGCCGGGCGGCGCATCGCCATGCTCACTTGCTACGACGTCAGCACCGCCGCCATCCTCGAGGAGGCCGGCATCGACGCCGTGCTGGTCGGCGACAGCGTCGCCATGGTAGTGCACGGCCAGCCATCCACCACCACCGCCACCCTCGACATGCTCGAAGCCCACGTCCGGGCCGTCCGCAACGGCGCGCCAAACCTTTGCGTGGTAGCCGACATGCCGTTTTTAACCACCCGACGCGGCCTGCGTGAGGGCGTCGACGCCGCCGCAACTCTGATTCGGGCCGGCGCTAACGCCGTCAAGATCGAAGGTATCACCGGGCACGAGGAGTTGATTCCAGCCCTGGTCGGCGGTGGCGTGCCGGTGATGGGGCACTTGGGGCTGCTGCCGCAATCGGTCAACGTCCTGGGCGGCTACGCCAAACAGGGCAAGCTGGACAGCGAGGCCGAGCGCATCCTGGGCGAGGCAGTACGGCTGGAGGAGTTGGGCTGCTTCGCCATGGTGTTGGAGTGCATCCCGGCCAAGCTGGCCGGCCGCATTCAGGCTGCCGTTAGTATACCGACCATCGGCATCGGCGCCGGGCCAAGCTGCGACGGCCAGATCCTGGTCAGCAATGACTTGTTGGGTCTGACCGCCGGTTACGTGCCGGCCTTCGCCAAGCGCTACCTCAACGCCCACGACCTGTTCCGCCAGGCCTTCGGGCAGTATATCGCCGAGGTGCGCGACAGTTCCTTCCCTCCGGTCGGCGGCAAGACCGCCAAGGGGGAAATCGAGCAGGCCATGGAGGCTGAAACCAAGGCGCGCTGAGCCGGCTAGCTGAGCGCGGGTGGCTTACTGGTTCCGGCCGGCCTAGTGGCGCTGGCCGGCCTTGGCGCGTTTGCCGAGCACCGCGAGGCTCGCGGCGGTGTCGGGCCGGGCGGCCGGGCCCTCGGTTTCTGCCACGTCCAGCTTGCCGTCCTTGGCTCTGGCCAGCAATTGGAACAGGATGCCGATGCCGGCGTACAAGAGGATGGCGAAGATCAGCAGCACCGGGAAGCCGTTGTTGACCGAGATGATGCGGGCCAGGGTAGCGCCGACCACCGACAGGCCGCCGTTCATACCCCAGGCCCAGGGCAGCAGGTGCGGTCGGCTTTCCTGCAAGGCGTCCAGGCCGTTCGGGTAGGGCATTCCCATGAAGAAGGCCACCGGCGCGATGATCAGGGCCGAGATCAGGATGCGCACCGCCAGACTAGCGGCCCGGAAGTTAGCCAGGAAGGGATTCAGGCCGAAGATGTAGAAGAACAATCCGGCGCAGATGATCAGGCAGGCCACCGGAACCACCCACTGGCGGACGCGTTTAAAGCGGGTGCTGACGATGCTGCCAGTGGCCGACATAATCAGCATCAAGGTGATGACGATGCTGGCCGAGTAGGTCGGGTTGGACAGGAAAGCGCCCAGACGCTGGATGAGGAACAGCTCGATGAGCATGTAGGAGAGGCCGAGGGCGGCGAAGTAGGCGATAACGGTGCCGGTGCCTTTGCGGTTTTTGAACAGGCTCTTCCAGCGGCCGATGACCGGTATCAGGATGACTAAGAGGGCGAACAGACTGGCCTGCAGCAAAACGCCGAGCTGCATCAGGTAGCCCCATTCCTCGGAGATGTGCGGCAACTGGCGCAGGTAGGTCGGCAGCATGCCCAGTTTGAGGAAGCCGGAATAGTAAGGGCGGGAGTCGCGGATCGGCCGGATATCGAAGACGAATTCTTGTTCCAGGTAGGGGCCATTGCCTAGGAATAGCTCGGGGATGAAGGCTCGGTACATGTCGCCATTGGTGAACTGCTCGAATTCCTGGCTCTCGTCCATCGAGAAATGGGCTTGGTAGGCGCTGAGTAGTACGTCGATATCACGCACGCCCTGAACGCCGGCTGGCGAGTAGAGGGTCTCGAAGGATCGGCTGCGCACGAAGCGGTCCAAGGTCTGCACTTCCTCGACCGCAAAGGAGCCTTTCTTGACCAGGATGGTGCTGGTGGACAGGAAGAGGCCGAAGGAGTAGAGCGACTCGGCCGGCGCGGCAAAGCCGGCTTCTTCCATGGCGATGTTGATGGTATTAAGCAGGCGCAGCACGTTGCGCGGCGGGTTGAGCCGATCCCAGATGGTCAGCGACAGGATGCCGCCGTCGCGCAGCGAGGTGAAGTATTCCTTGAAGGCCTCCACCGTATAGCGGTAGTCTTCATGGACGGCGTAGCCGCCGGAATCGGACAGGCCGATCGAGTCGGTCAGGCTGATCTCTACCAAATCGAAGGCCGCCGGATGCGACACCGAGTAAGCCCGCGGATCGCCATTATGCACGTTGATGTCCGGCGAGACCAGCAAGTTGCCGGTAAAGCGCAACAGATTGGCGTCGGTAGTCAGGATGTGCAGTAACTCGTCGGAGGGCTCGGCGATGGTGATGGAGTTGGCGTTCTTGTAGCGGGCCATGTGCGCTGATAGGCCGCCGTTCAGGTTGACGAAGAAGGCGTCCGGCCGCTCGAGGATGGTGTATGGCGCAGCCATCGGCAGGTAGTCTAGATAGGCCCGTTCGTCGTCGCGCAGCTGACCCATGATTCCAATCGGGCCGGATCCGTCGATGTACAGGCCCCAGAAGGGCTGGGTGGGCAGGTTTTCGATGTTCAGGCCGGCATTGTCGGACAGGCCGGGCGCGAAGTGGAAGTACTTGGACGCGTAGACGTGGTACTCGCCGCCCGGACCGTAGGAATGGTGTACCAGCTTGGCGTCGGGGTACTTGCGCACATAGCTGATGGCCTTGAACTCGCTGATACGGATGGCGCCCCAGTTGAGGGCCAGGCCCAGGGCCAACACGAAGGCCCCCAACACGCCGAACAGCGGCAACCGACGGAAGCCGGACTTGCCGGAAATGTCATCGTGCGTCGCGCTGGCCAAGATGGCGCCGCAGGCGGCGATGACCATGATGGGTACCAAGAGCAGGCGGGGCGGGAAAAGGTACATGCAGATGATGATTACCAGCCCGCCCAGGCCGGAGCCGATCATATTCCAGAAGTAAAGTTGCTGGATGGCGTCGCGCAGTTTTATGAAGCAGACGCCGACGAAGGTGGCGGACACGAAGAATGGCACGCCGTAAATGACGAAGAACGCGCCGATGAACCACAGTTGCCGGCCGTCGGCGGCCAGGAAGACTGGGTTGAACGGCACCATCTGGGCGACGATGGTGGCCAGGGCCATCAGAAAGGGCAGGCTGGCGGCGCTGACCAACAGGATGGCGTCGGCATTGCGGTTGACCCAGTCGGATATAAAGGTCAGGATAATGCCCGACAGGCCAATGCCCAAGAGGGCGCTGGAGATGACGAGTGCGCCAAAATTGGACCAGCCGCCGATCGAAAAGATGCGCATCACATACAATTCGTAAGCTATGCTGCTGACGGAAACGCACAGTAGGGCCAGAAAAGAAAATTTTCGGTTCATAGTGCGGAGATTATACCGGTTTACCGGCGCTCGGGCAAGGCTCATAAGTATAGGTTGACAATAATTAAAGGCAGAATATATAATGCTTTAGTCTCACTTTTATCCAAAATGACACGTTTGTTTCCAGGTGAGTAGTTTTTACATCCAGAGGTAGTATGACAGATCAAGTTAAACCGAAGATTTCGCTACGGAGCGTTATTTTTCTGGCCATTGGGCTGTTCGCCGGCTTTGTGCTGGCAATGGTTATTCCCAAGTTGACCAACCAGACCGACGAGCGGGTTGCTTCATACGAAGAGGTTGCCACCGCCCAGGCCGTCCTTGAGGCCGCCGAGGTTCTGGCCAACCAGCCGATTCCGTCCAATGCCATCGCCCAGGTTGCCAACCAGCTGCCGGCCGACGGTTTCGACGGCGCCGGCCTGGCCGCTTCCATGCCGATTGACACCAAGGAACTGTGGCTGAGCTGGATGCAGTCCAACCGCACCGAGGATCCCACCTTTCTCGAGCAGCGTTGGGCTTTGGCCCAGGACTACATCCTTTCCAAGGAATTGAAGAGCGAAGCCGATGTCCGGGCCTTTCTGCTGACGCCGCGCGAATACTTTGTCCGCGACCGCAACCGCGGCTACGAGTACGCCGACACCTGGCTGCAGATCGGCTACGGCGCCACTATCACCGACCCGGATGTGGTGGCCATGATGACCTCTACCCTCCAGATCCAACCCGGCGAACGGGTGCTCGAGATCGGTACCGGTTCCGGTTACCAGAGCGCCTTTCTGTCGTCCCTGACCGACCAGGTCTACACCATCGAGATTATCCGCCCGCTGCAGGCCGAGACCGAGGAGTTGCTGACCCGCCTCTCTGAGGCTTATCCGGCCTACAACAACATCCACCGCCGTCTGGGCGATGGGTACTACGGCTGGGAAGACAGCGCCCCGTTTAATAAAATTATAGTAACCTGTTCGATTGACCATATCCCACCGCCCTTGCTGCGGCAGCTGGCTCCCAACGGCATCATGGTACTGCCGCTGGGCCCGCCTGGTCGCCAGTTCATCATGGAAGTCAAAAAGACGGCTAACGCCGATGGCACGTTCAGCCTGGCCCGACGCGATGTGTACAATGGTTTAGGGGTACGCTTCATTCCTTTCCTGGACGAGACCGGTAAATCTTATAGCGGTAGCGGCACCGAGGGCGGCGAATAATAGCCGCATGGGAAGCTCATGTTTGCCGCCAGGGAGTCGATACTTGAAGGTATATAGGAGTATGGCATGGTAGACAAACTATTGGCAAATCAGCGACCGGCGCGGCGTGGAAAATTTTACCGCGCTGCCGCACCGGATGCGCCGGCCCGCTTGCCACTTCGTTTTAAGAATAGCTTGACCGCCTTGGGGAAAAAGGCGGCTAGACTCCTGACTCCGTTTCTGGCGCGAGTTGGGGCGGCGACACGCCAATTTCTGTTGCGCCGGGTTTTGACCGGACGTACCTTGGCGGCCTTATTTATCATCTGCATCGTGTCGGCTTCGGTTGGCCTGGTTTATTTTGCCATCAACGCCGACGAGTTACCGGAGAGTAGCATCCGCGCGGTCATCCGTCGCCAGGCCAGCGAGCTGGAGTCGGACGACAACGCCCTGAGCGTCTTCATCCACCCCGAGGAAGTTCCAGTCGTCTCCTTTGACCTGCTTGGTTTCTCGACCAGCGGCGCGGGCTCCAGCGAGTATGACCGTTCCGAGGATATCGGCTATACGGTGCGGGCCGGCGAGACCCTGTCCGAGATTGCCCGCTCCTTCGGCCTGCAATGGACAGTACTCGGCTACTACAACCGCATTCCGAACGTCAACCGCATTCAGGCCGGCGTCAGCCTGCAGATTCCCTCCTACGAGAACGAGCAGAAGGCTGCCACCGAGCTGGCGGCCATGCCGGCGCAGCGAGCCCCCACCAGGCAGACCTCGGCCTTGTCGGTGCGCATCACCTACGAGAGCCAGTACAACCTCGGTTCGTACACCCGCGGGCTGGAGGCCAAGTTCCGGATCGTCGCCCCGCAGCCAGACAACCTGACTACCTACGAATGGGAATTCGGCGACGGCTCACGTTCCTCCCAAGCCAGCCCAATCTACAATTTCGTGCGGCCACGCACCTATTCGGTCCGGCTCACCGCCCGCGACCGCAATGGCAACATCTACAAGTCCAACCCGCTGTTCATCGATATTCCGCATCCGGACAGCGTGCCGGCCGACAATAATACCACCTACCTGACCTTCTCGTCGATGGAGGAGTATTTTGTCACCTCCGGCCGCATTACCAAGGTGCTGCGCTATTCCGACGTCGAATCGGCGCCGCTCGATTTCCTGGAGTCCGATCCCTACTTCACCAAGGTTCGCTTCACGGCGCCCGGTTTCCATGGCCTTGAGGTGGAGCACGTCGACGGCGAGATCGAGCGTTTCTCGATTTTCGTTAGCCCGGTACCGAGCAAGCACGTTGACGCGCCCGAAGAAAAGCTGAACTGGTACCGTACCCAGTTCAACACCGGCACCACTTCCAACTGTGGTCCGGCCTCGGTTTCCATGGCCATCGGTTGGGCCGGCGGCCAATACTTCCCGGTGGCCACGGTGCGCCAGCAGGTCGGCTGGACTGGAAACGGCGGCACCAACGTCGAGCAGCTGCTGCAGATCATCCGCGACCAAGGCGTCCGCCAGGCGACGATGCGACCGCTGCGTAGCGCCCAGGATATCCGCGAGGTTATCGACTCGGGCGCCATCGCCATCATCCTGTTTCATACCGGTGGCCTGAGCATCACCCAGAATTCATCGAGCGAGAACCTGTTCGACCGTTATTACAACGACGCCGTCGGGCACTACATCGTCATCAAGGGCTACTCGCTGGACGGGCGCTATTTCGTCACCTACGATCCGGTGCCCAGCGACTGGTCGACCAACAGCTTCCGCTACGGGGACGAGCTCAGCATGATCGGCCGCAACCGGTACTATGACATTGACAGCATTATGGGCTCGCTGCGCCGCAACGACATGATCGTGGTGCCACGGGCGCCGTAAAGCTGGTAGGCGCTTCGACGATAGCTAAAACGGGTGCAGAAAAACGGCGACAGCCCATTCAGGATGGCTGCCGCCGTTTTTGCGTCCGGGGCAGATGATCGTTCCCCGTCATTCCCGCTTGCGTTATACGGATATTCGGGCGATAATCGGGGTGACGCGCAGCCCCCGCTAGCCGGGGCAAGGGAGACAATACCATGACGGAAACGAAAGCGGGCTTCAAGCCCTACCTAGGCCTTACCTTCTTGATCGGCTTCGGCTTCTTTACCATGGGGCTGATGGACATCCTCTACGACACCTACGTGCCGATATTCCTGGCTCGCTTCATCGAGAAGAATTTCGTCATCGGCGGGCTGATGACCCTGGATAACCTCCTGGCTGTTTTCCTGATTCCCTTCGTGTCGCTGTGGTCGGACAATACCCGGACGCGCATCGGCCGTCGCATGCCCTTCATCGTCGTGCTGTTGCCACTGACGGCCCTTTGTTTTTCTCTGATACCCTACGCCGCCGCCCAGTCGCTTGGCGCGATCCTGCTGGTTATTTTCGGGTTGAATCTGGTCAAGCAATCGGTGCGCGGCCCGGTGGTAGCCCTGATGCCGGATACTATTCCCGGCGAGTTCCGCTCCGAGGCCAACGGCATCATTAACACCATGGGCGCGCTGGGCGCTATCATCAGCACCGTCGGCCTGGCCAGGTTGATGGACATGGATATCGTGCTGCCGATTCTAGGCCGGACCAAGGATACCATTCCCTTCCCTATCGCCGGAGTACTGGTGATTCTAGCCACGCTCCTGGTGTTTTCGTTTGTCCGCGAAAAGAACCATGACGAGAAGGCCAAGGCCGAACGTATCCCGCTGATGCGCTCCCTGAAGGCTATCGCCGGTGAGAAGGACAAGAGCGCGCTCTGGATCCTGATAGCCCTGTTCATGTGGTTCCTGGCCTACCAGGGTATCCTGCCCTTCCTCGGCAAGTTGTGTAAGGACGTCTTCGAGGTGACCCAGAACAGCAAGGCCGCCTTGCCCGCCTCCGTCGTCGCCATTGCCCAGACTCTGTTCGCCATTCCGTCCGGCTACGTAGCCCATCGCATCGGCCGGCGCAAGGCCATCCGCGGTTCTCTGTTGGTGCTGGCCGGGTTGCTCAGCGTCGTGGCCGTGCTGGCTAGTCCTTTGGCCGAACCGCTGGGGGTAGCGCTGCGCTTCAATATCCTACTGGGCACCATGTTCGTCTACGGCATTTTCTGGATTACCATTATCACCAATTCGTTCCCGATGCTTTGGCAGATGGCCACTTTCGGCACCATTGGTGTCTACACCGGTTTGTATTACACCTTTAGCCAGACGGCCGCCATCACGGCGCCGCCGCTGACCGGAGCCATCATCGACTTCATCGGTTACGCCGGTATCTTCGCCTTTGCGGCTTGCTGCATGTTGGCGGCCTTTTTCGTGATGTCCAAAGTGACTAGCGGCGAACCGGGCGACGATGCCAAGCGGATCGAGCCTCAGGCCAACAAGTCGAGGCCATAGCGCAGGGCCAGGAAAGCGACGCCTGAAGCCAGGCTTTGGGCGTACATCAGGCGGATGGCTTGGCCGATATGGGCTTCACGACATTCGCCGCCGCCGGCGTTCAGCCAGGGCTTGTCCGCCAGGCCTTCCGCGTAGTGGGTAGGCCCGCCCAGCCTCAGCCCGAAGGCTCCGGCGTAGGCCGCCTCTGGGTGGCCGGCGTTGGGGCTGGCGTGCTTGAGGCGATTAAGCGCCAAGCAGCGTAGGGCGGCCGGCAGCGATCCGCCGGCCAGCGGCGCGACCAGGCAGGCTAGCACTGCCGACAGCCTGGCTGGGAAAAAGTTGGCCACGTCGTCGGCCCGGGCCGGCACCAACCCGAAGTTTTCATAACGCTCATTGTGGTGGCCGAACATCGAGTCCATGGTATTGATGGCCCGGTAGACGAAGGCCGCCGCCGGCCCGAACAAGGCCGCCCAGAACAGGGGCGCGGCCACCCCATCAACCGAGCTCTCGGCCACGCTCTCCGCCGCGGCCCGGGCGCAGCCGGCGGCGTCCAGGCGGCTGACGTCGCGGCCGACGATCATGGCCAGGGCGGCCCGCGCCCGGTGGGGTTCGCCAGAGCCGTCCAGGCGGTCGCGGCGCAGGGCCCGCCGGACGCGGTTGGCGTGGCGGGCCAGGTCGGCCGGCGCGATCGACGCCCAGATGATAATAATATCACCGGCCAGGCCGGCAGCCGGGTGCAGGCTGCCCAGAAGCGCCGAGACTCCAGCGCTGAACGCGTAGGCGATGGCACAGACCGCCAGCCAGCAAGCCGCGCCGGCTAGCTTGAGTCGCCGGGCAGCCCGGTCCGTTGCTGCCGGATCTGGCTGGCTGTCTTTTTCTGGCGCGGCGAAGAGACGCCGGCCCAACTTTTCGCCTGCCGCCGCCAGCCGGCCCAGCAGGCGCACCGGGTGCCAGGCGAAGGCCGGGTCGCCGATCAGGCTGTCCAGCAGCAGGGCGCCGCCAATGGCGATGGCCAGATAGGCGGCCGGTGGGATGGTCGCCAGCATCATTCAATCAACCGCAGGATGGCCGCCATGTCGACGTTGGCCTCCACGCTTTCGGCCAGGCGGTCGAGCTCAAGGTCGAGGCCGGGGTTGCGGTGCACCGGCAGGGGTTCAAGGCCTTGACGGGCGCGCAGGCCGTTCAGGAAGGCGCGGCGGAATTCGTCGGCGTCAAAGATGCCATGCAGATAGGAGCCCCAGCACGTGCCGCGCCTATAGCCGAGGATGGTGCCGTCGTCGCGGCGCACGGCGGGCACGGCCGCCGCTGTCGCCTGGCTGTCGGCCAGCGGCCTGGTCTGGCCGTGGTGGATCTCGTAGCCGTGCAGAGGCAGGTCGCCTTCCAGCCAGCTGGCGCGGCAGGGAACGAGCGTCTTGTCGGGATGGAATTCGGTAACCAGGGGTAGCAGGTCCAGGCCAGCGCATTCATGGCAGTCGCTTTCCCGTCCCTCGCGGTCGATGATGGTTCGGCCTAGCATTTGATAGCCGCCGCAGATGCCGACCACCGCGCCGCCGCGGGCGGCGAAGTCGCGGATGGCAGCGGCCAGGCCGCTGTCGCGCAGCCACTGCAGATCGGCCACGGTCGACTTGCTGCCGGGGATAATGATCGCGTCAGCCTGCAGCCGCGCCAGCTTGTCCGGCGTGTCGACCGGGAAAACCGCCACGTCCGGCTCGGCGGCGAAGGCGTCGAGGTCGGTGAAGTTGGAGACGCGGCGTAGCATCGGCACGGCTAGCTTGATGGGCGCGGCCGGATCGCGGCTGGCCTTGATCAGCGGCTCGTCCTCGTCCGGGATGTTCAGGTTGGCGATCATCGGCACGCAACCCAGTACCGGGAAGCCGGTCCGGTCGGCGGTCATGGCAAAGGCGTTGCCGAGCAGTAGCGGGTCGCCCCGGAATTTATTGACCAGGAAGCCTGCGAAGAGGCGCAGCTCCTCGGGCGCGAAGGTCGACGCCGTGCCGATGAACGAGGCGAAGACGCCGCCGCGGTCGATGTCGCCCACCAAGAGGACGCGGGCGGCGGCGTGTAGGGCGGCGCCCATGTTGACGAAGTCGCGCGGCTTGAGGTTAATCTCGGCCGGGCTGCCGGCGCCTTCCAGGATGATCAGCCGGTGTTCGGCGGCCAGCGAGTCGTAGGCCGCCCGGGCCGTGTCGCGCATGGTGTGATGCAGTTCGTAATATTCAGCGGCCTGGCAGCGCGCCCAGGCTTTGCCCAGGAGGACGACCTGCGAACCGCGGTCGCTTTCCGGCTTGAGCAGCACCGGGTTCATGCGCACGTCGGGCGGCAAGCCGCAGGCGGCGGCCTGGACGGCCTGGGCGCGGCCGAGTTCCAGCCCGTCGGCCGTGACGGCCGAGTTGAGCGACATGTTCTGGGCCTTGTACGGCGCCACGTCCCAGCCACGGTTGCGCAGGATCCGGCAGAAAGCCGCGGTTATTAAACTTTTACCGGCGTTTGATGAACAGCCCTGGATCATCAGGGCTTTGGCCCGCTGCTGGCCAGTACCGGTGGCCCGGCTGGAACCAGAGGCGCCGCCGCTTAGGCTGGCTGCACCAGTTAAGCTTGTTTCACCAGTTAAGCTGGTGCTGCTGGCTGCTTGGTCGGTGTGTCCAGAAACATAGGCTGTCAAGGCCGCCAGGATACGGTCGTTCTCGGTCGGCGTCCGGATGGCGATCCGTACCCAGGCGGCGTTGGCCGAGGTTTCCAGGCCGTGGAAGTTGTCGCAGCGCCGGACGGCCACGCTGTGGGCCAGCAGGCTGTTGGCCAGGTCGGGTTTGCGGCCGCTGTCGTCGCGCAGTAAGTAAAAATTCGCCATGCCGGGTAGGAATTTGAGTTGCGGCAGGGCGGCAATGGCCTGACTGAGCCGCGCTCGTTCGCGGCCCAACAAGGCGACGGTCTCGGCTTGACGCCCCTGGTTGGCGGTCGGGTCGGCGAAGGCGCGCCGGGCAAAGGCTTCGGCCATGCAGTTGAGCGGCCAGTTGGGCAGTTGCAGGCGCAGGCCGTCCGCGTCGCCATACCAGACGGCATAGCCGAGGCGCAGTCCGGGGACGCACCAGAACTTGGTCATGGAGCGCACCACGATTAGGTTGGGCAGGTGGCCGCAGAGCGGCAGGGCGCTGCCGGCCAGCTGCGGCTCGACGAAATCGATGAAGGCTTCGTCGAGGATGAACCAGTGCTGTGGGAAGCGGGTTGCCAGGCGGGCGATGCTGGCCGGATACTCCGGCGGCAGCCAGCCGTCAGGGTTGTTGGGCGTGCCTAGCCAGACGGCGGAATCGTTCGGTGCCTGGTTCAGGCACTCCTGCAGGTTTGTCCAGTTGGTACTTTCCACCGTATAGCCGGCGGCCTGGCTGGCCTCGCGGTAGCTGGCGTAGCCTGGCTCGAGGACGAAGTGCCGCGGGGTCGGCGCCGGAGTGGGCGGCTGGGTCGAGGCCGCTTGCTGGATCGCCAGCCGGGCCGCCAGCCGACGCGCCAGGGCAAACAGCAATTCGTCGGCGCCGTTGCCGAAGACGATTGTACCGGCATCAAGCCCCAAGTACTTAGCCGCTATCTGCCGTAGCTCGAGGTATTCCGGATCCGGGTAGCGGTCGGCCAGGCGGCGGCCTTCAGTGCAGGCGGCGTCCAGCCAAGCCGGCGGCCCGAGCGGATTGAGATTGGCCGAGGCGTCGAGCAGGTCGTCGCTTGCGCGACCGGCGGCAGCCAACAAAGCGCGGCGGTTGCCGCCGTGGCCGGCATGGCCTGTGGAATTGGGCGATGCCGCGGGCTGTGCGTCGGCCTTGGCTTGGGGGTCAAGCGTCATTGCTGGCTCCGTCGGCCGGCGGCGGCCGCAGTCTGGCGATAGGTAATAAAAAAGTACCATACTGGTGGTGGCTGCCTTCCAGGAACTCGGTATCAAAGGCCAGACTGAGCCGGGTGGTGGATAGCACCTCGTCTGGCCGGCCGAAATGCGCCAAGCCCTGGTGGTCGATGAGGATAACGCGGTCGGCGAAGCGGCGGGCGGCGTTGACGTCATGCACGCTCACCAGGACGCCTTTGCCATCGGCGGCGATGCTGCGCAACAATTCCATCAGCTCAACTTGCCGCCCCGGATCGAGATGGGCGGCCGGCTCGTCTAGTGCCAAGAGCGGGGTGTCCTGGGCCAGGGCTCGGGCGATCAGGACGCGTCGGGCTTCGCCGCCGGATAGCTCCTGCATGGTGCGGCTCTCGAGCGCCGACAGGTCCATGGTGGACAGCGCCTGGTTGACGGCCTGCTCGTCGGCCAGGCCATAGGAGGCGAAGGCGCCCAGGTGGGCGTAGCGGCCCTGGGAAACCAGCTCGCGCACCGTGTAGCGCCAGGCGGTGTCGGCCAGCTGGGGCACCCAAGCGACGCGTCGGGCCCGCTCGCGGGTCGAGAGTAGTGATATTTCATTGCTTGCTAGCAGGCAGTGGCCGTCGATGCGCGGCAGCAGGCCGATGGCGGTTTTCAGCAAAGTGGTCTTGCCGGCGCCGTTGGCGCCGAGTAAGGCGACGACGCTGCCGGCTTCGATGTCGAAGGAGGCCTCGTGGACGATAGCCTGGCCATGATAGCCGGCGCTCAGGGCGCGTAGGCTGAGTAGGGCTTCGCCGCTCATCGCACGCCATCCAGTCCGCGCCGGGCGATTTTATAGAGGAAGAAAGGCGCCCCGATTAAGGCGGTGATGGCGCCGACCGGCATCTCGATGGGGGAAAAGACGGTGCGGGCTAGGGCGTCGGCCAGCAGGAGCAGGCTGGCGCCGACCAGGGCGGAGGCTGGGATCAGCCGGCGATGCACCGGGCCGACGAAGCGCCGCGCCAGGTGCGGCGCTACCAGGCCGACGAAGCCGATGGCGCCGGCGATGGCCACGGCGGCCGAGACGGACAAGGCGGCGAAGAAGCCGATGATTAGCCGGGCTTTGGCCGGCTTCAGGCCAAGGCTGCTGGCCGCCTCGTCACCGCTGCCCAGCAGATCCAGCACCCGGGCCGAGGCCATGGCGGCGATGAAGCCGACTAGCATGGCCGGCAACGCGGCCACGAGGTGGCCCAGGCCGCGGCCGGAAAAGCCGCCCATCAGCCAGAAGAAAACTTGATGCAGGTTTTTGTCCTTGATGGCCAAGATCACCGAGACCAGGGCGGAGAAGAAAGAACTGAGCGCGGTGCCGGCCAGCAGCAGGCTGGCCGCGTCGGAGCGGATGCGCGAGGCGCCGGCCACCAGGTAGACCAGCAGCGTGGCCGTCAGTCCGCCGGCGAAGGCCGTGGTGCCGATGGCCGAGAAGCCGAACAGCGACACATCGAGGCCGAAGGACAGCGCGCAGACGGCGCCGAAGGCCGCGCCGCTGGAACTGCCAATGACAAAGGGATCGGCCAGCGGGTTGCGGAACAGGCCCTGGAGCACGGCGCCGGAACTGGCCAGCACGGCGCCGACGCAGGCGGCGATCAGGCTGCGATCCAGGCGCAGGCGAACGATGACGTGGATGCTGTCCTGCTCGACGGAGCGCAGCAACCCGATTAGGGCGCGGGCTACGGCTAGCGGCGAGAAGAAGACGGCGCCCATCCCGACCGCCACCAGGAAGGCCAGAATCAACGACAAGCCGAGCAGGCCGAAGACCGGCGCTAGACGCTTGGCCGGCCCGGCTGGTCGTGAGGTCATCAGAATTGAACCGGGAACAAGCGCGCCGCCACCAGCTCGATGGCGTCGACGAAGCGCGGGCCTGGTCGGGAGATAATGTCGCCGTCGATGAGCGCGACGTTGTTGGTGCGAACCGCCGTGAGGGCCGACCAGCCCGGCCGCAGCGCCAGCCGGTCGTTGCTGACGTTTACGCCGTGGGTATCGGAGGCCATAATGACAGTGGGATTGCGCATGACGATAGCTTCGAAGCTGATGGTCGGCCAGTCGGTATCGACGTCGGCAAAACAGTTGATGCCGCCGGCGGTGGTGATGATCTGGCTGATGAAGGTGTTCGGACCGGCCGTCATGAGCGGTTCGTGCCAGACCTCGTAGTAGACGACCGGGCGCTGCTGGCGCGATAAGCCGGCTACCCTGGCAACGACGTTGGCGACGCGCTGGCGAAGCGAGGCCACCAGGTTGGCGGCGACGGTCTGGTCGCCGGCGATGCGGCCGACCAGGCTGATGGCCTGGTAGATGTCCTCGAAATTGCGCAGATTGACGGCGGCGAAGCGCAGGCCAGCATTCTCCATAGCATCGGCTAGCTCGGTAACGGAGCCGGCCTCGCCGAGCACCAGGTCGGGGCGCAGGGCGACGATCTGCTCGATACTGATGCTCTGCGCCGAGTAGCCGCCGATCTTGCTTACCGCGGCAGCCTCGGCCGGATAGTTGCACCAGGTGGTATTGCCCACCAGTCGGGAGCCGGCGCCGGCCGCATAGATGATCTCGGTCATGGCCGGGTTCAGGGACACCACGCGTAGCGCCTTGCCGGGCAAGGTGATGTTTATGTTACGGGCGTCGGTGAACGTGATAGGCTGGGCGGCCAGCGCGGCCGCGAGCAGCGTGAATGCCAGGATGGCGGTAATTGTCCTTTTCATGGACCTTCTCCTTCTGCCCCTTTTCGGGCGGCCGGCTTGTGGCCGGGTGGAGAAACGGTTCTGGTGATGGTTGATCGACGGACCGGTTGCGCTCAGGCCGGGAATTGTGCCCTGAGGGGCGCTGCGTCCTGGTCGGATGACCGGTCTATCGCTCGACGCCTGTACCACGAAGCGTTCCTGCGATGTTACGGGACGGGTAGGGTATCCTGGCTCGTCGCCGTCCCGTGCGGGCGTGGCGACTCACAGTTACGGGCTAGCTCCGGGTTTGCACCGGATTCCCCCACTTGTCCTCGACGATCGAGCGCTGCGCCTGAAGTTAGCGCCGGCCGGCGGGAACACCCATCCGCATGCTTCCGACAAAAAGCGGAAGACCCTACGGGCAAGTCCAGTATGCCAAGGAAGCCACCAAGGGTCAAGCGGGGCGGGTGCGTTTTTTGCTTGGGCGCTAGCGGCGGCCGTGATATACTGTTGGCATGCAAACCATCTATCAAGTCGATGCCTTTACCGACCGGGCCTTCAGCGGCAATCCGGCCGCGGTCTGCCTGCTTGACGCCGACCAGCCGGACAGTTGGATGCAAAGCGTGGCCATGGAAATGAACCTGTCCGAAACGGCCTTCCTGCGGCCGGAGGGCGAGCGCTGGCGCATCCGCTGGTTTACGCCGGACATGGAAGAAGAGTTGTGCGGACACGCCACCCTGGCTAGCGCCCATATTCTGTGGGAGCAGGGCCTGTTGACCAGGGACGCAACAGCGGCCTTCGCTTCGCGCAGCGGTCCGCTTGGCGCCCGCCTGGAGGCTGACGGCAGTATCGTGCTCGACTTCCCGGCCGAGCCGGCTAGTGCCCGGCCGCTGCCGGATTGGCTGCCCGGCGTCTTGGGCTTGCCACCGGCGGCTGTTCTTTGGGTCGGCCGCAACCGCCTCGATTACCTGCTTGAGCTGTCCGACGCCGCCCTGGTGCGCCGCCTGACGCCCGACTTCGCAGCGCTGCGTGCCTTAGCGGCGCCAGAGCCCTTCCGCGGCGTCATCGTCACCTCCCGAGGTGACGCCGCCGACTATGATTGCGTGTCGCGCTTTTTCAGCACTGAGCCGTCGGTGCCGGAAGACCCGGTTACCGGCTCGGCGCACTGCTGCATCGGGCCGTATTGGGCTGGCCGCCTGGGTAAGGCCAAACTGCTGGCCTATCAAGCCTCCGCCCGCGGCGGCGTGCTGCGCCTAGCCATGAAGGGGCCGCGGGTGGAACTGGGCGGCCGGGCGGTCACCGTCCTCCAAGGTAGCCTGCTGGCCTGAGGCTGTGCCGCGTTAAGGCAGGCGGATTTCCAGGATGGTCGGCAGGTGGTCAGAAATGTGCAGAGTATCCGCCTGGCGGACGCGATAGCCGCGCGGCTCCAGGTCGTCCGAAATAAAGTAATAATCCAGCACCCGGTCCGGTTCGGCCGCGATGTTCGGGAAATGCGTCAGGTAGCTGCGCCAGTCGGGGCCGTCCACCTGTTCTAGGGTGGGGTAGCCGCGGTAGAGGGCGTAGAGCCGGCTGATTTCGGTTTCCGGCTTGAACATTGGCTGTTCGGCCGCCGGCAGCCGGCTGTAGGACAAGCCGGGCGGCACCAGGTTGAAGTCGCCGGCGATGGCAAAGGCCCGTCCGGCGCTGGTGGTTTGAGCCAGGAGCCCGAGCACATAGTCGACCTGACGCTCCATGGTGTCCGAGCCTTGGGCAAAGGCGTCCAGGTGGGTGCTCATCAGCGACAATTCGCCGCCGCCCGATATCGGCAGAATGGCTTCAAGGACAGCGCGTTTGAAGTTGAGTTGGGTGGTGATGGGGTCGCCGGGCATCTGCGGCAACTGGTGTCGCGCGGCGCGGTCGATCCGGTACTTGGAGATGATGGCCAGCTTCATGCCGGCGCTGCCCATAATGCGCGGGTGGGGCACAAAGGCCGCCCGCCAGTACCAGGCCTCGCACCAGAAGGCGTATTCCGGCGGCAGCGCTTGCATGAGCCGTTCCACTTGGTTCTCGCGGTCGGTACTCGAGGAGCCGTCGTGCAGTTCCTGCAGGACGATGACGTCCGGATTTTCGTCCAGGATGACGCGCAGGGTTTCCCCCCAGGTGACTTCGATATCGGTTCGGCTCGGCCGATTGTCCGGCCCGGAGCCGTCCCACTCGTCGTAGAAGAAGACGTAGTTCTTGCCGGCCATGTACTGGACGTTCCAGTTGAGCAGCTTGATGGTCTGCCCCGGCTGCAGGCTCGGCGCCGTCTCGGCTTGGCCGGCCGGGAGTCGGCTATGAACCGTTTCGGCCTGGACCGCTCTGGGGTGATAGGTGCTGAACCAGAAAAGCGCCACCAGGGCGACCAAGCTAGCCGCCACAATAAGCAGAACCTTCAATAATTTCCGACCGCCGGACTTCTTCATGCTGCCTCCCCGATAGCGCGTAGGGTTGCGTTATCGGGCTAATTTTCCGGCATCAACGCAGCCTTGTCAAGACTGGTTATACCAGGTTGACAAGGCCGGGCGCGGGGCGGCTGGCTTAAGGCCGGCTACGGGCTACGGGCTGCGGGCTGGCTTAAGGCCAGACGACGCTCAGGTCAAAGATGGCCGCCGGGCTGAGCGGCCAGGCGATGGCGGTCAGGTCGCCGAGGGCGGCCGCCGAGTACAGGCCGCTGGTCAGCTCGGTGACGTCGCCGTTAGCCACGTAGCCGGTTTCATTGGAATAAGCGATCGGGTTGTCCAGCTCCAGCATGAACATCAGGTTGTCCAGGGCGGTGCTGGTTGGATTGGCCGCGCGCCAAGTGATGAGGTCGGCCAGGAAGTCAGCGGCCGACACCGAAGCGTCATCCCAACCGATGCCGGCGGTGGTCAGGTCGGCCTGGACAGCGGTATTGCCAGCTAAATTCACCCAGGCGTGGACGATGTTCAGGAAGGCCTGGTCGATGGCGACGGAGGCATCCGGCTCGGTGGTTTGGGTGGCCAACGGGAAGTACAGCTCGGTTCTGGCCAAGCTGCCATCGGCTGAGACAGCGGCGCGGTACATGTAAACGTGGTTAGCAGCATAGTCGGTAAAGGCGGCCAGGTCATCGTTCGGATCGAAGACAAAGTGGTAGCCCAGACCGCCGGCCACGTCGACGCCGTCATCGGCGTAGGCGCCGTGGTAATACAGGCTGGTCGGATGGGTGTCAGCTTCCACGCCGACGGCCAGGACGGCCGAGAAGTCCAGCACCGGAACCGCGATGGTCTCATCATAGCTGACCAACAGGCTCTCGATATGGTTGGCGCCGGCGGCCGGGCTGGGGCTAAGGGCGTTATTATAGTAGATTTGGCCCTTTACTAGGCCCTTGTTGTAGCTTATTACCAGGTAGGGCTCTGCGGCCGTGTCGTCTTTGAAAATTTCCAGCCACTTGGCAAAGGTGCGGCTGGCATCAAAGCTGACCTCCAGGCGCTGGCCGTCCATGAGGGGCATGGTGACGCTGTCCGCGATAGGATTAGCGCCGATGGTGTCAATAAACAGGTAGGTTTGGGCCAGGACGGCGGCAGCCGTGTCCAGGCTGGAGCGGAAAGGCTCGAAGACGGCGTCGGATGACGGCACGCCGGTGGCGCGGCTGAGATCGCTGGTTAGGGCGGCCGGGATAGTCATGGTCGGCTTGGCTAATTCCGGTGTCGGGTTGAAGAGACTATCCAGCCAGGCGCAGCCGCTTAACAGGACGGCGACACCTAGTAGGCCGACGAAAATGATGCGTGACTGTTTCATGAAACCTCCTTGGGACCGACCAACGCGGCGGTTGACGGCCTCGTCCTTCAGAGTATAGCGTCGTGCCGATCATTTTTCCAAACAATCACCCCGATCTTTGAAATGATCGTCATTTTGTTCTATAGTACTGGCCATGAGAAACAAATTCTTGACGGTTTTATGGTTCGTGGCCGCTTTAGCCAGCGCCCAGACTGGCGAAGCGGCAATACGGCAGCACATCATCGACGTGGCCCGTAAGTATTTGGGCGTGCCCTACGTTTATGGCGCCATGTCGCCGCGGGCTTTTGATTGTTCCGGCTTCGTGGGCTACGTCTATCGCGAGGCCGCCGGCCTGGTGGTGCCGCGGGTATCGCGCGATTTCATGCAAGCCGGACGTTCCGTTTCGCTGCAAGCCGCCTTGCCGGGCGACGTGATGGTCTTTGATACGGTCGGTGGCCGGGCCAGCCACGTGGCCATCTACCTGGGCAACAATCAGTTCATCCATGCCGCCTCGGCGACCAACAGTTCCGGCGTCATCATCTCGTCGATGAACGAGCGCTATTACGCGCCGCGGCTGCTGTCAGTGCGGCGTTTTCCGCTACCGCCGACGCCGCCGGGAGCCGGCGCGACTGCCCCGCCGGCTGGTGCGGCTTCCCCCGGTCCGGCTCAGGCCGCCGCTCCGGCCCTCACTCCCGGTGGCGGTTCCGGCAGTGGCTTGCCGCTAGCCGCAGCGGCGCCGGTCATCCCCTCCGCTAGCGGCGGCACAAGCACCGGCGGTGCCGTGGCCGATCAAGCCGCCCTGGCCGCCGCCGCCGCCTTGGCGTCTACCGAAGTGGTTATCGCCGACATCGGTTTCGACATCCCGGCCACTCGTACCACCTATGTCGACCCCATCCCCACCAGCGTCGGCACCGAACTGGCCTTCACGGTGCGCAATACCTCCGGCCGCTCCGGCCGCTTTGTGGTTGTCTTCTATAAAATGGATCCGCGCCGCAATATCGGCGTCGAGATCCACCGCCAGCTGGTTACCATGGATAACAACGCCTATTACTCGCTGCCGTCGTACCGCTTCGTCGAGACTGGCCGCTACCGCCTGATCGTCAAGGACAACTCAAACAACCAGCTGATGGAGAGGATTTTTACCGTTCAGGAATAAGGTCAAGGCCAGTGCTATAGCCCCGTGCGGTGGCCGGCGTTCAAACCGGGACCAGCAGCTGGCGTTGCGCGGCACTGAGCAGGCACCACTCGCCGGGCGCCAGTCCCAAGGCCGCGAGCGTCAGGCCACCGATGGCATCGCGGGCCAGCGCCGTGCAGTGGTTGCCGGCGGCGGCTATCATCCGGCGCACCTGGTGGTATTTCCCCTGGTCGATGCTCAATTCCAGGCTGTGCGATCCGGTCTGTACGCACTCCAGCGCCCGCAATGGGCCAGGTTCATCCAGCAATTGCACGCCGGCCAACAGCAAGGCTAACAGAGCCGGTTCTACCGGGCGATCAACACCGACCCGGTAAGTCTTGGCTTGATGTTTCTTGGGCGACGACTGGGCGTGGATGAATTGGCCGTCGTCGGATAACAAGAGCAAGCCGCCGGTATCCTGATCGAGGCGACCGACCGGTTGGATGTCGCGGTTGACGAAGCGTTCGGGCAGCAGGCTCAGCACCGACGGGTGGTGGACCGGCTTGCGCGAGCATTCGTAGCCGGTCGGCTTGTTCATGGCCAGGTAGAGGTGCTCGAGGTACTCGAAGTCCTGGTCGTCGAGGCTGAAATACAGCCCGGCGGGGTCGAATTCCGCGGACCAGTTATCGACCAGGTGGCCGCCGATGCTGACCAGGCCGTCGGCGATGATGGCGCGGCAGGTTTTCCGCGAGCCAATTCCCTGTGATTGCAGAATCCGGTCCAGGCTGATGGTTTTCATGCTTCCACTCTAGCAGACCGCCGCTCTTTAGCCAACTATCTAGCCTTCAGCTGACAAGGTTGGCTGGTCGACTTAGGCTAAGGGCATGATATGTCTAGCAGGTTGTTGAAAAAGCCGGTTGCTTTCTCAACAACCTTAACAATTCCTCGCATAGCTTGCGCTATGCTGCGTAATTGTACCGGCTTTTGAAGTGTTGAAAAGCCGCATCCGCGTTTTTCAACACCCTGCTAGACTCCGGGTCGGCGGCCTTGGGTTCATTGTACTGCCGGGTCGTACTCACGGCCTGGTTGGCTTGCGTCTTTCCGGCGCTTGCTACTGGTTCGGACTGGCGGCTATTCTTGGAGCGTTCCGCCATCCTGGTCTACGTGGACAAGGGCGGTCCTTCAGCGTATCGCGGCACTCGGGCGGGGCTGGTGGTTGAGGCCCGTTTGTCCGCCGTCATGGCCCTGATGATGGACATCCCCAACTTTACCAGCTGGATGGACAGCCGCCTGCTGGCCGAACCCATTACCGTCAGTGATCGCTTCTCTGGCTATGGCTATATGGAGCAATTCACACCCTGACCAGTCCGGCATCGGGCTGTGGTCTTCTTGTTTCAGGTCACACAGGACCCCGCGAGCCGGATCAGCGCGGTGGTACTCAGCAATGCCGCTGCCTGCCTGAAAAGCCGGGACTGGTGCGCGTACCGGCCTTTGCCAGTAGTTGCAGGTTGAGCCGCTGGGTACTGGGCAGGTACACATCGTCAATTTTTTGCGCTTTGAGCCGGGTGGGTTCTGGCGCCGTTTCTGGGCAATGCTTTTGCGGTTCATTCCGCCTGGCAGACACTGCTCAATGTAGGGACTCAGTTACGCCTGCCACGCTATCGCGACGCTAAACTGGACTACCTGGTCGAGCCGTAAGCTCAATAGACTCTTTGTTGTCCTGGGGTAGGCGCAGCAAGATGGCCAGCAAGCCAACCACGCCGGAGAGCAGTAGTAGGCCCCTACCCGGCCCGAACAGTTGGCTGAACAAGCCCAGCAGCAAGGCCAATCCGGCCGCGAACAGGGTTTCGGCTTGCGACTCGACCGAAAGCGCGGCCGCTAGTGAGTCCTGGTTCATGCGTTCGCTGACGTAGGCGATGCCCATTGGTTTGCGCAGATTTTCGATCAGATAGATACCGGCATACAAGATGATGGCCGGCAGCGACAGCCCCAACCAGTAGGCGACGCCGGACAGCAGGCCCAGGCCGATCCCGGTAAATAGCGTCAGGTTGAGTGGCCGGGCCAGGCTTGGGAAGTGGTCGGCGAAGCGGCCGGACAGCCGGGCCGCGCCAGCCGTCAGAAAATACAAGGCCGAATAGACTAAGCCGCTCAAGATGGCGGTGCGCTCCTGGCCGCTCATGGCCAACAGGAAAGGCAGGCCGAGGGCCAGCGCCTTTAACATCGGCTGCAGGTAATCCTTGCAGGCCTTGTAATAGCCGGTGTAGAGCGCCTGGTTGGCGATGGCCCGCAGCGTGGCCGGCTGCCTAAGGCTGGTCAGCAACGAGCGGAATACCGCCGTGAACTCGTCGGCCAGATGCGGAGCGCGGCCTTCGCGCCGGCCGTCCAGGGCGGCCGGATAGCTTAGGATCAGCAGCAGATCGAGCACATACGGAATAATGGTAAACAGGAAGACCGGCGCGTAGGAGCCGCGCCAAAAGACCAAAGCGGCGGCGATCATGGCTGACACGGCAGCGCCGCGTTGCGACCAGGCCCGGGTATGGCCGTAGTAGTGGGTTTTCAAGCGCTGCCAGCCGCGGCTTTTCAGGTAGTCGAAGATCATCGCCTTGTGCGTGCCGGTTCGGAAGGCGTCGCCGAAGGCATAGCAAAGCATCGCTAGCAGCAGCAGCCACCAGGTCTGGCTAAAATAGAACAGCAGGAAGGAGACAATGTAGGCCAGGAAGGAAGCCACCATGGTGCGGCGGCGGCCCAGTACGTCGGCCACCAAGCCAGAGGGGATCTCCATCAGGTTGATGAGGATCTCCCGGGCGGCGTACAGGCCGCCAATCTGCAGGAAGGTGAGACCCTTTTCCAGGAAAAAGAGCAATAAAAAGGGCTCGTAGAAGCGCAGGTCCTTGAGGAAGCCGTAGGCGCAGAATTTGTAATACTGCAGATTCTTTTCGAATTTCTGATCGGCCATGGCGCGTATTTCCGTCCTGTCCCGTCTGTTTCCTTCTAGCCCCTAGCCCCTAGCCCCTAGCCACAGCGTCTACAATTCCAGCGGTTTGACTTTTTTTTTGCTAAGCGGCAGTCCCGAGAAATTGAGCATGAAGCCGACGCTTTCATAAAGCCCGCGGGCATTGGTCAAGCTGTCTTCCACGGTCAGGGCAATCTCGGTGGCGGCCTTCTCGTCGAACAGCCAATCTACTGCCCTGGCCAGCAATTGTCGGCCGTAGCCTTTGTTGCGCTCGGTTTCGGCAATGCCGATGAACTGCACCTCGGCCTTGGCGGCGTCGTCTTCCAGGGCGGCCACCGAAAAGCCGAGCACCCGCTCGCCCTCGGCGACGACGTAGATGCAGTGGCTGCCGCCGTGTAGTTGCAGCAATGCCTGGGCGCTGTAGTAGGTGTCCGGGAACAGCTGGTCGAAAAGAGTGACGAAGCTGGCATGATGCAGGCTGGTTAATTTGGTACAGGCATCGGCCGGGCAATCGATCCGGCGTGAGCGGTTCAGCTGATAGTCATGGGTGACGGTGCCCTGGGTGTAACCATGCTTGCGGTAAAAGTCGATGCCGTTATTGTTTTTGACATTTAGGAAGGCGTCCCAGCGGGTGGCGTTGGGCGGCAGTATCTGGAGCAATTCTTCGTACAAGTTGGGTGCCAGCGAGCTCCAGGCACCAGCGAAGACATGGGGACCGTGTAGCCAGACGCGTTCCAGCTCCGGGTCAAATTCGCCACCCATAGCGCCGATAATACAAGGTCCTGAACAGGCTAGAATATAGAACATCTCGCCAGCCTCGAAGGCGGCTTGGAAGTCAGCCGTTAGATCGGCTGGCGAGTCACCCGCCCAGGAGTGCAGACAATGGCTGTTCGGTTTGAGGGAAACGAAAATGATGTTTTGGACAAGCAACGGAATATCTTCTATGCCGGCCTGCCGGAACGTAATGTTTTGCATGAACCTCTTCCCAACATTTAACTGTAATGAATCTGCGAAATCGTCCAGAATGTACACAATTTAATGAGTCAAGTATAAGCACGGGCTGCTGGAATGGCAATTGTTTTTACTTGGTTTCTGGCCAAAAATTCGTTATTATAGGCAGAAGCTCGCTTTTGCGAGTACATGGCCATAGCGTGGGATGATTTCGCGCTGGACGACGCCGTCAGGGTCGGTTTGAAGGAGAATGCTGATGTCGAATCAAGTTATGCCGCTTTCTGGGTCCAATGAGGCGCTGGGCGAGCGTCGGCAGCAGGTGATGGATACATTGACCGAGGCTTTTGCCCAAGGCTATCTGGATATGGAAGCCTACGAAAAACGGGTCGACCAGGCTAACGATGCTACTCTGCCGGCCACCCTGGATCACTTAGTGCTTGACCTGCCAACCAACCTGCACGTCGCCAAGCCGGCCGCGGCCGGTCGTCGATCTGCCGCCAGAGCCACGGTATCGTCGGTGGTCGGCACTAACACTGACATAGTCGGCATGCCGCGCATGAATACCGCTTGCATCATGAGTGAACGCCACCTGGATGGTAACTGGCTGCAAAGCGACAAGGTTTCCACGTTCACCGTCATGGGCTCAACCAAGCTGGACTTTACCGAGGTTGACTTGCCGCCCGGACCGACGCATGTCGAGGTGTTCACGGTCATGGGCGAGGTCAAGTTGATTGTGCCGGCCGACGTGCCGGTCAACTTTGGGGTGGCGGCTATCATGGGCGAGGCTCGGGTGGAAAAAAACGTTAATCGCCAAGTCCGTGGCGCAACCAGCTGGCTAGAGGTCAAGGGTCTGGTGGTGATGGGCGAGGTTCGGGTGCGCCAGGGCTAAGCGTCTGCCGCTTAAGCAACCGAAAAAAACCGGCCAGGGCGGCCGGTTTTTTCATATCTTGTCGATCAGCATCGAGCATTTGCCCGAGGGGATGGGCAGGGTCTTTTTCTTGCGTCCCAGCACATTGATGGTAAAATAATATAGTTTTTCCGATTCCATGTGGATTTCCCAACCGCGGCCGCCCGACTTGTTGGACAGGATGGTAACCATGTTGCGTTTCAGGCTGAGGTTCTCGATGCCCATGATTTCCAGGTTGGGAATGATCCAGTCGACGGTCTTGCGCGGCAATGAGACCGACAGGCCGATGATGTTTTCGATCATCAGGGCGACGGTGGACAGGCCGGTATAGGCCAGGAACTGGGGCCGCGGCCACTCTGGATGGTCCGGCCAAACGGCCCGGCCTTCGTTTTGGGGCTGGTAGGCTTCCCAAAGGGTCTGCTTGTTCTCGCCATTGGGATGGGCTGAATCGAGAATGAAATAGAGGTGGCGGATGGCACAAGCCCGGGCCAATTCCCAGTGGTTATATTTTTCCAGGCCCTTGATGATCATGTAGGTGAACGGCGGGATGACCGAACCGCGATAACCCATGCCGCGCTTGTCGTAATCGGGGTGGTCGACCGACAATGTGGGGAAGGGGTTTTCGGTGCCAAAGCTGTTCGGGTTGGTTAGGTGCTCGATGAGGCGCTCAGAGCGGTCTTCGTTGACGATCTCGGCCAGCAAGGCCCAGAAGGCGCCGATGGTTTTAATGGGTACCTGGTGCTCGGCAGCGTCGATGTCGTAATAGAAGGCATCGCTGTCGTTCCACATCATGGTATTGAGGCGTGTCTTGAGCGAGAAGTAATTGCGCTTATATATGAAGGAAATGTCTTTGTCGTTGAGAATGTCGCCGAGCGCCGCCATGTACATGGCATTGATGGTCATGCAAACCGTGAAGTCGACGTGGTAAGCGGCGTTGCCGCGTGGCGAGTTGGGCATGCCGGTGGCAGCCACCGGCGTCTCGAAAAGGCCGTTTGGCCGCTTGAAGGTTGTCTCGATCCAGGAATAGTAGCGCTGGAGGGCGGGCATTACTTCCTTGACGCGTTTTTTGTTGGCGGTTTTATGGTAGAGGTTGTACTCAGCCCAGGCAAACAGCGGTATGCCGAGGCCTTCCGGGTTTTCCGGCGGCAGCCAGGCATCACCCGAGGCGATGTCGTAGCGCCAGCGGATGGCCCCGTTGGTTTCCTGCTTGCTGTATAGCGCATCCAAGCCGTTGGAGGCTGGATAGATACGATTGGAGTATACCAGATAGAAGGAAGAGAAAATCTGTTCGGCCTGGTCGAGCGTGCCAGACGGAGGGTAGAAAAAAAATTTGCCGCCGCCGATGCCGCTCTCCGGTGGGGCGGTGGTCCAGTGGTCTTCGATCCAAGCCCAACTGCGATCATATATGTCAACGAAATCTTGATCGTAAAAGTGAATGTTCGGAAAATCCCGTTTGTTCAAGGATGAAACTCCCACCTGCAGAATGCGGATGAACGTAGTAAACGTGACACTTTTCTAGTAAATGCCATAGAACGAGAAACGTTACAACAGTATACCAATATAATCGTGACGTCGCCTTTTGTCAAATTATTTGTATGAAAAATCATATAGTGTGACGGGGAAACCGGCGTTTTCCTTAGTTTTTTAGGGTGGTGATGGCTTCGGCGACCCGGATGCCCGAGGCCCAGGCGCCGGTAATGCCGCGGCTGGTGCCGGCGCCGTCCCCGGCCAAGTACAGATGGGGGATGGCCCGGAAGCTGGCCGGATCCTCAAAGACCGGCTTGTTGGCATAGGTTTTTATTTCCGGGTAGTACATGATGGTCGACGGGTGCAGGACGCCGGGCACGATAGTATCGAGCAGCTTCAAGGAGTCCCACAAGGCGCGCATAATTTTAGCCGGCACGGCTAGTCCCAGATCGCCCGGGACGCACGACGGCAAGCTGGGTTCGAAATCGTAGAGGTCACCACAAAAGCCGTCCTGGGTGGAACGGCGGCCCAACCGAAAGTCGCCCACCCGTTGCATGATGGGGTGGCCGCCACCCAGCAGCATGGCTTGCTCACCCAGCGCGCGGGCATAGGCTTGGCCGGAAGCCAGGGGCTGGGTCAGGCCGACGGTCTTGAGCATGGCAAAGTTGGCCAACCCGTTGGCCGGGTGCTTGTCCGACCACGCATGGCCGTTAACACTGTACCAAACGCCGGCGTTGTCTTGGTATTTTTCCTGAACTACGTGGGCGCAGCGCGAATTGGTGCAAAAGGTGCGCGTTTTCTTGTGAAATAGGAACTTGGGGTCGTAATAATCCTGGACGATCGGGTAGCGTTCCTCCCGGAGCTCGACGCGGATACCGACGTCGATACTGTTGTCGACATAGTTGATGCCGTTGGTCTTCATGACACTCTGTAGAAAGGCAAAGCCGGCTCGGCCCGGAGCCAGTAGCAGGTCGTCGTAACTTAGTTCACGCCGGTTGGTGGTCAGCCGGCGGGCCTGGGCATCGATGGCGATGGCCTCCTCGCCTAGCGCCAGTTCAGCTCCCAGGGCAGTAAGCCGCGCGCACAGCGTCTTGATCAGTTCCAGGCCGCCATCGGTGCCCAGGTGGGCTTGGCGAATCTCCAGCAGCGTCACGCCGAGCCGGTCGGCCCGCCGGCGGTAGGTGTCGATATCGTGTTTCTCAAGAATGGCCGGCTTGAGGAAGGTTTCGATCTGGTTGAGGTAGCGTTTGGCCTGGACTTCGGTCCAGACGGTATCGGCGAAGCCGATCGGCCAGCTGAAGTTCATCTTGCAGTCGTTGCGCAGGCCGCCGGACGAATACTGGTTGCGGTCGAGGATGAGAAGCCGGCAGGCCGGGTTGGCTGCGAGGAGGCTGAAGGCGGCGCCCAGTCCGGCCGGTCCCGAGCCGACGATGATAACGTCGAATTCGCTTTTCATGCCGGCAGTATAGCCTACTTGCGACGGGCTGTCAGCCGCTACGTGGTTTTCCACCTGGGGGCGGCGAGGTTGGTCGGTCGGTGGGGCGGTCGGTCAGTCAGATAAAAGAACGGCCTCCCGGTTGGGAGGCCGTTGGTTCGAAGTTGGCGGGCGGCTGGGTTGCCTGGTCGCCCGGGCGACTTACTTGGAGTAGATCGGCTGCTTCTCGTAATGGGTGTGCAAAAGTTCGTGTGCCTTGTGGCCGTTGGGCTCGCCCAGGAATTCCTGGTATACCTTGGTGATGAAGGGATTGTGGTGCGAGCAGCGGAAAGTGCTCTTGACATCGTCGCTGTAGATGCCGTTGATGCGCAACTGACGAACTTCGTCGGTGGCGCCGTAGGGCTGGCCGCCACCGCCGATGCACCCGCCGCGGCAGGCCATGACTTCGATGAAGTGCCATGGCACTTCTTTGCCTTCGGCCTTAGCCGCGCGGACTCGGTCTAGGACCTCGGCGATGTTACCCATCTGGTGGGCCACGGCGACGCGCACGTCGGTGCCCTTGATGTTAACGCGAGCTTCCTTGATGCCGGAAATGCCGCGTACGCCGGTGAAGTTTACGTCCTTCAAGTCTTCCTTGGTTACCAAGAAGTAGGCCGAGCGCAGGGCGGCTTCCATGACGCCGCCGGTGGCGCCGAAAATGGTGCCGGCACCGGTGTACGGACCCATCGGGCTGTCGGCGTCCTCTTCGGGCAGGTTGACCAGGTCGATGCCGGCCTGCTTGATCATGCGGGCCAGTTCGCGGGTGGTCAGCACTACGTCAACGTCGCGCTCGCCAGAAGAATACATGTCCTTGTTGCGGCCGCTCTCGTGCTTCTTGGCGGTGCAGGGCATGATCGAAACCGAGAAGATCTTCTTCTTGTCTACTTTGGCCTGATCGGCCCAGTAGGTCTTGATCATGGCGCCCATCATCTGCTGCGGGCTCTTGGCGGTGGAAAAGTTGGGGATCATGTCGGGGTAGTACTTCTGCATGTAATCGACCCAGGCCGGGCAGCAGCTGGTGATCAGCGGCAGTTCGCCTTTGCCTTCCACGAAGCGCTTGATGAACTCGGTGCCTTCTTCGAGGATGGTCAGGTCGGCGGCGAAGTTGGTGTCGAAGACCACGTCAAAGCCGAGGCGGCGCAAGGCGGTGTAGATCTTGCGGGTGATGAGGGTGCCAGGCGGCAGGCCGAATTCCTCGCCCAGGGCGATACGGACGGCCGGGGCGATCTGTACTACGCAGGTCAGGTCCTCACTGCCGCTCTTCATGAGGGCGTTCCAGACTTCCTGGGTCTGGTCCATCTCGTAGATGGCGCCGACCGGGCAGTGGGCCGAGCACTGGCCGCATTTGATGCATGGGCCGTCGGCCAGGGCCACGTCGGCGGCCGGGGCGATGCGGGTCTTCTCGCCGCGGCCCAGGAACTCGATGGCCCAGACGTTTTGCATGTCCTGGCAAACCTTGACGCAGCGACCGCACTTGATGCATTTCTCGGGATTGAGCACCAGGGTCTTGGTGGAGGTATCGACCGGCAGGCCTTTGAGCCGTTTGGTGAAGGGCTGCTCGCGGATGCCGAAGTCGGCGGCCAGGGTCTGCAACTCGCAGGAACCGGAGCGCGGGCACTGCAGGCAGTCGTCCGGATGGTTGGACAGGATCAGCTCGATGACTGTCTTGCGTACCTGGACGATTTCCGGGTCATGGGTGATGATGCTCATGCCTTCCTCGATGGGGGTACAGCAGGCGCGCAGCATTTTGGGGCTCTTCTCCACCTTGACCACGCAGATGCCGCAGGCCGCCCAGGCCGGCAGATCGTCGTTGTAGCAGAGCTTGGGGATATTTATGTTCATCTTGGCGGCGGCGTCCAGTATGGTGGTACCGTGCGCTACCTGGACGGGAATACCGTTTATCTTGGCGTTGACCATTGGTCCTGCTCCTTCTTATTTCTTGAGTACGGCGCTGAACTTGCAGACCGCGAAGCATTCGCCGCACTTGATGCACTTGCTGGCGTCGATGGTGTACTTCTCGGTCTTGCTGCCGGAGATGCAGTTCACCGGGCATTTGCGCGCGCAGAGGCTGCAGCCGATGCACTTGTTTTTGTCAATGCTGTATGTGACCAAATCCTTACATTTTCCGGAACGGCAGGTGCCATTGATATGCTCCAGGTAGACTTCGCGGAAACGCTTGATGGTGGACAGCGTCGGGTTTGGCGCGGTTTGGCCCAGGCCGCAGAGGGCGGCGCGCTTCAGGGCGTGGCCGATCTTCTCCAGCTTGTCCAGGTCTTCCAGCTTGCCCAGGCCTTTGGTGATCTTCTCCACGATGTCGTGCATCTGGGCGGTGCCGATGCGGCAGGGTGAACACTTGCCGCAGGATTCGTCGACGCAGAATTCCATATAGAACTTGGAAACGTCGACCACGCAGTCGTCCTCGTCCATGACTATCAAGCCACCGGAGCCCATCATCGAGCCCAGGGATGTCAGGCTCTCGTAATCGATCGGGGTATCCAGGTACTCGGCGGTGATGATGCCGCCGGATGGTCCGCCAGTCTGGGCGCCGAGGAATTTCTTGCCGCTCTTGATGCCGCCGCCAATGTCGTAGATGATTTCGCGCAGGGTGGTGCCCATGGGGACTTCCACTAAGCCGGAATTCTTGATCTTGCCGGTGAGGGCGAAGACTTTGGTGCCTTTGGAGGTCTCGGTGCCGATCTTGGCAAACCAGTCGCCGCCGCGGGTCAGGATGACCGGGATATTGGCCCAGGTCTCGACGTTGTTGATGACGGTCGGCTTGCCCCATAGGCCTTTGATGGCCGGGAAGGGCGGGCGCGGGATGGGCATACCGCGGTTGCCTTCGATGGACTGTAGCAAGGCGGTTTCCTCGCCGCAGACGAAGGCGCCAGCGCCCAGGCGGATCTCGATGTCGAAGGAGAAGCCGGAACCGAGGATGTTGTCGCCCAGGAGGCCGTATTCGCGGGCCTGCTTGATGGCAATCTTGAGGCGCTCGATGGCCAGCGGGTACTCGGCTCGGATGTAGACGAAGCCTTTGCTGGCGCCGATGGTATATCCGCAAACCGTCATGGCTTCCAGCACGGAATGGGGGTCGCCCTCAATGGTGGAACGGTCCATGTAAGCGCCTGGGTCGCCTTCGTCGGCGTTACAGACTACGTACTTCTGGTCCGAGACCGGGCCGCGCGAAAATTCCCACTTGCGCCAGGTGGGGAAGCCGGCGCCGCCGCGGCCGCGCAAGCCGGATTTCTTGAGTTCGGCAATGACGCCGTCTTGTTTGTACTCGAAAAGAGCCTTCTCCAGGCCGATATAACCCTCGCGGGCGATGTATTCGTCGATATTTTCGGGATTGATAATGCCGCAGTTGCGCAGGACAATGCGGTACTGCTTTTGGTAGAAGCCGATTTCTTCGGTCTTGATGCGTTTGGCGTTGGAATCGTCCTGGTAGAGCAGACGCGTAACCTCGCGGCCTTTGATGATCTGCTCGGCGATGATTTCTTTCGCGTCCGCCGGTTTCACTTCCACATAGAAAGATTCGGCTGGCAGGACTTTAACGATGGGGCCCTTTTCGCAGAAACCGAAGCAGCCCGTCTTGACGATCTGGACGTCCTTGGCGACGCCCTGGGCTTCGGCTTGCGCGTGGAGCTCCTTGAATATGTCGTCGGCCTTGCTGGATTCGCAGCCAGTGCCGCCGCATACCAGAATGAATTGCTTGTACGCCATTGTATTGGAGCCTCCGTGCTTACTTGCTGATGATATCGATCGCCGGGCGATCGTAGATGTGACCGTTGACCATTTTGTGGTCAACCAGATGCTTGCGGACGATGTCCGCGGCCACGGCGGCGTCGACGCGGCCATAGATGGTGGCCGGCATGCCGGGAACGATGACTTCGACGGTCGGCTCGACATGGCAGAGACCCATGCAGCCGGTCTGGCGGATCACCACGTTGGCGCCGATCTTGAATTCGTCCACCGCCTTGACGATGGCGTCGAAGGATTCCTTGGCGCCGGCGGCGATTCCGCAAGTGCCCATGCCGACGATTACCTGAATTTCTTTGCCTTCAGTCTCGCGCCGGGTCATCTCGCCCTTGGTCTCCTCGCGGAGCTTGCGGAGCTGATCCAGGGTCATTTTAGCCATAGTTCGATGTCTCCTCTGTTAATACTTTGTTGTCCGGGTGGCTTTGGCTGCCCGGATAGCTGGCGGCATTTAACGGCGTCAGCTATCCGGCTGAGCCGTCAGCTTCAGGCTGACGCAATTTCCTGGGATTCCAGGAATTGCCTGGCCAGGAGCAGGGCGTTAGCGTCGCCGAAGCCGCCTAGCGCGTCTCGCAATTCCAGACGGTTCACCTGGTAGTCGATATCCGACGCCGGGTTAGCTCGCCTGACATGGATGTCATAATCACCGTCGAAGCACATGATGGACAGTAGCAAGCCGGGCAAGTCGCCCAGCGGCGGCGTGTCCAGGTGCTCGGCCGGGAAGCGGAAATACAGTTTGGTCCCCACGCCCGGTTCCGAGTGCAGATTCCAGTCGCCGCCTACCTGTTGTACGGCCTGTACCAGGAACGGAATGCCCAGTCCGACTTTTCGCCGGCGGTGCTTGACCCCGTCGGTAAAGTACGGATCCTGCGCCCGCTTTTGAGTCGCCTGGTCCATGCCCTGGCCGTTGTCGTCAATACCGACGCTGATGAAGCCGGCGGCCTCTTCAATAACGAGCTGTATGTGACTAGCGTGGGCCTCGATCGAGTTTTGCACCAAATCGAGCACGAAATCGCATATCGTAAAATGCACGTTTTTAGCCGATAGCCTGGTATTTGGCTACAATGCCAGCCACTTGATCGGTAGTGAGCTTGCCATAGACATCGTCGCCGACCATGAGGACCGGCGCAAGGCCGCAGCAGCCGACGCAACGAACCGCGTCAATCGAGAACAGGCCGTTGGCGGTGACTTCCGCGCCTTTAATGCCCAGGATACGCTGGGTTTCGTCCACCAGTTCCTGGCCACCCTTCAGGTAGCAGGCTGTGCCCATGCAGATGGCAATGCGATGTTTGCCGGGCTTGGTGGTCTTAAAATAATGGTAGAATGTGATGACTCCATAGATCCTGGCTAAAGGCATTTCCAGGTCCCGCGCCAGGCGTTCGGCGGCTTCCCGAGGAATGAACGTGAATTCCTGCTGCACCCGATGCAGAATCATAATCAGGTTGCCAGGCTTATCCTTCCACTCCCGCACGAAGCTCTCGAGTTCCTTGGAGAACTCAATTTGAGCGACTGCCATGTATACCTCCTCATAGATAAAAAAATATCGAATTGATGATTGATTGTAGCGAAAGCGCCTGAAAAAGGCAAGCTGCCAATCGGGAAAAAGGGATTTTATTTTGACTATCAATCACCTTGTTTTAATATTCACAACAACGAGCCGCGACTGGATGACTAGGCGATTAGGTGGCCGGGCGACCAACGACTAGGTGCTTAGCAGGGTGTTGAAAAACGCGGATGCGGCTTTTCAACACTTCAAAAGCCGGTACAATTACGCAGCATAGCGCAAGCTATGCGAGGAATTGTTAAGGTTGTTGAGAAAGCAACCGGCTTTTTCAACAACCTGTTAGGCGTCTAGCAGGCTGCCCGAAGCGCCGGACAGCTTGTCAGCCAACGCTTGCGGCGCTTGCAACGGTAAAGGTAGCACGAAGCTGAAGGTGCTGCCTTTGCCGAGTTCACTGGTCACGCCTATCGAGCCGCCCAGATTGTCGACGATGCTCTTGATGATGGACAGTCCAAGGCCGTGACTGGATTGGGTGGCACTGAGCTTGCCTTTGGCCAGGGCGAAAGCTTCCCAGATGTAGGGCAAACTTTCTGGCGCTATGCCGCTACCCGAATCCTCGATGCTGCCGCGTAGGGTCAACCGGGAAGGGTCCTTCAGCTCGGCGTCGAGGCTCAGGCGGATGAAGCCTTGGCCGGTGTATTTTATAGCGTTGCTGGTCAGGTTGGACAGTATCTGCCGGAAGCGCTGTTTGTCACCCCAGGTCGCACAGTCCAGACGCGGGTCAACCGCGATGAAGAACTCGAGGTTCTTGCGCCGGGCTTGGATGGCAAAGGTCTCCAGGCAGCTGATGGTTTCCTTGAACGGCGAGAACCAGTCATCATGGAATTGCAGCTTGCCGGACTTGGCCCGGGCCTGGTCGATGATGTCGTTGATCAGTTGGATGAGGTTATAGGTGGAGTCCTTGATCATGCCAACGATGCGCGAGGCCTTCTCCGGCTCTTCATTGAGCAGCTCGAGGGCGCTGTAGATGGCGGCGATCGGGGCCTTGAGTTCATGACCCATGAAGGTCAGGTAGTGCTCGCTTTGTTGCAACATGGTCTGGGCGGTGCGTTGGGCTTCTTCTAGGTCAACGGAGCGGTTGGTCAAGGCGCCGGTCATGGCCACCAGACTGTCGCGCAGTTCCTGGATTTCCATGATGCGGAATTCTGGCCAGCCGACGGTCTGAGTCGGATCGTTTTGCAGTTTTTCTGCGTTGTGGCGTAACTTTTCCAGTGGCGCGGTCAGGAAAACGGTAAAAAATTTGGCTACCGAGCTGGCGATGGCCAGCCAGGCTAACAACAGAACGAGGCTGCCGGTGAGGGCAGCATTCATGTGTTGGGCGGCGCTGGCAAACGGTCGTTCGACGATCAGGCTGCGGCCGTTGTCAAGGAGACTGCGACCATGGATAGTAGCCGTCAGCCAGGCTTGCATCGGGTTGGTTTCACCTGGATCGGTGCGGATGCTCAGGTTGCCATGTTCGGTCAGGAAGCGTCCCTCCCGAGCCGCATAGCGCAGCCCCTCCGGGTTGGTCGACCAGAGCAGCTGGCCGTCCGCTTCCCGCAGGCTGACGTCATACCCGGCGAATAGCCTGAAGCGGCTCGACGGCACAAAGGGATACTTGTCGCTCAGGGTGCGGTTCAGGGTTTCCAGGATGAGGGCGACTTCGTTTTCGGCGCTGGTGACGATGTTGGCCCGCTCGCTGTGCACGAAGATCATGATACCGATAAAGAACGGCAGAACCAGGCTGATGTTCAGGAACATCAAGAGGTACTCGCGGGCCTTCGGCATATCCTGACCGGTGGCCAACTCGAAAGGCGTCGTTTGGCTGGTGCGGCGGCGCCACCGGCCGGCGGCGAGCTTGAGTATATCCCAGAACAAGAGTCCGGTGGCCACGTTGAAAAGGGCGGCGGCCCCTTGCTTGATGGCCGCGGCTAAGGCGCCGCCGAATTGCATGCCCAGCAGGAAACGGTATTGGAGAATGATCAACGGTATGCCTACTAGGGGCCAGAATAAGGTGTCCGCCCAGATGACCTGATCGGTTTGGCCTTTTTTGACCAGGCGGTAGAGCAATATGCCTTCCAGCAGGTAACTGGCCAAGGCCCAAGGGTGGCCCCACAGGGCCACGGTGGGCAGCATACTCAGCATCGGCGCCAGCATACCCCATGGCGAGCCGCTCAGGCAGAGTGCCAAGATGGCCAGGCTGTTGCCGACCTGGATGGAAATGCCAAAGGCCAGTTCTAGCGACAGTCGGTAATTGACTAACGCCCCCAATAGAATCAGGCCGAGAGACAACAACAATTGAGGCAAGCGCTGCGGCGTGGCTTGGGCGGAGGCTGGCATGCCTCCATTCTAGTCGATCGCTCTTACCTTGGCCAGAGCGTGGCGGAATTTTGCTTGTTGCGCCAGACTGCATTATACTGTTAGCATGATGTCATTTTTAGGTAGGCTATCGGTCAGTGGCGCGGCCGAGGCGGCGAGTTGGCTGAGTCTTTTACTCGTCTCGCTGTTTCTAGCTGGTATTCGCCAGCGCTGGCCTTTCTACCGGCCCTTTCTGGGTTTCCTGGTTACGGGAGCCCTTCTGAGGACGGCCGCTGTCCTGACCGACCCGATCTTCACGCTGCCGCTCTTGCCAGGGTCCTGGCCGGCCTTCGACCTCAAGTTGCTGGTATTCGCTACGCTGGTCCAGGCCTGGTTGCTGCCCTGTCTGGCCGCCGCGCTCGGTCGGCGGGCTGGTCGCCTGCGCTGGCTGGCGCTCGGCGGCTTAGCCCTGCAGACCGCCGCCCTGGCTTTGCTCGCGACCGGGCAGGCAGCAGCCCGCCTGGCTGAAGGTCTGCTGATTGGCTGGTGGAGCTTGTCGGGGCTGCTGGCCGTAGCTGGCCTGCTTTTGTCGGCGCGGCGCCGCCCGCCCAGCGCCCGCCTGGCCGGCCTACTACTGGCGGTCTTGCCGCTGGTACTGGCCGCCGTGGCTGGTCCGTTGGCGGCCGCCTTGTTACCGCCTCTAGTCGATACGCTAGCCGCTCAGTTGGCCATTCGCCTGCCCTGGCTGTTCTGTGCCTGGGTCTTATTCGCCCTGTCGCTGTCGGAAATGAGCTCCAGTTGCCGCCACGAGGCCGATATCGATCTGTACGCCAGCGATATGGCCACCTCGGTGAGCCGCTTCATCCCTAGCGAGTTTTTACGGCAGCTGAGCAAGGACAATCTGTCGGACTTGCGCCTGGGCGACCACATCAAGAAAGATATGACCATTTTTTTTTCGGATATCCGGGCCTTCACCGAGCTGTCCGAAGGGTTGACGCCGGAAGAAAACTTCGCCTTTATCAATTCGTACTTCTCGCGCATGGTGCCGCTTATCGACGCCCACGGCGGCTTCGTGGACAAGTACATGGGAGACGGCATCATGGCCTTGTTTCCGGCCGAGAACGGAGCCGATGGCGCTTTACAGGTGGCGGTGGAAATGCAGAAGAAAATGACCGAGTACAACGGACACCGCGCCAAGATGGATTACCGAGCCATCTCGCTGGGGGTGGGCTTGCATACCGGCACCCTCATGTTGGGCGTGGTCGGCGTGGCGGATCATATGGAAGGAACCGTCGTGTCGGATGCCGTGAATCTATCTTCACGGTTGCAGAGCATCGCCAAGGCGTTTAACCTGGCCACCGTCATCAGCGAGGCCACCTTCATGGCCCTGAACGATCCAGGTCACTACAAGTACCGATTCATCGGCAAGGTGCGGGTCAAGGGTAAATCGGATCCGGTGTCGGTGTTCGAGATTTTTGACGGCTTGCCGCCTGACTTGTTCGAACGTAAGATGAAGTCTAACCGCTTTTTTGAGCAGGCCATCTTGGCCTATTACCAGAAGGATTATCCCGACGCGGTCTTCTATTTCAAGCAAGCCCTCGATGTAGTGCCGGAGGATGGCGCCGCCCGGTTTTACCTGGAATTATGCCTACGGCGGACCATGGGGGGCAAGAAATGACCGTTTGCAAGCCTGATGATCCGCGGCTGGCCGCCGTCAGCCTAGTCCTGGTGTCGGCCGAAGGATGTACTATCGGCCCCTCCGGCGCAAGCCTGACGAGTCGCCTGCAGGCGCTCGTCGCAGAACGCGCCAGCGGCGACTTTCCCGCGCCGCCGGTCAAGGACGCGGTGCGCGCCATGCTGCGCGCCGGCGGCTTCAAGCCGTCCGGGCGCCAGAAACCGGCCAGCGAATACCTGGCCCAGGCGGCGCGCGAGGGTCGCTTTCCGTTCATCAACAACGCCGTCGACGTAAACAATTACCTGTCGCTGGACTGCGGCTTGCCGGTTAGCCTGCTGGACGCTGCCGTCGTCGGTCCGGCTATTCAGCTGCGCATCGCTGCGGCCGGCGAGTCGTACGTTTTTAACAGCAATGGCCACCAGATGGACTTGGCCGGACTGGTGTGCATCTGCAAGGACGACGGCCGGCCCTTGGGCAACCCGGTCAAGGATTCGATGTACGCCAAGCTAAGCGCCGACAGCCGTGATCTGGTGGGCTTCATGTTTGCGCCGGCCAGCCTGTATTCTATCCAGGCGCTATCTGAGCTCGGGCAGCGGTTCGCCAGCCTGTTAGCCGCGGAGTGCGGTGCCAAGGCGTCGGCGGTGACGGTGCTAGTTTGAAGGCCTGACTGACGGAATCCGTCTTTCTGAAAAAAAGCCGCCCCTTCAAGGGCGGCTTGCTCATTACTAAATGATAACTAATTACGGCAGGTTGGCCATCAGGTCCCGGGCTACCGTGTCGCGCGCCACGTTGCTGACGGCGGCGCGGCGCGCCTGGTCTTGGGTGGCGGCGATGGCCAGGGCGGTTTTTTCGACGCTGTACAGCATCCGGCCGCTGGCCAGGTCAATACAGCGGACGATCATGCGGGCGGTGGCTTTCCACATACTGCCGTCCTGGACCACCGACTCGACGATAACGGTGCCGTAGATGACGCGCTGCAGGCCGGCGGCACGGCCAGCCACCTGGGCGGCCTGTTGGATGCTGGCGTCATTCTGGCTGACGATCAGGTCGGCGGCCAGGGGAGCTAGGCTAACGGCGAAGCGTTCGCGACTCAGGGTCTCGAACAAGCTGCCCTGGCCGTAGCTGGTGGCGGCGGCCAGGCCGGCGTCGGTCAGGTCGATGATGGCCAGGCCGGTGGGGACGCTACGGGCCATCGAGACCACGTTGTACTCGAACGTCACCGCGCGGCGGGACATATCGTCGATCAAGGCGCTGGCGTAGTCGGCGAAGCGGGCGGGAAAACTGTCGATCAATTCGCGGGTGGATTCGAGGTTCAGCTCGAAGGTGATGCGCAGGCGGCCGACGGCGTCGGGCGGCGGCGGCGAAAAGCTGATGACACCGTTGGCGTCGCTGGTCACGCGCTCGCTGCGGCTGATCGAGCGGCCGTTGTTCTGCACCCGCTGATACCGGACTATAACTTCGGCGTTGGGGATGCCAGGCGCGCTTGTACCCTCGCCGTAGCTCAAACGGGCTCGGAAAGGAGCGCTGAAGGCTGTACCGAGGGCGGCTTCGGCCGGGAAGTCGAGGCGCGCCAGATTGAGGCGACCGAGCAATTGGCGGGCCTTGTTAACATTGCGCTCTGCCTTGATTTGGGCATTATCGATATTGGAACCGGCGGCGGCAGCGGCGGCCTCGACGTAAAATTTGATGGCCTCGAACCAGCGGCCGGCGCCGGCGGCGGCATCGCCGTTGCGCTCGGGAATGGCGACGGCGTCGGTTCGCTCGATGAACAGGGCCTGGATGCGGGCTTTTTCGCGCTCCAGATCAGCGGTCAGGTATTGGGCCAGCACATAGACAAAGCGAGTGCCGCTAGCGTCGGTGTAAACGTAGCGCTCCTTGATGGAGAAGCCGGCGACACGACCCGAGCCGCGCTGAGTGACGACGGCGGTCACTTCGGCGCTGTAGGAATCAAGTGAGCCGCGGGCTTCGCCGGAGGTGTTGACGTCCACCTCGACGCCCATGTAGCGGATTATCTGGGAGATGAGAATATTACTGGCATCCTCGGTGGCCGAGCCGACATCGCCGTCGGCAATGGGCGAAGACGCGACGAAGAACGTATTCTGACTGTCCGGTTGCGGTGTATTCAGGATCCAGTCCGGCGGCGGTCCGGCTACCGGCGCCGAGACGCACGATACCATAAGCCCAATCAACAGCACAGCGGCGAGTGATGTACGCATATTATATAACCTCCCTGACGATAATCGACTGGGCCAGCCGCATCAAGCCGCGGTGGTGGCCTAGGCGGCCCGACGACCCGCTAACCGGGCGACGAACCGGAAGCCCCTAGAGTTCTCCAGGCAGGGAGCGCTTTAAGCGAGCTCACCGCCTGCAAGACTCTTGGTTAGCCTACCCCAAAAAAACAGCACCCCCGCAGGGATGCCGTTTTTTTTTGCAGGTTTGCTCAGAAGCCTTCGTAGAAAGCGCTTTGCACAGCGTCGATGGCGCGCTGCTCGGTTTCGGTCCGGGCCTCACCATCCTCGACAGATTCCAGCATGCGGTTTAGCTGCTCGGTGAGGATTTCGCGGTCGATGGAGTAGATGCGCAGGACGCGGTATTCCTGGCGCTCGACATTGGCTTCGTTCCTGGCGGTGGAACCAGCTTTGTAGTAGCGCAGGTACACCCACCAGTCCGGGCCGGGCTCAAGACCGGTGAAGGTAGCCTCGGCGGCCATCTTCACGACGTTTTCGAAGTATTCCTCGACCTCGTCACGGTTGCCGACCTGGGCGCCGGCAAAGCGCTGCTCCACGCGGGTGGACATGTAGCGGGCCATCTGGGACGTGATGTCGAAATTATCCATCATGGTCTGGGCGCCAACGCGGCTCTGGCCGCTGCTTTCCAGCACTACGACATAGCGGCCGCGATATTCGGCCAATTTCTCGACGGCAGCGGAACCGCCCTCGATGTAGGCCATGACCCAAGACGGGACGTTGGCGCCGAAAGCGGTACCCTTATGCTCGAGTACGTCGGGCTGCAGGATGGTCTCAATCTGACCGGGTTGCGGAGCGGATACGCAGGCAACAAGACCGATCAGGGTCAGAGCTACCAGGAACATTACTGCAAGTTTCTTCACAACAACCTCCTTAAGGTTAAGCACATTGTTATTGGCGCCGTTTAGCCGGCCGCCATTGGAACCTAGTATAACGCAAGGCACGGAAAAACCCCAATCTTTCCAGCGAGGTTAGCGCCAACCGTCCATGCCCGCGATTGGCGGCACTGCGTTAGAGGCCGCTATTAAAGGTGAAGGAGCGGCCGCGGGAAAAGAGCAAGTAGATGTCCGGCATGCCGGCGCGGTCGGCGGCATCGTAGATGGCGTCCTCGACCCGGCTGGCGGCCTGGAAGGTGGACACGATGATTTTGGTTTCGCTGGCTGAGTAACTTTCTTGAACCACTTCGCGGAATACGCGGCCCAGCGCCCGGCGAAAATCGCTCATGGCGCGGGAATCCGGGGTATTCTGGATGATTACCTGATAGCGGACGCCGTTGCTCATGGAATTGCGAATGAGGGCTTTCGATTGGTCAATCATGCGTGGCATGCCAACCCAGACTGAGGCTATAACCGCCGAATTGATGGCCGCTTCGATGCTGGTGTTGCGTACCTGGGGGCTCTGGAACGCAATGGTGCCAAGCAGCTGCCCGGTCGAGGTTTCATACATTTTCATGGAACCGTTGGCCTGGCCATAAGAGACGCCGTTTCGAGTTTCCGAGGTGGCTTGTAGGGCGATTTCTATATAGACATCGGCATTGTACTTCTGGGCCAGGTATTGCATGATGTCAATCGAGCCGCCGGTTTCGGCCTGGTAGGCGGTTTGTTGGTCTTGGCGTAGGCGTTCCAGTTGATCGATGTCCAGGACGGTTCGGCCCAGCTGCTCAATTAGGTAGCGGTTGGCCTGGGCGACGGCCGCCTTGGCGATGTTTTCCGGCATGTTGGCAGTCGGATCGTAATACACCATGTACTGCAGACGATTAAGGAAATTTTCTAGGAAACCTTGTTCGTCGGCGGACAAGACGCCGGGAACAAAGGTGGCTGTGTCCTGGGAGCCGCCGCTGGCCGGAGGCGTGGTAACCGGTGTGCCGGTTGCGGGCGGGGTGGTCGTGGACGACGTGCCGCCGCTGGACTGGCCGCTGACCAGTTCCTGCGCCCTGGCGGCGAAGGCACTGTTTCCGGAATCGGATTGCTGAGCCGGTTGAGTTTGGGCCGGTGGCGCTGGGCTGACGCACCCGACCAAGAACACGAGAGCCAACAGCGTGATGAATATGATGCGTTTCATGGTTTCCTTTCTATTTTTCTGTCTTGTCCCGGTTAGGAACACCTAGAACCCTCTTCTATTACAATACGTAAGCATAATACCGACAGAGTGGCATTTCAAGCAATTTGAAAGAAAAAAGACTCGGCAGGCCTTTTAGTCGTGTTAGTCTGGCTGTGGACTATTCCGGCCCAGCAGAAATCAGAGGCGGAGCAATAGCAGGTTGGACAGGGTAGTGGACTCGGTCAGGTTGGCGGGCAGCAAAGCGGCTTTGCCCAGTAAGCGTATCGAACCCAGTTCCGCTTTGGTGTCGGTCAACGTGCAGTCTACCTGGCTGAAGGCGTTGGCCAGCTGGATACTCTGGTCAATCAGGGTAATGTGTATGTCCAATCGGCCATCCTGACCATGATTGACCAGTTTCCCGATTACTTGTCCGCCAAAGTCGACGCTTCCGTCTGGCAGGATGGCGATTATGCCGGCTTGGCCCGCGGCTAGCTGCAGACGGGGTACGGCGCCCGCGAAATCGACCTGTACCGCGACGTCGCTCTCCCCCGATGGCCAGGCTAGGCTGAAAAGTTCCGGGTAAGCCAGCTGGTCGCCGCCGGCATCGGCGATCAGTCCGGGTTGCGCGGCTCGAGTCTGGCTGCCGTTGTCGAAGTCAAAACTGCCGATAAAGCGGCGACCATAGAAACGGGCTAAGTGCAGGCCGCGCGCTGGCAAAGCGCCGGACCGGAAAACGATTTCATCGTACACGGCCATGAAGGCTTTTTCCCCGCCCAAACGGCTGGTAGCCACTGTGGAAACCCGGCGGAAGTCAGCGCTGTCATGCCGCAGGACTGGCGTTCCGTTGACCGATACTTCCAGGCTGAGGCGATCATTGGCCGGTTGGGCATTGATGACGATAGCCAGCGTTTCATTGGCCAGGGGCGTGGTGCTAACCGACAGGCTGTCGGTTAGCAGGTACAGGAAGCCATCTTCGACGCCCAACTCCAGCACAGCCTGGTCTTGGGCGTCAAGTAGGCTGAATATTTGACCTGCGGCGGAATAGAAGCCCTCGTCTGGCAGTGGGTCGAGCGTGAAGGCCATGGCAAAGCCCAGATCGGCCTCGCTGTCCGGCAGCGGCAGAAAACTGTAGGGCGCTGACAGGCTGCCGTCCGGCCCAAGCGCCAAGCCGAAGCCGTGCGGGTTGGTTTCCGGGTAGACCAGCCCCGTGCCGGTGATGGCGGTTAGCTGGTTGGCCGGCGCTGTGTCCTGCAAGATGCCGTTCCGGAAGGCGACGAAGTTGGCTCCATCATCCGGGAAATAAGGTGGGTTCTGCACGGATTCTTGGCTGACCGGGGCCTTGATGACGCAGCGGGCAAACGCAGGCGTGTTGCCGTTCTGCGGCGGTTCGAACGGAAAATACTCGGCCACGATGGAGTGAATGGCCTGCCCGGCGCCGGTTTCCCAAACAATACGGTCGGTTTTGTGGCTGATGGGTCCGGCGGCGAACAATTCATCGTCGATGATCCAGCGCAGCCAACCGGTATCGGCGATAATGCCGTCGAAACTGGCTTTAACGATAGCCTGTTGGTTGGCGCCAATACTGGCCGGAAACAGGCTGACCCGGATTTCCGGCGCTGCCACGTTGTAGATCAGCACGTGACGCTGGAGGCTGGTCAAGGGGCGACCGTCGACGTCTTCGATAGAAAGGTGCATCCGGTAATAACCAGGCAGCAAGTCCGACGGGAGGCTGACCGATGGCAGTTCGTCGCTGAAGGAGCGGACGCTGATGGTCGACTCGGGCAGACCGGCGGACCGGCTGCCTTGCGCGGTTGCAAAGCTGATGGTGCCGGCCAGTTCGTCGTTGGCGTCGAAAAGCTGCAGGTTGAGGATTGCCGGCTCGGGGGCGCCGGCCTCGGTCAGCAGGCTGATGGTCAGCGGGATGGTGTTGTCGATTATAGCGTATTCGGCCAAGGCTTGGTCATCGAGCGCGATGTCAATCGTATACATGTCGGCCAGTTCGGACTGGGTATATAGAAAACCGCTAACGTCGCAGGACGGCAATAAGCAGACGCTGAGTAGTATGAGGCTGAGAAAAAATGTCCTGCGCACCTCGTGCCCGCCTTGCTCGCCGGCCGCTGTGGCCGGATTGGGGATGGTCTTGCCCGTTATAGTGATGGTACAAGCCGCCGTAGTATATTATATCGCGCTATTGGCTGAAAAACAACAATTTTTTTACAGTTCATGAATTGCCCGTGCCATGGGTATGCGCCGGCCTAGGCCAAAAGCCCGTGGCGATACCTTGACCAGGGGGGCAGCCTGACGGCGTTTATATTCTGCCCGGGCGCACAGGGTTAAAACCCGGCTCACGATGGCCGAGTCAAAGCCCTGCGCCACGATGGCCGCGCGATCCAGATTGCTCTCGATATGCAGGCGCAGGATGGCGTCGAGCAGCGGGTAAGGCGGCAGGGAATCCTGGTCGGTCTGGTTGGGGCGTAATTCGGCGCTGGGCGCCTTGTCGATGATGCTGCGTGGGATGAGCCCCTGGGTGGCGTGGATGTATTCGCATAGTTCGTAGACTTCGGTCTTGAACAGGTCGCCGATGGGGTTGAAGCCGCCGCACATGTCGCCGTACAGGGTGCAGTAGCCGACGGCAATTTCGCTTTTGTTGCCGGTGGTCAGGAGCAGACTGTCGAATTTGTTCGACCAACCCATCAGCAGGACGCCACGAATGCGCGCCTGCAGGTTTTCTTCGGTCAGATTAGCGACTAGGCCGGTAAAATATGGCGCAAAGGCCGAGAGGAGGCTGCTGAAAGGTCCTTCGATGGCGATGGTTTCCAGGCGGCAGTTCAGCTGGGCGCACAATTCGCGGCTGTGGTTGACCGAGCCTTCCGAGGAATAGCGCGAGGGCAGGCTGATACAGGTCAGGTTTTCCGGTCCGATGGCCTTGGCCACCAACACGGCGACAATCGCCGAGTCGATGCCGCCGGATAGGCCGAGGTGGGCTTTCTTGAAACCGCACTTGGCCATGTAGCCGCGAATGCCGGCCACTAAGGCCGATTCCAGCTCGGCCAGCCGGTGCGGTAGGGCCGGCGCCGCGTTGTCGGCGGCGGGCGGGCGGGCCGCCTGGTCGTCCAGAAGCAGGTCGGCCAGCAGTAGGGATTCGCCGAAGCCAGCCAGTTGCACGAGCTGGCCGCGGTTGTCGAGGACGAAGGAGCGGCCGTCGAAGACCAGCGAGTCATTGGCGCCGGCCGTATTGCAGTAGGCTACCGGCACTCCGCCGGTTCTGGCCAGCCGGCGGCACAGCTCGACGCGCAGGGCCAACTTGTCCAGCTGGTAGGGTGAGGCCGACGGCACGATGATGCAGTCGGCGCCGGCATCCAGGAGCTCAGCCAACGGGTCGACCGGGTAATGTAAGCCGGGCGATGGCGCCGCCTCGTACCAGATGTCCTCGCAGATGGCAAAGCCGAGCCGGAAACCGCCGAAATTGAAGACGGCGCGTACGGTGGCTGGCTCGAAATAGCGGGTCTCGTCAAAGACATCGTAGTTGGGCAACAGGGTCTTGGCTTGCTCGAAAACCACCTGGCCGTTCAGGATAACCGAAACGACATTACGCAGGCGGCGGCCGGTGTGTGACGGATTGCGGCCGATATGGCCGACCGCCACCGCCAAGTTGGCCGGCGCGCTGTCCTGCAGTTGCCGGAAGGCGCGCTCGTCCTGCTCGATGAAGGCGTCCTGATCGAGCAGGTCCATGGGAGCATAGCCGCAGAGGGCCAGTTCCGGCAGTACCGCTAGCTCGGCGCCGGCGGCCGCGGCTAGTCCGATCTGCTTGATGGCCTTGGCCAGGTTGCCCGGGAAGTCGCCGACCGTCGAGTCGAGTTGAATCAAGGCAATCTGCATGGAACTACTCCTCGGGGCTCACTTGCTTACCGCCCCCAGCCATAGTACACTGCGAATATGAAAAAGACAATCTTGATTGTCCTGGGCGACCAGGCCGCGCCGGATGCCGCCACCTTGGCTGAGGCTGCCAGTAGCCCGGCGGAGGGCGCTGGCAGCACTGGCGACGATGCCAAGCCGGCCAAGGTTTCCCCGCGCAAGGTTGCCGCTGCCCGCGCCAAACCAGCCGCCGTCATTCAGCCACATGCCTTTATGCCGGCCTTCCTGGCCGAGGCGCCGCTGGCTGGCCGCCAGGTCGGCTTGGCGCGCAGCGCTTCGGCCGGTGTAGTGGCGTCGGTGGACAACGGATCGCCGACGGCCGAGGCCAGCTTGCCGGAACAAACGCCGGAAGCCGTCCTGGCTACTTTACAGGCCTGGAACCCACTGTCTTGGTCCGGGGTGCGCAGTTTGTGGCAAGACATGGAAAACCGGCTGGATGGCCGCGTCGATGAACTGGTGGTACTGGTCGATCCGCCGGATGGCCCCGAGGAAATCCTGGCCTGGGCGGCGCGTGATATTGAACGTACGGCCCTGAGTTATGGCAACGGCCTGGCCGCTCTCCTGCAGGAAGCGGTGCGCCGCTTCGACGCGGCTGGTGGCGGTACTATCCTGCTGGTGCTGTGTAGCCAGCCGTTGGCCGGCGGTGGACCGGCGCGGGCTGGCTTGCGGGCGTTGGCGCTGGCGGCCGGCGCGGCGCTGGCCGAGAACTTATTGGAGCAGGCTTTGCCGGCTGGCTGCCGCTTTGCCGCCCTGCGCGACGAGTCGGGACAGGCCGATTTGCTGGCCCGGCATGTGATACGTCTTCTGACGGATTGGCCGAAGGACTCTGGCAAACTGGGCCGCTTCACCGGCAAGAGCGGCCTATTCGGACGTTTCTGAGCTAACGGTCACGTGCCGGCATCTGCTGTCGCGGCCACTGGCCAACCAGGAATAGGCGCAGCGCGCCGTGGGAGGGGACTATGGCGACGGCAAAGGTACGACGGTTTGGCATTCTGACCAGCGGCGGCGATTGTCCGGGGCTGAATGCCGCCATCCGCGGTGTGGCCAAGGCCGCCTCAGCCTGCTATGGCATGGAAATTGTCGGCATCAACAATGGCTACCGCGGGCTGATAGCCGGTGACGCCCGCCTACTCAGCGCGGAAGATTTCTCAGGCATCCTGACCCAGGGCGGCACTATCCTGGGCGCGTCGCGCGAAAAACCCTTCCGCAAGGCCAGCGACTCGGCCTGCGAAGACCCCGGCCGAGTTACGCTGAGCGGCGAGGCCGGGGCCGATGAGGCCGGCGATGGCCGGCCCACCGACAGCGATGCCGATTTCGGCCGCAGCAAGCCTGAACAGATCCTGCATACTATAGAAGAATTCGCCCTGGACGCTCTGGTAACGCTGGGCGGCAACGGCACCAATACCACTGCCCACGAGTTGTATAATTGCGGCGTGCCGGTCATTGGCCTACCCAAAACCATCGATAACGACATTTGGGGAACCGACGTCAGTTTTGGCTTTCATTCGGCGCTGGACATCGCCACCGAGGCCATCGATCGCCTGCACTCCACCGCCCAGGCCCACAACCGGGTCATGGTCATCGAGCTGATGGGACACAAGGCCGGCTGGCTGGCTCTCTATGCCGGCGTGGCCGGCGGCGGCGACGTCATTTTGATTCCCGAGATTCCATATTCCATCGAACTGGTGGTGCGCCGCCTGGAGGCGCGCCGCGCCGGTGGCAAGGCCTTCAGCATCGTGGTGGTGGCCGAAGGTGCCATGACGGTGGAAGAGGCGGCGCTGCCCAAGAAGGAGCGTAAGCGGCTGCGCGTCACCCAGACTTGGCCGTCCATCGGCTACCGGGTGGCGCACGAGATCGGACAGCGCAGCGGCATGGAGACCAGGGTGACGGTGTTGGGGTATCTGCAGCGCGGCGGCACGCCGACAGCCTATGACCGGGTGCTGGCTACCGCCTTCGGCACAGCCGCCGCTGACATGCTCCAGGCCAGCGTCTTTGGCCGCATGGTAGCCATGCGTGGCGACCAGGTGGACAGCGTGGCGCTGGCCGACGTGGCCGGGCAAGTGCGCCTGGTGCCGCCGGATCATTACATGCTGGGTACGGCGCGTCGCGTCGGCACCTGCCTGGGCGACGCTTGACTAGCAGGTTGTTAGCGGTGCCTGGACCTCCGTGTTGAAGCAGACGTTTCAGCGGAGGACGGACTGGCAACAGCCAAGGCCTGGCGCCGGTTGATGACGCGTCGGACCAGGATGAAGCCAAGACCGCCGATTATCATCAGGAAGCACAGCAGCTGACCCATCGAGAAATTCCAGGGCGTGCTGAAGACGTTTGTCGGCGCGGTCGGGTCACCCAAGGCGATAATGTAGCCCAGGTCCGAATCCGGCTCGCGGAAATACTCGATAAAAAAGCGGATGACGCCGTAGCCGGCCACGAAGCTGCCGGTGGCCAGGCCCTTGAAAGCGTGGCGCTTGCGGATGACCAGCCACATGAACAGGCCCAGCGCGATACCTTCAAAGAGCGCCTCATAGAGTTGCGAAGGATGGCGTGGCAGGTTGACCAGGGTACCGGTCAGCTCGATGCCGGCCTTGGCGGCGAAGTCCTTGACCCAGTCCAGACTGGTGCTGAAGCGGGGAGCGTGCGGGAAAACCATCGCCCACGGCGCGGCGCTAACCTTGCCCCAGAGTTCGCCATTGATAAAATTGCCCAGCCGGCCGAAGGTGTAGCCCAACGGTATGGCCACCGCTGTCATATCCAGCCATTCGATAGTCTTCAACTTGCGTACCTTGCAGTAGATGAGCATGGCGACCAGGCCGCCCAGCACGCCGCCGTGGAAGGACATGCCAGCCAAGCCGGTGAAGCGGCAGCCCTCGGCGAAGGGCCAGAAGATCAGCCAGGGTTTCTGCCAGTACAGGCCGCTGGTTTCGTAAACCAGGGTGCCGAAGAGGCGGGCACCGATGATCAGGCCGAAAATGGCGGCCAGGAAATAGTTGGCTATCTCGTCGGCGTCGTGGCCAAGCTGGCGTTCTTTGACCTGACGCTTGAAGAGCAGCCAGGCGACGGCGAAGGCCACCAGGTACATGAGGCCGTACCAGCGCAGCGGAAATTGTGGCCAGAAAGGGAATACTTCAGGTTTGAGCCAGGACGGGAATTGGACTGCGGCGAGCATGGCCGGGCCTCCGTTGTCGAATGGTATTGCCGATGCACGGCCGTTCCACTATACCGAGCGCTTGACCGCAGGACAAGGCCCCACGGGGAATTTGCGGCAAGGAGTCTGTCGGGCTTATTTTAGCGGCAGCTCGAGGATGCGGCCGAGTTGCGGGTCGAAGCTGAAGCAGACGCGCGACTTAGCAGTGCGGATCTCGTGGAAGCGGTTATGGCTCTCCAGGATGACTCCGGGGTAGATAGTGCCGCGCACCACGATGTCGCCGGGGTGGTACTCGTCGAACTTTTCGCGCAGCTCGATGAGCCGGATGCCGCGCTTCTCAAGCAACTTGAGCAATTTGACTTTTTCCTGGTGCGTCTGGTCGGGATTGCCGCCGATTTTTTGCAGGTCGTTCAGCTTGCGGTCGGTTTGTAGCAACAGGGCGCGCAGCTTGTCGATCTCGCGCTCCTCGGTCTCGATCAGGTCGTGCATCAGGTAGTCCTGGCCGAAGGACACCTGGGTTTTGATGCCTTTGTCCGAACCCAGGTTCTGGGCTTCGACGCCGTTGCGGGCGCGGCACAATCCACCCACCAGGTGGCCGCGCTCGCCTTGCAGCAGCACCTTGCCGTTGGTTTTAATGTTGCACAGCAGGGCCGAGCTCTTGAGGCTGATATTGTCCACCGATAACAGGATGGCTTGCTCGGCGAAGCTGGCATCGATGGTCTTGCGGGCGCGTACCGTGCCTTTCTTGGCGCCCTTGACGCCTTCGGTGATGCGCACCGCGCCGTCGGACGAGACCAGCGCGGCTTCGACCGATCCGCCGATAAAGACGTCGCCGCCGGCGATGATGGCGAAGCCGTTGACGATGCTGCCGGAGATGGCCACCGGACCGGGAAATTTGAGGTTGCCGGTGGCGGCGTCGACGTCGCCCTTGATTTTCTGCATGGCGTCGATGGTCAGCTGATTTTTTTCGTACCTGAGGTTGCCGGAACGGGTGGCGATGATCAGCTGCTCGCCGCTTTCCAGCTTTTCGACGCTGAGGCTGTCGTCCCAGCTTGGCGCCTCGCCGGCCCGCGGGTCGCGCGGCGCGCGGATGATGCGTCCGGCCACGTCCATGCCGTCCTGGCCGGTAGTGCCGATCTGTTCCAGGCGCAGGATGGGCTGACCAAGGGTGACGATGGTGGCGCGATCCTGGTTTTTGAAGTCGGTGGAGCCGTCATCGCGTACCGTCAGGGCCGCGCCGGTAGCCAGTCGCACTTGCCAGTGCAGGCGGAAGCCGCCGGCCGGGACCGGTTCCCGGGCTTGGGCGACGATGCGGTTCTTGACTTCCTGCCCATCCTTGGCGTCGGTGATGGCGGTGGTGATAGCCTTGAGGTCGATGCCGTAGCTGACGCCTTCGGCCTTGAGGGTGGCCTGGACGCGTTCTAGGTTAAGCGGCCGACCTAGGCCGTATTCGCAGGCCAGGTTCAGGCTGGCCTGGCGGGCGGCCTCGTCGATGATTACTTCGATGAGCGCGTCGCGGTAGGGCAAGACGCGCAACAGGCTCTCGCCGTCCTTCTCGCCGACCAGCAAGAGCCCGTCTTCCATGCTATCGAGGGACTCGTTGCCGAGGCGGACGTTTTCGAAGGGCCAAACTACCGGGTCGTTGCCGGGTAGGGCCGGCAAGATGGCGCCCAGGACGGTCATGCCCGGCGTGCCGATGGACGGGGGGCTAAAGTGGGCAATTTCCTGGTCGATCTTGACGAAGCACAGACTGACTACCTCGTTTAGGGCAAAATCGTTCAGGCTGTGGCAGAAACGGCTGAGGGCCGGTTCGTCTTTCAAGATTTTGATATACGCCATTTTTTGCTCGTCCGGCAGGAAGGCAACGCTGCCGCTGAGGCTGCGGTCCTTGCCGCTGGTTGGGGAGCGGCCTTCGGCCAACGGGTAGTCGGCCAGTTCCACCTTGTCGCTATGATAGAATTCCAAGACATCCTTTTTGAGTTTTTCGCCGTTAACACCGCGCAGTTTGGCGGCGACGATGGCGGCGCTGACAGCCGACAATTCCAGAGCACGGCCGTGGCCCCGGCCTTTTACCAGGCGCAGGCTGGCCTTGAGCTTGTCGTCGCTGACCGCTATGGCGATGACGGCGTCGCGGTCGCCGGACAGCGGCAGGCCGACCAGGGCTTTGCCGCCGCGAATGGCGGCGCTGATGGCGCGCTCTATTTCCTCGCGCTCGATAAGGCTGTCCGGCGAATCGGCGCATTCCAGGGCCAGGCGCAGGATTTCGGCCATGTCGGGCATCGGTAGTTGCCGGTTGCCAGGCTTGAAGTCGAGCAGTACGTTGGCGCCATCGGGCGATTTCTTGATTTCCCAGCGGTGGTCATGGAAGGGAATCAGGTCAGCCCACTGAGCGCCGACCCGGACAAAGCCGTCCACCTCGGCCCGGATTAGGTTCTTGTCCTTGACCAGGCCCGATCCGAGGTGAAAGCCGCTTTCGTCCATGGCTGGCGGCGGGATTGGTCTGCCGAAGATGCTCTTGCCGGCCTTGCCTGGCTTGGCGGGGAGGATGGCTGCCAAGGCGGTGCCGGCCGGAGCCCAGAAGTAGCGCACCACCTGCAAATCCAGCTTGACCGACTCGCGGCGCTCGACCTTTTCGTATTCGACGACTTTTTCAGCCTTGGCAAACAGCCCGGGCTTCTTGACGATGCGCTCGTGGGCGATGCGCTCCACCCGGCTGCGGAACAAGGCCGGCGGGTCGGCCTCGGCCAGAACCTTGCTGGCGAAGGGCTGGAAAGCTCCCGGTGCGGTCAGACTCTCCCAATCGGCTTCTTCGGGGCGGCCAGCCTCTGGTAAAGTGCCGGTCGCGACCCGAATACTGACCGGTCCCTTGGCCTTGGCCAGGTTAGTTAACAGTTCATCGATTTTACGGGCCGGCAATGGGGTGAGGCGCTGCTCGGACATCAGCCGGTTGAGGCGATCGGCGTTGATTTCCTCGCTGGTATCTTCGGCGTTACCAGCCGTCGTCGGTGGCGGCGCGAAATGGAGCAGGGCTTCCAGCTCGTCGGCTACCAGGGTCACGTAGCCACGTACGGTCAGGGCTGCCATGGCTTAAACGTTGAAGCCCTGGGCGATGGCGTGTGTCAGCTTGTGCTTGAGAAACTGGTTTTCCTTACGTACCTGGGTAAGCTCGAATTGTTGCATGCGGATGGTCTCGATTAAGTCCCCCGGGGTGAGGGCGCCAGAGGACAACAGTTCCTCGACGTAGCCGACTTTGGCGTCGAAATCGGTTTCGGCTTCGGTGCCGGCGGCGCTGAAGCTGTCGTCGAGGTATTCCTCGTCGGACAGCCGGTAATCGTCGTCGGCGTCGCTCTCGGTGGCGATGAGTTTGTCGGCGATGCGGTAGATGGCCTGGGCGATCAGGGAGTGCGGCTTGTAGCGGATGATCGGAATGCGGCTGCCTAGCGCCACGTCCTGCATATCGTCGCGGTAGATGATGCCGAGGTGCTCGAGGTCGATGCCCAGGTACTCGCGGCAGGAGCGGCGGATCTTCTGGGCCTTGTCGGCGTCCTTGGGGTCTTCCAGCATGTTCATGATGAGGCGCGGGTTGAAGCGCTGCATGCGTTGGTCAAATATGGCGTGGCTTTCCGGGTCCTCGAGGGCGATCCGGGCCACGATGTCGGGAATATAGACGCGCTGTAGAGACGAGCCATCGCGGCGCAAGCCTTCCAGGATGTTCCTGGCCTTGGTTTTAGGCTTGAAGCTTTCCCACATCAGCCGGAAGATGATGTTTTTGAGGAACAGGTAGGCGTTCAGGGTGGCGGTGAGGGTTGGCGCGGTGACCACCATGCCCCGGCCGGACAGCAGGAAGAAATCGAGGATGTTGGAACTGGTGCCAGCGCCCAGGTCCAGGATCAGGTAATCGGCTTTCAGCTCCAGCAGCTTTTTGGACAGCAGGTTTTTCTGGCGGGCGGTCAGGTTGGCCAAGCCGGGTAGTTCGGCGTCGCCGGGGATGAAGCGCATATTCGGGTAGTCGGTCTGGTAGATGATGTCCTCGAAGGCAGCGCCGCTGCGCGACAGCCAGGTGCCGATGCCGCAGCGCGGGGTGGCCAGGCCGATGATCAGGTGCAGGTTGGAGGCGCCAAGGTCAATATCCGCCAGGACCACGTCCTTGCCGGCCTGGGCCAGGGCGATGGCCAGGTTGGCGGCGACCATCGATTTGCCGACGCCGCCCTTGCCGCTGGCCACCGGGATGATATGCATGGTCAGTTGGCCTCGCCTGAGTTAACGGTCTCGACGGCGCCGTCTGGTTCCAGGGAATCAGCGGCGCCGGATGGGCGAGAATCGGTCCGGGATGAGGGTTCGTGGCTGGTCTTCATCAATACCAGTATAGCGGCAATCGCCAAATCCGCAAGCAGGCACAGTCCCAGAATGAGGAAAATCCGTGAACTGTTGGCCAGTGGCGCTTGGCGGATAGTTTGCGACACGGTGAACACCAGGAACAGGCAGTTGAGGACGCCCAACAGCCGGGCCAACAGGTTCAGTGGCCGATAGACGGCATAGCGTTGGCTGTCCAGGCTGAGGAAGAACAGACTGGCCGGCAAAAGCAGCTGGGGGGCGGCCATCAAGCGCAGAAAGCGAATGGTCAGCAGGTTGGCGTCCGGTGCCAGGAGGGGCAGGAGGCCAAGCACCAGTAGCATAAAGCGTGCCAGATCGAGCAGGCTGAGGCCGAGGATTGCCAGGTTGGGTTTGTTCATGCCCCCGAGTGTAGCCGCGGAAAGCCGGAGCGTCAATAAACTGGTCCACTATTCGGGCCGCGCTTTATCGGACAACGAAAAAATGGAATAAAGACCGTTCTGGAATGTTTACCTAGCAGGGTGTTGAAAAACGCGGATGCGGCTTTTCAACACTTCAAAAGCCGGTACAATTACGCAGCATAGCGCAAGCTATGCGAGGAATTGTTAAGGTTGTTGAGAAAGCAACCGGCTTTTTCAACAACCTGCTAGTCAAATACCTGCTTAGTTGACAATGCAGGGCACAAATGGCGATACTGGAGGCATGATGGAACCTACCCTTAAAAACCAGCCGGCAAAACCGGCCGGCAACCGCTTAGCGTGGGCGCTGATTGCCCTGCTCGTCATTTCCTGTTCGACCTTCACCTTGAGCGCCCCGGTCGCCCATGCCCAGGAAGGGCGCAGCGGTAATCAGGAGTACTTTAGCCTGTTCCAGAGTGCCTTCAACTTCATCCTGCAGAATTATGTCGATGAAGTCGATCCGCAGCTGCTGTTCGAAGGCGCCATGCAGGGGATGTTTAACGCGTTAGGCGACCCCTATTCCGCCTATTTGACGGAAGATATGGTGCGCGACCTGAGCGATACCACCACCGGTCGCTTTGGCGGCATTGGCCTTTATATTTCCAAGCCACTGCCTGAGGCTCTGCCGGCCGGCAAGAAACCCTTCGTTGAGGTGGTATCGCCGATCGAGGATACCCCCGGCTGGCGGGCTGGCATCATGCCGGGCGACTATATTACCCACATCAACGGCGAACCCACCGAGCCGATGCTGATGGACGAGGTCCTTTCCAAGCTGCGCGGCGAACCCAATACCCCGGTCACCATTACTATCCTGCGCGGCGAGAACCTGACGTTTGACGAAACCCTGACGCGGGCTCTGATCGAGGTTCCCACCGTCAAGCACGCCATGCTACCGGACGGCTATGGCTATCTGCGCATCATCGAGTTCACGCCGCAGACTGTCGGCCGGGTGCGTGAGGCCATCGACTTTTTCGAGCAGCACCAGTACAAAGGCCTGGTCATTGACCTACGAAATAACCCGGGCGGACTGCTCCAGTCGGCCATCCAGGTGGCCGACCTCTTCCTGGATGCCGGTGTTATCGTCTCTACCCAGTCACGCAATGCCTACGAGAACACTTCCTACCGGGCCCGGGCCGATTTACGCGTCGCCAAGAACGTGCCCATCGCGGTGTTGATCAATCGCGGTTCGGCCAGCGCCTCCGAAATTCTGGCCGGCGCCCTCAAAGATCATCGCCGGGCCTACCTGGTGGGCGAGAATTCCTACGGCAAGGGTTCGGTCCAGCAGGTGCTGCCGCTAGGTGAGACCGGCTTCAAGCTGACTATGTCGCGCTACTATACGCCCAGTGACGCCAATATCGACAAACAGGGCATTGCGCCGGACCTCGAGATCCTGGAGCCGGAACTGACGCCGGAAGAAGAAGCCTCGCTGGCTGGCCTGATTGACGCCAATACCTTCGGGCTCTTTGCCGAACAGCATCCGGAGGCCACCGCCAGCCAGATTACCGCCTTTGTGGCCGGGTTGCGCTCGGCCGGCTCGCCGGTGTCGGAGCGGTTGCTGAAGCGCCTGACTAGGAACCAGCTGAACCGGACACGCATCGCGCCGGAGTTTGACCTGGAATACGACCTGCAATTGATAGCCGCCATGGAAGCGCTGCGCAATCCGCAATTCAGCCAATTGCTGGCTCAGGTTTTGTCCGTCCGGCAGTTGCAGGAACGCCGCGAAGCCAACCAGTAAAGGTGCGCTGTCTGGTTTTGCCGCCGGATTGGAGCGGCGGCGACAGCTGCCGCCTGGTCGGAAAAGCAGCGCGGCGCCTAGTATCGGTGCTCAGGCTCGGCCCGGGTGATTCGTTCGCGGCTATTTCGGCCGCTGGCGAGCCTTTCCACTGCACTATCCGTGAAGCCAGCCCCACTGCCGTCGTGTTGGCGGTGGAAGCGGTGGCCGGCGGCCAGCCCGCCGTCGCGGTGCTGCCGGACGCGAGGGCGCGTCGTGCAATACCGGCGCGTCGTGCAATACCGGAGACCGGCGCTCAGACCGCTGCTTCGATTCCCCTGATTATGCCTGGTCAGCCCGACGCTGGTGAGTCGGCTGCAGGCCACGCGATTCTGCCCTCGTTTATTCTGGTGGTGGGTATGCTAAAAGGCAACAAGCTGGACGACGTGGTGCGCATGGCTGCCGAGGCCGGCGTGCGCCGGATTGCCTTGTTGGCCTGCAGCCGCTGCCTGCCTGGCGGCGATGGCCGGCTGGAACGGCTGCAACGCATCGCCGACGAGGCCTTGTCCCAATCCGGGTCGGCCGTCCGGACGGTGGTCGAGGCGCCCTGCACGCCGAGTCAGCTGGCCGAGCGCTATAGTTTAGCGGCCGGCGGCGTGCTTGGTCGCTTGGGTCTGTTCTTTCATGAATCGCCAGCCACGGACGTCGTCAGCCTGCACCGACTGTGCGGACCGGCGGCGACCGAGGTGGTGGCCTGTATTGGTCCGGAGGGCGGATTCAGCCCCGCCGAAGTGGATTTGTTCCGGGCGGCCGGTTTCAAGCCGGCCTGGCTGGGGCCGGCGGTAATGCGGGCCGAATCGGCGGCGGTGTTCGCGCTTGCTGCCCTGCGTATTCTGTACCTGGAGCGTTCTGCATGGATCAACAACGAGTAAAGCGTCTCAGCCTCCTCAATGTTCCGGTTGACTTCGTCCAACCCGATGACCTGGAGGAGGTCGTCAAGCTGCTGTATGCCGACGGTAAAAACCATCAGATAGTGTTACTGTCGATGTCCGACTTGCTGCGCGCCCGCCGGGCCGGTGAGTTTCGGACTATGGTGCTGGGAGCGGCCCTGGTGTTGCCGATTTCGCTGTCCATCATCCGCTTGGCCGGTTTTTTGCGCCGCGACAAGCCAATCCGCTACGAGCCTTTCCTGGCCATCATCGAGTTGATGCGTATCCTGGAGCATTACAGTAAAACAGTCTACCTGTTTGGTGGTAGCCCGCGTCACCTCAAGCTGGCGGAAAAAAATATTCACGCCACCTTTCCGCAACTGCACATCGTCGGCCGGCATTCAGCCATTTTCCCACGTTCTTTTCACATGAGCATCGTCAAGGCTATCCAGAAGGCCAGCCCGACCTTGCTGCTGGTCGGTACCGGTGTCCCGGGCGGCGAGCGTTGGATCCCGGCCCATCTGAAAAATTTCCGGAGTGGGCTGTACCTATGGGGATCTGACATCCTGGACGTCTTTGCCGAGAAACGCTTCCGGCCGCCGCAGTTCTTGTTCAAGCATGGCTTGGAGTGGTTGTACTACTACCCGCGTGCCCCCTGGAAGTTCCTGCGCTTCTTGCCGGCCATCTGGATGGGCATCCTGTCCGTCTGGTACCGCTTGCGTCGCCTCTGACCTGCCGCTAGCGGATTTCGCTTATCGCTTTTTTAGCCTAGCTCGGCGGGCTTCGATCTGCTATTCTTGGGTACAGGGTTTTCTTACTACTCTTTGCATCGGGAGGTCTTTGATGAAACGACGAATTACCCCAGGCTTGCTACTTGCCTCATTGCTGTACCTGACGGCCTGCGTCAGCCAGCCGGAAACTGCCGTGGCCACAGGCGACAATCCGTCCCAGCCAGCAGTCGTCACCGCCGCAGCCGAACCGGTCGCTAGCCCACCCCAGCTGGTAGCGCGTATCATCCCCCTGGTGATCCGGGAAACCTTCAGCTATGCCGATGGCGTGGTCGACCGTTACTTTGAATATGAATATGACGACCAGCACCGCCTCGCGGTCCGACTGACGCGTACCGTGTCGCAGTCGGAGCCGCTGGAGACGATGCGCCGGCAGTACGCAGCCGAGCACTTGACGCGCCAGCAGCAGTTCAATGCCTCAGGCGAGTTGGTATCGACCATCGCCTACAGCTACGACGCTGCCGGGAACCTGGTGCGTGAGAGTCTGCTCGATGGTCTGGATCGCCCGCAGACGGTATCATTGTTTAGCTGGGACGCCGCTGGCCGCCGGGTCGACTGGCAAGTTTTCAACGGCGAGGGCACACTTCAGGCGCGCAGCGAATATGCCTACGACGCGGCCGGCCAGTTGCAGTCGATTCGCCTGCTCAACGGCGCCGGCGTCCTGGTCGAGACCGCCGAATACCTTTATCGCGCCGACGGCCTGCTTGACGGTATCACCTATGCCTCGGCCCAGGGTACCACCGTCCGGCGGGTCGTTTACGCCTATGTCAACGGACAGCGCAGCGAGGAAACGCTATTCCGGTCGGGCACCCGCCTAGAGCGCCGCGTGGTCTACGCGGTGGGTGAGTTGGGCGAGGACCTTCAGCACCAAGTCTACGACGCCGCAGGCGTCTTGCGCGAACAAGTTACTTTTGAATACCGCTATGTGCAGTTAGCGGAGTAAGGAAGAATATGCGTAAAATCATTCTGGTTTTAATGGCCGCGCTGCTGGCGTTGCCGATCGCGGCGGCCGACGAGGCCACTCGTTTACTTGGTTATGTTTTAACAACCGCCAATACCGTTGCGGCGCGTTATTCGGCGACGCTCAACCTGGTGACCAATGGCGATCCGGCTGGCGCCGAGTATGTGGCCGATGCTTTGACCCTCGAACTAGAAGCGCGCAGTACCATTCGTCCCGGCGTGCAGACTGAAGCCTACGAACGGCTGCTCCAGTTGATGGCCAAGGCTTTGGGCGATTGGCGCTACAGCAATGCTGCCGCCTCACTCTGGCGCGTAGTGCAGGAATCAACCGAACCGCTCACCCAGGCCGAGGCCCTCATCTCGCTGGGCGCCATCCGGGCCACCGAGTATGGCGAGCGCATCAGCCTGATGCTCACGGACCTGAACTCGCGGCCGGCCCGGGATCCGGAAGCCGGCGAGAAGCTGGCCTACGGCGCTATCCTGGCACTGGAGCGGATGCGTTTCAGTAGCGGTTTCCGGGCTGTCTTCTTTGCGGCTGACGCCTGGTATAGCCAACGCGTCAAGGAGCAGGCCCAGACCAGCCTGCCGCTTATCTTGGCCGATCCATCGGTCGAACTGCTGGATATCCTGCGCGTCGAAAGCAACCCCCGTCGCCTGCGCGCCTTGCAGTTCAGCCTGGCCTCCAGCCTGAGCGGTGAACAAAAGATCGCCATCGCCAGGCTCGCCCTTCAGGTGGGCATTCAGACCAATCCGGCCAACCGAGCCGAGGCTACCGTGTTGGCCAACCTGCGCAAGCTGTCCCTGAACGCCTTGGTGGATCTGGGCGACCGCTCCGGCGCCGCCGCGACCGATTTTACGGCGGCCTACCACCTGGCCGAGCGCAATAACGATGTCGACGAGAAATTGCTGGCCTTGCGCGCCATGGGCAATGACCGCAGCGCCGCCTCGGCCAGGGAATTGGCTATTATCATCACTCGCCTGAATGATGACCAGCAGGCCGGGCGGGTCAACGAGGAGCGCAACCGGCTGATGCAGGCTGCCTTGGAATACGCTGCTATTAGCCGTAGCCGGGAATTGTACGCTGCCCTGCAGCAGGTCAATATTAACAACGGCTGGTCCAATACTATCATTCGCCTTGCCAACGAAGCCCTGCAAGTGTTAGAGTAGGCTGATCCGAGAAGCTTCCCCGCCGGTCGCCGTCAGCGACGACCGGCGGGGAACGGTCTGTCGGCCCGTAAGGAGTATTAAGCATGGATGCATTTGCCCGCCGTCGCCACACCCTGGCGGCCGACCTGAAAGCCCGCGGCCTGGCCCTGGCCCTGTTCGAGGATACCGAAGGACGGCGTGACCCGTCGGTGCGTTACTTTACCGGCCATCCGGGCGACGCTCTATTGTTCATCGCCGCCGACGGCCGCTCGGTACTCGTTCCCTGGGACATCAACATGGCCAATGCCATGGCCACGGTTGACCTCATCATTGCCTATACCGATTTCGGCCGCAGCGTCTACGGCGCCATGAAGGCCATCATCGAGCGCTGGGCCATCCCGACCGGCGGCCGGATCGACCTGCCCACGGCCACTCCTTATCTCAACTACATCGAGTTCGTCGAGCAGTGTCCCGATCACGATTTTGTCTGCGCCGAGACGAGCGCCAGCCAGAAAGCCCTGGCGATGCGCGCCGTCAAGGACGAGGCTGAGCTGGCCATCTATGCCATGGTCTCGCGTATCACCGACGAGCTGATGGACGACATCGAGGCCGGCGTACGCGCCGGTGATTTGACTACCGAGACCGAGGTAGCCCTGTTCATCGAGCGGGAACTACGCGAGCGCGACTGCGAGTCGACCGGCTTTGACACCATCGCCGCCGGTCCGACGCGCAGCTTCGGCATCCACGCTTTCCCGTCCTACTCGTCCGCCGGCTTCGGCGACGAGGGCCTGTCAATCCTGGACTTTGGCCTGGTTTACCAGGGCTACACCTCCGACGTTACCATGACCTTCGTGCGCGGCAAGCCGGAAGGCCGGCGAGCTGAGATGATCAGCCTGGTGTACAGAGCCTATAACGAGGCAGTGGCAATGTGCGCCCCTGGCGTCAAGAGCCGCGACATCGCCCTGCGCGTCGAGGCCATTTTCAAGGAAAAAGGCTTTGTCATGCCGCACGGCCTGGGGCACGGCGTCGGCCTGGAAGCCCACGAGATGCCGCCAGTGAATACCCGCGAGTCCAATACCTGGGTCCTGGAACCCGGTCACATCATCACCATCGAGCCCGGGCTCTATGACCTGGAACTCGGCGGCGTGCGTCTCGAGAATGACGTCTTGATTATCGAAGGCGGCCACGTGGTATTGACGCACTCGCGTATTGTGCAATTATAAAGTAACTTGGCGCCAGGCGTAGGCCTGGCATTAAAACGGACGGTCGTCGCGGCATATTTCTAGCGGCGGCCGTTTTTTTTGGTGCGCAGGCCAGCCGCGAGCCTGGACAGCCGCAGTGTTGCTGGCGGGCGTTACAGGCGTACGGCCTGCCAGGCCAGTTGACGGCCGGCGGCCGGCGGTAGGCAGCCGTCGATCTCGGACGGCACCTGCCAGGCTTGCCTGGTCAGCAGCAATTCGCCGCGATTGGGTGGAAGGCGGTAGAAGTTGGCGCCGGCCCGGCTGGTGAAGTGTTCCAGGGCCGACAGGGCACCGGCGGCGGCGAATACCTCGGCCAGGAGTGGCAGGGCCACCGGCGCGGTATAGCAGCCGGCCGGCGCAGCGCTGGATAGCTTGGCGGATACCGGGTGCGGCGCGCTGTCCGAGCCGAAGAAGAAGCGCGGCGATCCGGAAACGGCCGCAGCTACCAGCGCCCGACGGTCGGCAGCGCTCTTCAACGGCGGTTTGCAGAACAAGCCGGGCTGTAAGCTGCCGCCCAGCAGGTCATCGATGCAGAAAAAGAGGTGGTGGGCCGTGATGGTGGCAGCCACTCGTTCCGGCCAGGCCAACACGGCTGCCACGGCGCTAGCGGTGGACAAGTGTTCCAACACGATGCGCAGCCGCGGGTAGGCGTGAATCAGTCTGTCTACCACTGGCAGGAATTCGGTTTCTCGTTCCAGGGCCGGTGCGGCTGGATTCTCGCCGTGGATGGACAGGACAATATCGTTGTCTTCCATATAAGCCAGTTCTTGGTGGATGCTGGTCGGGTCGGCCACGCCGTCGGCGGCGTTGGTAGTGGCGCCGGCCGGGTAATATTTACCCGCTAGGCAGCCGGCCGCCAGGCAGCCGGCCACGGCGGCCGTTCCCATGCCCGGCAGCAGCTTGAAGGTCATCAGTGGCTGGCAGCTCGGGGCGGCGGCGGCGATTTGGGCTCGGTAGGCGTCGACGGCTAGGCCGTCTGCCACTGGCGGCAGGGTGTTGGGCATGACCAGCATGCGTCCGCAGCTAGTGGCTGTCCGGGCGGCATAGGCCGCCAAACCCGGTCCCTGGCGTAGATGGACGTGCCAGTCGTCCGGTAGACCGAGCCGCAGCTCATTCATTGAAGGCGAATTCCATGATTGAGACGTCGTCGTCGAAGTGTTCCTGGATGGCCTCGTGGCGGATGGCATCGATGATGCGGTTGATGGGTGATAGGCAAGCCGGTGCCAAGGCGCACTCGCGATGGTGCTCCAGCAGGATATCGAGGAATTCGTTCCAGGCCAACATGGTGCCGTCCTTCTTGCGGATCTCGAAGATTCCGTCCGAAAAAAGGTAGATGTGCGAGCCAGGTTGGATAGTCACGCGCCGTTCCTGGAATTTCGCGGCGTCGTCAACGCCGATAATGCAGCCTTCGCTGGTCAGTTCCTCGGCCAGGCCATCCGGGCCAACCAGAATGGCCGGTGGCGCGCCGCCCGAGGCATAGCACAGTTCCCGCGTCTTGGAATTGTAAACGCCGTACCAAATAGTGAAGTACATGTTGTTCTGCTCCTCCAGCCGGAAGGAGCGGTTAAGGGTGGCCAGCACGCTTGCGGGCATGCCGAAGTCGATATTGCCCAGGGTTAGGCTGCGCAGGACGTTCATGATAGTGACCGACAGCAGGGCTGCCTCGATGCCGTGGCCGCTGACATCGATCAAGTACAGCGCCAGCCGTTGGTCGTCCAGCCGCTGGTAATAAAAGCAGTCGCCGCCGAGGCTGAGCGATGGAATGAAGGCCCAGTCCGCGGCTACGTGCCCCCAGCGCAGGCGGGCCGGCAGCAGGCTACGCACATAGGTAGCGGCATCGCGCAGCTCAGCGGCCAGGCGATTCTGGGTTTCCAGCAAGCGTTTGAGTACCTGGTCCTTCTGTTGCTTGTACTCTTTTTTTTCGAGTAGGCTGTCAATGCGGGCCCGTAGGATGCTGGGATCGAACTGGCGCAGGAAATAATCCTCGGCGCCCATTTGCAGGCAGTGGGCGATGGAGCCGGGTTCCTCGAGTGCGGAAATGACGATGACAGCCGTTTCGCGCAGGTGCTCGTCGGCCTTGAGGGCTTCCAGGAACTGGAAACCGTTCATGTGGGGCATCATCACGTCCAGGAGGATGATGTCGAAGGGCGCCTTGGACAGAATGTTGAGGGCGTCCTGGCCGTTTGTGGCTAGACAGACGATGTGTCCCTGGCGCTCCAGGTGGCGGGCCAGGAGGTCACGGTTGAATTCGTTGTCGTCGACGATCAGGATGCGGCCAGAGCGCTTGGCTCGGGCTGACTCGATGTAGGCGGTGCGTGGCGGGTGCGGCACCGCTGGCTGGCCGGGCTGGCTGGCCGGCGGGGCGTCGTTGCTGCCTAAATAGTCCTCAAACAGGTCGACCAGTGCGTTGGCCGCTTCGCGCACCTTGCCGACATCGGCCTGAATATCGCGGTCGTTGCTGGCCATGGCCAGGCGGCGGGCGGTTTGGGTCAGCGAGATCAGGCTATAGAGGCAGGCGTAGACGGTTTTCTTGACCGTTTCCAGTTGGTCTGTGTTTTCCGGGCTGGCATTATCGGCCGTGCTCAACTGTAGGTATTCCTGGACCGGGTCGCGTAACGCCACGGCGGCACTTTGCAAATCGAGGATAGTTTGACGCAGGTCGCTGGTTTGGATTACTTCGGCTTGCACGGCCAGGAGCTCCGCGTAGCCAACGATATGATTGAGGAAGGTGCGGGCCTCGTGGCGAAAGCGGGACCGCTCGTCGACGCTCATGCGGCGGCCTCAGCTTTTTTCGGCATGTTCCTCGGCGTATTTGCGAAATTCCGCTTCGGACATCGTGTCGGCATACATGGGATACAGAGCTTCGACTAGATCTTCCAAAGTCGGGAATTTTGCCCCGTCAAGTTTATAGGCCATTATACCTCTCCTGTGCATCAATGGATCGCCGATTTTTACTGCTGACTATTTTTGCCTGCGGCTCGGCGGGCCGCTGCGGAGAACTTTCCTGCCGACTCTGGCCATCGTGCACGGCGCAGCCTCGGGAGCAGGTTCACGCTGAATATTAACGGATAGTCTGGAATAATTCAAGAAAATAATTCTTGATAACTCCAAACGGGCTGTTTTACTTGATGAAGGTGGCTTGATTGGCTGTCCCGTCGAAAATTTAGGGGCGCGTATCCTATTGTGGCGCTTTAAGGAACAGGCTGAGGGCGCTGATGCCAAGTCCCATCACCAGGCTAACAATTAGGGCGGCAATGGCCACGCCGCAGGTGGCGGCTAGGATGGTTTTACGCTTGCCCAAGCCGAACAACCAGGCGCCAAGCGTGCCTGTCCAAGCGCCAGTAAAAGGCAGCGGGATGGCCACGAAGAGAAGAATACCCCAGTAGCCATATTTTTCGATGCCGGCGTGGATCTTTTGGCGGGTTCGTGCCACCACGCGGTCAAACAGTTTGGCATACCAGCGCCAGCGGTAGAAAATTCGATGGAAGGTTTCCAGGAAGATCAACACGAGCGGGGCCACCAGAGCATTGGCAGCAAAAGCCGTGACCGCCGCCAAGGGCAGCGGCATACCGTTGAGCACGGCGTAGGGGATGGCGCCGCGCAATTCGAAGATTGGCAGCAGCGCCAGGATGATGGTGGTAATTACAACGGATATAGTCATGATGGCGCATTATAAAGCAGGGCCTGGGCTTGGACAAGTCGCTAGGGGGGGAGCGCTTGCCATGCTCGGTGCCGTGGCCTATACTGCCCGGATGACTGATCGCATCATTTGGATAAAACGCGCCGCTTTGCTCAGCCTAGCCGGCAATGGTCTCCTGGCGGCGGCAAAACTGCTGGCTGGCTTCCTGGCTGGTTCACTGGCTGTGATCGGCGACGGCATCGACTCGTCGACCGACGTGGTCATCTCGCTGGTGGCTTTGATCGCGGCCGGCTTCATCAACAAGCCGTCCGACCGAGAGCATCCCTATGGCCACAGCCGGGCGGAAACCACTGCCACCACTATTCTGTCTTTTGTCATTTTTTTTGCGGGGGCGCAGCTGCTCCTGTCCAGTCTGCACAGCCTGCTTGAAAACCGCGCCCGCGAGCTGCCGAGCAGCCTGGCCATCTGGGTCAGTCTGGTGTCGGTGGCCGGCAAGTTGTTGCTGGCCTGGTCGCAATTCGCCATTGGCCGGCGGACGTCGTCGGCCATGCTGCTGGCTAACGGCAAAAACATGCGCAACGATGTCCTGATGTCGGCCACCGTGTTGCTGGGGGTGCTGGTGACCACGCTATTGCGCCTGCCCTTGATCGACACCGTGCTGGCCATGGTGGTCAGCCTGTGGGTGATGAAGTCGGCGGTCGGCGTTTTCAGCGAGGCCAACGACGAGCTGATGGACGGCAAGGCCGACCCGGTGCTTTACCAGGCGGTCTTCGGCGCGGTTCATGAAGTGGCCGGTGCCGCCAATCCGCATCGGGTGCGGGTTCGCAAGCTGGCCTCCCTCTATGATATTGACCTGGATATCGAGGTTGACGGCGACTTGCCGGTGCGTGAAGCTCATGAAATATGCCAGGCGGTGGAGTTGGCCATCAAGGCGCGCATCGACAACGTATACGACATCGTGGTGCATATCGAGCCGGCTGGCGGCGGGAAGCATGTCGAGCAATTTGGGCTGGACGAAGCGACCTTCCAGGCCGATGAGCCACCGGCGGCGGCGATGGTCAAGCCAAGCGCTCCAGGCGTTCCATGAAGGCGATGCAGCGGTAGCGGATCAGCAATGCCGGCGGCTTGCCGCGTGGCAGGCTGTCCAGCGGCAGGGTTCCGCCGGCCATGTGGCCGTGCCCGCCGCCGTGGCCGATGCCGTCGGCGATGGCCTTGGCCAGGTCGTTGGCCAGGACGTCCGGCCGGCTAGAGCGCACCGAAAATTTGACGTCGGTGGCGCGGGTGGAGTATGTTACCGCCACCTCGACCTCATCGACCGACAGCAAAAGGTCGGTAGCGGCGCCGATGAGCGAATCGTTGGCTGGTCCCAGTTCCAGGAAGCCGAGGCTGTCGTAGATCTCGACGCTGCGTAGGCCTTCGGCGTAGAGGGCTAGATCGCGGCGCGATAGCTGGCAGCTGCGCAGGGTGCGCAATTGCTGGCGGTCCGCCAGGTGGTTGAGCCGGCAGAACATCTCGGCGTCCAGGTCGGCCACGCCGCGTACTAGGTAATCAGTGTCGATGAAAAGGCCGTACAGGAGCGCGGTGGCCACCGCTGGCGAGGGTGTCAGGCTATTCTCGAAGTAATAGCTGGCGATGATGGTCGAGCAGGCGCCGATCTCGGGGCGGATGTCGCTGAAGCGCCAGGCGGTGCCAGCGCGCAGGCTGTGGTGGTCGATGACGGCTACCTCAAGCCCGGGCAGGTCAAGGATGTTGCCGCTGCCTTTTTGGGCGTCTACCAGCAGCACCCAGTCGGTAGACTTGAGGTGGGGCGACTCGGTCACCGGCAAGATGTCGATGTCGAAAAGCTGCAGCATGGTGCGGGTGTCGGTTTTCTCGATGGCGCTGTTATAGACCAGGCGACTGTCGATACCACGCAGCCGTAGCAGGGCTTGCAGCCCGAAGGCGGCGGCGATGGCGTCCGGGTCGGGCACGTCGTGGGTCTGTATAATGACGGAGCCGGGAGCTTGGTTGAGCAGTGTGCACAATTCGTCGAGCCTGCTGCCCATGGTTAAGCCTCCTGTCGGTCAGTTGAGGTAATTCTAACCCTTGGGTGCGCGACGGTCAAGCAAAGCCACCGCGGCTGGTTTGTGCCAGGAGGAGTGGATGATGGATGACCAGCCTGGCGCGACCTGTCCTTTGTGCGGTGGCGGGGATTGTTGCTTCCGCCTGGAGCGGCACGGCCGGCGTTACTGGACTTGCCGCGACTGCGACCTGTTGTTTCTGGACCGCGCCCAGTTGCCGGCCTCGGCCGACGAGCGGCGGCGCTACAGCCTGCATGACAACAGTCAGCGCAGTAGCGGCTACCTGGCCTTCCTGGAACGTCTGCGCCGTCCGGTCTTGGACTGGCTGCGGCAGCGCTGGCCGGAGCACGTCAGCGCGGCTGGTAACCGGCCACGGGGGCTCGATTATGGCTGCGGGCCGTATCCGATGCTGGCCGAGCTGATGGCCGAGACTGGTTTCCCGGTGGTCGCCTGGGACCCTTACTTCTCGGAACGGCCGCGTTCCAGCCTGGTGGCCGAAGCGCCGTTCGACTTTATTTTATGCTGCGAGGTGGCCGAACACTTTTTCCGTCCACGCGAGGAGTTTGCCTTCCTTATCGGCTTGCTGGCTCCTGGCGGCTTGATCGCGGTTATGACCGCCCGACACGACGCGGTCGACCGGCTGGAGGCTTGGCACTACCTGAGCGACGAGACGCACGTCAGCCTGTTCAGCCGGCGCAGCCTGGATTGGCTGGCCGGGCGACTCGGCTTGCGGCTTACCCTAAGGGCCGGGGATATCGCCTTTCTGGAACTAGTCGAGGCTGGTTAACCAGGTCGGGCTACTCGGTAGCGGCCATGCGCTGGACGGTGGCCTGGGCCATGCGCCATTCGATGGTGCCTTGCCGGTCGGCGTCTAGCGCCATCTGGACGTAGCGCAAGCCTAGCTGCGCTTGGCCGCGGGCTATCCAGTACTGGCCAAGGTAGAACAGGCCGGCGGCCCGGTCGTCGAGGTCAGTCTCGCGGGCTATCTGCTGCTCCAGATCGGCACTGGAGATGCTTTGGTCGACTACCTGGCGCAGCAGCAGCCACTGTAGCGGCTCGCTACTGCGGTCAATGCGCGGCAGATTACGGGAAGCGTAGTCGCGCGCCTCGCGTTGCTGGCCGTTCATCAGCATGGCCAAGGCGGTGGCGATATAGTATTCCTTGCGGTTGGTGGTAAATGTCAGCGCCTGGTTGAAGGCTTGGGCGGCGCCGGACCAGTCGGCCAGACGAAAGCAGAGCACGCCGATGGCCTCCCAGGCGTACCAGTAATCGGTGTTGATGGCGGTGATGGTCCGATAATCGGCCAGAGCCGCTTCGTCCTGTCCGGCGCGTTCCAGGATGGAAGCCCGGTAGACGTAGGGCAGGAAGAAATCCGGCGTGGTGGCTATGGACTGGCTGAAATCGGCCAAGGCCAGGTCGGCGCGGCTGCTATCCATATAGAGTCGCCCGCGTTCCAGCCAGGCCCAAGAAGATGGTTGCAGCTCGATGCTACGGTCCAGATCGGCCTCGCATTCGGCCAGGCGGCCCATTTGGTAGAACGTGCGGCTTCGGTCCAGGTAGACCAGGCCGTCGGCTGGCGCCAGCTCGGCGGCCCGGTTGAGGCTGGCCAGGGCATCGGGGAAGTCGCGGCGCCGGTATTGCAGCCGAGCCAGGCCGACCAGGGCGTCGACATGGTCTGGATTGGTGCGCAGGACCTGTAGGTAATTGACTTCGGCCTGCTGGTAATTCCGCTGGGTGTAATGGATGGTGCCCAAGGCGTAGCGGGCATCGGCGTTGTCGGCATCCAGCTGCAAAACCTTTTCCAGAACCATTTTCTGGGCGTCTCGGTTGCCGCTGAAGCGCTCGATCTCGGCCTTGACCAGCAAGGCTTCCAGGTTGTCGGGTTCGGTCGTCAACAAGGTATCGATGGCCGTGCGGGCCTGAATCAGCTCATCTAGTGAAATAAGCAACGATGCCTTGACCAGATAGAAATCCGTCCGTTCCGGATAGTCACTCATGACGCCGCTGAGGCGTTCTAGGGCGGCGCTATAGTCACGGCGGCTGGTATAATCGTAGATGGCATCAAGGTTCAGGGCCAATAATTCTTCCGGGGTCGGCGCTGCCACGGTCGGGATGGCGGCCACGCTGGCTGAATCGTTCAAACTGTTCGGTTCTGTAACGCAGCCTGCTAACGCCAAAGTCAGCAGGATAACCATCAAGCTGCCAGTGCTAATCAATAAGTGTCTTTTGTCCATACAAAACTCCAAGTCCGAAATCTAACATATTATCGGCCGCTGATAAAGCCGGGCTTAGCGGCATCGGCTTGCTGGCGGTGTCAGACAGATACCTACAAAGCATGATATAAAATACTATTACTGTCTATATTTTTAGACAGTTGATTACTTCAGGTAAGCAGAAAGGAATATTGCGATTTGTTAACTGTTTTGCAAGCATACAAATAGTATATATTTATCTTGTTGTGGAATATTGGCATGATTATTGCATGTAATGGTAGTACGCTTGATATGATTGGGGCAACCATGAGTGATTTCTACCTGTTCTTGACAAACCGCCGCCATCGCAACAGCGTTCTGGCGGAGCTGTCCACAGAATTTGTACGGAAGAGCATTCACCTGCTGGTGGCCTTGGTTCCGGCGCTGGCCGCCTGGAACCGGCCCTTTACGATGTTCCTGTTATCAGCCGGCACCGTGTTCTACGCCTATAGCGAATATATGCGCATGTTGGGTTACCGCATTCCGGTAGTCTCCGCCATCACTGCCTTGGCGGCCCGCAAACGCGACGCTGGTCATTTCGTACTTGGTCCGGTGACACTGGGCATTGGCGCCTTGTTGGCCTTGGCCTTGTACCCAAATCCGGCCGCCAGCATCGCCATTTACGCACTAGCTTTCGGCGACGGCTTATCCAGCCTGGTGGGGCGCATTTTCGGCAGCATCCGCCTGCCCTTGACCGGCGGCAAGTCGCTGGAAGGCAGCCTGACCTGTTTCTTTGCCGTCCTGACCGCTTCCTATTCGGTTACCGTCGACCTGCCGCGCTCGGCGATCGTCGCCCTGGTGGCCACCGTCACTGAAGCCCTGCCTTCGAAGGATTTCGACAACATCCTACTGCCCATGGCGGCCGGCCTGGCGGCCGTCCTGCTCTTCTGACCGACTTAACATTCCAACCATGTCCGGGCATCGGCCCGGATGGACGTTCAACGCCAAAGGTAATAGACATACATGTTCTTGAGGTAAACCCAGGCGCCAGCACCCATGGCGGCCAAGGCCGGAATCAGTAGCAGCCAGGACGGGCTGCCGCGCAGCAAATGGGCGCCGCCCAGCATGGCCAGGCTGGCCAAACCGCAAAGCAAAAAAGTCCGATTGCCGTTGTTGCGCCAGGCAATGAGGTAGTTGGCCGCTATCAGGCCGATGATGGCCAGGTCAAAGGCTCCAGACAGGCTGCGGTAGCCGCGCGCCATCAAGAAATCGTTGTCGATAGCGCCGGTGTTAAGCGGCTGGATCGAGGCGAAAAGTAGTGAGAAAAAAATAATTATCATGATGGCCGGATTCAGCCGTTCCTGCTTGAAGCCATTGGAAAAGATACTGGCCATGAACATGGCGGATAGGCCAATGTAGCGGCCGAACAATACCACCCGGGTAAGCAGGGTGAGGATGGCCATGTTGATTTCAGCCCGGCTGAGCCCCAAGATGAGCAGGCGACCGGCTTCCAGCGATAGGCTTAGCGCCCATAGGGAACAGAAGAATATTTCCACCGAGATGCTTTTGCCGATACCGAGCGCTATGACGGCGTTGCAGGCCAAGCCGGCCGCCAGACAGAGTAGACCGGCGGTGATGCCGGCCACGAACTGGGCCTGGCTGCCTTGGTGGAGTCCGAAATAGCGGGTATTGGCCAGACCGGCCGCGCCCCCGGTGATCAAGGCCGTGGCGGCCAGTACCAGCACCGCTACGCTAAAGCCGAAGAAAAGCTTGTACAAACCGCGGCGCCGGGAAATAGTCATGCTGACAGCTTAGTGTCCGCCCGCCATTTCATCAAGGGGCCGGCTGATTCACCTATAAGGCTCGCCTATAAGGCGAGAAAATAGGCGGCGGCCCCGCTCAGGATCATGTCGATAGCCACCGCTGTCAGTACCAGGCCCATCAGGCGCTCGATGGCGGCGATGACGTTCTCGCCCACCAGGCGCTTGAGTTGGGTGGACAGGAAGAGCGACAGCATGGTTAGCAGCATGGCGATGCCCAGCGAGCCGATGTGGGTCAGGAGCCGACCGGGCTGATTGGCGACCAGCAGCATGACGGTGGCAATGGCCGAAGGGCCGGCGATTAACGGGATGGCAATCGGAACGATCAGCGGCTCGCCCTTTTCGGTCCCCTGGCCAATGCGCGCGCCGGCGCCCGGAAAGATCATATTGATGGAAATGAGCAGCAAGATGACGCCTCCGGCGGCCCGCAGGCTGGCGTCGCCCACGCCCAGCATCGCAAAGGCGCCGCGCCCGCCTATCATCAACAACAGTAAGAGGGCGGTGGCGATGAGCACCTCGCGCAGGATGACCTTCCATTTGCGGCCAGGCGCTACCCGCTCCAGGGCGCTAATGAACAGGGGAATGTTGCCGAGCGGGTCGGTGACGAGTATCAGGATCAGGGTGTTTTTCCAAAAGAGGTTGTCCATGGCGTTTCCTTTGTATGCTTGTTGTACCATATCCGGGTTGGTGCGGCAACCCGCGGGGCGGCGCTGCCGGCAGCGGCGTTGGTGACTGCGATGAAAATACCTCAAGGCAAGGCGCTTTTTTCCGATAATTTCGATAGACGTGTAACGCGGAATGAGTCGTCCGGCCTTGCGGTCGCCAGCTTATTCGGCATGGAGACAGTGTATGCAACAATTGAAGAGTATGCGGATTGTTATCGCTTTGGCGCTGCTGATGCTGGCCGGCGGCTTGGCCGTGGCTGGCGATGTGGCGACCCTGGTCAATCTGGGCTTTTCGGCGGATTCCAATTATTACATGTTCGGCTATTATGGCATGGACGCCGCCACCGCTAAACCCTACGCCGAAATCTATATCGTAGATACGCGGAGCAACAGCTTCGTGCCGAACGGCGTCTTTCGGGGTTCTTACGCGGTTGCCCCCCAGCCCGGCCTCAATCCGGCCGGCGCCTTCTACCGCCTGTTCGCCGAAGCCCTGCCGACAGCCAGGCGCTATAATATCGATCACTTAATCCAGGGCCGCATCATCTACCTTTTTATGGATACCGGCGAACGTCCTGATACCATCTCCTTCCGCGATTTCCGCGACAACAGCCAGTGGGACGTCAACCTGCGCGAGACCATCGAGCAACGGGGCGACGCGGTCAGCTCGTCGTTTGGCATCAACTTCAGCCTGACCCGGACCGATGGCCGGGTGTCGACCTTCAACGCCGGCAATCCGCAGTTCCGGCGCGCCAACGTGGTGGACTATGCCATCCAGCAAATCGTGCTGGGGCCGGACAATCGTACTGTGGTGTTTATCGTCGACCGGGCGGAACGAGTCGCCAACCAGCCGGTTTGGCGCTATATGGTGGAGACCATCCGACAGCCATAATTGCTTAGCGCGACCATCGGCAACCGCTTGGCCGCAGGCAGGTTGCGTGTTGCCTCATAATAAAATCTAGTCCTACGAGGTGGTTGCCTCATAAGTCAAATTCTAGTCCAAGGATAAGCTTGGACTAGAGTTTCCTGGAC
>MIAR01000042.1 GCA_001829185.1 Spirochaetes bacterium GWB1_60_80
CCCCATGGTAGAGTCTACTCACAGGGCTAGATTTTACTTATGAGTCAACCACTTTTTTTCGGCTAGATTAATTATGAGTCAATGCGGGCGCTTGCTTGTGGCGGCATTGTCGTATATTCTGGTGGCATGAGCGCTGCAGCGAATAAAAAAGAAGCCAACCTGGCGATGGATGACGTTGACATGGCTGCCTTCCTGGAAACGACTGGTACCTTGGCCGCCAACGACTGCGCCGACGCCGAAGAAGTCGAGGAAATTGAGGAAATTGAGGAAGTCGCCACCGACAGGCTGGTCCAGTCATTAGATGATGTGCTTTTTGATGATCTGGAAACGTCGACGACGGCGGTGGAAGTAGAGTCGCAGCAGGCTAATGAATCACTGAAATTGCGTATTGCCACCTATTATATCAACAAGCAGCTTGAAAATATGCTGCTGGATTTCGGCGACATTCCCGAGTCGTCCAGTGAGTCCGCCCTGGGCGTCGGCTTTATCGATATTGCGGATTATTCCTATCTTTCCAACTGGCTCAGCCCACGCGAGAACCATGTCTTTTTGAATGGTTTGTATTCGGCCTTCCATCATGTACTGCGGCGGAATGGCGGCTATCTCAACAAAATTTCGGGCGACTCGATGATGTTCCATTTTGGCGGCGTCCTGGATCCGTTGACCAGGCACCTGACGGTAGCGGCGGCCGAGGCCCAGATCGCCCGCCAGCTGTTTTTGACCTGCATCGAAATCCAGGCTTCTTGCCGGCTCTTTAATCGGGCCGACGAGGATTTCATTCCCGTCGATGCCGACCCAAGTGACCGCCGGTGTATCCAGCAAGCCTATATGATCATCCGTAACTTGCGCGAAAACTTGTCGTTGATTACCAGTATCGACGCCTTATTTCAGGTACGCATCCGCATCGGCGCCGCCATCGGCGATGTCTGCATCGGTAATTTCGGACCATCCGGCGCTCGGCAGTGGGACGTTATCGGCGTGCCGGTCATCGAGGCCCGGCGCATGGAGTCCTCCGCCCCCCTGGACGGTATCCGCATCAGCCGGCGGCTGTTCGAGGTGCTGGACGCCAGCGGTCTGGTCGCCGAATACCATGCCAGCTTCCGGTCCAAGGCCTCCGGCTTTTATCAGGGAATCACCCGCGACGAACTCTTTAAGCTGCGTGACGTTACCCTGTTCGAGAAGAAAGGCGCCGTTTTCAATTCCTGCGCCGTCCAGGCCAATCCCGACCTGCCGGAAGACATCTGGCGCCAAATCGAGTCGCGGATCGAACTGGGCGAATCCGGGGTGCCAGCCCTGATGACCATCATTCAATATTACCGGGGTAATCGCTTGGTGATCGGCGCGCTTGAGGAATTGTTCCGCGAACGCGGCCTCCGCCTGCACAAGGAAAGGATGATCCGCCTGCTGTCGCCTTCCTGGCACAAGGAACTGCAAGCCCTGTTTCCGGACGAGACGGCCCTTCGGGCTCATGTTGACAGCACGGTCAGTTTGGTCAAGCTATTCCGCCTGCTGGGCGCCATGCAGGACCATCTCAAGAAGACGGATTGCCCAAGCGACCCGACTTTTCCGGCTAGCTATACGGAGGAGTGGCTCGGCCAGGTTATCGCGCTGCAGGATAGCCATTATCGGAAGGATAAAAAATACCACGAGCGTATGCGCTATTTCCAAGCGGTACTGCTGCCGGCGGTTTTCGCCTGCCTGGAAGCCGGCATCCGGGAGTATATCGTCCTTCACCAGGCCGAGCTTGGTAAGGCCTCCTACGACAAGCTCTGAGCCGGCCGCCACCGCCTGCTGGCAGCAGTAGTCTGCTGCCAGCAGACTACTGCTGCCAGCTTGCTAAAAAACCCCAAAACAGGTACAGTCTGCGGCATGACTGAATTGACAGAGGAAATTCGCCGGCGCCTGACCTTCGCCATCATCTCCCATCCGGACGCCGGCAAGACTACCATTACCGAAAAAATCCTGCTCTTCGGCGGTGCCATCCATATCGCCGGTGCCGTCAAGAGCGGCAAGAATACCCGAGCGGCTGTGTCCGATTTCATGGCCATGGAACAGGAACGCGGTATTTCCATCAGCTCCTCGGTGATGGGCTTTGAGTACGGCAACCGCAAGATCAACCTCTTGGACACGCCGGGCCACGCCGACTTTTCGGAGGATACTTACCGCGGCCTGTCGGCGGTGGACAGCGCCTTGATGGTCATCGACTCGGTCAAAGGCGTTGAGGAACGTACCCGCAAACTCTGCGAGATATGCCGGATGCGGGCCACGCCGATCATCACCTTCATCAACAAGCTCGACCGCGAAGGCAAAGAGCCGATGGAGGTGCTGGACGAGGTGGAACGGGAACTGGCCACCCAGGTGCGGCCGCTGACCTGGCCCATCGGGCAGGGGCGGGCTTTCAAGGGCGTCTTCAATCTGCTGGAGAATAATGTCTACCTGTTTCACGCTGGCGAAGTCTCGCGCCCCCAGGACGTGGTGGCGCTGGAGGGTAGCCATGATCCGCGCCTCGACAGCCTGGTCGGGGAGCGCCTGGCCGGCAAGCTGCGCGACGACCTCGAACTGCTGCGCGGCGTCTACCCGCCGTTTTCGGTCGAGGAGTATCTGGCAGGCCTGGTCAGCCCGGTCTTCTTCGGTTCGGCGCTCAACAACTTTGGCGTCCGCGAGCTCTTGGACGCCATGGTTAGTTTCGCGCCTTGGCCGACGCCCAAGGAGGCCGACGAGCGCACGGTCCAGCCGGATGAGGAAAAATTCACTGGCTTCATCTTCAAGATCCACGCCAACATGAATCCCAAGCACCGCGACCGGGTGGCCTTCCTGCGCATCTGTTCCGGCAAGTTCGAGCGCAACAAGACCTATTTCCATGTCCGCGCCGGCAAGCCTTTCCGCACCGCCAATCCGACCGCCTTCATGTCGCAGGACCGCGAGATAATCGACGAGGCCTGGCCGGGGGACATCATCGGCCTGCACGATACCGGTACCTTCAAGATCGGCGACACCCTGACCGAAGGCGAGACCGTCAATTTCAAGGGCATACCCAGCTTTTCGCCGCAGATATTCCGGGTCATCGTCAACGCCGACCCGCTGAAGGAAAAACAGTTCCACAAGGGACTCAACCAGCTGGCCGAGGAAGGCGTGGTGCAGATCTTCTCCAAGCCGCACCAGGCCAACGTGCGTGTGCTCGGCGTGGTCGGGCAGCTGCAGCTGGAAGTCTTGCAGTACCGCCTGCAGCACGAGTATGGCGCTAGCCTGACCTACCGGCCGCTTGATTACAGCATGGCGCATTGGTTCAACTCGGCCGACCCTAAGCTGATGGCCGAGTTGATCGACAATAACACCAAGCGCATCCTGGTTGATATCCGCGGTAACTACGCCTTCCTGTCCGATTCGGAATGGTCGTTCGAGCGCGCCAAATCAAATAATCCGGCTATCCACTTTTACAGCACCTCGGAGATGAAAGACCGGATATAGCTACCATCAGGTCAGCTGGTAGGCCTTGGCCAGCGCCGTCAGATCTTGGCCGCTGAACCAGTCCGCGACCGCCAGGTCGTAGGCTGCCTGGTTGCGGAAAGTCTCGCCGGCCAGCCGCTGGCGCTCGGCCAAGGTCAGGCAGCCGTGCCCGGCGGCTAAAGCCTGGCCGACCGACGGGTAGAGCTCGGGCTTGCAGACTGAGGCTACCCGCAGGTAGTTTTTGGCGGCGGCGCGCAGCATGCTCGGCCCGCCGATGTCGATGTGCTGGCGGACGGCTTCCGGATCGGCGCCGCTGGCCGCGGCTGTGCGGAAGTCGTAAAGGTTGCCGACCACCATGTTGAAGTTGACGGCCTGGTACTTGACCAGGTCGGCATCGTGGGCGGCGTTGCCGGCTTCGGCCAGCAGGCCAAGGTAAATCCGCCAATCCAGCGTCTTGACCAGGCCTCCCTTCATCTCTGGTTGGCGGGTATAGTCGGTCATGCGCACCAGGTGGGCGCCGGCGCGGTCGGACAGCAGCGAGGCTATGAAATCGTAGCTGCCGCCGGTGGCGTAAAAGCGCAAGCCCGGGCAGTGCTGGAGCATGGCCACCAGTAAGTCCTCGAGGCCGGTCTTGTCAAAGACGGAAACGATCACGTTGTGCAGGGGGATGCGGTCTTGGACCGCGCTGACGGAATTAAACGCCATCTTCATGCTCCTTACTGGGGGGCGGGTGGATTACCTGGATATTCGACCAAGGCATAGGCGGAATGGTTATGGATGCTCTCGAAATTTTCGGCTTCGACGCTGAAGCGCGGAAAATTGCCGAGGGTCAGCAGTTTGCTGTAGACTTCGCGGACCACGTCTTCGACGAAGCGCGGGTTCTCAAAAGCCCGCTCCGTGACATATTTTTCGTCCTCGCGTTTTAGCAAGGTATGCACGTCGCAGGAGGCCGATTGCTCGATGACGGTAATGAGGTCCTCGATCCAGAAGAAAGGGCCAAGCTGGACGGTCGCCTTGACCACGCCGCGTTGGTTGTGGGCGCCGTGCCGGCTGATAGCCTTGGAGCAGGGGCAAACCGTCTGCACCGGTACCGCCACCGATACCAGGAATTCGCGGTTGGCTTTCGACACCCAGCCTTCGTAGGTGCAGTCGTAGCTCATAATGCTTTTCTGGCCGGATATCGGCGCGGTCTTCTCGATAAAATAGGTGAAGTGGACGTCGGCGTAGGCCGTCTCGGCCTTCAGTGCCCGCCGTACCTCGCCTAACATGGCCAGGAAGCGGGGCATCGACAGGTCGCTGCGGTGGGCGTTGAAGACCTCGATGAAGCGGCTCATGTGCGTGCCCTTGAATTCGTGCGGCAGGTCGGCGTACAGGTTGACGATGGCCGCGGCGTGCTGCAGGCTGTTGGCCTTGTCCAGCAGGGTAATCGGATAACGCAAGCCTTTGACGCCGACCTTTTTGATCGGAATCCGGCGTTCGTCCTTCATGCTTTGAATATCGGGCGTGCCGTCGGGCAAGACTGCCGCCCTTGGCCGCGGCGGCGGACACGGCTCCTGGGAACTCACCGCAGGCCGCAGGCCAGCTCGGCGGCCTCCACCGTATTGAACAGCAGCATGGTAATGGTCAGCGGGCCGACGCCGCCGGGTACCGGCGTGATGGAGCCGGCGACTTGAACGGCGTCGTCGAAGGCGACGTCGCCGACCAGGCGCCAGCCCTTCTTGGTATCCGGCGCGTCCACCCGGTTGACGCCGACGTCGATGACGCAGGCGCCCGGCTTGATCATGTCGGCCTTGATCAGCTCCGGCAGGCCGGCGCAGGCCACCAGGATGTCGGCCCGGCGGGTGTGTTCGGCCAAGTCCCTGGTGCCGGTGTGGCAGACGGTGACGGTGGCATTGATGTCCTTGCGCACCAGGAGGTTGGCCAGCGGCTTGCCGACGATGTTGGAACGGCCGACAACCACGGCATGGGCGCCCTTGGTGGTTATATTTGTATACTGCAACAATTTGATAATGCCGTGCGGGGTGCAGGGCAGGAAGCAGCGCTCGCCCAGGACCATGCGGCCGACGTTGACCGGCGTAAAGCCGTCGACGTCCTTCTCCGGCAGGATGCAGGCTATGACGCGCGCCTCGGAAACGTGCTTCGGCAGGGGTAACTGTACCAGGATGCCGTGGATGGCCGGGTCGCGGTTCAACTCGGCCACCGTGGCCAAAACTTCAGCCTCGGCGGCCTGTGCCGGGAGGTGGCACTGCCGGCTGTGCATGCCTAGCTCCAGGCAGGCTTTTTCCTTGCCGGCCACATAGGAGGCGCTGGCCGGATCTTCGCCTACCAGAATGACGGCCAGGCCGGGTGTGCAGCCTTTTTCCTGGAGCGCTTGAATGCGCGGCTTGAGGCTCTCGCGGATGCTGCGGCCGATTTGTTTGCCGTCGATGATGGTGGCGGGCATGGCTCCTCCTGAGGGTATCGCTGCGACGCCTTGCCGTTTTCCGGTTTTGGCGTCTAGCCGCATCATAGACAAAAAAGCCTTTCGCGGCAAGTCGACCGCGGCCAGTCTACCGCCTGCGCGTTTTATTCCCGGCCGTGGTCGTCGAACCAGGCCCGGAGGCGTTGGCAGCCGGCCGCGAATTCGTCCGGCGGCACGATCAGGCTGAGCGCCAGCAGGCCGTCGCGCTCGCAGTCGAAGAAGTAGCCGGGATGGACCAGCAGCCCAGCCTGTTCGAGGAGGGCCAGCGCCAGCTCCTCCTCCGGCAGATAGCGTGGCACCTCCAGCAACGCCGTCCAGCCGCCCTCGCAGCGCAGCAGCCGGAAGGGGCTGCCAGCCTGGTCAAAGATCCGCCTGACCGTGGCCAGGTTGGCCTGCAGGCGCTGGCGGAGGCCGCTCGTGAAGGCCTCGACCTGCGGCAGCAGCTGGGGCAGGGCGTGCATCGGCGCGGCGCCGACCGACAGGTAGGTGTCGGCGATCAGCTCCAGGCGCGGCAGGGCTTCGGCCACCACGGCCGGATCGCCGGCCAGCTGGATCCAGCCCAGCTTGAGCTGGGGCAGGCACAGTAGCTTGGACAGGCCGTTCAGGCTGAAGACCAACCCGCTTTCGGCCGTGGCGAAGGACAGTGGCGCTTCGCGGGTTTCCAGCGGATAGGCCAGGAAGACCTCGTCGGCGATGATGGCCAGGCCATGGCGGCTGGCCAGGTACAAGATGAAGTCCCGCTCCGCTTGGCTGACGAAGGACCCGGTTGGGTTGTTGGGATGGATCAGGACGATGGCCTTGACGCGCGGCTGGGCGGCGGCTGCGGTCAACTGGTCGGTATCGATCTGCCAGCCCTGCGGGTGGCGGTATTCCAGGCGGTACGGCCGGGCCTCGACGTTTTCGAGGCCGGCCAGGTAATCGAACAGCGGGTAGCCCGGTTTAGGCACCAGGACGGCGTCGCCCGGGTCGCAGAGCAGCTTGAACAGCCAGCTGTAGGCTTCGGAGGTGCTAGCCGTTAGGAACAGCCGCTCCGGGTCGCAGCCCAGCCGACCGGCCAAGGCTAGCCGGCTACGCCAGGCGCCGCGGCAGTCGGCTTCATAGCGGCCGATGGCTGGATCCTGCAGGCTGGCCAACAGGCCGTCCGGTTGCAGTCCGCAGGCCGTGGGATTGCTCTGAGCCAGATTGAGGATGGGCCTGCCGGCGCGGCGCAGACGGTCAACGGCCTGGCTCAGGCGGTTGGCCTGCTGCCCGGGCTGGATACGGCTGGAGAACACGGGCGCCGCTCAGCCGCGCAGCGACAGGCAGGTCAACCCGCCGTCGATCTTGCGGAATTCGGACATCGGCGTCTCTTTTACCTGGAAGCCGGCCGCCTCGATGGCCGCCCTGGTCTTGGGAAAGCCGGCCGGCATGACTACAAAACCGTTGAGGCACAGGCAGTTAACGGCGTAGTCTTCCTCTGGCGTCACTAGGATGCGGCGCAGCCCGGTAAACTCGGGCCGATCCTGAAACTCGCCGGCCAGCAGGATGGTATCGGCATCAAGCTGTGTCATGCCGGTTTTCAGGTGCAGGAATTGGCGCACCGGGATGGTCGACGAGGTATAGCCCAGGGCAGCCAGGAAGCCGGCCAACTGACGGGCGCCTTCCTCGTTGGTCCGGGCCGAGCGTCCGATATAGAAGTGCCGGCCGACGCGCATGATATCGCCGCCTTCCAGCGTGCCCGGCGCCTGGATGCGCTCGAAGTGCCGGAAATGGCTGGCCAGGGTATCCCTGATGGCCTGTTCCTCGCCCTGCCTGGTTGGCGCGCCGGGATTGGTGATGATGGCGCACTCGTCGGTCAGGACGGCCGTATCCTCCACAAAGGTCGAGTCTGGGTAACGCTCGTCGGCCGCCAGAACCGTCACCGCCAGCCTACAGGCCCGCAAGGTGGCAACATAGGCGGCGTGTTGCTGGATGGCTCGTTCATACACTGGTTTACCCAGGTCAGCGCCAGTCAAACCGTCGATTAATGATTTTCCGGGGGTGCGTACTATCGCATAAGAAAAGGTCATGGTTTCTCCTACTATTGCGCGGATCATCGCTGTCGCTTCCAGTATAGCCTCAGTCTACCGGCTGAGGCTATCGGATGGCGCCACGGCCTTCAGGTTTGGAGCTAGGTAAAATTTTGCCTTGACATATAGCCGAAAGATGTTAGACTGCCGTCATGCCTCGGCTACATCGCGTTTTCTGGGGCGCTATACTGGCAAGCGCCGCGCTGGCTTGTCCGAAGGAAACCAAAACATGGCCGAACCCATCCAATCCTACCAGGTTGTCGTGAATCACGAGGAACAATATTCGATTTGGCCACTGGGATGCGAAATTCCGGCCGGTTGGCGCGCTGTCACCGATCCTGGGTCGAAGGAAGCATGTCTCGCCTACGTTGAGAGCGCCTGGACTGATATGCGGCCATTCAGCTTGCGCCAGCAGATGGATGCTTCCAAGCAATAGCAAAACCACCCATCTAAAACGGCGTGTCGGAATCAGAGCCCCCTGAAAAAGAATCCAGGCGCTCTTCGTGGCTGCCGGCGGCTTTAACAGGTTGTTGAAAAAGCCGGTTGCTTTCTCAACAACCTTAACAATTCCTCGCATAGCTTGCGCTATGCTGCGTAATTGTACCGGCTTTTGAAGTGTTGAAAAGCCGCATCCGCGTTTTTCAACACCCTGTTAAAGTCGGCAATCGCGCTGCCATGCTGTAGGCGTGATCGAGGCACGGTCATTTGATTGGCCGTCTCCTGAGTGCATTATTGAACAACCCGGGGAGGGCGGCGCCATGATGGTCAGCGAAAATAATACAAACCGGCCGGCCGAGGCCAGCCTGGTTGAGCTTTTCCAGCGTCAGGCCGAGTGCCGACCAGAGGCGCCGGCCTTAGTGGGCGAGGATGGCAGCCTCAGCTACCGTCAACTGGCGGAGCGATCTAGTCGACTGGCCGACCGTTTAGTCGAACTAGGCGCGGCCCCCGAGGCGCCGATAGTCGTGCTGCTGGAGCGTTCCCTGGACCTGACCGTCACCATGATGGCCGTGTTGCTCTCCGGTGCCGTTTACGTGCCGCTCGATCCGGAGTATCCAGACGAGCGCTTGCGCTTTATCCTCGATGACCTGGCCGGCGGCTATGGCCAGCCACCGCTGCTGATCAGTCAGCCCAGCTTGGCACCGCGCTTGGCTGGCTTGAAGGCTCGGATTTTGTACTGCGCCGAATCGGCAGGCGAGCGGCTTGACGGAATGCCGCCCAGCCCGGCTGCCTGGTCGTCCACCTCCCGATCGGGCAATGCCGCCTATATTATCTATACATCCGGCTCGACCGGGCGCCCCAAGGGGGTGCTGGTGGAGCATGGGGCCCTGGCGGCGCATTGCCAGGCCATGGTCAAGCATTACGAAATAAGGCCGGCCGACCGTATCCTGCAATTCGCTTCCAGCAGTTTCGACGTGTCGCTCGAACAGACTTTCGCGGCCTTGCTGAGCGGCGCCTGCCTGGTAGTGCGGGGGGCCTATCTTTGGGAACCGGCCCGTTTCCGCGAAATGGCCAGTCGCTTCGGCCTGACGGTGGCCGATCTGTCGCCGGCTTATCTGCACCAGTTGGCTCTCGACTGGCGCGATTACCCGCAGCCCGCGCCGGACCTGCGTTTAGTGATCGTTGGCGGCGAAGCCCTTCGACCGGAAACCCTGGCCTTGTGGCGGCAATTAGCCTTGCATTCCGTGCGCTTGGTCAACGCCTATGGCCCGACCGAGGCCGTCATTACGGCTACGGCCGCCGAGCTTGGCCGCCCTGGCGCCGAGCTGAGCATTGGCCGCCCCTTGCCCGGCCGCCAAACCTATCTGCTCGACGACCGGTTGCGGCCCGTGCCGGCCGGCCAGATCGGCGAGTTGTATCTGGGCGGCGACTGTCTGGCGCGCGGCTATCTGAACCGACCCGCCTTAACGGCCGAGCGCTTCCTGCCCGATCCTTTTTCCGGTCGGCCCGGCGCCCGCCTGTACCGGACCGGCGACCTGGCCCGGCTTCTGGCCGACGGCAGCATCGCTTTTGTGGGCCGCGACGATGGCCAGGTCAAGATCCGCGGCTTCCGTATCGAGCTTGGCGAAGTCGAGGCCCGTCTGCATAGCCATCCGGGGCTGCTGGAAGCCGCCGTAATAGCCCGCGAAGCGGCCGATGGCGCTACCTTCCTGGCCGCCTATTATGTAGGCGCGGCCGATGTCTCGCCCGGGAAGCTGCGCGCCTACCTGGCCGAGGCCCTGCCAGACTATATGATACCTGCGGCCTATGTCCGGCTGCCGGCCTTGCCGCGCGGCGTCAACCAGAAATTGGACCGTGCGGCACTGCCGCCGCCTGATCAGGGCGATTACGCCCGGCGGGCCTATCAAGCGCCTTTGGGCGAAATGGAAGAGGTTGTCGCGGCTATCTGGTCCGAGGTGCTCAAGGCGGAGCGAGTCGGCCGGGATGATGATTTTTTCGCCTTGGGCGGGCATTCCCTGCTGACGGTCCAGGTTTTATCGCGTCTTCGGCAAAGGCTCGGCCTCGAAGTGGCCATCGGCCAGGTTTTTGAACAGCCGGTTCTGGCCGACTTTGCGGCCAGCCTCGTCAAGGCCGAACGGGCCTTCCCGGAACCGAAAGCCATCGTTCCCCGACCGCCGCGCCTGCCGCTGTCCCTGGCCCAACAGCGCCTATGGTTTCTGGCCCAGATGAAGGGCGGCAGCCAGGCTTACCATATCCCGGAAATATTGAAGCTGCGCGGCCGCCTGGATAAGGCCGCCCTGCGTCGGGCGCTGGATCGCATCGTTCAGCGCCACGAGGCCCTGCGGACCAGCTTTGGCTTGCTGGATGACGAACCCGTCCAATTGATCGCTCCCGCGGCCGGCGCCAGCTGTAGCCTGCTGGAGCAATCGGCCATCGATCCGGCCGCGCTGGCGGCCATCATCGCCGAAGAGGCGGCGGCGGCTTTCGACCTGGAGCGGGGGCCGCCGCTGCGCGGCCGGCTGGTTGCCGAGTCCGACGACTTGCATACCCTGCTGGTGACTATGCATCACATCGTTTCCGACGGCTGGTCGGTGGCGGTCTTCGTCGACGAACTGAGCGCCTTGTACAGCGCCTTCTGCCGGAACGGTGATGACCCCTTGCCGCCTTTGGACCTGCAGTACGCCGATTACGCCCTCTGGCAACGCGCCTGGCTGAGCGGCCCGCGCCTGGAGCGCCAGGCCGAATACTGGAAAGGCAACCTGACCGGCGCGCCAGAACTGCTTTCCCTGCCCACCGACCGCCCGCGCGCGGCCGAGCAGGGCTTCGCCGGGCGGATGATCGGCTTTCAGCTCGATGCCGGTTTGACGGCGGCGCTCAAAGGCCTCAGTCAGCGCCACGGGGCCACCCTGTTCATGACCTTGCTGGCTGGCTGGGCCGGCCTGCTCAGCCGGCTGTGCGGACAGAACGATATCGTCATCGGCACGCCCAGCGCCAATCGGGGCTGTACCGGGATCGAGGGCCTGATCGGTTTCTTTGTCAACACCCTGGCGCTTCGTCTGCGCCTGAGCGATGAAATGACGGTAGCGCAGCTGATAGCCTGCGCCAAGGCCCAGGCTATCGGCGGTCAGGAAAACCAGGATATTCCTTTTGAACGAGTCGTGGAATTGGTCAATCCGGCCCGCAGCCTGGCCCATAATCCCTTGTTCCAGGTAATGTTCGTTTGGCAGAATACGCCGCCGATTGTCCCGGAGCTGCCGGAGTTGACTCTGGAATACCAGCCCGCCGCGCCGCATAGTACGGCCAAGGCGGACCTGGCCTTGACCCTCGAAGAAAGCGGCCAGACTCTGCGTGGCGAGCTGGCCTATTCGAGCGCCCTCTTCGACGAAGCCACCATCCAGCGGCTGATAAGCCAGCTGCGGACCTTGCTGACCGGCCTGGCGGCCGACGAAACAGCCTGCCTGGCAACCTTACCCCTGCTGAATGAGGCCGAGCGTAAGCAAGTGCTGCGGGACTGGAATTCCACAGATAAAAATCTTCGTTGCGAACTGCCCATTATCAGGCGCTTCGAGGAGCAGGCCGTTCGGACGCCAGGGCGGGTAGCCTTGGCCCAGGGACCGCGCCATCTGGATTACCGGGAACTCAATGGCCGGGCTAATCAGTTGGCGCGATACCTGCAAAGCCTGGGCCTGGAGAGCGAAGGGCGCTTGGCTATTTGCCTGGAACGCTCGCCGGAGGTGGTGGTGGCCATGCTAGCCGCCTGGAAACTCGGCGCCGCCTACGTTTCGCTCGATCCAGCCTATCCGGCCGAACGCCTGTCGGCCATTCTGCTCGATTCAGCCGCGTCCGTTTTTCTGGCGCGGGGCAGTACACTCGGGCTTTTGGCTGGCCAGGCGACGGCTCCCCAGGCCGTCGATGCCGCGCAACTGGCCGAGCTGGGCGCCGGTTTTTCGGACGCCAATCTGCCGGCCCAGCTCGCGGCCGCCCGCGCCGATAGTCTAGCCTATATCATCTATACCTCTGGTTCCACCGGCGCCCCCAAGGGCGTCGCCGCCTTACAGCGCAGCCTGCCGAACTTGCTGGAATGGTATATCGAGGAAACCGGGCTCGGCCCGGCGGACGTGGTCTTGGTCAGTACCCCGTTGAGCTTTGACCTGAGCCAGCGTAATGTCTTCGCCCCCCTCCTGGTCGGCGCCAGTCTGCGGCTTTCGGAAGGCGCCTTTAACCCGAACGGGCTGGCCGATCTGATCAGTGACCAAGCCGTGTCCTTCATGAATCTGACGCCGAGTGCCGGCTTCGCCATTCTGGACTCCGGCGGCCGGGAGCGGCTGTCCAGCCTGCGTTGCGTCGTCTTCGGCGGCGAGGCCTTGGCGGCTGGCCGCTTGCAGGAGTGGCCGGAGCCGCGGCCGCAATTCATCAACGGCTATGGACCAAGCGAGTGCAGCGGCATCAGCGCCTGGCACCGCCTGTCCGCCGACCTTGCCAGCTATCAAGGCGCGACCGTCCCCATCGGCCGGCCTATCCCCAATACCCGCCTCTATCTCCTGGATCGGCGCCGCCAGGCCGTGCCGATCGGTGTCGTCGGCGAACTGTATATCGGCGGCGCCCCGGTGGCCGCGGGCTACTGGAACAGCCCGCGCCTAACGGCCGAGAAATTCCTGGCTGACCCCTTTTGCGGCTTGCCGGGCGAGCGGATGTTCAAGACCGGCGACCTGGGCCGCTTCCGGGCCGATGGCCAGCTGGAGTTTTTGGGCCGTGAAGACTTCCAGGTCAAGCTGCGCGGCTTTCGTATCGAGCTGGCGGAGATCGAGGCCGCTTTGTTGGCCTGTCCGGAGGTGCGCGAGGCGGTGGCCCTGGCCAGGCAGGATGGCGCCGCCGAGCCTCGCCTGGTGGCCTACTATGTCGCCGACCAGGCCTTGGCAGTTGCGGAACTACGGTCGCAGCTGGCTGAGCGCTTGCCGGAGTATATGGTCCCGGCGGCTTTCGTGTTTTTGACGGCCCTGCCGCTTAACGCCAACGGCAAGCTGGATCGGTCAGCCTTGCCAGTGCCCCAGGCCGGCGCCTTCGCCCAGCGCCGCTTCGAGGCGCCGCAAGGCGAGATCGAGCTTGGCCTGGCCGCCATGTGGTCCGAGTTGCTGGGGGTCGATCCGGTCGGCCGGCACGATAATTTTTTTGAGCTCGGTGGCCATTCGCTGCTGAGCGTTAAGCTCTGCCTGCGCGCCAACCAACGCTTCGATATCGACCTGGCACTGACCAGCGTCTTCAAATTCCCGACGCTGGCCGCCTTGGCCGACGAAATACTGAATCTGAAGCTGGCTGCTTTCGACCCGGCTGACTTGGCCGCTTTGGCCGACGGAGTTTTCGAGGAAGGAACGGATAATAATTGAAAAGCGGAAACATGGATGACATCAAGAAATTAACGGCCGAGGAACGCCTGCGTTTACTCAAGAAGGCCGAGGCGGCCCGTTTGGTCAGCAAGCCCAGCGGCCTGGCCGCCATTCCAGCCGCGCCCAGGCAGGCCGTGATGCCGTTGTCTTTTGCCCAAGGCCGCTTGTGGTTCCTGGCCCAAATCGAGGGCGGCAGCCAAGCCTACCATATTCCGTTCGGCGTGCGCCTGCGCGGCCGCTTGGATATACCAGCCCTGCGGCGGGCCCTGGATAGCCTGGTCGAGCGCCACGAAGCCCTGCGCACCGCTTTCGTGGCGGTCGATGGCCAGCCAGGCCAGCGCATCGTAGCGGCCGGGGAGTTCGGTTTTCCGTTAGCCGAGGAGTCGACCAGTGACGCGCTTCAGCTCGAGGCCATAGTTCGCCGTGAATCGGCCGCCGCCTTCGACCTGGAGCGGGCCCCCCTGGTCCGCGGCCGCCTGGTACGGGAAGCCGACGAGGTGCACAGCCTGCTGGTTACCATGCATCACATCGTTTCCGATGGTTGGTCGATGAATGTCTTCGTCGAGGAGTTGAGCGTTCTATATAACGCCTACACCCAGGGTTTGGCCAATCCATTGGTACCCTTGGTCATCCACTATGCCGATTACGCCGTCTGGCAGCGGTCCTTCCTGTCCGGCGATCGGCTGGAGCGCCAGGCTGGCTTCTGGCGCGATAGCCTGCGCGGCGCGCCGGAGCTGCTTACCCTGCCGCTGGATCGGCCAAGGCCGGCCGATCCGGATTACGCTGGCGGCTTGCTGGCTTTCAAGTTGGAGGCTTCCCTAACCACCCGTTTGCGCGATTTGGGCCGACGGCAAGGCGCCAGCCTTTTCATGACTTTGCTGGCGGCATGGGCGGCCTTGATGAGTCGCCTGTCCGGGCAAACCGAGGTCGTGGTCGGCACGCCGTCGGCCAATCGCGGCCGCCCGGAGATCGAGGGGCTGATCGGATTCTTCGTCAACACCCTGCCGTTGCGCCTTAACCTGGAAGACGATCCGACGGTGGCCGAGCTGATCGACCAAACCAAGCGCGTCGCCCTGGCGGCCCAGGAAAACCAGGACCTGCCCTTCGAGCAGATCGTCGACGCCGTCAAACCGGCGCGCAGCCTGGCTTACACGCCGCTCTTCCAGACGCTGTTCGCCTGGCAAAAGGACGAACAGCGCGAGCTGAACCTGGACGGTCTGGAACAGCAGAGCCTCGGCCAAAACGGCCCGGCCATCGCCAAATTCGACCTGAGCCTCCTGGTCTGGGAAACCGAGGCCGAGCTGGAGTGCGGCCTGGAATACGCTACCGCCCTCTTTGATACGGCCAGCGCCGAGCGTCTGGCGGACTATTACCGCCGCTTGTTGACTAGCATGGTGGCCGACGATGGGCAAGCCATCGCCGACTTGCCGCTGCTGGACCAATCGGCCGCCCGGCGGCTCTTGGAAACCTGGAACGACACGGCGCTGGCCTGGCCGGACCGGAGCCGCTTGACCGAGCTGGTGGCGGCCCAGGCCGCGCGTCGGCCGGAGGCCATTGCCCTGATGCATGGCTCTTCTGAGCTGAGCTATGGTCAGCTCAATCGGCGGGCCAATCGCCTGGCCCGGCATCTGCAGGCTTTAGGGATCGCGCCGGGCAGCCGAGTGGCCATCTGCCTGGAACGCGGCATCGACCTGATCATTGCCCTGGTGGCCGTCCTGAAAGCCGGCGCGGCCTACGTACCCCTGGATCCGGCCTATCCAGCCGATCGGCTGGCCTATATGCTGGACAACGCCAAGGTCAGCTTGGTCTTGAGCCAATCCAGCCTGCTTTGCGCATTACCGCCGGGTGCTGGCCGACTAGTCTGCCTGGATCGCGATGGCGACGCTTGGCAAGGTCTGTCCGGCGATGAGCCGACCGGTAGCGGCGGCGACGAGGCTGACCTGGTTTATGTGATATATACTTCCGGCTCGACCGGCCAGCCTAAAGGCGTGGCCATGACGGCCGGCGCCATGGGTAATTTGATCCGCTGGCAGATGGAGCGCGGCCCGGCCGGGAAGGCCGCCCGAACCCTGCAGTATTCGCCTATCAGCTTCGACGTCTCCTTTCAGGAAATCTTCGCTACCCTCTGCGCCGGCCAAACCTTGGTACTGGTCGACGATGAGACGCGGCGCGATGCCCGGGCTTTGCTGCGCACCTTGGGCGAGTTCGCCGTCGAGCGCCTCTTTTTGCCCTTTATCGCCCTGGACCAGTTAGCCGACGCGGCGGCGGCCGGCGGCAGCCTGCCCAAGGCCATGCGGCACATCATTACCGCCGGCGAACAGCTGAAGGCGACCGCCAATCTGCGCGATTTGTTGCGCCGCCTGCCGGAATGCCGCCTGGAAAACCAGTATGGGCCGAGCGAGAGCCACGTCGTAACGGCCTACACCCTGCCGGCCGCCCCGGCTGACTGGCCGGACTTGCCGCCCATCGGCCGGCCTATCGCCAATAGCCGGGTCTATATCCTGGACGCCAATTTCGAACCGGTCCCGGTCGGGGTCAGCGGCGAAATTTATCTGGCCGGGGTTTGCCTGGCCGCCGGCTACCTTGATCGACCGGAGCTGACGGCCGAGCGCTTTACGGTCGGCCGTCTGGCCGCCCGGCCGGCGGAACGTCTGTATAAAACCGGCGACCTGGGGCGCTACCTGGCGGACGGATCCATCGAATTCCTGGGCCGCCGTGATTTTCAGGTTAAACTGCGCGGTTACCGGGTTGAGCTGGGAGAGATCGAGGCTCGGCTGTTGGATCACGCGGCGGTGCGCGAAGCTGTTGTGCTGGCCCGCGACTTCGCCCCTGGCGACATCCGGCTGGTGGCTTATTTTGTCGAAAGGCAGTCGATCGGCGTCGAGGCCCTGCGCGCCCACCTGCTGCAGCGCCTGCCGGAATACATGATCCCGGCCGCCTTCGTGCGGCTGGACGCGCTGCCGCTATCGCCGAATGGCAAGCTGGAACGGGCCGCCCTGCCGGCGCCAGACGCGATGGCCTTTGCCAGCCGCGCTTTCGAGCCGCCCATCGGGTCCGTCGAGGCGCGGGTGGCCGCCATCTGGCAGGAAGTGCTGGCTATCGAGCGGGTAGGGCGGGGCGATAGCTTTTTCGAGCTGGGGGGCCATTCACTTTTGGCTACCCAGGTGATTGCCCGCCTGCGGCAGGCCTTTGCCGTGGAATTGCCATTACGCGCCATTTTCAAGGCGCCGATCCTGTCTCAGTTGGCCGAAGCCATCCAGTCCGCCTTGAGGGCTGACGGCCGGCAGGACTCCGGCTCGATTTTGCCCGTGGCCGCCGATTGTCAATCCGCAGACACGGATACCTTCCTGTCTTCGGCTCAGGAGCGGCTCTGGTTTCTGTACCAGATGGACAGGACCAGCGCCAGCTTCAATATCCCCGAAGGTTTTAGTGTCGAAGGCCCGCTCAACCTAGCCGCCCTGGAAAAGGCCGGCAATGCCATTTTGGAGCGCCATGAGGTATTGCGCACTGTCTTTCAGGTCCGGGAATCAGACGCTGGCGGTGGCGGGGTGAGCCTGAAGAGCCATCCCGCGCCCCGCTTGGCAATCTGCCCGGTCGACTTACGAGGCCTGCCGCCTGAAGAACGCGCGCCAGCGGCCCTTGACCGACTGCGCGCCGAGTCGCTGTTGCCCTTCGACCTGGAGCAAGACCTGATGCTGCGCCTGCTCGTGGTTCAGCTGGCGGAGGACTGGCATTACCTGCTGGTCTGCATGCACCATATCGCGGCCGATGGCTGGTCGTTGAGCTCGGTCTTTTTCGGCGAGCTGGCCGAGCTGTACCGCGCCTTTTGCCAGGGGCAAAGCCTGTCCCTGCCGCCCCTGCCTATCCAGTACCGGGATTATGCCTGCTGGCAGCGCGGCCAATTGGACACCTCCCACCAGCAGATCCAGTTGGGCTATTGGCGAAACCGGCTGGCCGGCGCGCCAGAAGTCCTGTCCCTGCCTACCGACTTTCAGCGTCCCATCCAGCTAGGCTCCCAAGGCGCCAGCCTGGGCTTCGAACTCAGTCCCGTCTTGGGGCAGGCTATCCACGACCTGGCCGCCCGCAGCCAGACCACGCCCTTCATGGTCCTGCTGGCGGCTTTCGCGATCTGCCTGCAGCGCTATTCCGGGCAGGATGACATCGTGGTCGGCGCGCCCATCGCCGGCCGCGGCCAATTGGAGACCGAACGCCTGATTGGCATGTTCATCAACAGCCTAGTATTGCGGGCTGACTTGTCCGGCGATCCGAGCGGCCTGGAATTGTTGGCCCGGGTGCGCGATCTGACCCTGGACGCCTACGAGAATCAGGACCTGCCCTTCGAGCGCGTCGTCGATGCCATCAATCCGCCGCGCAGCCTGAGCCATCACCCCATCTATCAAGTAACTTTTAATTACTTGAATTTACCCGGCCGGCCGCCGTCCCTGCCCGGCCTGCGGCTGGTCGATCTGGGTATCCATACTGAGACCGCCAAAACCGATTTGGGCATAGTCCTGGAGGAACGGGCCGGCCGTATCGAGGCGTCCGTTACCTATAACCTTGAGCTGTTCCAGCGCCAAACCGTAGCCGGCATGATGGACAGCTTCCAGTGCCTGCTCCGCGGTCTGGTGGCCGATCCGGCCGCCCCGATTTCCGGTCTGGCCATCATGGACGCTGATAGGCGGGAGCGCCTGATCGCCTCATGGCAAACCGGCGCCGAAGACCGAGTCGGGCCCAGTTGCATGCATGAGCTTTTCGAGCGCCAAGCGGAGCGCAGCCCGGAGGCTATCGCCGTCCGCTTCGAGGGCCAGTCCCTGAGCTACCGCCAATTCAACCAGCGCGCCAACCGCCTGGCCCGCTACCTGCGATCCCTGGGAGTCGGACCGGAATGCCGCGTCGGCTTGCTCGTCGAAAAATCAACCGAGGCCCTGGTCGCCCTTTTCGGCATCCTCAAGGCCGGCGGGGCCTACGTTCCGCTCGATCCGCAGTATCCGGCGCAGCGGATTCGCCTGATGCTCGAGGAGGCCGACGCGCGCTTCCTGGTCAGCAGCGCGGATTTGGCCGACCGCTGCCCGACGGCGGATGGCCCGGCGGCGGCTAGCCCGACGACGATACTGGTAGACCGCGACCAGGCGGCCATCGCCGCCTGCCAGCCGGACAATCTCGGCCTGAAGTTGGGTTCGGCGAATTTGTTTTATGTTTTATTCACATCCGGTTCCACTGGGCGCCCCAAGGGCGTGGCCGTCGAGCACCGGAATTACCTGAACTACTTCCTGGGGCTGATGCCCAGGCTGCGCCTGGAACCGGGCATGCAGTTCGCCATGGTTTCGACCCTGTCCACCGATTTGGGGACCATCCAGTTCTGGGCGCCGCTGGTGACCGGCGGGACCTGCCACCTGATATCCTACCAGCGGGCGACCGACCCGCAGGGGATGGCCGAGTATTTCAAGGACAACCGCATCGACGTCCTGAAGCTGGTACCGAGCCATTACGACGCCCTCCAAGGCGAGGCCGAGGCGGCTCCGATCGTGCCGCGCCATCTGGTCATCTTCACCGGGGAGGCCAGCCATTGGGATACCGTCGCCAAGGTAAAGCGCCAGAACCCGGACTGCATCGTCCAGGACCACTACGGCGTTACCGAAACGACCTGCGCCACCCTGGTGCGCGAGGTGGAGGGGGCGGCGCTGGCGGCGGCCGGCGGTTCGGCCACGCTCGCCCTGGGGTCGCCGCTGCCCAATGTCCGGGTCTACACGCTCGACGCCCGGTTTCAGCCGACGCCGCCGGGCGTGCCCGGCGAGCTGTGCATCGGCGGCGCCGGCGTTACCCGCGGCTACTGTGGCCGGCCGGCCCTGAGCGCCGAGCGTTTCGTGCCCGATCCGTTCAGCCCCGAGCCTGGCGCCCGCATGTATCGCACCGGCGACCTGGCCTGCTTTCGGGCCGACGGCTCGCTCAAACTGCTGGGCCGGCTGGATTTTCAGATCAAGATCCGCGGCTACCGCATCGAGGCCGGCGAGATCGAGGCCGCCCTCTGCGCCTGCCCGGGCGTGCAGGCGGCGCTGGCTATGGCCACGGCCGATCCGCATGGTGGGCAGCGGCTGATTGCCTATGTGGTGCCGAACGCCGGACAGGCCGCTCCCGGCGCCGGCGCGCTCAAGGAAGCGCTGCGGCAGAGATTGCCGGATTACATGGTGCCGGCGGTGTTTGTTTTTCTGGCCGGCATTCCCCTCAACGCCAATGGCAAGGCCGACCGGGCCAGACTGCCCTCCCCGCCGGAAATCGGCCGGCTGGACGGCGAGGCCTACATCGCCGCGCGGACGGAGCGCGAGCGGCGTTATGCCGAGGTTTGGCGCGAGGTGCTGGGCCAGGAGAGAGTCGGCATCGACGACAATTTTTTCGATATCGGCGGCGATTCGTTCAAGACCATGCGGGTAGCCAGGCGCAGCGGCGACGGCCTGGGCGTGATGGATATCTTCAAGTTTCCCACTATTCGCGCCCTGGCGGCCCGGGCCGAGTGCCTCGGTTCGGAGGCTGGCCAGCCCCAGCGGCTGCTGCACGAACTCAGCCGGCCCCAAGAGGCGGCCTCTGGGACGGCTGCCTTGATCTGCGTGCCGTATGGCGGCGGCAGCGCCATCCTCTTCCGGCCCTTGGCCGAAGCCTTGCCGGCCGGTATCCGGCTGTTTGCGGTCCAAATTCCCGGCCATGACGCCAGCCGGCCGGACGAAGCCCTGGAGCCAATCGGCCAGGTGGCCGAGCGCTGCGTCGTCGAGGCCTTGGCCGCCGACCCTGGCCCGTTTCTGGTGTACGGGCATTGCGTCGGCTCGGCCTTGGCCCTGGAAATCGCCCGCCGCCTGGAGGCCCGTGGCGCCGCCGTCGAGCGCCTCTATATCGCCGGCGCCTTCCCCGTGCCGCGCCTGCCCGGCAAATTGTTCAGTTTTATGAATCGACTCTTCCCGGCCGAAAGGCGTATCTCGAGCCGAGAAATTTACGAAGGCTTGCGCGCCCTCGGCGGCTTTGCCGAGGAGCTGGGCGAGGCCGACCAAAAACGGGCCATCGCCGGTATCCGCCACGATATCCGCCAAGCCGGCGACTTCTATACGGCCGCCTACGAGGCCAAGGCGGTGCCCAAGACCCAGGCGCCCATCAGCTGCGTGGTCGGCGAGCAGGACCGGGCGACCGAGCTCTACCAGGAACGCTACCGGGAATGGGAATACTTCGGCCAAGCGGCCGACCTGGCCGTTATCCCGGCCGCTGGTCACTACTTCCTCAAGCATCAAGCTGTCCAGCTAGCCGACTTGATCGTGCGGCAGCGGCTGGCCGACGCCACTCGGCCGGAACCGGCCTGTCCGGCCAAGGCTGCGGCCGAAACGGTAGAGGCTCCGGCCGTCGGCCAGCCTAGCCAGGTGGCAGCGACCAGCCACGCGGCCAGTATCGCCCCGGTACCTAGCCTGCGCACCTTCTTCCTGGTGGCCATGGGGCAATTCGTTTCTTTGGTTGGTACCAGTTTCACTTCATTCGGCCTGGGGGTCTGGGTTTTCCAGCAAACCCGCTCGCTATCGGCCTTCGCCGTCATCCAGGTGCTGGCCTTCCTGCCCGGCATTCTGGCGCTGCCGTTTTCCGGGCTCTTGGCCGATCGGTGGGACAAGCGCAAGATCATGATATTGAGTGATTGCCTGTCGGCTAGTAGCACGCTCTTACTATTAGTCCTGCTTCTGAGCGGCGCGCTGCGCATCTGGCACATCTACTTTATCGTCTCCATCGCCTCGCTGGCCAACGCTTTCCAGCGTCCGGCTTACCTGGCGGCTATCGCCCAGCTGGTGCCGAAGCAATTCCTGGGACGTTGCAACGGCCTGGTAACCCTGGGCGGCGCTATCGGCGACATCATCGCCATGTTCCTGGGCGGCGCCCTGCTGGTTGGCATCGGCCTGCGCGGTCTGGCCCTGGTCGACCTGGCGACCTTCGCCTTCGCCATCATAGTGATGCTACTAGTGCGCTTCCCCGATAGGCTTTTCTTCAAGCGCGAGGAATCTTTTTTTAGGGAGATCACCGGCGGCTGGCGCTACGTGGTCAAACGTCCCGCCTTGCTGCTCATGATGCTCTATTTCACGGTATTTAATTATTTATACAGCCTGACCAACGTTAGCGCCGTGCCGCTGATCCTGTCCTTCGCCTCGGCCGATACCCTGGGGTTCGTCTCGGCCTTGAATGGCGTCGGCGTGCTGATTGGCAGCCTGGTGATGAGCCTGTGGGGTGGTACGCGGAAGCGGGCCGTCGGCATGATCGCCTTCGGCGCGGCCTATGGGCTGTCGGCCATGCTGCTGGCCGCCCGGCCCTCGACCCTCTTTGCCGCCTTGGGCATGTTCGGGCTTGGCCTGAGCCTGGCTTTGATGAATACCCATTGGCTGACCCTGATCCAGAACAAGGTCGGCCTGGAGTTGCAGGGTCGGATCATCGCCATCAACCAGCTGATCGGCTGGTCGATGGTACCGCTGGGCTTCCTGACGGCCAGCTCTTTGCACCAGGCCGTTTTCGTGCCCTTGCTGACCGGCGGTCAGGCGCTCAAGGTCTGGCTGCGGGTGGCCATCGGCGGCGGCGCCGAGCGCAGCCTTGGCCTAATGGTGGCCGTGGCCGGTCTGGGCATGGTCATCGTCGCCATCGGCGGCCTGCTGGTCAGGCGGCTGCGGCGCATGGAAGACGAGTTGCCGGACGCCGTGCCGGATGTCATCATCCTGAAAGACAAGGATGCCCTGCAAGCCGCGGCCGATGGGTTGTGGCGCCGCCAGGTCGCTGACCAGGCCGCTGTCCAGGCCGCCGCCGTCACTGCGGATACACCATGAAAGGCGGGACGATCGCATGTGCGAGATGAAGTTGCAAGCCTCAGGCGCGCGGCCGGCCTACCAGGCCTATGATGTCTCCAATTTCCGGACCATTCCCCAAATTACGGCCTTGACCGCGGAGCAATGCCTGGCTATCGAGGTCGTGGCCAAGGTTTTTCCGTTTAGGACAAACTCCTATGTCGTGGACAAGCTTATCGATTGGGACAAGGCGCCGGATGATCCCTGCTTTCGCATCAATTTCCCGCAAGCGGATATGCTGAAGCCCGCGCATTTCGCGCGCCTTGCCGATCTGATGCGGTGTGAGGCCACGCCGGCCGAGCTTGGGCGCGCCGCCGCCGCTATCCGCCAGGAACTTAATCCCCATCCCGCCGGCCAAATGGACTGCAATCTGCCGACGCTGGATGGCCAAACCTTGCCAGGTCTGCAACACAAATATAACGAGACGGTCCTCTTTTTCCCGAGCCATGGCCAGACTTGCCACGCCTACTGTACCTTCTGCTTCCGCTGGCCGCAATTCATCGCGGACAACGGAATGCGCATCGAGGCGCGCGAGGTCGACCCCCTGATCCGCTACCTGGCGGCCCACCCGACCGTCAGCGAGGTGCTTATTACCGGCGGCGATCCCTTGGTCATGAAGGCCGCCGTCTTGGAGCGCTATCTCCAGCCCTTGTTGGCTTCGACGGGTAACGGCCTGCGCACCATCCGCATCGGCACCAAAGCGCTGGCTTCCTGGCCGCAGCGCTTCCTGAGTGACCCGGATGCCGATCAAGTGCTGGCCTTGTTCGAGAAAGTCGTCCGCAGCGGCAAGCGTCTGGCCATCATGGCGCATTTCAACCATCCACGCGAATTCAGCTCGGACCCGGTGCGGGCGGCCATTGCGCGCATCATCGCTAGCGGCGCCCAGATCTTCACCCAATCGCCTCTATTAAGCCATATCAACGACGACCCGGCGCTGTGGGCCGCCATGTGGCGAGATCAAGCCAGCCTTGGCTGCGTGCCTTATTATATGTTTATCGTTCGCGATACCGGCGCCCAGCATTATTTCGGGGTGCCGCTAGTCCGCGCTTGGCATATTTTCCGGGAGGCCTACCAATCGGTTTCCGGTTTGGCTAGGACGGTGCGCGGGCCGGTCATGTCGGCGCATTGCGGCAAGGTCCAGGTTTTGGGCGTCTGCCAGGTCAATGGCCGCCCGTACCTGAACCTGCAACTGGTACAGGGCCGGCAAGCCGACTGGGTGCTCAAGCCCTTCTTGGCCGAGTATGATAGCCAGGCCATCTGGGTGGATCAGTTGCGACCGGCCTTCGGGGAGGCTAAATTCCCTTTCCAATAGCTGTTTCCCCCGGCTGTCAAGCCTGACCGCCCAGTGGCTCAGGCAGGCCGGCCTTCAGAGCGGCGCAATCCAGGTGGTGAATCCGGATCGGCAGGTTCCGGCGCAGGCTGGCAGCCAACAGATAGTGATCACGATAACGGTAAACATCGGTCCAGGCCGGAACCTGGGGCGCCGCGTAACGCCCCAGCCACACCAGGTCCGCGGCCGATGAGCCGGCGGCTCCGGCGGCTCCGGCGGATCCCGCCGGGTGCCAAGCGCCACAGTTAAGAGCGCGCGGATCGCCGGACAGGCCCCGGCCGGCTTGCTTGAGGCGGCTTTCTTTGACGGTCCACCGGCCGTAGTAGTAGGCCTGGCGCTCGGCCGGGGCGCTCAGGCCTTCGAAGACGGCGGCTTCGGCGTCATTCATGAATAAGCGATGGCCATCGAGCGCCGCTTCGGTAATCGGCTCGATAAACTCGATATCGACCCCGACCGGCTGGCTGTCAATTAGTACGGCTACGGCCCGGTGGCTATGCGACAAGTTGAAGCTCAGCTTTGGACCGGGCCAGCCTGCGGCGGCCAGCAACGGCTTGCCCAGGGCATCCTTGGTTATGGTTATATCGGCATAGCGCCGGCCGGACCAGCTGGCCAGACTGGCGCGGCACAGCCATTCGGCGAATAATCCGCGGGCGCGGTCTTCGGCCCGACTCAGCCGCTGTAGCTGGGCCTGCCGGGCTGGCGCTATCAGGCCGGGAGCCTGTCGGTACCAGGTCTCGGCCAAGTCGAACGAGTCGATGAATACAATGAATAGGCTGGGCGGGCCAATTGTCATGGTGTCGCGATCCTGGGCGCTGGCATTGAGCGGGTTTGGTTGCAAGCAGTATAACGCCGCTGCCCGGAGCTGGCAAGCGCACCTGGGCAAACAGGCCGGTGGTACCAATATCTGATATATCAGTTGCCACCAGCCGGTAGTCAAGACTTTGTTTATTGTATATCTTTAGAGTGGTATGAAATTTGCCTTGGGACGGTTTTCGGTTACCCGCCGTATCTTCCTCAGTTTGATGGCCCTCTTCGCTCTGGTGGTTGCCAGTATCGGCATCACCATCTATTTTACCCTGGCCCGTTCCATCGAGACGGCCGTCCTCGGCAACATCACCCGCGACATGGCCATCGCCGGCCGCGATTTCGGTAACTGGCTGGCCGTAAAAACCGGCCGACTCGAGGTGCTGCGCAGCGCGGTACTGCGCTTCCGCGACGATCCAAGCACCTTGCAAACCATTCTCAACGACGCAGTTAGGGGCGACGCCGAAACGCCCTTTGTCTATTTTGGCTCGGTGGCGCGCGGTAAGGGGGCGGTCGTGGAAGCGCCTGGCGTAACCAGGATGGGGCAGGGCTACTTCGTCGATGGCTCGGGCTGGTTGCCGGAAGCCGATTTTAACTGGTTGGAACGACCCTGGTTTACGCCAGCCACCCTGACCGACCAAGCGGTGGTCAGCAGTCCCTATATCGACCAGGGTACCGGTGAAACGGTTATTACGCTGTCCTTGGCTTGCCGGACGGCCGCCGGGGAATTAGTCGGCGTGCTAGCGGCCGACATTTTCCTGTCCAGTCTGCATCAGGCCGTGGCCGACCGTCGCTTCAGCGCCGCTTCCTCCACCTGGCTGGTTGATCAGTACGGTCGTTTCATCACCCTAGGCGACCAGCCGGCCAATACACCCTTTGGCCGGCCCACCTTGTTCGAACCAGGTTCGCCTCTGACTGCCCTGCGGCCGGCCATGCAGGCCAAGGAAACGACCAGCGGCCTCTTGCGCCAGTCCGGCCAATACTTCGCATCCGCCCAGGTGCCGCGCACCGGCTGGCTGATCGTCACCTTCGGGCCGATCCAGGACGTGGCTGGCCTGGTCATCCAGTTTTATCGGGCCTTGCTGATTATTTCCGCCGCCGCCATGCTGCTGGCCATCGCCCTGGCTATTATCGAATCTCGCCACATCGCCAAGCCCGTCAAGGCCCTGGCCAAAGGCGCCTTGGCGCTGGCCGAGGGCGATCTGTCGTACCGTATTCGCCTGGATAATCTCGACGAGTTCGGTCAGCTAGCCGACTTCTTCAACCAGGTAGCCGACAGCCTGTACCAGGACCACGAATGCCTGGAAGCGCAGCGGGCCGAGATCGTGCGCTATTCCGAGACCCTGGAAATCAAGGTGGCCGAGCGCACCCTGGAGTTGAACGAGGCTAATACCATGTTGCGCATGCGCAACGACCAGATGGAAGAAGAAGTCCAGATGGCCGCCGCCGTCCAGCGCAAGATCATCCCCACCGAGGCCGAGTTGCCGGTTTGCCCCTGGCTGTCGTTTGGCGCCCGCTACCAGGCCATGGCCAACGTCGGCGGCGACCTGTATGACGTCATCGACCTGGGGCGGCAGAGCTACGCCTTCATTATCGGCGACGTCTCCGGGCACGGCGTGCCGGCCGCCCTGATTGCGGCCATGGCCAAGGTCAGCTTCCGGTCACATTTGTTGCCCGGCCGCGCCCCCAATCTGGTGCTGTCCGAAGTCAACAGCGAGATGTGCCAACTGATCGGCGACGAAACCTACTTCCTGTCGGCCTTCGTGGCCATACTGGACATTCCGACGGCCCGCCTGACCTTTGCCAACGCCGGCCACCATCCGGCCCTGCTGCGTCACGTTGATGGCTCGGTCGAGGAGCTGGATATCGCTGACGGCCAGTTGATCGGCATCGCCGAGCGCTTCGTCTGCAGCGTTGGCAGCGTCATCATGACTCCGGACGACAAGCTGATACTCTATACCGACGGCATCATCGAGGCCCGTTCGCGCAGCGGCGAGTACTTCGACCTGTCCCGCTTGCGCTCCTTGCTGGCCGAGCACGGCGCCGCCCGGCCGTCCGCCCTGGTCAGCAGTATTCTGGAGGAGGTTCGGATGTTCGCCGCCGGCATGCAGCAGTCCGACGACCGCGCCATGCTGATCGTGGAACTGACCTCGCTGCCGGACGTGGACTGCCCGGTCTGCGACGATAACGAGGGCAGCATCGAGGAAGCCAGCCGTCTGGAAGCCGAGGGGCAGCTGGCCAGCGCTGCCGGCGTACTGGAAGACCTGCGCCGGCGGCGTCCGGAGGACACCGTCGTCATGAACCGGCTGGCCGGTCTGCGCCGCCGCCTTGGTGACTTGGCCGGCGCGGAGCGCTTGCTGCGTACCGCCATCTGCATGATGCCGGAAAATGCCGATTACCGCGAAAATCTGCAGACCATTCTGGCTGCACAAAGGGATTGAAGCGTGTTACACTCGGTGGCATGAAAACCACTTCATTAGCCTCCCAGTATAAGGACATCGGCGCGGATGCCTTCCCGGTCAGCCTGGAAATCGTTTTTCGCGACCAGACCGGCCAGGCCACCAGCCTGCGCTACCAAAAAGTCGAGTGGCTGGTCGATGGCCAGCGCCGCGGCCTGCGTTACGGCGAGAATCCGGATCAGAGCGCCGCCTTATACGCGCCGGTCGGCGGCAATATCAGCCTGGCCGACGGCAGCCTGATCCAGGCCGACGGCGGGCTGGTGACCAGCGCCGAGCTGCTCCAGTTCGGCAAGCATCCTGGCAAGACCAACCTGACCGACGTCGACGCCGCCCTCAATATCCTGCGCTACTTGATGGACAAACCGGCCTGCGCCATCATGAAGCATAACAATCCGTCGGGCGTGGCCGTATCCGGCAGCTTGGCCGAGGCTTACCACGAGGCCTATTTTGCCGACCGGGTGGCCGCCTTCGGCGGCGCCGTGGTGCTCAACCGCGAGCTCGACCTGGTTACGGCCGCGGCCATCGCTGAGGCTTATTGCGAGGTGGTGGCCGCGCCGGCCTTTGCGCCGGGGGTTCTGGAAATTTTTGCCCGCAAGAAGAATCTGCGCGTCATGTGCCTGCCCAATATCGCCAAGCTAGCCAGCTACGCCCCCGTCCGCAATATCGAGTTTAAGACCTTGCTGGACGGCGGCTGCGTTGCCCAGCTGTCCTTCGTTTCGGCCATCCGCGCCGCCGCCGACCTCCTGCCGGCCGAAACCACGTATAAGGATAGGCTGTACTGCGTCCAGCGCCAACCAACCGAGGCCGAGCTGGCCGACATGCTGTTCGGCTGGGCGGTGGAATGCGGCGTCACCAGCAACTCGGTCATCTTTGTCAAGGATGGCCGGACGGTGGGCATTGGCACCGGCGAGCAAGACCGAGTGGGCGTGGCCGAGATCGCGGTCTATAAGGCCCTGCGCAAGCTGGAGGATCGGCTGTGCTGGGAACGTTACGGCCAGGCCTGGAACGAGTGGCACAGCGATCCGGCCGCCAAGTCCGCCCTGTCCGCCGAGGCGCACCAGCGCCAGGGCGGACTGCCCGGCTCGGTCATGGTATCCGACGCCTTTTTCCCCTTCCGGGACGGCCTGCTGGTCGGCGTGGAGCAGGGCGTGCGGGCGGTGCTGCAGCCCGGCGGCTCGTTGCGCGACTGGGATGTCATCCAGGCTTGTAATGAGCGCGGCGTCGCCATGAAATTTACCGGCCAGCGTTGTTTCCGGCACTGAGAAAGCGCGCCCTGGGCATAACTTTCCCGCAAAGCGGTTTACGTTTGGCGGAATTGTTGGTATATTTACGCTGACCGTCGTTGACCCGCCGCCTGATAAAGTATCAACGGCCGCTTCGCCGTCAGGGATTACGCCGGCGACGGAATAGTAGAGGAGGAATCTATGTCAGACAATTACCCGGTATCGGCCGAAGTGGTGCGCAAGTATGGCTTGCGCGGTTTTTTCGGTAGCGCGGCTGGAGCCGGCATGCTCGTGGTCACCGCCCTGGTTGGCAATCCGATCGGCGCGGCCATCCTGGGCGGCGTCTTCACCCTGACCGGCGTGGTAGGCTTGATCCGCAACAAGCAGAACACCAAGCTGGCTAACGGCCTACTCATCGGCGCCGGCGTGCTGGGTTTGGCCACCTTGATCCTCCCGGGCGCCGTCAGTGGCCTGGCCTTGGTCAGCGGACTAGGCTTGATCGGCTTTGGTATCTTTAACTTCATCAAATTCTCGCGCGGGCTCAAGTCGCGTTCCTAAGTATCCGCCGCCGGCCGCTTTGCGCTCAGCGATCCGCGATGGGTCGCTGTTTTTATGTGCGCCCGGCAGGGTATTGAAAAACGCGGATGCGGCTTTTCAATACTTCAAAAGCCGGTACAATTACGCTAGATAGGAGCTTATGCAGTATTTTTTCGAGACCTATGGATGCCAGATGAACAAGGCTGAATCGGCGGCGCTGGAGAATTGCCTGCAGGAACGCGGCTGGGCGGCGGCTGCGCAACCAGAGGCGGCCGATCTGGTAGTCATTAATACCTGTTCGGTGCGCCTAACGGCCGAGAACCGGGCCTGGGGTCGGATTTCCCATTTCGCCGCGCTCAAGAAGCAGCGCGCCTTCATTATGGTAGTCACCGGCTGCATGGCGGAGCGTCTCAAAGAGGCCATGCGCCAGAAGCAGCCGGCTATCGACTATGTCCTCGGCAATTTTCAGAAACAGGCCTTCGGGTTGATCATCGACGCCGCCGCCCAGGGACGGGTACTGGCCGCCGTTGAGGAGAGCCCGCGTTTCGTATTCGCCAGTCGCCACGAAGAAAGCGGTTCTTTTAAGGCCTTCGTGCCGATCATGCACGGCTGCAACAATTTCTGCTCGTACTGCATCGTGCCGTACGTGCGCGGACGGGAAATATCGCGCCACCCCTTGGCCATTTTAGCGGAGCTGGACCGGATGGCCGAACACCAGGTGCGCGAAGTGACCTTGTTGGGCCAGAATGTCAATTCCTATTGCTGGCAGGACGGTTTTAGTCAGATCACTGGCGACCAACTGTCAGGCCAGGCGCCCGACCAGGCGGGTGGCCAGCGGACGGCCGCCCAGGCCGACCTGCGGCAGCGCCTGGCCAACGGCCCGCTTGACTTTCCGGGTCTCCTGGACTGGCTGGCCCAGTCCCTGGCCGGCCGCGGTATTGGCCGCATTCGTTTCGTCTCCAGCCATCCTAAGGATCTGTCGGACGCCACCATCGCCGTCCTGGCCGCGCACCCGGTTTTCGCCCGCCATATCCACCTCTGCGTCCAGCATGGCTCTGACCGGGTGCTGGCCGCCATGAACCGGCAGTACAGCGTCCAAAGCTACCGCGACCTGGTGGCGCGCGTCCGCGCTCAGTTGCCCGATGTGTCGCTGTCGACCGATATTCTGGTGGGCTTTCCCGGCGAGACCGAAGCTGATCTGGAGGCTACCCTCGATTTACTGCGTGACCTGCGCTTTGCCTATGCTTACATGTATTTTTTCAATCCGCGCGAGGGGACGCCGGCCGCCGCCATGCCGGGCCAGCTGTCCACCGCGGTCAAGAAGGAACGGCTGGCCCGGGTCATCGAATTGCAGCGCGATATTAGCCGCCAGGTGATGCGCGCCAGCCTGGGGCGGATATTCCCCGTCCTGGTCGAGTCGACCTCGCGCAAGAGCGACAGCGAAGTGCTGGGCCGGACCGAACAGGATATGATGGCGGTCTTTCCCGGTGAGGCGCGTCTGGTTGGCAGTTTCGTGAACGTCCGGTTGGACAGCTTGCGTGGCAATACATTTAAGGCTACACTGGTATCGTAGGCCAGCCCTGTCGGCGCCTGCTCGATCTTGCACGGCAAGGAGTGCGTCATGCCCCGGAAATTGTTGGTCCTGATCCTGATTATGTCGTTGCTGCTGGTTTTTTTCGGCTTCAACCTCGAGAACCGGAGCGACGTATCCTTGGTGTTCTTTACCTTCACCAACGTGCCGGTGGTGCTTACCTTACTGGTGGCCTTTTTGTTGGGCTTGGTGGTGGCTTTTTTCATCAGCCTGGGACGAGGTCAGCACCGCGGGACCAAGCCTACCTCGTCGGCCAACGGGCAGGCTTCCGGTCGCCAGTTGACGGCGGCCGGTGACGAAGCCTTCAAGCCTGAGGCGGCTTCCGTATCGGATCCCGGGGCGACTCCTCAGCCAGTTCCCACCCCAGCCCCAGTGTCCCGCCGCCGCCGGGGCAAGATTCAACCAGACTGAAGCGGATGTTTTTTTCTGGCTACAATCTCAAATTGATTGGCCTGGTGCTGTGTTTTGCCCTCGTTCCGGCCCTGGCCGCCCAGGCCTGGCCCGACCGGGCAACCATCGCCGCTATGGCCGCCCGTCCCGACTTTGTCCAGCAGGTTATGGCCTTACTCAGTCGCGAGCGCGATCCGGCCACCCTTCTGGATATCCTTGACCAGATGGTCGGCCTGGCCTTGAACCCGGCCGACGGGCAGCGTTTACGGCGGGAAAAAGCTCTGATGCTTGAATTGCTGGGTAACTGGCAGGCCGCCGCCTCGGCCTGGGAACTAGCCTGGCAGACCCAGCCCCAGACCGCTGCCCTCGATTGCCTGGCGGCCGCCGCGACAGCCTGGCTCAACGGCGGCCATCCCGACAAGGCCTTGGACCTGGCGCAGCGGCTGCTGGATCGCTTGCCGGCAGCCCCGCTGGCGGCCCGGGCGCACATCATCATGGGTTGGGCGCATTATATGCAAGCTGATCTGCCCGGCGCTATGGCCAAGGCGGTATTCATCCTGGCTCTCAACGACGCCGGCAGCCGGCTGGCGGCGCTGGAACTGGCCATAGCCGCCGGGACTCCAGCCGAGCGCGAAGCCTGGCAGCGGGTGCTGCGCGCCGAGTATGGTGAAAGGCCGGCATCCACCTGGCCAGCCATGCCCTATATGCTGCAGGGGCTGGAAAGCTTCAGCCGACAACCGGCCGCCCCAGCTGTCACTGCCCAGCCCGCGCCGAGCGCGTCGGGGAACCCAGCGGCGGCCAGCCAAGCCGCCAGTGCCACCGGCCAAGCTACCAGTGCCGCCGGCACGGTGGCTAGCCCAGTGCTTTTTTATCAGGTCGGAGCCTTTAGCAGCCAGGCCAATGCCGAGGACGCGTTGCAGCGTTTGCAAGCCGCTGGTTTCAGCGGCTTGCAAGTTCAGCGCAGCCGGGGAACTACTATGGTCATTCTGGTATATGTCGCGGCCGGCGTCGATCCGGCCCGGACTTTGCTAGCCTTGAAGGATGCCGGTTTCGAGGCTTGGCCGCTGATCAGTGTGCCCTGACTCAATTCTGACCGATAGCTTGTTCGAAGCTGAGCGACGCCTGGTTGCTGGCGGTCCAGCCATCGATAGTCAGATCGATCGGCTGCAATTTCAGGAGACGCAGGCGCTGACCAGATCGCTCCACTTCTTCGATGGTGATGAGGTAATTCTGCCGTAGAGGCGCCGCTGAATCAGACACGGTTTGCAGGTTGAGGATATTGCCGCCCGCCAGCTGCCCTAGGTTGTACACGCCAAGGCTTTCACGTTCGTTCATGGCCAGTCGAAAGCCGGTTTCTTCGAATTCCAGCTGGTCTCCGTCCTGGTTCTGCCAGCTGCCTTGCAGCAGCCTATTCTGCAGCAGGGAAGCCATGGCCGGAAGGCGTTGCAGGCTCGTCATCATGTCCGGCGGCAGTTGACGGTAGCTGCCATTCCAGGTCCGCCCGATATCGATTTTGATGCGCATGTCCTGGAAGACCCGGACGTCGATACTACTGCTGGAAGCGAGCTCCACATTAATCAGGCGCCGCAGGTTGCGGACCGATTGGTTTTGGCAGGCGAGGTACAAGCCATAGCGGGTGGGGTTGGAGCTGTTCCAGTCCATGACTTCCACGGAATCGGTGGTGGCAAACAGGATGGTTTGGCTGTCGGCTTGGAAGACCAGGAAAAGCCCTTCTGCCGATAGAGGATCGGCGCTTTCTTTATACCAGACGCCATCCAAGAAAGCGCTGAAGGTTTCGGTTGTGCCGTCGAGTATCTGGCTGGCCAGCAATTCCTCGATCCGGGTTCCCGGTATCCGTTCCTCGCGGCTGGCGTTGTAAATTTGGGCTTCCTCGTCCCAGCGCCAGGTTTCCTTAAGCTGATCCAGCTGGTTGCTACTGGCTTGGTCGCGCCGCCAGACGGCGACGTTGAAGCTTTGTTCGCTGGCAATACCCAATTTGTAACTTTCGCTGCGTTCGACTTCCTCGATCAGGATACTGTCGGCGCTGGCCGCGAAGATGGGCGTGAAGGAGTACGTGGCGTCCTGGTTCAGGCCGGCGGTTTGCCGGAAGATTATCATCGTCTGTTCATTACGCTCGTTCATGCCGATGCACACCAGGCTGAGTCCGTGGTCGCCGATGATGTCAACGACATGCAGCTGGAAGGTGCGCAGCTTGGTGGCCAGGGTAACGCCTTCCCAGATACGCAGCCATTGTCGCTGAAGGCGGGAGTAACTGGCCGCGATGATGCGCAGGTAGCCGAAGGGATCGTTGGCATCCCGCACCACCAGCAATTGGCTGTCCTCAAGGCCGCTGGCCTCGAGCTTGACAGAATAGAGATCGAGTAGCGTTTCACCGCTGCGTAGATTGACCGCGCTACTCAGTCGGGTGGCCGGTTCGCCATCGCCAGCGTTGGCCGTTTCCGCGCCGCCAGCCACCAGGGTACGATACCGGACTGGCTCGATAGCCTCGTTGGCGTTGTTTCGGGCCGAAAAATATAGGTACAAGCCAAGCCCGGCACTAGCCAGGATGATGCCGATGAAGAAAAGCGGTTGCGTATATCGTTTCATGTGGTTCCTGGTATGCCTGTTAGAATAATCTCTGCAGCAAGGATAGCATTTTGGATTTGAGATCGGCAAGCGGGAGCGTCGACTTAAAGCCGGCGGCGTTCTTGTGTCCACCACCGCCAAAAGTTTGGGCGATGGCCGCCACGTTTATCTGCCCCTTGGCGCGCAGCGAGCACCGAATTTGTTTGGCGTCCGTTTCTTTGAAGAGGATGGAGACGGCGACGCTTTTAGTCTGGAGGGGAATGTTGATCAGGTCTTCGGCATCAATGTAGCTTGCCCCACTCTGGATCAGGGTTTCCTGGGTCATGGTCTGGATGGCAATGCTGTTGTCACGGTGCAATTCCAGGGTGGAAAGGACGTTTTTCTTGAGGAGCAAGGCCTGGATAGACGAAGATTCGTATAACGCGGCGTGGACTTGTTCCGGTTGGACGCCTAGCGTCACCATTTCCATGGCCGCCTGGAAGGTTCCGGCCCGCGTTTTCGAGTAGGAAAAGGAACCGGTATCGTACACGATGCCGGCAAAGAGCGCCTTGGCCATATCGAGCTGCATTTCAATTCCCAGCGCCTTCAGGAGCTCAAAAATCAACTCGCAACAGGAGGAGGCTTCCATCACCGCGTAGCCGCTGATTTCCCGACTGGCTTCTAATTCATGGTGGTCGATGATAAAAACCGGCAGTTTATGGGCTAGGGCGAAGGCCGCCACCTGCCCGGCGTAATGGATGTCGTTGGTATCGAGCAATACCAGGTGGGCGCTAGCCAGCCAGGGCAGGCTGTCGCCGCATTGGCCAATGGTCTGGATGAGATCTTGGGGGTCGATAAAACTGTACTTGGCCGAATAGGCGTCGCTGTTCAAGGCGACAGCCTGTTTGCCGAGGGCTGTCAGGCCGCGGCAGAGGGCGTATTGGGCTCCCAGTCCGTCGGCGTCGGGCGATTCGTGCGTCGAAATCAGGAAATGATCGTTTGATTGAAAGTAAGCCAGGGCCTCGTCAAAGCTCACTGCTTTCTTCCTTGGTTTTCCGCTTTGCCACCGGCCGGTTCTTGCGCAGCCGCAGAACTAGCCAGACAATAAGAACAAGCAGCAGGAGTGGTAGCAGAATGAACAAGAGGATGGCTAGGCTGGCTGGTTTTCGCGCCATTCCAGAGGCTGTTTCCGCGCTCGTGGCGGTTTCCGTTTCACCGTAGGCCGCGATGGTTGGCTGACCGGTCAACGGATCGATCACGCCGGTCAGGGTGGTGCCGGTTGGCGCGCCGGGGAGGAGGCTGACCGGGCGGCTAGGCGGATTGCTGAGCAAGTCGTACAGGTAACGGGCGGAATCCTCGATAGCCTGGCGTTGGGGATGGCCGACAGTGATGACGCGATACAGGCCGCGATCAATCCGCCGCACATAGTCCAGCATATGATGCCGGAGTACATGGTCCTCGGCGTAGTACGGGGTTCCCGGCCGGGCCTCCTGGATTTCGTCGGTTATCAAGAGGACATATTTGGGGCGCTCGGGTTGCCCGCGTTCCAGCAAAATGGTGTCGATCAGGTCCAGGGCCAGACCGATGTCGGTGAAGCGTCCATCGGCTTGGACGGTCGCCAGGCTGCGAATTAGGCGCGCTTTGTCGGTCTGGCTGCCGATGGCCTCCTGCCAGACGACCTCATGTTCGCCCCAGAATTTAACCAGGCAGACCCAATCGCCTGGTTCAACCAGGGCGCCGATAACATTTTGGGCGGTGAATTCGCGAGCCTCGCGTATCGGCGCGCCTTCCATGGATAGGGATACATCGAGTAGGATGAAAAAATCCACCGGGACGGATCTGGTTTCGGCGGACAGCAGGCTACTGCAAACGATGAGTAGGAGTATGACCATCGCGGCTGACTTTCGCATCATCTGACCACCTGCTTGTACGGTAATGAATTGGCGATTCCTTAGATAATAATGAACTATTTTTTGGCACTTGGCAAGCATGAATAATGCGATTGCCTTGAAAATCAACCGCTTGGTAGGCGGCTCAGGAGCTTGCCGAGCAGAGATGGCGCGAAGCCAGTAGGGAGACAGCGTTTGACTGGCCGTCACTTTATTATCTGAAAGAGTCGAAATTGCTGAAAATTGCATTTATCTACGATTATATGTAATAGTGCTACAAACAAAATTTTAAAGAAGACTTTACAATTTCACGATTCCTGATACTATAGAGCCAAGAAACACACTTCGCGTGTAAGGAGAGATACATGGGTGCGATTGATCTTCCCAAAAGTCCTAACGTTTACCATCCCGAAAAGCCGAGCGCCGTCGGTTCCCGCAACTCCCTGGCCCAAGAAAACCGTGACCAGCAGAAGGAAGTCGACCAGCTGCTGCATGAGGAGACCAACAAGGTCCTGCATCATGTCAATTCCCGCTTGCCCAAGGAAGTCCTGGAGCGCCTCGATGTCATGGGCGGCCTGAAGGAAAAAGTCTACAATTACTTCAACCAGAACTACCAGAACATGTTCAACCGCTTCATCGTCACCACTGAAGATGAGATGGTCAAGAAGGTTCGCAACTTCATCGACAAGGAAGAGACCAAATCCCTTGCCCGCTATACGCCAAAGGAAATCGCCGAGCTGCTTGACCAGGTTGGCGGCGCCGACAAGTTCAACACCGGTGAAATCGAGAAATCGATGGTCAACATGTTTGGCCATTTGCAGGGCCACATCCAGCGCGGCGTCAACGAACTGGAAAACCTGACCAACTCCCTCTTGCGCCAGAAGACCGATGTCGGCGCCTTCATCCGCGGCGAGAACGCCTACTCGGTGGTGAAGTGCTCCTTCAAGGACAACATCTACAAGCCCAAGACGGTCTGCGACGTCAAGCTGTCGGTTAATATCCTCGATGCCGAGCTGATCAGCCCGATCTTCCATTACCAGGTTACGGTTGAATACTTGATCAAAGACCTCATTGCCAAGCACCTGATCGATAATATCGACAAGGAAATCGAGGTCATCAAGGATCGCCTGGTTGACGAAGGCAAGGAAGAGCTTAACGATACCGAGATCATCTTCGAGAAGATGAAGAATATCCCGCGCTATACCGACGACGATGTCGAGAATCCCAAGTCCAAGCGCTACAGTATCATCGCCAAGGACCTGATGGATCGCATCAACAATCTGCGCGCCGAGATCGACCCTTCCACCTTCGACCAGCTGAATATTCGCGAGAACCTCAAAAAGGTGATCGACATCGAGAATATCCGCAACCGCGGTTACAACACCGCCGTCAACTCCCTGACCAGCATCCTGGATACCTCCAAGATGGGTTACCAGTACGTCGAAAACCTCAAGAATGCCCGCCTGCTGATTATCCGCGAGTATGAGGATACCGATCGAGCCGTGTTGCCGGACGAGCGCTACCAGATTCGCCTGCAGTATTACGACAACGCGCAGCTTATCGAAGAGCGCAAGGCTTACACCGTCCAGATCGAGAGCTTCAAGGTCGAAGTCCAGCACCTGTGGGATGTGCTCGAGATGATCTACGAGGACAGCAAGGCCCTCAAGCGCGTCAGCGACTTCACCGATCTGGCCAGGATCATGAAGAGCAAGATCCGCCGCAAGATCAAGGCCGCCACCGGCGACCCGCTCTACGAGGAAACCAACAAGGTTTGGGACGAGATTTCTTTCGTCGCTCCGGCCGAGACGGATGTCGAAGTCCTTAATCGCACGTATCTGTACGACAAGGACAAGGTCAAGAACCGCCTCATCCTGATGCGCGACAAAATGAAAACCATGTACGCCTATCAGTACCCGATTCAGCGCCGCGTTATGGAAGAGCGCCTTGAATTCCTGGAAAAGCGTTTCAATGTTTTCGATTACATGATTAACCCCTTCCATATCCAGCCTGGTCTGCTGCTCGATATCGATATCTGCTCGATCAAGCGCAAGAAGGCCACCCTCGACGGCATGGCCAACGTGCTCAACGAGTTCCTGCACGGCGTTTCCAAGGGCTTCCAGGACGCGGCCTTCGCCTCGTTCAGCCGCCGCCGCTCCACGGTGCGCGAGGATATCGCCCAGTCCTTCGCCGCGCCGACCAGCGAGGACGGACAGCCCGTCGACGCCGGCGCCGGTTATCTGGCGATGCTTAACGGACCTGAGCCGGTTATGGCCGATACGGTCAGCGTCACCGAGGCGCTGGCTCCGGCCCCCCGGGGCCGCAAGAGCGGCTCGACCGGCGTAGTCGACACCGGTGGCAAGAAAGCCGGTGGCAAGGGAAAACCGGCCGGCCGGAAGAAAGCCGGCGGCGATATTAGGGAAATGTAATTCCGACCTACGGCGCCCCCCTGCAGAGGGGGGCGTTTCTATCAAGGAAGAAGGTGTACATGACTACGAGCAGTTGTAAGTTTGAAATGTTGTCGAGCCGTCAGCTCTTCAATGAATCGGTTCGGCATGTCAAGGCAACCATCGCCATCGCGGACAGGGTTCAGTCAGGCGAGAACCTGGCCGACGTGCTCAACGATATGCTCGATGAGAAGTCGCTCGTCGATAATCAGCTTTCGGCGGTAATTTCCATGATGCTGGTTGATAAATTCGCTTATACCACCGCTACCCGCAATCTGTCCTCCGTCGAAACCGAATTGGCCAAGATCCATGAAAGTGTCAAGCATTGGAACGCCGTGGATGTCGTCGCGGTTTACCATCACCCGGATCTTGGCGCCGTCGCCATCAATCCGAAGAACTCATCGCACTTCGCCCGGCTTGACCGGTTGAATAAGACTGAATTGCTGGCAGTGTACGTTGGTAGTTTCGGGAAGACGCTGGACAAGACAATCGCGTCCAAAGCCGTCGACGCCTTGTTGGCCGCTTTCGAGGGCCGTACTGGCAAGGTTGATGCCGGCTTGCTGAAAGGTGCGTGTACGTATAAACAGAAAGTCGAAAAACTTGCCAAGGTTCCAAAAACCAAAGCTGTCGGCCGCCCGTCCACCAAGACCAAGCCGAAGGCTGGCGGCGCGGTAGCCAGCGCCGGCCAGGCCAAAGCTGATGCCTCGGCCGGCACGATGGCCGCTGCCTCGACCGCTGCCGCCGCGCCGGTTCAAGCCGTCGCCCGAACTTCCAGCCGCATGACCCCGATGTATGGTGTCCCGGTTACCAACGAGCTCTTCCACAATGGCAATGTGGAAGCCTGGAAGCGTATCATCGAAAGCTACAAGGCCAAACATGCTGGCCTTGAGGTGCTAGTCTACTACGATGGCGAACGCATCACCAATCTCAATGCTTTGTTCAAGTGGGGCAAAGTCAAGCACGGCAGCATGATCCAGTTCGCCGTGGCCGGCGAAGACGTGACCGATGTCGCCAAATTGCAGCGTTACCTGCGCCAGGGTGCCAGCAACATGTTTGAAGCGTTCCTGCGCGGACCGGTCAACGGCGTGCTGTCCCTGTTCTGAGGCGATGAAAGGAGCAATTGGTGAAAAATAACGTACATTTCTTCAGCCAGAATACCACAATAAAGGGCAACGTCGATCTTCAGAAGCTGGGGCAGCGCGGCCGGCAGGCCAATGAATTCGCCGTGCTTAAATTTCCGATTCTGCCTGGTTTTATAATCGATTCCGACGTGGCCAGCAAATTGGCCGATGAGAAAGTCATCGCGGCGCTCAAGCCGTTCATCAAGCAGGTGGAGGCCATCGTCGAGAAGAAATTGGCCGCCGACAACAATCCCTTGCTGCTCAAGATCGTACTGTCGCCCAACCTGGCCATCTCCAATTATCCAACCTTGCACAATTTTGGCCTAACCAGGCAAACCGTTAAGGGTTTTAATCTTTTCGTCGGCGCCAACTTCACCGCCCACGAGGTGGTATTCCTGTCGCGCGGTATGCTCAAGATCGAAGAGAAGATCGCCGAGCTCGAGAACCGTACCGATGACCTGATGAAGATTCGGGCGCGAATTGTCGGCGCCAGTAACGTGCTGGACTCCGAGGCGGCCGAATCCAAGGCTGAAGCCCTGATGGATGCCTATGCCGACTTGTTGCCCAAGGGCTTCTTCGACGACGCCGAGCAGCAGCTCGAGATTGCCCTCCAGCGGATTTCGCTCATGTTGGCCCTGGATGCCCAGGATGACGAGGATACGGCTATCTTGGTGCAGCCGATGGTCTATGGCAACTACTGCAAGAATTCGGCTTCCGGCGCCTTCTATACCCGCAACGTGGTAACTGGCGATAAGCATCTGCAGGGTGAATACTTCGAGGAGCGTTTCGACGAGATCGGCGCCGAGGGCAAGGATATCAACAAGATCGCCCCACAGCATCTCAAGCCGCTCGAGAAGATCGCCCAGATATTGGAAGACCAGCACACTGAAATCCGGCAGGTTCGCTTCACCATCGAGAACAACAAGCTGTGGCTGATTGAGCAGCGTCAGGTTGTGGCCAAGAGCACCCAGTCCGACATGCGTCTGTACCTGGATCTCCACAAGCGCAAGGTGGTGGATGATGCCTTCCTGATTAATTCCATCCAGCCGGCCCGTCTGGCCGAGATTCTGCATCCCATCATCAACATTGCCAGCGTCAAGAAACTGAAGGGTCTGGCAGGTGGCATCACGGGCGCGCCAGGCGCGGCCATTGGCCGGGTCTTTTTCTCGACTGAAAGCCTGTTGGACGCCTTCAGGATCGCTCAGCAAAAGGGTGAGGACAAGCGCCTGATCCTCTGCATGACCTCGACCTTTGCCGAGGACGTCAAGGCCATCGAGGTGGCAAGCGGCGTTCTGTCGTGTGAAGGCGGCTATTCCGCGCACGCCTCGGTTGTGGCGCGGCAATACGGCAAGGTTTCCCTCGTTAAGCCGGAAATGAAGATTCGCGGCCGCAAGGCTACTATCGGCGATTTTGTCTTTAACGAGGGCGATTTTATCACCATCAATGTGCCTTACCATGGTGAGCCGCATGTCTGGCAGGGGACGGCCGAGCTGATCGAGCCCGATCCAGCCGAATCCGGGCTGTTCGATTTCATCGCCATCGTCAAGAAGAACATGAAGCACTTCCATGTCCGGGCCAATGCCGACAATCCGCGCGACACCGCCCTGGCGCTGCAATTCGGCGCCGATGGCATCGGCTTGTGCCGCACCGAGCACATGTTCTTTAACGAGAAGCGCATCAACGTCTTCCGCGAGATGATTCTGGCCGAAAATGCCGCCGCGCGCGAGAAGGCGCTCAAGAAGCTGGAAAGCATGCAGCGCGACGATTTCTACAGCCTGTTCAAGATCATGGCGGGCAAAGAAGTGACTATACGCCTGCTGGACGCGCCGCTCCATGAGTTCCTGCCGCACAACGAGACGGAATTCGAAGCCTTCATGGCGCACCTGAACAGCGGTGGCAAGAAGGGCAAGGCAACGGTCTCCAAGAGTGAGCTCAAGGCCAGGATCGATACCTTGGCCGAGTTTAATCCGATGCTCGGCCACCGTGGCTGTCGCATCGCCGTCAGCTACCCGGCAATTTACGCCATGCAGATGCGGGCCATCTTCCAGGCCGTCTATCAGCTCAAGTCCGAGAAAGTCGACGTTATGCCGGAAATCATGATTCCGATAGTCATGAATTCGGCGGAGCTAAAGCTGATCATTTATGGCAAGAAGATCGAAGGCACTACCTACAAGGGCTTGGTCGAGATCGAGGAAGAAATCCGTAAGGAGTTCAAGGCCAAACCGTGTGAGTACCGCAAGGGCACCATGATCGAGCTGCCGGCGGCCGCGCTGCAGGCTGGCGAGATCGCGCGCTACAGCGAGTTCTTCAGCTTTGGAACCAATGATCTGACTCAGACCACCCTGGGCATCAGCCGCGACGATTTCAACAGTTTCATGCCGGATTATTCGCTGTTCGATTTGGTTGAGGGCAATCCGTTCAGCAACCTAGTCACCCCGGTCAAGGAATTGGTCGGGCTGGCCGTGCGGCGTGGTAAGATGACCCGTCCCGGCCTGACGACCGGCCTGTGCGGCGAGCATGGCGCCAACCCGGATAACATCCGCTTCTGCATGGAAGCCGGTCTCGATTACGTCTCTTGTTCGCCTTATTCCGTGCCGATCGCCTGCCTGGCCATCGCCCAGCTGGAGTTTGAACGAGCCAAAGCCACCTGATACGGCCTGACAATTAAAAAGCCGTCCGGTTGCCTAACAGCAACTGGACGGCTTTCTTGTTTGTGCAGGCTGGCCAGGTGAACCAGCCAGACAGAACCCAGGTTGGTAGGCCAGGTTGGCCGGCGGGGGCGCCGGTCGACATCGTTACCGATTTAGGAGCTGAAATCGACCATCATGGCCTCTTTGAGTTTGAGTGAGATTAGTTTGGAAAGTTTCTTGGCATCGGGACCGGGAACGCCGGCCTCCTTGTTCAAGGTTTTTTCGAAGAACAGGGCCAGGCTCTCGAAGACGTCGGGCAGCCCGTAAAAGAAAATCGCGAAATTGACGCTGGTCGGCCGCATGATGGTGAAGGAAGTGTAGGCGATGACCGCTTCCTTACCGTAATAAACCTTGGTCTGATTCTTGCAGGTATGGAGTTCTAGTTCGCTAAAGCGGTGCGGTACCTTTTCGGCCATAGTACGGATATAGGGCTCTTCCGCCTTGTGGGCATAATCGGCCGGTTCTACCAGTATATGGAGTTTTTTGCCATCCGACTGGAAGGTCAAGCCTTCTTCGGTTGGATAAATCGACTTGACGTTGTTGTAGGACACGACTTCATACCGTGAATAAGCCGAGGTCGCCGAGAAGAACGACGATACAATGAACCCATGCTCGTTGGGCAATTTGCTTTTCTGGTATGCATCGAACAGATCCATAGCTTTCAGAGCCATTGTAACCTCCGCAGTCTTGAACTATCTCCACTATATACGATAAATGGGCAACACTCAAGTTTTTTTGGGGCTTTTTTTTAGGCTGAAGCTAGGCGTCTGTCGGGTTTTGGATTTTGGCCCAGCGAAAGCGAGCCACGTGTGGAAAATAGGTGAGGATTGAGGGTCATACTTCCGGTATGACCCGATTGACGAGCCGATTTTAGGCCGTGGGGCGCTGAGATCGGCCCCAAAGCGTGAAAAATCTCCCGAAATTCTGGATTCTTCAGATTTGTTTCTCAATTTTCCCTGACAATCATTCTTCGCGTTCCAAAGCCCGACCGACTCCTAACTTGGCGGCTCTGGCTTCGTAGCGGGCGGCCATTTCATTGGATCCGCTTTTCTTGTAGAGTTTAGCTAGGTTACGCAAGGGACGGGGGTCGGCCGGGGCCAGCTCTACGGCTTTGCCAAAGGCTTCGCAGGCCGCCTCGACCTTGTTTTGCCTAGCTAGGAGCAAGCCCAGTGCCAGCCAGGCGTCGGCCTTGGTTTTGAGGTAGGCGGCGCCCCGGGTCAGCAGCTCGACGGCCAGGTGGTGGCTGCCGGATTTTTCCAGACAGAGTGCCAGGGCCAGCAGGTAGTCCTGGTTCCTGGGATCGGCCGAAAGCAGGCTACGGTAATGGATGGCGGCCTCGCGATAATGCCCGGTGTTGCGATAACAAATAGCTAGGATGGCGCTGTTGCCGCGGCTGGCGGCGTCGTACGGGAAGCCGGCCTCCAGAACGGCTAGCGCCGTTGTCCAGTCATGGTTGGCCACCAGCTTTCGGATGTACTCGCGCCGTATTTTGACATTGTCGGGGTAGCTGGCCAGATATTCGCCATAGCGCCCCATCTCCAGCCGGCTATCGCCAAGCGATTCGGCCACGGCGATCAGGTAGAGCCGGGCCAGGTCATTTTCGCCGTCCAGTTCCAGCAGCTTCTCGAACCAAGGTCCGGCCAAATCCGGCCGGCCGGTCTTGAACAGGCATTCGGCCAGGATAAACATCAAGCGGCGGTCGCCCGGTTTGCGGTGCATCAATTCCTGGACGCGCGGCAGCAGACTGGCGGCGGCGACGCCTTCCCGGGACTGGCAGAGAACATCCAGATAGGCGGCGTCCGGCTTGTCCGCGCCGCGTTGCGCCGCCGCGGCCGCCGCCGCCCGGGCTTCGCGGTACTGCCCGGTTTCCCAGTAGGCCAGGGCCAGGGCCAGCCGGATGGCCGATGACTTCGGGTCGGCCTCGGCCGCGCGCTTGAAATGCTCGATGGCCTGTGGAAAGCGTCCCAGCTCGAAATTGGCTTGGGCGGCGATTACCCGGATAATTGGCTCTTTTTCACCCTTGCGCAACAAGGTCAAGGCTGAGCGCAGGGCGCTTCTGGTCTGTCCGTTCTGGAGGGCGGCCAAGGCCCGCCAGCGCTCTAAAGCATCACTGGACCATGGTGTGGTGGCATCCCCGGGCAACTGGATGCCCAGGCCGTCGAGTAACTGGTAGCCCTCTTGTTGCTGGCCGGTGGCCAGCAGCAGGACCGCCATTTGCAGGCGGATGGCGGTATCGTCCGGGTTGTCCTGGCGGGCGCGCTGCAGGTCTGCCAAGGCGGCCTGCAGCATGCCCAACTCGCGGCAGGCGGCGGACCGGTACAGCCTGGCCGTGGTGCTGTCGCCGCCGTTCTTGATGACGAAGTCCAGAATCTGCCGGCTGCTGTCGGCCTTGCCGTGGTGCAGGTGGCTGATAGCCAGGACCAATAGGGCATTGCGGTAGGCCCGGAAGATGGCCGGGTCGTTTGGCGTCTGGATATGGGCTTGCTCAAGGCTTTCCACCGCGTGGGCCGGCCGACGCAGCTTGAGCTCGGCAAAACCGCGCAAGGCCAGGCTTTGGGCATTGCTGCGGCCAAGCTGGGTGGCCCGATGGAGGCAGCGCAGGGCGTCGCGCGGCCGTTGGGCCGACAGGAAACTGCGCCCCAGGAAAAACCAGGCCTCGCCGCTGTCCGGCACCTTCTCCAGGTATTTCTGGATGGCCACCAAGGCGCGCGGGTAGTCGCCCATGGCATGACGGGTTCGACCCAGGTAGAGTAGGGCCTCCGGCAGTTCGTCAGCCTCGGCCGCCAGCCTGGTCAACAGGTCGAGGGCCGTATCGTAGTCGCGCCGGCCGCCGGCGGCTAAGGCCTTGTCTAGGATGGCCTGCTGATTCTTGATGCTCATGCTAGCCGCTTCATCCCAGATAGCGGCGCGGTTCTTGACCGAGGACCGCCGCGTTCAGCTCAACATACTGCTTGACCGGGCTGGTGTTGATCTTGTGCAGCAAGACCTCCTCGACTTGGAAGAAGCCGACCGATTCCTGCATAGTGATGTCGATTTGGATGGGGCGGTTTTGGCCATGGCTGATGACGACGTCGGTAATAGCCGCGGCCGAATATTGGTGGATGTCCCCGGCCTTGGGTTCGGTGGACAGCAGCATCGGGATGCGCGAGCGGCCTTTTTTCATGTCGCAACCGTCGGCGATCAGGATCAGGCCGGCTTCCAGCGAATGGATGCGTTGGGTGGTCATGTGGCCCTCGATGCCTTCGATGGCCACGCTGCGGATAGCTACCAGGCGGCCGAGTTGCGTGGGGAGGATTTCCTGCAACAGGCGGGTGATGACCGGGTAGGCGAAAATGGCGCTGTTCATCTCGTGGTTCTGTCGACCCACCGCCATGCCGATATCGTGCAGGAAGGAGGCTAGCATCACGGCCATGCGGCTATCTTCATAGCTGCCGGCCTCGTCCTGCTCCAGGCTGGTCTTGATGCCGGACTCATGCAAGTAGCCCAGCATGTTAAGGGCATTGATGAGCGCGGTGCGCATGTGGACCGGTCCGTGGTCGTTGAAGTTGAGCCGCCGGATGGAAACCACGTTGGCGTATTCCTGCATCTCCTGGATTTCTGGATCAGCGATCATCAATTCGGCCAGGCGGTGGGCCAGACCGGCGGTCATGCCCAGTATCCGCTTGTCCAGCGACATTTCCTTGGCGCTTTTCATGAAAGCCTCCGTGACGTCATCGATTGGTGAACTGCAGCTGTCGTCGGGTCTGGTGGCGCTCAATGGCCAATTCCATCAGGCGGTCGAGCAGCTGCGGGTAATTCAATCCGCCGGCCAGGCACATCCGCGGGTAGAGCGAGATTTCGGTGAAGCCGGGAATGGTATTGGCCTCGTTGAGCAGGATGGCGCCGTTTTTACGGTCGACGAAGAAATCGATGCGGGCCATGCCGGCCAACCCGGCCGTGGCGTAGGCCTGAGCGGCCAGGTGGCGGACGCGTTCTAGCTGCTCGGCCGGCAGGCGGGCCGGAATGAACAGCTCGGCGCCGGTCGGATCGATATACTTGGCATCGTAATCGTAAAATTCGTGGGTAGCGGTGGGAGCGACCTCGCCGGGCGGGAAAACCTGGAGCTGGCCGTTGCCGAGCACGGCGCATTCTACCTCGATGGCCGCGATAAATGGCTCGATCAGGACGGCCGTGTCGAATTTGAAGGCCTGCTCGACGGCCGCCTGTAGGCTGGCGGCGTCAAGCGCCTTGGCGGTGCCGACGCTGGAGCCGGTGCCGGCCGGTTTGACGAACAGCGGCCAGCCGAAGCGCTGGATGGCCTCGGCCACGATCGGCGCGGCCTGCTGCTCGCTCCACTGGTAATGGCTGATGGCTTCAAAGGGAACCACCGGCAGGCCGGCCGCTTGCCAGAGCCGCTTGGCCAAGGCCTTATTCATGGCAATGGCGCTGCCGGCGACGTCGGCGCCGACGTAAGCCAGGTCGGCGCATTCCAGCAAACCCTGCACGGTGCCGTCTTCGCCGAAACTGCCGTGCAGCACCGGGATGACCACGTCGAGCGGCAAGTCGGCGGCGCCGAAATTGCCGTAGACGCGCAGGCCCTTGCCCGGCGCCACCAGCACCTGCGGACAATCAGTGCGGATCTGCAGCTTAGCCTCGTCCTCACGGCAGCTGGCGGCCAGGCTGTCCGGCTGCAGGTACCAGACGCCATCGTGGCTGATGCCGATCAGCGACAGCTTGTGACGCGGGTCGAGCTGGCGGACGATATTGCTGGCGGAGTTGATGGATACTTCATGTTCGCCGGATTTTCCGCCAAACAACAGGGCAATTTTCATGGTGTGTCCTCGTTAGGCTGCTTCAAGGGGCAGCGGTCTGCGGCTGGCCGGCTGGTCAACTCGACCGGATTAGCCGGATTAACCGGTGGTTCCGGTTATGGCATGGAGGGCCTGTTCGGCCTGGCTGATTTCGTCCCAGGCAATGGCCCCTGTCTCATAATCTATAGTGTTTTCGTGGCTTTTGCCAAGCAGCAAGACGGTGGAATCCGGTTTGGCCAGCGCGAAGGCCTTGGCGATGGCCGCCGCCCGGTCCGGTATCAGGAACAAATCGACGCCTCGTGACTTGCCGCCGCAGCCGACGGCGATTTGCTCCAGGATGGCCATCGGCTCCTCGCCACGTGGATCTTCGTCGGCCAGGATAACCACGTCGCAGTAACGGCTGGCTATCTCGCCCTGGCGGGGGCGTTTTTGGGTGTCGCGCTCGCCGCCGGAACCGAAGACGCAGATCAGGCTGCCGGTGACGCGACGGCGCAGCGGCGGCAGGATGGTCTCGAAGCTGGAGGGCGTGTGGGCGTAATCGACCAACACCTCGAAGGCTTGGCCGCACTCCACCCGCGTCATGCGGCCTTTGACCGGCGTCAGGGCCGGCAGGTGGCCGACGATAGTGGCCAGCGGCGCGAGGCCGAGCCGGTAGACCACCAGGACGGCCGCCAGGATGTTCTCGACATTGAACTGGCCGGGCAGGTTGCTGCGGGCGGCCAACTCCAAGCCGTCCAGCCGCAGTAAAAAATCCGCGCCGGCCTGGTCGTCATGGATAGCCGTGGCCAAGGCGTCGGCGGCGCTGCCCTGCATGCTGTAGCGCTGTACCGGCCGGACGGTGGCGGCCGCAAAATAACCGGCGCTGGGGTCATCGGCGCAGGCCACCCCGAAACTAGGCCGCTCGACGCGGCGGCCGGCGATCAGCTTGGACGGCAAGGCCCGGTCGAGGGCACGGAACAGATTAGCCTTGTCGTGGCGGTACTGTTCCCAGCTGCCGTGGAATTCCAGGTGCTCGTGGCGGACGTTGGTCATGACGCCGACATCGAAGGCTACATCCCCCAGGCGGTTGGTGCGGGGCGACAGGCCATGGCTGGATGATTCGACCACGGCGTATTCCAGGCCGTTGGCGACCATGGCCGCCAGCTTCTCGTGGATGGCGGTGGCCTCCGGGGTGGTCTGGTGCTTGGGATTGCTGCGCACCTGGTCGCCGACCCGGTAGTCGACCGTGGAAATGAAGCCGCTCCTGGCGCCGCACAATTCCAGCAGCCGGGCGATCAGCCAGACGGTGGTGCTTTTGCCTTCGGTCCCGGTAACGCCGATGACGGTCAGGTGTTCCGAGGGCCGGCTCCAGAACTGGTGGGCCACCGCTGACATCGCGAAGCGGCTGTCGTCGGTGCGCAGGTAACAGATGCCTGGTCGGTACGAGGGCAGCGCGCGGCAATGCACCACGGTTGAGGCGCCGGCGGCGATGGCCTGGTCGATGTAGTCATGGCCGTCGACATGCAGGCCGCTCAGGGCGAAGAACAGGAAACCGGGCTGGATATCGCGCGAATCGTAGGCTAGGCCGGTGATGCTGAGTTTCGTGTCGCCATGAATTTCTAAGATCGGCATGGCGGGCAGCAGTGCGCACAGTGGGCAGTTCATAGCCTAATGGTATACAGCCGGGGCCGGTTGTGCAATGGGGCGGCCGGCCGCTATACTGGCCAGCGGTCAGCGGATGACCACCAATCGGCTGTTAAGGAGGTCCCATGTTCACGGTACGCGTCGAAGCCATGTTTGCCGCCGCCCATTTTTTAACCGAGTATCACGGCAAGTGCGAACGACTGCACGGGCATAATTATCTGGTGCGGGCTTACGCCACCGGCAGTGAGCTGGACAAGGCCGGCATGCTGTTTGATTTCGGCATCCTCAAGGATAGCCTGCGCGCGGTCTGCGCCAGGCTCGACCATAGCGACTTGAACGCCAATCCGGCCTTCGCCAACTCGCCGAGCGCCGAGCGCATCGCCCGCTACATTTTCGAGGCTCTGCAAGCCGAGCTTGCCGCCGTGCCGTTGTGCGCCGTCGAAGTGTTCGAGACTCCGACCAGCATGGCGCGTTACGAGCCCTGAGCCGGTTTTGGGGGGCCGTAATTCCGGGCGTGGTGTTTTCCCGGACGCTTGCGGCCCGAGCTTTCCCTGGTAGCCGGTTTGGCGGTTCGGGGGGCTGTTTCGGTGCCGCTGCGCTCTGGCCGTTTGGCGGCCGCTTTGCCGTCATTTTCGCCGCGGACGGCTTCCGCCGACTTGGCGGCATGGCGTTGTCCGCCGGGCCGGCGCTTGCCGCCAGCCGCTTTGTCTGACAGCCCGGCCGCCTGGCTAGAGCCATCCTGAGCAGGCCGGTTATCTGGTTTATCACTTTTTGAGAACGGGCGTTTACGTCCGCCAGCGTTGTCGCCAGTCACCGGACGGATCCCGTCGGTGGTGGTAATGGCGGGTAAGGGCTTGCCGGGCGGAACGAGGCGGCTTGGGCTGCCGGCACGGGCCGGAAGTCCATGATAGCGTTGGTCAGCCGCTTCCGGAGCGACGCCGAAGGGCGGGTTCAGCCGGGGGGCGGGGCGGGCAAAGGATTGCCGGTCGGTGCCGTAGTGGGCGCGGGACTGGCGGGCGGGCGGTTTGGACTGGTTGTCGGTCGGTTCTTTCTTCTGGCTTTCGGCTTCTTCCGCCAAGGCGAAGAAATTTTCCGGTTCGATGTCGAAGACGTGGCCGGAGTCAAGGATTTTGCAGATGAACGGGAAGCCGTAGCGGACGGCGATTTTTGAGGCCCGCTTCAGTTCCACCAGGTCGGCTAGGGCGATGGCGATGCCGCGCTCGCCGGCTCGTCCGGTGCGGCCAGCGCGATGGACGTAGACCGAAACATCCTCCGGCAGGTCGTAGCTGATGACATGGCTGACGCTTGGTATATCCAGTCCGCGCGCTCCCAAGTCGGTACTGAGCAACCATTGGACCTGGCCCTCGGCAAAGAGGTTGACGGCCGATTTGCGGTCATTGCCGGCCTGCGTGGTCTGCAGAATGGCGCTGTTCAGGCCGAAATGTTCCATTTTCTCGGCCAAGCTGTGCAGGGCCGCGTTGGACGAGACGAAGATCAGGCAGCGTTCCGGTTTGACGGCCGCGGCGAAGCGGCGCAGCCAGTCGCTTTTTTTGCGCGAGGCAGCGTGGAAACACCAGTGTTCGATCGAGTCGCGCAGGGCGAGCGTCGAATCGAGGAATAGTTGTCGGGCGTCGCGAAACCAGGTGCCGGTCTTCTGGACCAGTTTTTCCGGAATGGTGGCCGAAACCATGATGCGGGCGCAGCTCTCCGGCAGCATGCCCAAGAGATCGGTACTGATATCGATGACTTCCTTCTCAAACAGGCGGTCGCCTTCGTCGAGAACGATGTAGCGGCACTGCCGGGTATCCAGGAAACGTCCGCTGACCAGGTCGCGCAGGCGGCCGGCTGAGCCGATGACCAGGTGCGGTTTCTGGTGGAGTAGTTCTTTCTGGCGCTGGAGCTGGGCTGAGCCGAGCAGCTGGACTGTCCGGAACGGCAGGCCGGAGGCTTCAATCAGACGGTTGGCTTCACGGTAGAGTTGGGCCGCCAGATCATGGGTTGGCGCCACGATCAGCGCGCCGACACCAACGGTTTCCGGATCGAGCAGGGATAAAAGCGGCGCTAGATAGGCGAAAGTCTTGCCGGAACCAGTGGCCGAACTGACATAGGCATCGCCGCCAGCCAGGATGGCCGGTATGGCCAAAGACTGAATTTCAGTCGGGGATGTAAAGCCGAAAGAACATAAAGCCTGGGCAATTTCGTTGCGCAGGCCCAAGTTGACAAATGAATCCATCGAGCCAATATCGCATAAAGCCGGCCGAGCTACAAGGGGGCAAGCCGACAGCCGGCCTGAACAGCCATCAGTCGCCGCCGCGGTAGGCCTGGTTAGCTGCCGTTGCGCAGGAGTCTGTCGGGTTTTGGATTTTGGCCCAGCGAAAGCGAGCCACGAGTGGAAAATTGGTGAGGATTGAGGGTCATACTTCCTGTATGGCCCGATTGACGAACCGATTTTACGCTGTGGGGCGCTGAGCTCGATCAAAAAGCGTGAAAAATCCTCTGCGTTTCTGGATTCTTCAGATTTGTTTCCCATTTTTTTCTGATAATCATTTTTCGCGTTCCAAAGCCCGACAGACTCCTAACTGTCGATGTTCCTCCATGACATGGGTTACCAGTTCGGCGACCGGCCAACCCAGGTTGGTGGGCGTGGTCATGGCGAAGGCCAGGTCAGCCGGGGTGGACAGGGCCGCCTTGACGGCTCGCATAGCCGCCTGGGCCTCCGGCGGCGTCAGGCCGTGGAATAGTATCAGTTTGCCGACCGGCACGTCTGGCACGACGGGTGCGACCGGAGCACCGTCTGGCCGGGTTTGGTTTTGGGTTTCGCTCATGAGGCGATTGTACGGCAAAGTCGAGGCTTCGGCAAGTTCCTTAGCCTGAGGCATGGCCTGGACTGCCTGGTCTAGTTTGCCTTTATAGTGCTGTTTTATTATTTTCATAGCTGATAATTGAATCCGCACGCGCCTTGGAGAATAAGCATGGATTACGAACGATTCACCCTCAAAGCCCAGGAAGCGATCCAGCAGGCCCACAGTACGGCCCAGAAAGCCGACCATAGCCAGTTGGATGTCGACCATCTGCTGGCCGCCTTGCTGGAGACCGATGCCGGCATCGTCCGGCCGCTGCTGGATCGGCTTGGCATCCAGGTGTCCGACCTCGATGCCGAGCTGGCCGATATGCTGGCTCGCAAGCCGAAGGTCTATGGCCAAGCCGCCCAAGTCTACCTGTCCCCGGCGGCCGGTAAGGTGCTGGCCAAGGCGGAACTGGAGGCCGGCGCGCTGAAGGATGAATTCGTGGCCGGCGAACATATTCTCCTGGCCATGCTGGCCGATGAAGGACCGGTCGGCCAACTTTTGCCGCGCCTGGGCGTCACCAAGACCGGCATCCTGGAAGCCCTCAAGGCGGTGCGGGGGAACCGAGGCAGCAACGACAAGGCGGCCGAGGAAAAATACCGTTCGCTCGAAAAATACTGCCGTGATCTGACGGCTTTGGCCCGGCGCGAGAAAATCGATCCGGTCATCGGCCGTGACGAGGAGATCCGCCGCGTCATGCAGGTGCTGGCCCGCCGCACCAAGAATAACCCGGTGCTGATCGGCGAGCCGGGCGTCGGCAAGACGGCCATCGTTGAGGGCTTGGCGCGGCGCATCGTATCCGGCGACGTGCCGGAAAGCCTCAAGCACAAGCGCCTGCTGGCCCTGGACCTGGGCGCCCTGGTGGCCGGCGCCAAATTCCGCGGCGAGTTCGAGGAACGCCTCAAGGCGGTTATCGAGGAGGTTCAGAAATCGGAGGGCCAGGTGATCCTGTTCATCGACGAACTGCATACCCTGGTGGGCGCCGGAGCGGCCGAGGGTTCGATGGACGCTTCCAACCTCCTGAAGCCGGCCTTGGCGCGCGGCGAATTGCGCGCCATCGGCGCCACCACCCTGAACGAGTACCGCAAGTACATCGAGAAGGACGCCGCCCTGGAACGCCGCTTCCAACCGGTACTGTGCGTCGAACCGAGCGTCGACGACACCATCGCCATCCTGCGCGGCCTCAAGGAACGCTACGAGGTGCACCATGGCGTGCGCATTATGGACGAAGCCTTGGTGGCGGCGGCCATGCTTTCCGACCGCTACATCACCAGCCGCTTTCTGCCGGACAAGGCCATCGACCTGGTGGACGAGGCGGCCAGCCGCATCAAGATGGAGATCGAGAGCCAGCCGACCGAGCTTGACCAGATCCAGCGGCGCATCCTGCAGCTGACCATCGAGCGGCAGGCGCTGTCCCATGAGGACGACGAGGCCAGCCGCGAACGCCTGGTCAAGCTCGAAAAGGAGTTGGCCGAGCTATCCGGCCGTCGCGACGCCATGCAGCTGCGCTGGCAGAACGAGAAGGGCCGCATCGACGTGGTGCGCAAGCTCAAGGAAAATATCGAGCAGCTGAAGCTCGATGAGCAGCGCTACGAGCGCGAAGGCAACCTGGCCAAGGCGGCCGAGATCAAGTACGGCAAGCTGCTGGAGGCCCAGAAATCCCTCGACGCATCCACCAAGGCCGTCCAGTCGGAAAGCCCCGGCGGCCGGTTATTGCGCGAAGAGGTCTGCGAGGAGGATATCGCCCGCATCGTCTCTACCTGGACCGGCATACCGGTTTCCAAAATGCTGTCCAGCGAGGTCCAAAAATACCTGGACCTGGAACAGACGCTACAGCAGCGAGTGGTGGGGCAGGAGGCGGCTATCGTGGCCGTGGCCGACGCCATCCGGCGCAACCGGACCGGCTTGAGCGATCCGAACAAGCCGCTGGGCAGTTTCCTGTTCATTGGCCCGACCGGCGTCGGCAAGACCGAGCTGGCCAAAACCTTGGCCGAGTTCCTGTTCAACGACGAGAAAGCCTTGACCCGCATCGACATGAGCGAGTACATGGAAAAGCATTCAGTCAGCCGCCTGATTGGCGCGCCGCCCGGCTACGTCGGCTATGACGAGGGCGGCCAACTGACTGAGGCGGTGCGTTGCCGGCCCTACAGCGTCATCCTGTTCGACGAAATTGAGAAGGCCCACCCGGACGTCTTCAACGTCCTCTTGCAATTGCTCGATGACGGGCGCCTGACCGACAGTCAGGGCCGGACGGTGGACTTCAAGAACAGCATCGTCATCATGACTAGCAACCTCGGCTCGGACCTGATTCTGGAGGCCAAGGACATGGCGGCCGTCCGTCAAGCCGTGAATGAGCTACTGCGCGGCGCCTTCAAGCCGGAATTCCTGAATCGCATCGATGAAACCGTCATCTTCGAGCGGCTCCAGGAAGGCCACATGGCCGGGATCATCAAGATCCAGCTCGAGCACCTGTCCGGCCGGCTGGCGGAACGCAAGATCCAGCTGGTCTTGAAACCCGACGCTTTGGCCCGGCTGGCCCATCTGGGCTATGACCCGCGCTATGGCGCCCGCCCGCTCAAGCGTCTGATTCAGAGCGCCATCCAGAATCCGCTGGCGCGCGCCATCCTCAAGGGTGAGATCCGCGATGGGGAGCAGGTGACGGTGCAAGTCAAGGCCGACGAATTCAGTTTTCAGACAGCCAGGCCGGATAAGACCGCCAAAGCGGAAAAGTCCTGATGAGCGATCCAGTAGCGGATTCCTTGACCGCACCCGTCGCCCTGACCGACAGCCACGCCCACCTGAGCTATGTGCGGGACAGGCTCGGGGAGGCGGCGTTGACGGCGATATTTCAGGCCTATGCTGGCACCGCTGCCCGGATTCTTGATCCGGGGGTAACCTATAATGATTTTGATGACCGCTTGGACGCTTTCGGCGACTGGCCGTTCGTGCGCTTCGCGTCCGGCATCTGGCCGGACGTGCCGGCTCTGCCCTCGATCAGTACAGCCTTGGCCCAACTGGAGAGGGCCGTCCGGCGGCCGGAGTGCATCGCGGTCGGCGAGGCCGGGCTGGACTACCATTGGATGAACGGCACGGCGGCGGAGCAAGCCAGCCTGTTTCAAGGCCAGCTGGAATTAGCCTCGGCCTGTGGCAAGCCAATCGTGGTGCACTCGCGGGAGGCGGCCCTAGCCACTTGGCGCCTGGTTAAGCCGTTTGCCGGGAAACTTCCCGTGTTGCTGCATTGCTTTAGCTACGACGGCGAATGGGCACAGCGCTTCCTGGAAGCAGGCTGTTACCTGTCTTTCGCCGGCAATCTTAGTTATGGCAAGCCCGATACGCTGCGCCAAGCCTTGCGGGCAGTGCCGGCCAATCGTTTATTGCTGGAGACCGATGCGCCGTACATGAATCCGCTGCCGCGGCGAGGGCAGCCCTCGACGCCGCTGGATATTGGCCGGACCTATCGCCTGGCGGCCGAATGGCGCGCCGTTCCACTGGCCGAATTGGCCGCGAGCGTGGCGACCGTTGCCGCCGAGGTATTCGGGCCGGGCTGGGCTGGGCTCAAGCCCGCCGGGGCAACTCGATAGTGAAGCAGGAGCCCTTGTCGGGTTCGGAATCGACGGACAGCTTGCCGCGATGCGCTTCGATGATGCTTTTGACGATATGCAAACCCAGACCGGTGCCGCCACTGGCCGAAGTGGTGAAGAAGGGGTCGAAGATCTGCTTCAGGATGGCTGGGGCGATGCCGATGCCGCTATCCCTTATCTGCAGTATAAAGGTTGACTCATCGCCGGCCGTTATCAGGCTGATTTCTTTGGTAGCCGAGTCGAGCAAGGCTTTGATGGCGTTGTCGAGGATATTATGGATGGCCCGTTGCAGGCGTTGAATGTCGATGAAGACCGGTTCGTTATTGCGAATCTCGGTTTTTAGCGAGATATGGTATTTTTCGAAACCTGGGTATGCAGTTGACTCAGGCGGTACAATAGGTAGTACCTCTCACAGGAGAAAACTATGCTCGAAGGTCTATCCCTCGGAGTGGT
>MIAR01000043.1 GCA_001829185.1 Spirochaetes bacterium GWB1_60_80
GGATAACCCGGCGGCCGTCAGCCAGCTGCTGCCGTACCGGCTTGATCCGAGAAGCTATAAAACTGCGCCAACGGGGTGATGGTAGCGCTTACCTTGGTACCGTCGATGATGGTAGCAGCACTGTTTACACCTAGGCTCTGGAACAGCATGATGATGTTGAGCGCCGGGCCCGGCGCATCGAGCCAGACAACACCCCCTTCCTGCAGCTAGTCAGTTTGGCCGAAGAACAACTGAGCAAGCTTTATCTGGACACATTGCCCGCTGAATGGCAAACCCAGGAAGGCCTAGCCGAAAAGGTCGAGGCCGATTAGGGCCCGCAAAAATGGCATCAGTTTGACGAGGAAGATTGGGTTCGTCTGCAGTTGTCGGATGGTCAGAATGAGCTGGAATTTAGCTTGCTGCTTTCGTCTGAACAAGCCTGGCTCCTTACACAGCCGCCGCCTATCTTGCTTTCCGGCACAGCCGGATCGGGTAAAACCACCCTGGCGGTATATTTTTTGTTGCGCCCCGAATATCAGGGGCAGCGTCGTTTGTTTGTCACCTACAGCCCCTTCCAGCGTGATTACGCGCGCTCACTGTATGTGGACTGGTCAAAGGTAAAGACAAGCTTGGCAGAGAACCAGCGCTAGTTTTAACGAACTGCAACGTCAGTTACTGGGTAGCCAAGTCCAGTAGCTTCGACCCTGACAACGAAGTCAGCCTTGATGAGTTCAGAAACATCATCGCCCTGTATCCGCTGTCGAGCCCCTACAATCCAGAACTGGTTTGGGAAGAAATACGCTCAATTATCAAAGGATCCCGGCCGGTCGTACCGCTGCGGCGCCTGCATGATTTGTTTGGCCAGATCCAAAATAATACCGCCTCGCGCCGCGACCGCCAGGAGTTGGCCGCCGGCCTAGTTGAATTGTCCCGCTTTAGCTGGATGAACAAAGCCGACCAACTAATCTATAAGCGGACCGGCTTGGCGGATGTGGCAAGTTTTGCCAGCCAGTTGGCAGTTGGCAGCAGTCCGCATGAAACAGCCATAGTGGAAATAATTCTCGAGTTGGTGCGTAAGCAGAGCGGGCAAAGCCAGGGCGTACTGCTCAGTCTGGATGAGTACCTGATGCTTGGTCACAAGCGAGAGCCAAATTTTCCTTACGATCGGCAGATCATATACAATATCGCTGAATTTTACCAACGCAAACTGAGCGAAAGCGGCCGGTACGACGAAATCGACCTGGCTCGTGCCGCCCAAGAAGAACGCAAGCTGAGCCGGCCGACCGGCAACACAGCCGACCAGTCCGGCTACGAACTGCTGGTATGCGACGAAATTCAGGATTTTACCGACATCCAGACCGAGCTACTCTTTGATCTGGTGCCGGAACGTAGCCGCCTATTTCTGGCCGGCGACGACCGGCAAATAATTAATCCCAGCGGCTTTCGCTGGGAAGAAATCCGGCAGCGTTTCCACGAAGGCGGCGGCAGCATACCGCCGATCACGGCTTTGAAACTGAATTTTCGCTCCACCAGTGCCATTGTCGGCCTGGCCAATGCTTTGCTGGCGCTATAAAAAATTTTTTTGGGGATCGGCAAACACGAACACTTTGAAGACTGGAAGTTCAACGGTAAAGCCCCGCTTTTACTGGAAGCCATATCGGAAAACAGCCTGTTAAGCCTCTTGGGCAGCCAGGCTGCCGACCAGGCCATTCTGACCCGAACCAGCGCGGAAAAACAGTAGCTGTTCAAAAAATTTGGTACCGAGCTGATCTTTACCATTCATGAAGCCAAGGGCCTGGAATTCGAATCACTCTTGTTGTGGAAATTCGCCAGCGATTCTCCCAATCAGGAGCTGTGGCACTTAATAGCCGAGGAGCAAGCCCTACCGACCGAACAACAGCCGCGCGCCCGTTATGAAATAAACCTGCTCTATGTGGTGGTAACCCGTAGCCCCAACCTGCTCTGCATCTACGATGGCCCAGCAGTCTCGGCAATCTGGCAGAACAAGCTTCTGCAAGCGCCTGGGCGACCCACGCCTCTTGGGCTATTCCAGCCTGGAATTCAATCGCCTGGATGACACCATCCGTTACCTTGGTCTGGCAGCCAGCAAAAATGAAGCCAGCCGACTAGCACTGGAGCGTGATTACGCCGCGCCGGCCAAAGGCAAGGCGCTGATTCGTCGCGCCGTGCTGGCCTATGCACAGGGACTCTATAAACAAGCCACCGAAGATTTCGCCGCCTGCTTTCAGAATAAATATGCGGCTCAAGCTTTCCAGCAGGCCGGCTTGATCCCGGAAGCCGCCCGGTACTATCAGCGAGCCAACAATCCGGAAGCCGCCCTGGCCGCGTTTGATAGCTGGCAGCCCACAGATTATCAGGCTAGCGCCTGCAACAACAGCATTTACTCAGTCAACTCCTTTCCGAACGGCTGGCGCGCGATCCGGATAAAGGTAAAAGCTACAACCAGGACACGGCCAATCGCCTGTACCAGGAAGCCATCAGCGCTGGTAACGAAGGCCGGCCACTGGCTGCCCTGGGGCGCCTATTGCCCTTTCATGAAATGGAACATGTCGTAGACGCCCTGCTTGACATCGAGGACGACGACCTGGCCGCCCATATACTCATGCATGCCCCAAAACCGCAACTCTGGCAGGATTACCACCAACGCCGCGGTAATCTGCGGCTTGACCCGAGAAAAAGCAGTTTCCTGAATGCTGAAGAGTTTTCACGTTTCTTGTACCGACAAAAGAATCCGGAGGCCATGCGCGTCTTTTTCCTCTACATTGAAGAGCTGCTCCGGGCTGTCAAGCAGCTGGACACTGCCGCCGGGGAAGACTGCCGGCAAAAGCTGCAGCAAGGCGTCGCCAAATCTTATTTCTTTTTTAACCAGCTCAGCAAAAAAAAAACATGGCCGAACTGTACCCTTATTACTGCCGCTTGTGCCCCCGACTGTCCGACTGGAACAGTATAGGACGCTTTCTGTACTACTGCAGCCACGTCATTCCGACAACTGATCTTAAAAAGACGGCGCCTTCTGGCAGCTGGCCAGCGAATTACAAGAGATCTGTGATGACTCCAAAGACGTGCAATTCTGCCTGGCGTTTAGTGGTATTCCGCCTTATGATCAAATGCTTACGATCGGAGCCAGCCTGACAGTGCAGGCCAACAACTGGCAGACACTGGCGCTCCTGCCCGGCTTGCACGACAACATTGTGGCCTATCTGTAAGCCGCCGGCAACTATCAAGCCGCCTATAATCTTTGTATCAGCAACAAGCAGATCGAACAAGCCGTGCGATTGGCTTTGAATCATCTGTCCTATAAAACCGCCGCCAAGCTGCTGCAAACCGAAAAACGGCTGGCCGAGGCACTGCAGATCTACGAAAAGCATGGCGACCTCAAAGCCGCTGAAAAACTGCGCCAAAGAATGGTTAAAATTGCCAGTTAAAGCCAGGCCGTCGATAAGCTAAAGCAAAAAGATTTTGATTTTTAAGCTGGCCGGCCGGTACCGGACCGCTAACAGGTTGTTGAAAAAGCCGGTTGCTTTCTCAACAACCTTAACAATTCCTCGCATAGCTTGCGCTATGCTGCGTAATTGTACCGGCTTTTGAAGTGTTGAAAAGCCGCATCCGCGTTTTTCAACACCCTGCTAAACCGGCAGCCAGCCTTCGACTGCATGGTGCAGTCAGGGGGCGGGAGTTTGTTGTGGGGTTCAGTCGACTAGGTGGATGGTATCTGGGTGGAAGGGCAGGCTCAGGGTGAAGAGGCAGCCGGCGCCGGGGTGTGATATGACTTCGACTTGGCCGCGCAGTTGTTCGTTGATGATGGTGTGCAGGATGTAGAGGCCTAGGCCGGTGCCGCCGCTGGAGCGCTTGGTGGTGAAGAAGGGGTCGAAGACGCGTCGTTGGGTTTCGGCGTCCATGCCGCGGCCATCGTCGCTGACGGTAATGGTCAGGTTGGACCGGTCGTTCGAGATGCTGATATGTATCTGGCCTATCTGGTCGCTTTCAAAGGCATGTACTTTGGCGTTTAGCACCAGGATGGTGATGAGCTGGGACAAGGTGCCTGGAGCCATTTCGACGTTCAAGCGCTCTGGGCAGTTGAGCTTGATGGTCAGGTTGGTTCGCTTGAATTCCGGTTTCAGGCTGGCGATTATCTCTTCCATATAGGTGCCGACGTTAATTTTTCTTTTTGCTTCGCTGGATTGGTCGGCGGAGACTTGCTTGAAGCTGCGGACTAATTTGGCGGCTTGCATAAGGTTTTTCTGGATAATATCGCAAGCCTTGTTTGTTTCGTCCGTATAATCCACGAGTTGCTGGTAGGACAGATTGTTGTCGGCCAAGCTGGTTTTCAGGGTGCCGACATCTTCGGCCATCATGGTTATGGCGGTGATGGCCACGCCGAGGGGGGTGTTGATCTCGTGGGCTACGCCGGCCACCAATCCGCCCAAGGCGGCGAGCTTTTCAGAGCGCAGCTGGGTGTCCAGGCTCTGCTTCAGTTTCATGGTCATGGTGTTGAAGCTGGACGCCAGGACGCCTATCTCGTCGCGCGAGCTAATCTCCACGGCCTCGATGATCCGGCCGTGGGCGACTCCGTCCATCGAGGCGGCCAGGCGTTTGATCGGTATCAGGAGCATCAGGCGCAACATGATGGTGATGGCGGTCCACGACAGCGTCAGGATGACGGCGAAACTGATCTGAAGCAGCGATCTGGTCTGAGCGACGCCGATCTGGACCTGGTTAAGCGACAGCTTGATCCGCAAGGTGCCCAGCTTAGTGCCGATTTCGTCGTAGATTTCCTTTTCCAGGATGGTAGTAACGGCCTTGTCCGGGATAGGTTTGGAGGCGAAGGGCAGGATGTCGAAGCCGCTGCTGTCGAGTAAGGATACCGATATTATATCTTCAGTTTTTAGCAGGCCTTCGGCGTTGCCGCGCAGGGTGGAATAGTCGAGCCGGCGCAGGGGGGCTATGCTCAGCATAGCGAAGAGCTCGGCGATTTCGCTGCCTTTGGCCAGGGCTTGCCTAGTTAGGATGCGCGAGATGTAGGTTGACTGAACGACCCACTGGCCGGCCACGATAAGCAGGATCAGGACGAACAACACGGTGTTTATCTTGAAGGCCAGGGATCGTCGAGTCAGGAAATGGTAACCTGCCTTCACGGCTGCCCTTCGGTGGCTGGGAAGGCGCTGGGTACCGGGATGGTCTGGTTGAGGATACCCGCCTTCAGGTTGGCCAGGTATTCTCGGATTTCGGGGGTGATCAAGTGTCCGGTATAGATCATGTCCGTCAGGCCAACGCCATCCTCGGCCAAGCCCAACGGATAGTTGCGGTTTTCTAGGCGCCCGTCAAGGTATTCGTTGATGATGAACAGGACACCCTTGTCGACCTTTTTCATCATGCTGGTCAATATACTGCCTTCCAGCAGATAATCTTGGTCAGAGTCGACGCCGATGGCGTAGCGGCCGTATTTCTGGGCGGCCAGGAAGATGCCCATGCCCGAACCGCCGGCTACTTGGAAGATGATATCGCAGCCGGCGTCGTACATTCCGGCTGCTAGGTCATAGCTGGTGCGCGGCGCGTTCCAGGCATGGCTTTCGCCATAGGCGTTGGCTAGGTGGTCATGGATATAGTCCTCCATGACGACGATTTCGGGAACGGCTTGCCTGGCGCCGGCCGCGAAGCCGACCATGAAGTCGTTGATGACGGGGACGTTCATCGCGCCGAGGGTAGCTACCTTGCCACTGCTCGATATGAGGGCGGCCAAGGCGCCGGCCATGAAGGAGCCTTCGTTCTGGCGGTAGGTGATGGAGCTGACGTTGGGTGGGTAGGCGATGGCCTCGGTGTCATCCAGGATAAAAATGATGTCCGGGTAACGCTCGGCCATGCTGGCTACCGCGTCCATCATGAAGAAGCCGGCGCCGGCGATGATGACGGTGCAACCGCCGTCTATCAGCTCTTGCATCGGGCTTGAGAAATCGTTCTCGTCGACTGGTACGCGATATTCAAATTCGATGCCGTAATCTTTCCTGGCCTGGACCATGCCGTTGAAGTGCAGGTCATTGAAGGCGCGGTCGTTGAGGCCGCCGAAGCCGACGACCAGCCCGAACTTGCGGGTAAGCCGCAGCGCCCGCTCCGGGCTGATATTCGCGGAGGCTCCGGGCGCGCTTGAGTCCGACCCGGTCGTTCCGTCGGCTGCCGGTTTGGCGCAGCCGAAGCTGGCCGCTAAAATCAGCCCTAGGCAAGCGGTTAGGATCCGAGTTGCCCATGTCGTTGGTTTGCGCTGTGCTTGCATTGTGCTCTCCTTCTGGCGCCGGTCGCGCGGCGCCTGGTCGCTTAGTCCGGGAAGCGCGATTTGATGCCGGTGAATTCCGCCAGGTGCTCGAGGAACAAGTCCACCAGGCGGGGTTCAAACTGCTCGCCGCGTTGCCGGCGGATATAGTCGGTGACGTCATCGATTGGCCAGGCTTTTTTGTAAACGCGGTCATGGCTGAGGGCGTCGAAGACGTCAGCCAGGGCGACGATTCGGCCGAAGACCGGGATGCTTTCCTCGGCCAGGCCATCGGGGTAGCCGCCGCCGTTCCAGTGCTCATGGTGGGTCCGGGCAATCTGGGCGCTGGCCTTGAGGATCGAGCGCTCGGACTTGCCGAGCATGGCGTGGCCGGTTACCGGGTGTTCGCGCATGACCAGCCATTCCTCCGGCGTCAGCGGCCCGGGCTTGTTGAGGATATTGTCCGGAATGCCGAGTTTGCCGATGTCGTGGGTGGGCGCCGCCGAGCCGAGCAGGGTAACCTCGTCCTCGGATAGGCCATACAACCGGCCTAGCAACTGGCAATACTCGGCGACTCGGCGGACGTGGTGGCCGGTCTCGCGGGAACGCTTTTCGGCCACTTCGCCGAGGGTCTCGATGATCTCGCGCTGGGTTTCCTCGAGCTCATCGTTGAGGTAATTGTTGTCGAAGGCAATGGCGGCGTTCAGGCTGAAGATGTCAACCAGTTTTGTCTCCCATTCGTTCAAGTCTTGGACGCCGCTCAGGTAAATGACGTTTTCGGTGCCCCGCTCGCTGGTACTGTAGGCCACCAGGGCCGCTGGTTTCTTGATGGTTTGCTTGACCTGGAAGGCTTCCTTGATGCTTTCGCGGATATCGTCGGGCAGGCAGGCTTCACTGCCGCAGTCGATGAAGCGCTCGTATTCCCCGGATGCTGCCATGATTTGCAGCTTCTTTTCGGCGACGCGGGTGATGGTCATACCGGAGCTGACGCAAAGCGAGTTGCGCGACATGCCGAGCAGCGCCGCTAACTGGGTTAGCACGCCGGAGGCTAGTTTCTTGAGGGACTGCAGCTTGAAGATGCTGCCCAGTGCATCAATGATCTTCTGCAAGCCTTTGCGGTTGGCATCGATGATGGTAATGTCGCGCCAGGATCTCAGGGCGGCGATGATGGCCGTGCGCAGCTTTTGGGCGGTCAGCTCGGTTTTGTCCTTGTAGTCATTGATGTCGTAATCGACGATGACATTTTGTTCCGGGGCTTGTCCGGGATGCCCGGTGCGCAGGATGATCCGAACCTTGCGGTTGCCTGTTTTTTGACGGACGAACTTGATGAAGTCCAACCCGGCATTCTCATGCTCCATGACCACGTCCAGCAGTATCAAGCAGATATCTTCATTGTCCTGGATAATGGTTTCCGCCTCGGCGGCCGAATAGGCGTCGATGAGCTGGATGGGTCGGTTCTCGAACTGGAAATTGCGCAGCACCAGGCTGGTTACGGCATGGACTTCGGCATCGTCGTCCACTACCAGGATTTGCCATGGGGCAGTGCCGGCTGGGCTCTGCGTGTTGGCAGCTTGCTGCTTGAGGCCGTTCAGGAAGGAGCCGGGCTCGTTTAGGGTGCCGGTCACGGGAACTCCTTGAGGTGTGGCCGGTGATGATTGGTGTGGTCGTTTTTACATGCCAGCCTTACTTAATGATTGGCCTCACCGTTTTCATTATCAACTATAGGTGGAGGAATTTTACATTTCAAGTCAGTAACGTTTTTTTTTGTTGATTTATCGGAAATATCTGAAACACCGAACCTAAGCGGCGTCCTGGTCAGGTCTCCAGCAGGCTTTCCAAGGCCGCGTGGTAGAGCGTTTCCAGGCCGGCGCCGGTTTCCTGGGCTAGGAACTCCGGTTTCCATTCTGGCTCGGCCAATGAGTCGCTGATGGTAAAGCAACTGGCCAGTTGGGCTTGGCGGTAGCGGGCGACGGTAAACAAGGCGGCGGCTTCCATTTCGACTACCAGGGTACCGCGGGCGATGTGCTGCTCCATTTCTACCCGGGTTTCCCGGTAGATGGCGTCGATAGTCCAGGTGAGCCCCTTGCGGTAAGCCAGCCCGTTGCCTATCAGGCGGTTTTCCAGGGCAGCGGTCATGGTCTCATCCGGCAGGGCCGGGCTGCCGCCGGGTATATAATGGTAGGAAACGCCTTCGTCGCGCAGAGCGCCGGTGCAAAGCACTAGGTGGCCGGGATTGAGGCCTGCCACCAGGCTGCCGGCCGTACCCAGCGAAATAAAGCGGTGGCAGCCGAAGGCGATCAGCTCTTCCAGCATGATGGCCGCGGCCGGGGCCCCGATGCCGAAATGGCCGGCGATGGCCACCTTGCCGCCGGTTTCCTCCAGGTAGGCCAGATGATTCTTGAAATAGCCGTCGTGAAAGCGTACCGGGTGGTTCTGGACGACGTAGTCGAAAAGCGAGCGCTGGTAGGACAGAATGACGGCCTCAGGCGCCGGCTCGTCGGCCTTGAGCAGACCAGAACGGCGCATATAAGCCAGAAAATCGCTCGGCGCGAAAATCGATTCGGCCTTATATTTATCAAACACCAGCGGTAGGGCCATGTTCACTCCTCAAAACTAGCGGGGCTCTAGCCGCCTAGCCGGCTTGACCCTCGGTGCAGTATAGCAAATTTCAGGGTCATTGTGCAGCGGTTTTGGCGGCTGGCGCGGCTAGCTATTTCGCTTTTTTCAATATATATTTGATTTAACGTACCGATGAATATATAGAATGCCGCAACTCAGGGATATCGAAGAGTTCAAAACCTCATTACAGCAGCTGGGCGACGAGGCGCGTATCCTGGAGCAATGGGGCGAAACCGCGGTCGACGATCCACTGCCCGTGCAGGGCATTTCGGAAGACTTGGCCGCCCTGATGAGCGACTCGCTGGAAGCGGTGTCCGATAGCGCTGACGCCGCTGAGCCTCCCTCACCCGAGCAATTGCTCGACGCCGACAGTGCCGGCGGCGATTTTACCGATTTCCTTGACACCATGAAGCTGGACGAGCCCGACGCGCTGCCGCTAAGCGCGGCCGGCGAGGAAGCCGACGTTTCCGGCTTGTTTAACGGCCTGGATACGGCTGACTATCAGGACGAACCCGTCGCGGCAGATACTATCCCGCCTGACGGCGCGGCTAGTCCCGACGCCGGCGAATTTTCCCTGGACGCCATGGACGCAGCCCTGGCCGATTTTGGCAGCGGCGACGCCGACCTGAGCGGCGAGTCGACAGCGCTGCCGGAAATACCGGAGCCGGCCGGTTTCGAGGACTTAAGCGGCGAATTCGGCTTGGGTGACGAGGTCAGCCCGGCGACTGAACCGCCGTCTGAGCCGCCGCCCGATGTATCGGCCGATTTCAGTGACCTGGCCGACTTCGCCCCCAGCGACTTGGCGGAACTCGCGATCGATGCTGCCGCCACGGTGGCGGGCGACGATTTTGGTATGGCCGACTTTGACGCCACTGACCTGGCCGAGCCAACCGGCGAAGTACCCGACCCCCTGTCTGCCACCCTGCCCGACAGCGACGTCTTTGACCCAACCGCTGATTTTGGTACGGTCGACGATGCGGTGGCGGCCAGTCCGGCCGAGCCCGATGACTTTGACTCCTTCGACCTCGGCGGCGGCGTGGATGGCACGGCGGCCTCCGCCGATGACGGTCTGCCCTCGCTACCTGATCTGGACGACCTAGCTTTCGGTGAAGCCCTCGGCAAGGGCGGGCTGGACGACCTCGATCACCAATTAGAGGCGCTCGACAAGCCTAGCCCCGAGGCCGAAAATTTCTCGATCGATAATTCCTGGGGCAACGATTTTAATATTCCCGGTTTTGAAATGAAGACTCCCGGCGACGCGGCCAAGCCCGGCAAGCCGACCGCAGCCAGGGAACCCGAGGCTTTTCGGCCTAAAGCTGGCGACGCCCCCATAGTCAAGCCGGTGGACCTGAGCGAGGAACAAGTCGACGCCCTGCAGGATAGCCTGCTGGCTTACCCGCTCAACCTGCGGCTGGCCATCGAGGACATGCTGGCTAACGACAAAGGCACGACCGAGCAACAGGCCGAGCTGGTCTGGATGCTGGTCGACGGCCGCTCCGCCCGCGACGCCGCCCACCTGGTCAGCCGCGTCTTCAAGCGCACCATCCACGTTCCGGCCGGTTACGAGAAGCGCACCGGCGCCGCCCTGGAGGCCGAGAAAGGCAGCCTGGCTTGGATATTCCGGCACAGCATCCTGCCGGCCCTGCAGGTGATACTGCTAGTGGCGGCCGGCCTGGGCGCCCTGGCCTTCCTGGGTTATAATTTTGCCTTCCGCCCGCTCTACGCCAACCATATTTACAGCCAGGGCTATGAACAGTTGGAGGCCGGCAATTATCCGCAGTCGCGCAGCTATTTCGAGCGCGCCGACCGCTACTGGATATTCAAGACCTGGTACTATCGCTACGCCGCCGGCTATGTCGACCAGGCGCAGTATGAGCGCGCCGCCGAGATGTACAAGTTCATCATGCTACGCTGGCCGGGTGAAAAGCAGGCCGCCCTGGACTGGGCGCGCATGGAATCCGGCAAGCGTTTCCGTTTTGCCGAGGCGGAGCGCATCCTGCAGGAATACATCCTGCGGAACGACTATTTCCACCGCGACGCCTTGCTGCTGACGGTGCTTAATTACCTCAATTGGGCTGATTTTGAAGAGCAGGATTACGACGGCGGCAACCAAACTCAGATTGCCGAGTTGCTGGAAAAAGCCCGCCTGCAACTGGCTAGCCTGATGGAAAATTACGGCCAGCAAGACGGTTACCTGGAGCTGTTCGGCCTCTACTTGATCCGCGCCGAGCGCTTCAGCGGCACCAATAATCTGCGCATGGTGCTGCCGGTAGCCTCCTATTACCTGGCGAATAGCGGACGCAGCGACTTTTCGGCCGACACCCTGGCCGAAATCGCCGCCTATTTGATTATGCATGGCCAGCGCGACTACGTGGCCGAGCTCTTGCAGGCGGCCAACGGCCTGGACGAGATGCTGCCCGAATTACATACCGCCACCGCTGCCTGGTATAAGCTCATCAACATGCCGGAGCGCGAGCGCGGCGCCCTGGAAAACGCTGTCTTCACCTACCGCCGCTTGGCCGAGACCGACGCCTTCGGCATGACGCCGCGTCGCCAGCAGAATTTTATTCGCAGCATGATCCGTTTGTCCGAAATGCGCAAGGAGGCCGGTGAATTTCTCGATACCGAGGCCTTGCTGGTGGAAGCCGTCAGCGAGTACGAGCGCGCCCTGGAAGGCCGGCGCTTCCGCCCAGCGGCCGAGTTCGGCATGGCCTACTCGCACCTGGGCGACCTTTATTATGAAGTCCACGGCCGCTTCCCGGAAGCCCTGGAATGGTATCGCCAGGCCGAGGCCAATTTCTACCATACCGAGCGCACCGACTATCGCCGGGGCTACATTTACTACGACGCCTATGCCAGCGGCACCCGCAATTATCCGCGCGCCTTGGAATTGTTCTACCGCGCCGGCCTGGACGCCGAGGCCAGCCCCTATCTGCTCCTGGCCACCGGCAACACCCTTTACCAGCGGGGTGACTGGTTCGCCGCCCAGGCCTATTACGGCATGCTGCGCGCCCGCATCCAGCAGGCCTTGGCCCAGATTACCATGCCCCGCCCGCAGGAGCAGGAGATACACAACGAGTTGGTGGACCTGCTGATGGTCGCCTTGAACAATCAGGGCGCCGCCATGTACCGCATCAGCCAGCGCATGGGCGACCCGGCCAAGCGCGCCGAAGCCATGTACGCCTTCAGCGAGTCGGCCCGCTACTGGGACTCGCTCAGCCGCGATCAGGTGAGCATGCGCCGTTCCGAGACCCGCAATCTGGGCTACCTGAACCTGGATTTCGTGCTCCACCCCAGCCGCGCCATCGACATCGGCATCTACCCGGAAATCCCGTCGGACATGCATTTCCCGCAGTAAACACAGGCTTCTACCGCTGCCACGCACTATACCACTTTAAGCATTATCCGGTCCGGATGATGCACAAGACCTGTCGGCTGTCAATTACTTCAAGTAAAAAGCAGACTTGACATATTTATCTGTTTTGTCATTATTTGAGCTTTTTTGCTAAAAATAATGCTTGACACCTGAATTTTAGGCTGATATACTCGATTCAAAGAACGGGGCAGTGCCTGGCCTTATGGTTTTATGGCTCCCGCTTTTAAATTCTTTAGGAGGATTCCACATGAAGAAAGCTCTTGCTATTCTTTTGGCTCTCGCCTTGGTCGGCGGAGTCGCTTTCGCCCAGGTGACGACTGCTATCTATCTCGAAGGCACTATTCAGACCTTCGATCTGGATATGGGCGCCGGCTTTGACTATGGCTATGCTTCGCTCACTGTCAGCGGTGCGGACGAAGAAGACACCGCTGGTTTCGCTGTGACCACTTGGAATACCGCTTTGTTTGATGGCGATTTCTATGCTTCTGTCCGCGATTGGAATGTTTATTACAATCTGTTTGACGCCGCTCTCAAAGTAACCGCTGGTAGTCTGCGCAACGCCACCTATCGCATGACCGATGTTTATGGTCTGTACAAGTTCACCAACCGTATCACCGGCATGGGCCTCCTGACCCAGATCAACGCCATCGAGAACGCCAGCATCGGTATCAACCTGCCCTTCCCGAACGCTGATCCGGCTCTTGTTGATGTCATTGACGACGTGCTCATGGGTACTGATCTTGGCTTCACTTACAAAATCGCTGATGTTGGTAACCTGATTCTCCTCGCCCAGCTCAATCAGTCTATCAATATTGGTACTTCTGATGTTCCCGTTTACGAAAACGCTCCTGTCATCAACTTTGGTTTCAATGTCTCTGCCGTTGAGAACCTGGCCCTGCGCGTTCTGTACAAAGGTACCTTTACTACCGCTAGTACTAACTGGTTCAACCTGAACGCCAAGTACACCTTGTCTGACACTATGTCAGTCGGTGGCTACGTTGATGGTACCTTGACTGATGCCTTGACTCTGGCTGCTAAGCTTCGCTTCGACTACGGCATCAACGACAACATCTCTGCCCTGGTCACCGTTGACCTGTCCGACATCACCGGCACCCTTGGCTACGATGTTATGGCTGAAGTGACCTATGATTTCCTGAATGGTCTGAGCACCTCGCTCGACGTCGGTTACGATGGCGCTTTCTACCTGAAGAACTACATCTACTTCTACGTCAGCTTCTAATTCTAACGTAATCGTGGAGTGGGCCGGCCCTTTCAGGGCTGGCCTTTTTTTGGAGGTATAATGCGTCTGGCCAGCCTGAATCGGATATTTTCGTGTGTACTACTCTGCAGCTTATGGTTATCAGCCTGTCAGTCGACAGTTCCTGCAGCGGCGCTGCCCCAAAATGGAAGCGCATTGACCAATCAGCCACAAGTCCTGAACTATCCGACCCTGCACTTGATTGATGAAGCGCTTATCCGGCAACGCTGGGGCATTGATCCAATGCGTAATCCTTTTTTAGCTTACACAGGCTTGATAACTGGGCCGCATTATCGATTATGGTGTCTAGAGTTGGCAGTGCCCGGGGCGGTTACGGTTGAGGTGGTCGAAGTAACCGGTTTGAGCGAGGAGGGGGCCGAGCTGGGCAGAAGTTTCCTGCAGGAAGCTTATTTGGTATACCTTGAAGGTTTTCCAAGCCGGGACGAGGATTTGGAAGCGCGTTTGGAAACATCCCGCCGCCAAGTCCCCGGCGAGAATGAGTTCAGGATTCGCAGTACCACAAAATTCATACTGCCGATTGTGGGTAATCTGCGCGACGCTATTCCGGTAGCATTTCGGGTTCGTCTGCTGCTTGATGGCGAAGCCGTGGAGCTTACCTGCCCCAATGACCGGCCGGAGTCCGACTAGTTTGCCTAGCTGTGGTCAATGAATAAGCGACTGCCTCTGGTAAGTCGAAAAGCGCCCCCTTGATGGAGGCGCTTTTTTAATCAGCGTTGGATCATGGATTCAGGGCCCCCAGCCATTCCCGCCAGTCAAGCTGCAAGGCATACCCCAGGTCGATGAGCAGGGCCAGGTACTGGTACTGGGCGGACAGGCGGCTTTGTTGGGCGGCGCTCCAGTCCAATTGGGCGCTTTCCAGGTCCAGCAGGCTGGCATTGCCTTGCTGGTAGTTTTGAACGGTGCGCTGGTAGATGCGCTCGGCCAGATCCAGTTGGCGGTTGGACAACGTCAGGCTGTCGGCCTGAAGGCTGAGGTCCAGCCATAGGCTGTGAATTTCGTCGCGGCTGGCGGTCAGGGCGGTCTGGTAATTTTGCCGTAGGCTTTGGCCGCTCTCGTGTAGCTGGCGCCAGGCTAGGTCCTTGCGTGAGCCGGGTATCCAGGCATCGATGGCAAAGCTGAGGCCGGCCTGCAGGCGGAAGCTGTCCTGGTATTCCTGCCAGTCGTCCAGGGTGCCGTTCCAGCCGGCCATTCTGCTGGCTGGCCCGCCTGGTCGGCTGGGCCGGATGGTCATTATGATACTATGAGTTTCCATTGTACCGGTCTGGAGGCGGGCCGGCAAGCCGGGTTGGGGGAGCGCTTGGTCACCTGGTCACTAGGTCACCTGGTCACCCCCCCTGTTAATTCCCACGAATCAAGTTGCCTTTGGCCGCTATTACCGCTAGATTTAGTCCATGAAAATCCCCGAATACCCGGCCTTTGAGCCGATCTCGCTGGAAATGCGCGACGAGCTGTACCCGGCCCTCAACATGCTAACCGACGGCATTTCCGAGTTTACCTTCTCCGGGCTCTACCTGTTTCGCCGGACTTACCAGTACCAGGTGTCGCACCTGACCGGCACCACCTTCATCATCTCCGGGCTCAAGGCCGGCGAGCCGTTCTGCTTCACGCCTTGCTGCGTGCCCGAGCCGGCCATGCTGGTTGAACTGCTGCAGAGCCACGCCTACCTCAAGAATATGTCCGAGTCGCAGTGTTTGAAGGAGCGCATGCGCTTGGAGGCCGCCAGCCACCGCGTTGTCGAGGATCGCGATAATTTCGATTATTACTACAACCGCCACGACCTGGCCGAGTTGTCGGGCAAGACCTACCACAAGAAGCGCAACCTGGTAAACGCCTTCCTCAATTCATACAATTACGAACAGAAGATCCTGGACCAGAGCACCCTGCCGGACGCCATGGCGGTGGTCGACGCCTGGCGAGCCGAGAAGGGCATCGATGGCGACTACGTGGCCTCGCGCGAGGCGCTGGAGCTGTACGAGACGCTGGGCATGCGCGGCGCGGTCTATTACGTCGATGGCCAGCCGGCCGGCTACGCCCTGGGCGAGCCGATCGCCAAGGCGCGCATGTTCGCGGTGCACTTCGAGAAGGCCGTCGGCGCCTACAAGGGCATCTACCAGTTCCTGAACCAGGCCTTCGCCCAGGCCCTGCCGCCGTACTTTAAGTTCGTCAATCGCGAGCAGGACCTGGGCGACGAGGGCTTGCGCCAGGCCAAGATGACCTACCGGCCGGCCGGCTTCGTCAAGAAGTACCGGGTCTATCCGTCCTGAACTAGCCTGCAAGTCGACCAGGGCGACGAGGTGACCAGGTGACCAGGCGGCTTGGCCGCAGCCTGGTACTACCCGGCGGATCTCAACCGCGCACGTAGTGGGGCAGGCTGTCCGGAATGACCATCGACAACTCGACCAGGCCGCCGACCTGTCCGTCGTCGTGTTTCCAGGCCGTCTGGTAGATCAGTTTCTTGAGGCCGGCCTTCTGGACGGTGTAGACATTGGTGCCGCCAGAGGCCAAGAGCTGGCGGATGATGTCGTTGGAGCGCGGCTGATGGCATTCGAGCAGGCTAGTGCCGATCAGCTGGCGGCCGCCTTGCTTTTCCCAGGTGGCCAGGGCTTTGTCGTTCAGGTAGGTAATGATGAGGTCGGCGTCGCAGACGGTGATGGCGCCGGGGAAATTGCCGATCCAGGCCGGCAGGTTGTCCGGCTGGTGGCCGCTACCGCCGGCGGTCGATGCTGTACTCATGGTGTTTCCTTTTCCGGCGCGTTTGTCGGTAGCCGGTTATAGTAATCATTTCCTTGCGCGTCGATGGCGACCAAGGCAGGCAGATCCTTGAGGGTGACGCGGCGGACGGCTTCCATGCCCAGCTCCGGCCAGTCGAGGAGCAAGGCGGCGCTGACGTGGTCGCGGGCGCCCAGGGCGGCGGCGCCGCCGACGGCCGCGAAGTACATGCCGCCATGTTCGCGGCAGGCTTCGGCGCAGGCTGTACCGCGCTCGCCTTTGCCCAGCATCAGGCGGCCGCAGCCGACCTGCATCAACTCGGCCACGTAGCCGTCCATCCGCCGGGCGGTGGTCGGACCCAGTGAGCCAATGACGCAACCCTCCTGAGTCTCGGTTGGGCTGGCATAATATAACGGGAAGCGGGCCCAGTCCGGCAGGCTTTTTCCCTCGGCCAGCAGCCGGCGCAGCCGGGCATGGGCGGCGTCGCGCGCCAGGATGACGCTGCCGGACAGGCGCACCAGCTGGCCGGCGCGCAAGTCGGTCAGGGCAGCCGTCAGCGGCGCGCCGGGCGTCCAGTCGTCCAGGTTAACGGCCGGCAGGTCGGCGGCGGAGCGGTGGCCGCCGACTGCGCCGGTGGCCGGGGTGGCCGAGTCCGGTGGACAAGCGCTGACGTCGGCCGGCCGGCCGCTGTTCGCTTGCGGTTGGCGGCCACCCGCCAGTGATCGGTCGACGTCGGCCAGCAAGCGGTCGATGTCGGCGGCCTCGGCTACGCTCTCCAGCCAGAGCCCGTCCGGGCCGATGCGGGCGTGGAGTTGGCGGTGGGCGGCGCAGGACAGGCCCAGGCCGACCGGCAGGCTGGCGGCGTGGCGCGGCAGGCGGATAACCCGGGCGCTGCGGGCCATCGCTGTGCCGCCGAACTGGGCGCCCCAGCCGGAGCTGGCGGCCAGTTCCAGCAGTAATGCTTCAGTTACCAAATCGCGCCAGGGGCCGTCACCGGCGGCGGTGGGCAGGGCGTCGAGGGCTCCCAGGCTGGCCAGCTTGACGGCGCTCAGGCACTGTTCGGCGCTCTGGCCGCCGATGGCCAGGGCCAGGCCGTAAGGCGGGCAGGCCGAGACGCCCAGGTCGTTGATGGCATCGGCCAGGAAGGCGCGCAGCCGGGCCGGCTCCAACAGGGCCTTGGTTTCCTGCCACAGCCGGCTCTTGTTGGCCGAGCCGCCGCCCTTGGCCAACAAGATCAATTCATAACAGTCGCCCTTGGTGGTATAAAGTTCGGCCGCCAGCGGGCTATTGTCGCCGCTATTGCGCTCCGCAGCCCCGGCTAGCGGCAGTAGCTGGCTGCTGCGCAGTTTGCTGTCACGCCAAGCCGAGAGCATGCCGCGTTCGAAGTGGAAGCGGTCGTCGTCCGGGCTGTCGGTGATAATTCTGTCGCCCTTCCAGCCGTACAGGATGGCGGTACCGGTGTCCTGACAGGTAGGGTAGATGCCGTCAGCGCTGGCGCGGGCGTTGGCCAGTAATTGCCGCAGCACGAAGCGGTCCAAGTCGCTGGCCGAGGGGCTGGTCAGCAGGCTAGCCAGCTCTTGCAGGTAGGCCAACGGGAAGCCGAACTGCAGTCGGCGCCAGGTAATAGCCGCCAGCCGTTCCAGGCAGCTCGGGTCCAGCCGATAAAAGCGGCCGGCCGGCGTGTCCAGTATAGTTGGCGGCGGCAGGTCGAGCCGCTCCAGCGGCAGGGCAGCCAGCTGTAAGGCGCGGACCGAGCGATGGCAGGCGGTCTCGAAGCTGGCGTCGCTCATCGCCGGGACCGGCCATAGAGGAATTTCTTGAGCGCGATGGCGTCGGCCGGGCAGACTTCGTCGCAACAATAGCAGCGGATGCAGGCCTCGTAATCGACGGCCGGCGCCTGCTTGCCGCTTACGAAGGCCAGGGCCTTGGCCGGGCAGATCTTGACGCAAGCGGCGCAGTGGACGCATTTGTGCTCGAAAAAAACCGGGCGCGGAACCAACAGGTTCTTGAACAGGCGGTGTATCCAGGCCGGCATGTGCGAGCGGAAAATGTCGTTCTCGTGTAATACTTTTATCAGTTCGAAGCGCTTGGGCCGGAATTGCTCGATATCGTCGCCCTGCAGGGAAATCAGCGCCGGGTCGAAGCCGTAACGCGTATCCTCGAGCGCCTCGCGCAGGTAGGGCACGTCGGCGCTGCTGTATCCGATCAGGCCGGCGGCTACCCAGTCCAGGGCGTAGACGCTGGGCGAGGCCAAGAGCAGGCCCAGGTGGCAGGGCGTGCCGTTGTTGGGGCCGTGGCCCTGCATGGCCATGACGCCGTCCATGATGGCGAAGTGGGTGGGGCGGGCCAGCTGCAGGTCATTGAGCATGACGGCGAAATCGGCCCGGCCGGGGAAGCGCATGTGGAAGGCGCTTTTCTGCAGGCCGGGAATGAGGCCGAACATGTTCTTGAGGGCGCCGGTGAAATACATCAGGCCGTGCGTCTTGAGTTTGGGTAGGCTGATGACGACGTCGGCGCCGACGGCCGGAGCGGCCAGCTGGAAGCGCCGCACCACCTTACCGGCCGGGACGTCGACTTCGACCGCTTGGCTGAAGTCGGACCATTCGGCGCCTGAGTCCTGGGTGGCGGCCAGGAGGCCGGCCTTGCTGGCGGCTAGATCCTGGGGCTGCCAGCCGGGGGCGTCGCCTACCAGGATGCGGCTGGCGCCGCGCTGTTGTACCAGCCGGATGACGGCGCGCAGCACGGCCGGGTGGGTGGTGGCGCAGCGTTCCGGCGCGCTGGCCAACAAAATGTTCGGCTTGAGCAGCACGGTCTTGCCGCGCAGGTCGGGGAAGCCGAGGCCGGCGCAGAGCTCGGCCAGGGCGGTGTCGAGCCGGCTGTCGTCGTAGTCAGGGCAGGCCTGGAGGCCGACGCGATGGTCGGCCATCATCGCAGGGCCTCCACCTCGAAGTACAGGCCGGCCTGCCAGGAGAGCTGGCTGGCGCCGAGGCCGAGTTGTCCATTCAGGCTGGCCCGCAGCGGCAGACCCGGCGGGAGCAGGTTGAGGTCCAGGGCCAGCTGCATCGGCCACTGCAGGCTGAAACCGCCAGCCAGGTCGGCGCTGGACAAACGGGCCGACAGCTGGGCGGCCAGGTTGTAGCCGCTCAGGCCGATGGCGGCGGCGGCCGACAACTGCCAGGCCGGACCGTCATCGTACCGGAAGCTGAATTCCGGCGCCAGCTGGAGGAACAAGAAGGGCGTGCCCAGCGACAGCGGCAGGCCAAGGCGGATGCGTAGCGCTTCGGTGTCGCCGGCGACGGGCAGGTCGAAGCTCAGGGCCGCTCCTGGCGAGAAACTGCCGAGCAGTGGCAGGCTGGCGGCTGGCAAGCCGGCCCGAAGGCCGCCGCGCAGTATCAGCGCGCCGCTGTCCGGCCCGACCTCGCATACCAGGCCAAGGTCAAAGAGCCGGCGCAGCGCCAGGTTGCCTTTGAGGCTGGCATAGAGCTGCGGCAGACCGCTGGAGTCGCTTCTGGCCAACAGGCCAATGCCCCAGTAGAGGCTATCGGCCGCCGGCAGGAAGGCGCCGTAGGCTAGGGCCGGACCGGGCAAGACCGTGCTGAGGCCTTGTGGTAATACCAGCAGGCTGCTGTCGAGTCGCGCTTCCAAGGCGTATTCGAAGGTTTGGTAATTGGTCAGTGTATCGGCATCAGGTTGGACGATTACCTTAATAGTATACAGCCCGTCGGGCAGGATGGTACCCGCCTGGTCGCGGCCGTTCCAGTACCAGTCTTGCTGCCAGGTAGCGAAGGGCGTCCCGGTTTCGGCATAGCGCAGTTCCCCAGCCGCGTCAAAAACCTGGTAGCTGGCCAGGCCGCGGTTGGTTACTTCGTAGCTCAGGATAGTCGTGCCTTGCAGGCCGGCGTTGCGCGGGTTGAAACTGCCGCGCGACAGGAGGGGCGTGGTCAGGCTGAATTCAACCGCTTCTAAATCCACGGCCAGGTAGTTGATCAGGTTGAGCGGCACCAGGACTTCCAGCTCGCGGCTGGCATAACCGAAGGCCCGGACGCTAATGTCGTGTTGGCCGACCGACAGTTCGATCAGGCCGGCCGGGTATTCTGTTTGCCCGACCCGTACCGTGGCGTTGGGGACATTGACGGATACCTGCAGGTAGCCGGTCTTTTGCACCAACTCGACGTACAGCTCGGTGCGGGTGTCGGCCGCCAGGCTGAGGTCCACGGCGCAGTCGTGGTAACCAGGCGCGCTGATGATCAGCGCGTAGCGTTCCGGCGTCAGGTTCTTGAGCTCGACCGGTAACAAGCCATAGTGGTGGCGGTTGATCTGGACGGTGGCGACGGTGGGGGCGGAGCTCACGACCAGGCTGGCCTTGCCGTCCTGCGCCAGGCTGGTCGTGGTAATCTCGATCAGCGGCTGGCCGGGAACTCCGGCGTAGGCCAGGATGCCGCCGACCAGGCCGGCCAGCAACAGCAGATAATGTTTCATGCCCTTACTGTAGCGCATTTGGGAGACTCGCTCAAGGCGGCCGGGGATTGACGGGAAAAAAACTTGCAGGATGGCCGAACAGGCACTAGAATGGCAGTAAGTCGGCCGGCGTCGCGCCGGGCGGACCGTGGGGAAGGAGACTCGAGTGGCCATAATTCTACCAATCGCCTCCGGCAAGGGTGGCGTGGGCAAAACCGTTTTTACCGCCAACCTGGGGGCTGCCCTGGCCGGCCTCGGCAAGACCGTCATCCTGGTGGACCTGGATCTGGGCGGCGCTAATCTCCACACCTGCCTGGGCGTGCGCAATAAGCACCCCGGCGTCGGCTCGATCATCTGGAAAAAGCAGAAGCGGCTGGAGGAGCTGGTGGTGCCCACCGAGGTGGAGCGCCTTTTCCTGGTGCCGGGCGACAATCTGCTGCCGGGCACGGCTAACCTCGATTTCTTTACCAAGCGCCGCATCATCAAGGAAATCGGCGAACTAACCGCCGACTACGTGCTGGTGGACCTGGGCGCCGGCGCTTCCTACAACATCGTCGATTTCTGGCTGATGGTCGACGATGGCATCCTGGTTACCGCGCCGGAAATTCCGGCCATCCTGAACGCCTACGCGTTTTTCAAGACCGCCGCCTTCCGGCTGCTGTTTCGCTCCTTCAAGCGTGGCGGCGACGAGCGCGGCAAGATCGTCGACTACGTGGTTAACCGGGTGGAGGGGCAGGGCAAGACCTTCGTCGAGTTTGCCGCCGAACTGGCCGCTACCTCCGGCGCCGCCGGTCAGCGCGCCCTGGCCGAGTTGTCGGCGCTGCGGCCGCGGGTGGTGGTCAACATGGGTAACGGCGAGACCGACGCCGCTATCGCTATGCGCCTGCGCGAAATCTCGGCCCGCAACCTGGGCATCGGCATGGATTATATCGCCTACATCATGCGCGACCCGCACGTTTCGGCCTCGATCGGCGCCCGCGAAGTCCTGTTGACCAGCCATCCGGGCACGCCCTTCGCCCGCGGCGTACTGACGGCGGCGGAGCGCATCAAGGCCGCGCCGGAGGGCCGCGTGCCGCGCCTGGAGCTGGACGACGAAGACCTGTACGGGCTGATGGACAAGGTGCTCAACGCCGAGGCTAGCCAGGCTGATGAAGCCGACCAGACCGACGAAGCGCCAACCCTCGGCGGCGGCTACGAGCTGACGGCCGACGAAGCCGCCGCTGACGAGCGCCTGGGACTCTGACCGAGCCGCCGCTGGTCGGCCGGCTGTTGCCCCGGCCCCCGCGACTGTGTTACAAAAGAAGCATGGTTTCCGCCCACACGCCAAGCGTCCGGTCCGTCAATCGGGTCGGTCCTTTATCAGCTATAACTTTATCGCTAGCCTGCCTGGCCTGTGCCGCTCTGGCATCCTGTCGGCTGGAAGCTGGCCGTCAGCCCGGGGCGGGCAACGCGGCCACCGCGGTGGCCGCTGAATGGGCGCCGGCGCCGCTGTCCGGCCGGCCGCGGGTACAAGAGCCGGCCGTCTACCGCGACGACACGCCGGCCGCAGTCGAGCGCCGGCTGTGGCAGACGGCCAGCCGCCTGGCCGCCAGCCTGAGTGACCAAGCCCTGGTGGGTCAAGTGCTGATGGTGGGCGTGCCCGAAGTGGCCAGCCTGTCGGCCGCCAGCTTGGCTTGGCTACGCGCCATCCAGCCGGGCGCCATCCTCTTGTTCCGCTACAACCTGCCGGCCGGTATCGCCGCCCTGCAGGCCTACACCAGCCTGTTGGCTGGCGCCGGCGGGGGACTGCGGCCCTTCCTAGCTATCGACCATGAGGGCGGCACGGTCTACCGCTTCGGCGACGAGACCACCCGGCTACCGTCGGCTCACCGGCTGGCGGCCGCCCCGCGCGCCGCCGAACTAGCCAGCCTGACCGGCCGCATCGCCGCCTGGGAACTGGCCGGGCTGGGCTTCAGCCTGAACCTGGCGCCGATCGTCGAGGCCGCTAGCGGCCCAGGCGCCGTGTTCCTGGAATTCCGGGCCTGGGGGTCTGTCCCCCTGCAGGCCGCCGCCCACGGCCGCGACTACATCCAGGCCAGCCAGGCCGCCGGTCTGGCCGCCGCGGCCAAGCACTTCCCGGGCAGCGGCGGGGGTGACCCCCATCAGGCGCTGGCCAGCCTGCCGGGCGACGCGGCCAGTATCCGCCAACGTTATCTGGAACCCTTCCGCCTGGCGCTGGACAGCCAACCGGCCGCCGTTATCCTATCGCATGTCCGCGTGCCGGCCTTCGACGACAGCCAAGTGGCCACCTTCTCGGCTAGCCTGGTCGACACCATCCTGAAAGGTGAGCTTGGCTTCCGTGGCCTGGTACTGTCCGACGACCTGTTCATGCGCGCCCTGGCCGATTCCGGCAGCTTGACGCGGCGGGCTAGCCTAGCCCTGCAGGCCGGCGTCGACATGCTGATGCTGAGCAGCCTGGAGGAGGCCGTCGCCGTCCACGCTAACCTGGTGGCCGCCCTGCGTGCCGGCCAACTGGAGCGGGCCCGCCTGCTGGACGCCGCCACTCGCTGCCTGGCCCAAAAACTGCGTTTTCTGCTCATTAACGGCCAGGGCGGGCCGGGCATCGACCGCCGTCTGTCGGCCGCCGCTCAGGCCAAGCTACTGGCGGCCAATTCGGCCCGCTTGCAGGCTATGCTGGGCGACTGAGTACCGGGTCGCCTTGTAAAAGCGGTAATCGGCGCTACTTTTCCTGCCGATCATCTGGACATGCCGCGTTCATCCGTCCGCTGTCAGCCGTTATGCCGCCGCCTGGCCCTGATCGCTCTGAGCCTGCTGACTGTCGGGGCGGCGGCCCAGGATTTGGGCATCCAGCCGCTCGATCTGCGCATCGAGCAACGCGGCGACGGCGGCTACCATTTGTACATCCGGGCCAAGCCCGGCGTGGGCAGCATCCTCCTGACCGAGACGACGGTTGACCCGGCGCGCCAGGCCGACAATTACGCCTACCGTTCGCCGGTCTGGAACGCGGTCAATGGCGACGAGCGGCGCATCCTGGACGGCGCGTTCCTGCCAACTGGTAACAACTTGTTCTTCCTGATCGATTCGACGCCGCAACCCGACAGTCAGTTCGGTCAGGCCTTCCTGGTTTTCATTCCCTGGGTGGTGGAGTGGGGCTACGACTGGAGCCGCCACGGCCAGACCTTCCTGGCCGACGGCACCTTCATTAATCTCCGGACCTTTGCCCAACCTTACGCCGATTATCGCGGCGCCTTTCAGGACAACCCCTACCGCATCGCCGTAACGCAGGCGCCTTTCGAGCGCCCGGCTGCGGCTACCGCGCCGGCGCCGGAACCGCTGCTGGCGCCGCTGCCGCCCGTGACGCCGCCGGTCACGGCGCCGCCCGTGACGCTGCCGCCGGTCACGGCGCCGCCGGCCGTTGTGCCACCGCCGCTTGAACCTGGTCCCGACCTGACCGTCTATCTGCCGTCTACCCTGGCGGCCTTTACCGACATCGCTGCCAGCAACGGCGGCCGCCTGGAGCATTCGCTGGGTCCGGCCGACATTCTGCCCGCCCTGGCCAGCCTGCTGGACGAGGTGCCCGGCGACAGCCTGGACCTGGTGCTGTGCATCGACACTACCGCCAGCATGGCCGACGACATCGCCGCCCTGGTGGCCGGCTTGCCGGCCCTGTTGGCCGAGCGGACGGCGCGCTTTCGCCAGTTTCGGGTCGGCCTGGCGCTGTACAAGGACTATTTCGAGGAATACATTGTCCAGAGGCAGCCTTTTACGGCCGACTTGGCGGCCTTTGGCGGCCAGCTGCGCCGCATCCGGGTGCGCGGCGGCGGCGATATCCCGGAGGCCATCTATGAAGCCCTCTACGACAGCCTGGACAATTATCCCTGGCTGGCCGCCGAGCGCCTGATCATCGTCATGGGCGACGCGCCGCCGCATCCGCTGCCGCGCGGCCGGATCGACAAGGCGGCGGTGGACGCGCTGGCCAGCCGGCTGGGCGTCACCATCAGCCTGGTGATTTTACCGCACTGACAGGTTGGTGAAAAAGCCGGTTGCCGGCTGGTCGAATTCGGTTTACAAGCCGGCGCCGCGACGCTACAATGGGCACCTGATTTTTCCGAGCGACAAGGGAGGCGAGGTGGGCACACGCCCGGCCTGGACAGCGCAGCCAACTCAGATCCGCCGGCCCCGCCACTTGGCCGGCCTGGCTGGCGCTTTCTGCCTGCTGGCAGCCCTTGTAATCCTGGTGGCCGGCAACCGTCCGGTACCGCCGGCATTACGCGGCCTGCCGGCCTACCTGCTCGCCGCCCTACCGGGCGGCGCGGCCGCCGCGCCAAGCGCCGCGACTGTTCTGCCACCCGCCGTCGCCGCTACTGATCCCGCCGCCGTCGTTTCGGCCTCGCCGACCGGGCCCGCGCCAGCCAGTGCCACGCGGCCGCTGCTGCCGGCCGAGGCCTCCGTCGGCCTGGTCGACTTGGTCAGCCTGGACGAACTGGCCGGCCTGGAGGATCCGACCGGTTCAAGCGCGCCAGCCGAGGTGGTGCCACCCGACGCCGGACTATTTTACCGCGTCTACCGGGTGGTGGCCGGCGACACTATTTCCCGCATCGCCAATCAATATGGCGTCAGTACCGACAGCGTCGTCACCTTCAACGACATTACCAATACCCGGGCCATTCCGGTCGGCCGGCTACTCAAGATCCCGAGCATGAACGGCATCCTGTACGAGGTGCGCTCCGGCGACCGCCTGGAAAGCATCGCCACCGCCCACGCTATCTCGGCCAGCCGTATCGCCGAGATCAACGGCCTCGCTGACGCCGACCTGAGCGCCGGCCTGCGCATCTTCCTGCCCGACGCCCGGCTGTCCAGCATCACGCTGCGCGAGATCAACGGCGACCTGTTTACCTGGCCGCTGCGCGGCAACCTGACCAGCTGGTACGGCTGGCGCAACGACCCCTTCACTGGCGCGCGGGCCTTCCATACCGGCATCGATATCGGCGCCGCTCACGGCAGCAGCGTCCGGGCGGCCATGGAAGGGCGCGTCAGCCAAACCGGCTATTCGGCCATCTTGGGCAACTTCGTCATGCTGACGCATCATTCCGGCTACAGCACGGTTTACGCCCACCTTTCGGCCATCCTGGTTCGGACCGGCAGCCGGGTAGCGATGGGCGCGGCCATCGGCCGGGTGGGCAGCACCGGCTACAGCACCGGCCCGCACCTTCACTTTACCATCCGCAAGAACGGCCAGACTATCAATCCCATGACCATGCTGCGCTGACTTCTGGCCAGGGCCCAGCCATTAGCCACGCCATTTGACAGCTAGCCGAAATTCAGTTACCATACAGGCAGCATGAGAAGCTTGTCCGGCATCCCCGCGTCGTCCGGCATTGCCATCGCCAGGGCCTTTGTCTTCCTGGATGACGACGAACCCATCATCCCGCGTTACGCGATCGCCGGCAATGAGCTGGCGGGCGAGTGGCAGCGCTTTCAGGTCGCCCTGGAGAAGGCCCGGGAAGACATCGTGCTGCTGCGCGACCGGGCCAAGCGCGAGATGGGTGACGAGCATTCGGCCATCTTCGACGCCCACCTCTTGATGCTGGAAGACGTCGACCTGCTGGAAAACATCGAGAAATCGCTTAACGACAGCCTGCTGAACATCGAGTGGGTGCTGCACCAGTACTCAAGCTCGGTGGTCAGCCAACTGGAGAGCCTGGACGACCCACATTTCCAGGAACGCTCCTCCGATGTCCACGACATCACCCATCGCATCCTCAACCACCTGATGTTCCGGGAACGCTTCTCGCTGGCCGACCTGCCGGAGGACGTGGTGCTGGTGGCGCACAATCTATTGCCGTCGGACATGATTTCCATGACCCGCCAGCACGTCAAGGCTATCGTCATGGACGCCGGCGGCAAGACCAGCCACACCGCCATCCTGGCGCGGGCCTTCGAGATCCCGGCGGTGCTCGGCCTGTCCGGCAGCGTGCGCAGCATCAAGAACGGCGAGATGCTGATCGTCAACGGCCAGGCCGGCCTGGTCATCGTCGACCCCGACACCGATATGCTGGTGCGTTATGAGAACATCAGGGCGCGGGTCTTGGCCCACAATGACGTGCTGATCGCCATGGCCGGCCAGCCGGCCGTCACCAAGGACGGCATTCCGCTGGTGCTCAAGGCCAACATCGAGGTGCCGGACGAGATCGAGACGGTCATCCGCCACGGCGCGGCCGGCATCGGGCTGTTCCGCTCCGAATTCCTGTTCCTGCAACCGGGCTGGGCGCCGTCCGAGGAAGACCAGTTCTCGGCCTACCGCCGGGTGCTGGCCGCCATGAACGGCAAGCCGGTCACCATCCGCACCCTCGACGTCGGCGGCGACAAGGTGATGCCCGATATGGCTATGTCGGCCGAAAAGAATCCGCTGCTGGGCTGGCGGGCCATCCGCTACTGCCTGTTCGACGTCGAGATGTTCCAGAACCAGCTGCGCGCCATCCTGCGGGCCTCGGCTTTTGGCGACGCCCGTATCATGTTCCCGATGATCTCCGGACCGGACGAGCTGGACGCCGCCCTGGCCGCCCTCGACGTCGCCAAGCAGGCCTGCCGCGATGCCAAGATCGCCTTCCGGGAAGACATTCCGGTCGGCATCATGATCGAGATTCCCTCGGCGGCGCTGATCGCCGACATTCTGGCGCGCAAGGTGTCGTTCTTCTCGATCGGCACCAACGACCTCATCCAATACACCATCGCCGTGGACCGCGGTAACGAGCGGGTGGCCTACCTGCATGAGCCCTTCCACCCGGCGGTATTGCGCCTCATCAAGCGGGTCATCGACGACGGGCACGCCGCCGGCATTTCGGTCTCGATGTGCGGCGAGATGGCCAGCGACCCGGCCGCCGCCATCATCCTCCTGGGCCTCGGCCTGGACGAGTTCTCGATGTCGGCCGCCTCCATTCCGCTGGTCAAGCGGGTGTTGGGCTCCGTCAACCGTACCGAGGCCAGCGCCATCGCCGCCGCGGTGCTGACCCTGGAATCGCACCGCCAGGTGGAAGATTTCATGCAACAGCATCTGGGTGGCTTGGCCATTCAGGAAACTTGATCTCCGATCGGGGTCAAACACGACCGTGCAATGCCGGCCGCCCTTGCGGGCAGCGCCCCGATTAACCCAGCATTAACCTAGAAAGACCATAGAGGAAGTATCATGCCAGTGCGCAGAAAAACCGGCCCCACCGGTGTCCGGGCCCGTATGAAGGCCACCCAGGAACGTGCCGCCACCAAGCGGACTAGCCGTCCAGCCACCAAAAAAACGACCGAGGCGCCCGAAGAGCGCGCCAAGCCAGTTGAGCCAGCCGATCCGGCCGGCACCAGCCGCGCCGGCAAACCCGTCGCTAAGCCGGCCGCCAAGTCAGGCGCCAAATCGTCTGCCTCCGGGCGGGGCTCCGCCAGCAAAACGCCAGCCTCCAGTCGTGGCTCCGCCGTTAAGGGCACGGCCCCCGGTCGCGGCTCCACCACGCGCTCGGGCGGTCGGGCCGCCGCCGATGGTCCGCGCACCGCCCGCGCCGCCCGCCAGGATCGGCCGGCCGATGCCGCCGGTAGCGCCGGGGGTGAAGACGACCTCCTGAACCTGGAAACCCCCAACCGCTGGCAGAATCTGCCGGTGGTGGCGGTGGCAGGCCGGCCAAACGTCGGCAAGTCCACCTTGTTCAACCGCCTGCTGCACCGCCGCCGGGCCATCGTCGACCCGACGCCAGGCGTGACGCGCGACCCGATCGACGCCCAGTGGCAGCCGGACTGCTGCGATCTGCCCGTCATGCTGGTCGATACCGGCGGCCTTAAGCTGGAACGCGACAGCATGGACGACCTGGTGGCCGGCAAGAGCTGGGAGCGCATCGAGGCGGCCGACCTGGTGCTGTTCCTGGTCGACGCCGTCAACATCACGCCGGAGGACGAGGAATTCGCCCGTCAGCTGCGCAAGTACTCGGCTAAACTGGTGCTGGTGGTTAATAAGGCCGACGGCCCGGAGCGCGACGCCGCCGCCTGGAGCCACGCCGGCTGGGGCTACAAGGACATGGTCTTCGTGTCGGCCGAGCACGGCCGCAATATCGGCGAGCTGGAGGAGCTGATCGTCTCGCGGTTGGACTGGTCGAAGGTAGAGAGCGCCGTCGACGAGCACGTTGATATCCGTATCGCCATCATGGGCAAGCCGAACGTCGGCAAGTCCACCCTGCTGAACAAGCTCTTGGGCGAGGAGAAATCGATCGTCTGCGACATGCCCGGCACCACCCGCGACGTGGTGGAAGGTCATTTCGAGCGCAAGGGCCGGCCGTTTACGGTGCTGGACACGGCCGGCATCCGCCGCAAGGGCAAGGTCACCGAGAACGTCGAGTACTACTCGGTCAACCGCGCCATCAAGACCCTGGACCGCGCCGACGTCGTCATCCTGATGATCGACGCCGTGGAAGGCCTGTCCGAGCAGGACAAGAAAATCGTCAAGTTGGCGACCGACAAGGGGCGCGCCGTCGTCTTTACCCTCAACAAGTGGGACAAGATGCCGGACGTCAAGAATACGTTTGAAGCCTCGCGCGACAAGCTGCGCTTCTTCTTCGGCCAGATGGCCTACGCGCCGGTGCTGCAATTGGCGGCCCGCGACGGCGTCGGCCTCGACAAGCTGCTCAATATGTGCGTGGCGCTGTTCGACGAGCTTAACCGCCGCATCGAGACCTCGCGGCTGAACAAGGCGGTGCACGAGTGGGTGGAGCAGAATCCGCCGCCGGCCAGTACAGCCGGCCGCTTCAAGCTACGCTACGCCGTTCAGACAGCCGTCAATCCGGTCAGCTTCTCGTTCTTCATCACCAAGCCGGACGCCATTGCCGAGACCTATATTTCCTTCCTGAAGAACAAGCTGCGTTCCGAGCTGGGCTTTGCCCACATCCCCCTGGATCTGCAGATCAAGGCCTCGCGCAAGCGTTTTGAGGATCTCGAAAAGAAGGATTGAAGCCATGCCAGGCGAGAGGCCGGAGACTGGACCATACCGGACCGGGCAGATCGTCGAGCTGCTGGCCATTCCGGAGCACGTGCTGCGTTACTGGGAAAAGGCGCTGCCTTTCCTGGCGCCGCAGCGCAGCTTCGGCCGACGCCAGTACAGCCCGTCCGAGGTGGCCCTGCTCTGCCGGGTGCGCCACCTGGTGCGGCAGCGCGGCCTGGGCCTGGAAGCCGTCCAGTCCCAGCTCTTGGCCGAGCGCTCTGGAGAAGGCGCCGAGTGGGCGGCCCGCTTGACCGAGTTGCGCGTTGCCTTGATTGAGGCCTGGTTCGCCTCGCGCCGCCTGACTGCCCGGGTAGCTGGCGGCGGTCGGTCGGCGCCGCTGGCGGCCGGCCAGCCCTGATAAATAATGTCGATTTCCCTTGTCAAAACCTATTATGCCTTGTATTATACGGTAACGGTTATTACCGTAGTATATTTCATGCTTGAGATCCTGACTATCCAAAGTTCCATCAAGGCCGACAGGCTTGGTGGCCGCGCCCGGTAACGGGGCTTGGACGGCGGGAAGGGCAGTGAATCGGGGGTAGTTATGAGAAATTTGCTATTAAAGCGGCCGCAGGCCTTGGCGCGCTACGTGCTGGCCTGCTTTTTCCCGGTGGCCACCGAATTGTTGGCCGTCTGGGGCTTTGCCCGCCTGATCGGCAGCATCCAAGTGGGGCGGATGGATTATTTCTGGCAAAGCCTGTGGCTGACCATCGGTCTCGGTCTTCTGGGCATTGGCCTGTTCATCAGTTCGCGCTTCATGCGTATCGGCTTCATGCGCGACACCATCCTGGACGTCCGCTTGTCCGCCTTCGACAAGATCCTGTCCCATTCGTACGACACGTTCAACCGCCAATCCAAGGAAGTCTATCTTTCCCATCTCATCAATGACGTCAACACTTTTGAGCGCGACTTTTTCCTGACCCTCCTGAACGTCATTTTCGCGGCCGGGCGTTATGTCTTCGCCATCGTCATCATCCTGACCATGGACGTCTGGTTCGCGCTCGGCACCGTGGCGGCCTCCCTGCTGCTCTACCTGGTCAGCGCCCGCTTCGAGAAGCGCACCGTGCGCATCAAGGAAGAGCTGTCGACCAACAGCGAACGCTTCACGGTCGAGCTGGCCAACACCTTCAACGGGTTGGAAATCCTCAAGCTGAACCGGGTGGAGGGCAAATTCCTCCGTAAGACGCTGGCCTCGATCGACCGCATCGAGCGCAAGAAACTGGATTTCGCCGTCTTTACCGAGGGGCAGCGCAGCCTGACCGGCTTCCTGTCCAATCTGGTGTTCGTGGCCATGCTGGTCTACCTGTTGACCCGCGGCTTCGACGGCCTGTCGCTCACCCTGCTCACCCTGCAGCTCCAGCTGGCGGCCAGCTGCGTCATGCCGGTCGGCGCGGTGATGCCGATGTTCAACGAGCTGAAGGCCTCCCTGGCCATTTACCGCAAGATCACCGCCAGCCAGCCGGAAGCGGCCGGGGCCGTCCGCCGGATCCAGCCCTACCACTTCAGCCAGCGCATCGAGGCCCAGGGCCTGTCGTTCGCCTATGCCGACCAGGCGATCCTGCGCGACGTTAACCTGCGCCTGGAGAAGGGCCGCAAGTACCTGGTGCGCGGCGCCAGCGGCTCAGGCAAGTCGACGCTGCTCAAGCTGCTGTCCATGGTGCAAGCTGGCTACTCCGGAGCGCTGACCCTGGACGGCGTGCCCTACAGTCAAGTGGATGAAGCCGGCTTTAACGCCAACATCGCCTTCATCTACCAGGATGTCTTCCTGTTTGAAGACACCATCCGCAACAACATCACCCTCTTCAAGCCGGCCAGCGACAGCCACCTGCAGGCGGTGGCCGAAAAGGCCGGCCTAGCCGACCTGGTGGCCAGCCGCGGTCAGGGGCTGGAAGAACCGCTGCTGGAGAACGGCAAGAACCTGTCCGGCGGCCAGCGGCAGCGTATTTCCATCGCCCGGGCCATCTTCAAGCAGGCCGAGCTGCTGTTTGTGGACGAAGGCACGGCCAGCCTGAACGAGGAGTTGGGGCGGGCGGTGGAAGAAACCATTCTGGCTTTGGACAGCACGGTGCTGGCGGTATCGCACCGGCATTATCCGGGCGTCACCGAGCGCTACGACTACGTCCTGGAACTGGTCAACGGGCGGGTGGTGCAGTACGCGGCCGCCGACTATTTCGAGGCGGTGGCGGTATGAAAAAAGCTATGCGCCGAGCCTGGCCGCTGTTGCTGGCGGTGGTCGCGGCCGCGGCCATCGCGGCGGCCCTGGAGGGCCTGTTGGCCATCTACGCCATGCACGCCGTCGACGCCATGTTCCAGCGTGATCGCGCCGCCTTCAATGAAACTGTCCGCAGCCTGCTGCTCGTCGCCGGCGGCCTGATCCCGGCCATGCTGCTGCTGGCGGCCTGCCGCGGCTGGTTTAAGCGCCGGGCGGCTGTCGCCGCCAAGGTCGATTACGTGCGCCGGCTGTTCAGCAAGCATATCAACGAGTTCCAGGCCGAGAACAACGCCGGCTACGTCTCGATCCTGACTAACGACTGCAATACTATCGAAGCCGATTACATTGACGGCATCTACGCCTGCGTGGTGGGAATCATCAATTTCGGCGTGGCTGTCCTGGTGATCGGCCTGGTCAGCCCTTGGGCCTTGGTGGCAGGCGTCGTAGTCAGCGTCGTCAGCGCCGTGTTGTCGGGCCTAATCGCCAAACCGATGCAGCGTCATCAGGCTCAGCGCAGCGAGATGTACGCCACCTATACCGCCTACATCAAGGAAGCGCTTAGCGCCTTCCATATCATCAAGGGGAACGACCTAACCGGCAAGGTGCGGGCCGACTACCGCGCCAAGAGTAGCGCAATCCAGCACAAGGGATACCTTATCGACCGCCTACTGACTTGGATGATCTCGCTGAATCGCCTTAATTTTGTGCTGACCTTTATCGGATTGATGGGCGCCACCGTTTTCATGGGGCTCAAGGGTATCATCACCGTTGGCGGTGTCATCCTGATAATCACCAACGTGGAGCGCCTGATGAACCCGCTGGAGAAGCTGGGTGAGAGTCTGCCCAAGATTTTCGGCACGGCTAAACTGTTCGCCCGCATCGAGGGCACGCTCCAGAATCGGGACGACCATCCGGAAACGGTGGCCGCCGACCGCCTCGACGGAGCGCTCCACGTGGATGGCGTGTCGTTTAGCTTCGCTGACAACGACGTGCTCCGCGACGTGAATCTGCGGCTGGAGAAAGGCGGCAAGTACCTGGTGGTGGGGCCGTCGGGTGGTGGCAAGACCACCCTGCTCAAGCTGCTGCGCAAGTATTACGCGCCGCAAAGCGGGCGCCTGCTCCTGGGCGACCAGGATCTGCGCGCCGTCACCAAAGACAGCTATTTCCGGCGCATCGCCAATGTCGAGCAGCAGGTTTTCCTGTTCGAGGATACCGTGCGCCACAACTTGACGCTTTACAAGGACTACCCGGACGACATGCTGTCGATGGCGCTGGACCGGGCTGGCCTGCGCGAATTCCTGGAGCGCCTGCCGCAGGGCCTGGATAGCCTGATACTCGAGAACGGGAAAAACATTTCCGGCGGCGAGCGCAGCCGCCTGGCCATTGCCCGCGCCTTACTGAACCGCGCCGACATCATTTTCCTGGACGAGGCCTTCGCCAGTCTGGACGCCAGCGCGGCCCGGGCCATCGAGCGTACCCTGCTGGAGCTACACGGCATCACCGTGGTGAATGTTTCCCACGTCAGTTTCCCGGATACCAGGCCGCTGTATACCAAAGTGGTTACCGTCAAGAACAAAGGCGTCCAGGTCGCCTGACTCTGCTCCTGCCTGACCCTGCGTGTCTGTCTGGCCTTGCCAACCGTTTACGGCCGGCGCGCCAGGCGCCCGGGGATCGGGGTGGTCACTTCTATATAACCAAGCGCCGCAAGGCCTGGCGACGGTTTTTTTGGCTTGTCAATTCGGCAATCTCCATTTACTATGATTGTAACGCGTATCCCTGCCGCGGCCGGGTATCGAAAAATCTGTCTGGAGGTATACATGTCGATCCCTGCCCTTGAACCCAAAGCCGTCTGGACTAATTTTCTGTCCATCTGCGGTATTCCCCGTGGCTCTGGCAACGAGGCCGCCATCGCCGACTGGTTGTTGCTCCGCGCCCGCAGCCTGGGTCTGGAAGCCAGCCAGGATGCGGTCGGCAACGTCATCATCCGCAAGCCGGCCAGTCGTGATCGCGAATTCCGCAACGGTGTGGTGCTGCAAGCCCACATGGACATGGTATGTCAAGCCGCCAACGGCGTGGATCACGATTTCAAACGCGACCCGATCCGACCGCAGATTCTGGCGGACGACCCGGATTGGATGCTGGCGCGCGGTACCACGCTGGGCGCCGACAATGGCATCGGCATGGCTGCCATCCTGGCGGTGCTGGAGGCCACCGATCTGGTGCACGGCCCGCTGGAAGCGCTGTTTACGGTTAACGAGGAAAACGGCATGAGCGGCGCCCGCGGTTTGAAGCCGGATAGCCTGAAAGGCAACTATGTATTGAATTTGGACAGCGAGGCGATCGACGAATTGACTATCGGCTGTGCCGGTTCGCTGCGCGCCAACGCCCGCTTGGAGTTGCCAGCCCTGCCGGCCGGACCAGGCCTGGCTTGGATTGAGTTGGCCATCAATGGCTTGCAGGGTGGACACTCCGGCGTGGACATCGCCAAGCAACGGGCTAACGCCAGCCGGCTCTTGGCCAGGATGCTGACTGGTCTGCCCGTGGAAATTCGCCTGGCCAGCCTGGTCGGGGGCAACGCTCTGAATGCTATCCCTCGCCAGGCGGAAGCCTTGCTGTGCGTACCGGCTGCCAGCCTGATGGCCGTCCAGGCCGCCGTCGTTGGCCTGGCCGACGAAGTCCGACGCGAGCTGGCCGTCGTTGAGCCGCAGTTCAGTTGCGGTCTGGCGCCGGGCCGCGCCGCCGCCGCCTGCCTGTCGCCCGCCGACAGCCAGCGGGCCTTGCGGCTGCTGCTGGAATTGCCGAACGGCTTGCAGTCGATGGATGCCAAGCTACCTAACACTATTCGTACGTCGCTCAATCTTGGTATTACCAGCTTGGCGCCGTCCAGCTCGGGCCAGTTCGAATTGTCGCTGGGGCTGCTGGTACGCAGTTCCGACGAGGCCGAGAAGTTGGCCTTGGCGGCGACTATCGAGGCGGCTTGCCAGGCGGCTGGCGGCCGGCTGGAACGCCTCAGTGTCAGTCCGGCCTGGCAGCCGGAATGGGATAGCCCGCTGTTGAAGACGGCCTGCGCGGTCTTCAAACAAGTCCACGGAGCGGAAGCCAACTTGACGGTGACGCACGGCGGCTTGGAGTGCGGCTTGTTCCGGCCGCTCTATCCGCGCTGGCAGATGGTGTCGTTGGGACCGAACCTGCGCTTTGCGCATTCACCGGATGAAGCGTTGCACATTCCGAGCGTGGCGGAATTCTGGCGCTACCTGGTGGCTCTGCTGCGCGAACTGCAATAAGGGGGAGGGCTAGCCCAAGCGTCTGGCTTGAGCCGGGCGCCTCGGTTCAGGCCATGGCGATTTTTTCGTTGATTGAGGACTGCAGGACCTTGCCGATGAAGGAGCGCAGCTTAAGGCGCTTGTCTTCGTCCAGGCTGGCTGGCTCGAACATGGCCAGGCGGAGCGGGCCATGGCCGTCCATTTCCTTGGCGCCGACCACGATGCCGTTTACCATGATGCGCAGGCCTTTGAGGCTGAGCTGGATGTCCTTGATGCGGCTGTTGACCGGCGGCGCGTGCCCGCCCGAGAAGAATACGGCCATGCCGGCGATACTCAGGTCCAAGACGGTGCCGCGATGCAGCTCACCGTCGATCTTGCAGTTGAATTCAGCCGAATCCGGCGGGCATTTGATGCGCACGTATTTGCGCTTGCCACGGGCTTCGTTGGCCTCCAGCGTCCGGATTAGAATTTCGGCCGTTTTGGCGGAACCCATCTTGAGGATGATGAAGCCGCAGTTAACGCCCAGGTCCATCAAATAGGCGTTGCGCTGGTCGTCATTACCCATCATGGTCAGGACGCCGATGCCGACATTGGCCGTAACCGGGTCGGCATGCAGTTTTTGGATCCAGCCCCGCCAGACCGTTTCGTCCTCGCCCTCGTCGATGTTGATGAATATCAGGCTCTGCGGCTCTTTGCAGATAAAACGGGCCAACCGGATGTGGTCGCGGGTGGTGTAGACCTCGAATTCGGACTGCGACAGCAGCGGAATAATCTCTTCCAGCACGGCCGGTGGGTTGAGGAAAAAGACTTTCTTGCCAAACAGACCGTTTTCGGTAACATCTTCCATCATATTAGATCGATAGTACGCTAGAAAAGTCTACTTGACAAGTCTTTTTTCTAGATTTTGGAGATATTGGATTATTATTACTGGGGCTGGCACTCCACCAAGCGCCAGGTTTTGGCCTTGGCGGCCAGCGTAATGTAGCGCTGATTGTTGTGCTGCAGGCGCTCGGCGTCGGTCGGCTCGATGCTGCGGACGGCCTTGGCCGGGCTGCCGATGATCAGGCTGTTGGGCGGGAACTCCTTGCCCTGGGTGACCAGGGCGCCAGCCCCCACTACCGAACCGTGGCCGATGCGAGCCTTGTCCAGCACGATGGCGCCCATGCCTATCAGGCAGTCGTCCTCGATGACGCAGCCGTGTAGGATGGCGCCATGGCCGACGGTGACATGGTCGCCAATCAGGCAGGGCGAGTCGGTTTCGACGTGGATGACGCTGCCATCCTGGATGTTGCTACCCCGGCCGACACGGACGGCGCCGATATCGGCTCGGATGGTGACGTTGAACCAGACCGAGGCCTCGGCCGCCAGTTCGACGTCGCCGGCTACTTCGGCGTTCCAGGCTACGAAGACCGAGGGGTGGATGAACGGTTCCTTGTCGTCAATGGCGTGGATCATGGCAGAATCCTCCCTGGATGGTAGTTGGGGTGACTAGGCGCCACCCGCATCGCTGCCAAGTATGCCGTGAGTTTTGAACCTTTGTACAGGGTGCGCCACGTGGCGGGTGCCAGGTGGCGGCGCCCGCTGTAGGCGGGCGTTGCCAAAGGCCGGTGGCGATGCTATCATCGGGCCTGCGGTCTTTGGCGCGGGAGGTTTCATGAATGACGATCCGGTTCGCCTGATCATTACGGGCGGTACGTTCGACAAGCACTACGACGAGCTGAAGGGCGAATTGACTTTCAAGGAGTCCAATCTGCCGGACATCATCAAGCAGGTACGCATCGTCAGTCCGGTGGAATTCGAGCTGTTGCAGCTGATCGACAGCCTGCAGATGACCGACGACCACCGCGCCCGGATCCTGGAGGCCTGTCGTAACGCCCCGGAGCACCGCCTGGTCATCACCCACGGCACCGATCGCATGGCCGAGACGGCCCGCTATCTGGGACCGGCCGGGCTTAACAAGACTATAGTCTTGACCGGCGCTATGATTCCGTTCAAAATTTCCGGGTCGGACTCGCTGTTCAACCTGGGAACGGCCTTCATGGCCGCGCGCCTGTTGCCGCCCGGCGTCTATGTGGCCATGAACGGCCGCAGTTTCCCTTGGCAGGACGTACGCAAGGATTACGCGCGCGGCGTCTTTCGGCCGGCTGAGGAAACCGCGAGCGCCTGACCAGTGGTCGCCACCCGCATTCGTAGTGGTTTTTTTTCAGGCAGCGTCCGGCGTTGGCAAAAAAAAACAGGAATTGCGGTTTTCATCTTTCATTAAGCGGAAAATCCCATTATAATCTGCGTGGGAGACATAGCCAATGCCCATTAAGATGGCAGCCGATCACAAAATTCTGAGTATCGACTCCGACCTCAATAAAATCCAGGACTACGACCTCTTGCTGGAGCGCATTCTTTACGAGGCCCGGCGGGTGGTCAACGCCGACGCCGGTTCTATTTATATCCGCGAGGATGACCAGATCGCCATCAAGTATGCCCAAAACGATACCAAGCAGAAACGACTCCCCCCGGGCGAGAAGGAAGTCTACCCGCTGTTCAAGATTCCCATCAACGAGAAAAGCATCTCCGGCTATGTGGCCATGACCGGTAATTCGCTGCGCCTGCGCGACGTTTATCATTTACCGGCCGGGCTGCCCTTCAGTTACGCGTCCAAGTACGACCAGGAATCCAATTACAAGACTACCTCGATGCTGACGGTACCGCTGATAAACCAGGACGACGTGGTGCGTGGCGTCATCCAGATCATCAACGCCACGGACAAGACCGGCAAGGTGATTTCCTTTACCAAGGCCGACGAGGAGCTGGTCTGTCATTTCGCCACTAAGGCCACCGAAGCCCTGCAGCGCGCCCGGATAAACCGCAAGTTGATCACCCGGCCTATCGCCATGGCCGAGATGCGCGATCCCAAGGAAACCGGCGCCCACGTCAACCGGGTAGCTGGCTACTCCGGCGAGCTGTACGAGCATTGGGCCTACAAGCAAGGTTTGCCGGTCAAGCGCATCGCCAGCGAAAAGGACAATTTCAAGCAGGCGGCTATGCTGCACGACGTTGGCAAGGTGGCTATTTCCGACCTAATTCTTAAAAAGCCGGCCAAATTCACGGAAGAAGAATACCTGATCATGCAGACCCATACTTGGCGCGGCGCTCACCTGTTTGATGATCCGGAGTCGGACATGGAGGCTATGGCGCTTGATGTGGCCCTGACGCACCACGAGAATTGGGACGGGACTGGTTACCCCGGCTGGGTGGATCTCAAGACCGGCAAGCCGACTAAAATCGGGTTGGACGGTCGGGCGCTGCGCCGCAAGGGTGAGGAAATCTCTATCTGGGGCCGCATCGTGGCCATCGCCGATGTCTATGATGCCTTGGTGTCGGCGCGGGTCTACAAACAGGCCTGGACCGAGGAAAAGGTGCTCGACGAGCTGCGCGCCATGAAGGGCAGCAAGTTCGACCCGGCGGTGGTCGACATCTTCTTCGAGATCTATCCCCGTATCTTGCAGGTACGGCAACGCTATCCGGACGCCGCCGCCGACTGACGGAACGCCAAACAACCTTCTTTTTCTTCTTGTCCGTTTCAGGATTCTATATTATAGTGGAACGCCGCTCGGGCTGGCCGCTGGCCGACCCTGAGAAGGAAGTCCGTAAAAAAAAGCAGTATTGTTGGCGCGGTCGGGTCTGTTCAGCAGGAATCCGGCTTTGGGCGCCTTATCAGGAGGACACATGGAACATGTCGTGGAAATGTTGAACATCACCAAGGCGTTTCCCGGTATTGTCGCCAATGATGACATCAGTATCCAGTTGCGCAAGGGCGAAATCCTTGCTCTGCTGGGCGAGAATGGCGCCGGTAAATCGACGCTGATGAGCATCCTGTTCGGCCTGTATACGCCGGACGCGGGCACCATCAAGGTGTTCGGCAAGACCGTGAATATCGCCAACCCTAATGTAGCCAATGCCCTCGGTATCGGTATGGTGCACCAACATTTCAAATTGGTGCACAATTTTACCGTTACCGAGAACATCGTCCTGGGCATGGAACCGCACGTCGGGCCGTTCCTGAAGACCAGGGACGCCGCTGCCAAGATTCGCGCTTTGTCCAAGCACTATGGCCTGAACGTCGACCCCGATGCCAAGATCGAGGACGTATCGGTGGGCATGCAGCAACGGGTGGAGATCCTCAAGATGCTCTACCGCGACGCCGAGGTGCTGATCTTCGACGAACCGACCGCCGTGCTGACGCCGCAGGAAATCATCGAACTGATGAAGATTATGCGCAACCTGATCGCCGAGGGCAAGTCGATCATCCTGATCACCCATAAGCTTAAGGAGATCAAGGAGATAGCCGATCGCTGCACCGTCATTCGGCGCGGCAAGGTTATTGGCACGGTCGACGTGGCCGGCACCACCAGCGCTCAGATGGCCGAGATGATGGTCGGGCGGCAGGTCAACTTCAATGTCGACAAGCCGGCCAAACAGTGCGGCGACGTGGTGCTGGAGATCAAGGATCTGCGTGTCCAGTCGTCGCGCAAGACCGAGGCGGTTAAAGGGTTCAGCCTGACCGTCCACGGCGGCGAGATCGTCGGACTGGCCGGCGTTGACGGCAATGGCCAGACCGAGCTGGTGGAGGCCCTGACCGGTCTGCGCCATGTCGAGTCCGGCAGCATCCTCTTCCAGGGCCAGGATATCGCCCACCACTCGATCCGTGACCGCATCCGCGCCGGCATGGCTCATATCCCCGAAGACCGCCAGAAGCGCGGTTTAGTGCTCGACTACACCATGGAAGAAAACATGGTGCTGGAGATCTACGGCTTGCCGCCTTTTGCCAAGCGGGGCTTCCTGCAGAAGCCGCTCATCCGCGCCTACGCCGAGAAGCTGATGCAGGACTTCGATGTCCGCGCCGGCGAGGGCAGCCTGTCGCTGGCCCGCGGTCTATCTGGCGGCAACCAGCAGAAAGCCATTGTCGGCCGCGAGGTAGCGCACGACCCGATGCTCTTGATTGCCGTCCAGCCGACGCGCGGTCTGGACGTCGGCTCCATCGAGTACATCCACCGCCGCTTGGTGGAGCAGCGTAATTCCGGCAAGGCGGTGCTACTGGTATCGCTCGAGCTGGACGAGATCATGGACCTTTCCGACCGCATCGCCGTCATCAGCCACGGCGAACTGACCGGACTCAAGTATCCCAAGGAAACCAATGAAGGCGAGATCGGCTTGATGATGGCCGGCGTTGCCGAAGGAGCCCATCAGTGAATCGCGCACGAGACCTCTTCACCGCCCTGATGGCGGTATTCCTCGGCCTGGTGGCGGGGGCTATCTTCATGACCGCCATCGGCGCCAACCCCTTCGCCGGCTTTTTCTACCTGTTTCGCGGCGGCCTGATGTCCATCTCGCGTATCGGCGATACCCTGTCCACCGCCACCACCCTGATCCTAACCGGCCTGGCGGTGGCCTTCGCCTTCCGCACCGGCTTGTTCAATATCGGCGTGGCCGGCCAGATGCTGGTCGGCGGCCTCGTGGCCACCATGCTGGCCCTGACCATCGGCGAGTCGATGCCCAAGTACCTGTTCATCCCGCTGGTGCTGGTCTGCTCGATGCTGGCCGGCGCCCTCTGGGCGGGCATCGCCGGACTGCTCAAGGCGGCCTTCAACGTCCATGAGGTGGTGGCCACCATCATGCTCAACTGGACCGCCTTCTGGGTGGTCGACTACATCATCCCGACCTTCTTCAAGGCCGGCCTGGAGACCGAGTCGCGCACCATCCTGTCGGATGCCTCGATGCGCATGGACTGGATGAATCGGCTGTTCGACGGCTCGCACGTCAATTTTGGCCTATTCGTGTCCATCAGCGCGGTCATCATCATCGCCATCATCCTGGACAAGACGGTGCTTGGTTACGAGCTCAAGGCGGTTGGCTTCAACCACCACGCTGCCGAGTACGCCGGCATCGACGTGGCGCGCAACGTTACCCTGGCCATGGCCATTTCCGGCGCCCTAGCCGGCCTGGCCGGCGCTACCTATTACACCGGCTACACCCTGAACATGCAGATCGGCGTCATGCCGACCGCCGGCTTCGACGGCATCGCGGTGGCCCTGTTGGGCGCCAACTCGCCGTGGGGCGTGTTGGCCGCCGCCCTGTTCTTCGGCATCCTGCACGCCGGCAAGGGCTTGATGGGCGCCAATACCAGCATACCGCCCGAGATCGGCGATACCATCATCGCCACCATCATCTACTTCGCGGCTACCAGCATCCTGTTCTTCAAGTTATTTGATTATCTCAAGAAAAAATTCAAGAAGGGAGGGCAGGCATGAACCTCATCCTGGATATTTTCCCCTATGCGATTGCCTATACCATGCCCCTGCTGGCGGCGGCGCTAGGCGGCCTCTATTCGGAGCGCTCCGGCGTCGTCAATATCGGACTGGAAGGCTTGATGGTCATGGGCATGTTCGTGTCGGCCATCACCATCGCCGCCTTCGAGCCGGCGATCGCCGTCTGGACGCTGGCGCGCTGCCAGGCCCGCGGCATCGACATCGTCGCCTCGCCGGCCGAGTACCAGGCCATCTTCAACCATTTCCATGCCATGGTGCTGTGGATCGGCGTCCTGGCCGGAACCCTGGGTGCCACCATTTTCAGCCTACTGCACGCCTTTGCCAGCGTGACGCTTAAAGCCAACCAGGTCATCTCCGGCACGGCCATCAACATGATCGCCGGCGCCATAACCGTTTTCCTGGCGCGCACCATTTCCGGTTCGGGGAATATCAGCATCAAGCTGGGCTTCCTGCGCGGCGACGTGCCGGTGCTGAGCAAGATACCGCTCCTGGGCCGGCTGTTCTTCAGCCAGACCTACGCCACCACCTGGTTGGTACTGCTCATCCTGGTTGTTTCCTGGCTGCTGATTTACCGGACGCCCTTCGGCCTGCGCCTGCGTTCCTGCGGTGAGCATCCCCAGACGGCCGATGCCGCCGGCATCAACGTCTACCGCGTGCGCTACATCGCGGTAATGTTGTCTGGCGCCATGGCCGGCCTGGCCGGCAGCGTCATGCTAGTGACCTACGCCGGCGAGTTTACCGGCAGCGTGGCCGGCATGGGCTTCCTGGCCCTGGCCGCCCTGATTTTCGGACAGTGGAAGCCGCTGGGCATCCTTGGTGCCACCTTCTTCTTCGGCATCGCCGCCACCATCGCCAACGTCGCCCCCGGCATCCCGCGGCTCAGCTCCATTCCAGAATGGATATTGCGCATCTTCCCCTACGTGGTCACGCTGGTGGCCCTGATGCTCTTCTCGAAAACCTCGCAGGCGCCACGTGCCTCCGGGGAGGCTTTTGACAAAGGCAAACGGTGACGTTATAAAAAATGTGCAGACGCGGGGCCTGGTGCTGCAAGGTATGGTCAGCTTATCGCTTGACCATACCTTGCAGCACCACCAAGCCAAGGGCTTGGTGCGCACTCGCGCGGGTGCCGGGTTTGTTAGAAGCGTTTGACTTGGTCAATCGCTTGGTGTGATAGAAGCCTGGGGTTGTGTTCTGAAAACATGGCAGACGCGGGGCCTGGTGCTGCAAGATATGGTCAGCTTATCGCTTGACCATACCTTGCAGCGCCACCACGCCGAGGGCTTGGTGCGCACTCGCGCGGGTGCCGGTATTTGTTGTAAGCGTTTGATCTGGTAGATTACCTTGGATGTGCAGATAATCCCATGCAGACGTACGGAGCCAAATAGGCAAGCCATGCTATTGTAGCCTCCCGCGGCTTCTGCGTTGATACTAACATCACTTAGTGCTATTTGAGCAAGTCCATGTTTATAAACAACCCAGGCGCAAGCGCGGGTGGCGCGTCCAAGCGTGGCTAAGCGATAAGCGCAGCCATGCTTGAAAGCGCCAGGACCCGCGGCTCCAATGTTTAAATAGAATAGCCATAAGTGCTAAGGCTATCAGGGCAGGCTTATGTAATTTGACAACCTCGCTATGTTAGCGCAGGGCACTTATAGATAACGCCGGACTTGTGTCCGATAGGCTGAATATTCGTCGCCGAATCGTGCCGCTAGGAATTTTTCCTCACCTCGGATAATCAGGTCATAGACCGCCATGCTGTAAAGCCCCGCCACCCAGGCGACCGGATTTGATATCGCTAACATGGCTGCAATAGTGAGAAGATTGAAACCGACATACATCGGATTGCGGCTCAATCGGTATATCCCACCTGTTTTCAGCTTGGTATCGCCTTGGGGTAAGCCTAAGCGCGTTGATTTTCCTAAGCTGACCGCACTGGCCGCGATAAATATCAAGCCTAGCAGCAGCGCGGCGATAGCCAGTATATCCAAGACCGGCAGCTCAAATTCCGGAATGAACTTGATTCCAAAGCACCCGAGGCCACCTCCCACCCACAGTGCATAACCACTCACCTTGCCAGAATAAAACAGCACTGGATTGATCGTCGCTTTCCCAATAATTTCCATGGTTACTCCTTGCCTCATACGCACCGGCTAGCTCTAATGTCCCAAGTCGGTATCGGCTTATCAACCAAAAAGTATTAACAGCTTGGCAGTCGCGGGTCCTGGTGCTGCAAGGCAGGGTCAGCTTATCGCTTGACCCTGCCTTGCAGCACCACCAAGCCGAAGGCTTGGTGCGCACTCGCGCGGCTGCCGGGTTTGTTATAAACGTTTGCGTTGTCAAATTGCGTTGTGCGTGTCTACAATCCCCTGCAGAAACTTGAAGCCACTTTGCCAGCCGTGCCGTAGCCACCCACGTCTCCTGCGTTGGTCATAACATCACTGTGTGCTATCTGAGCAACCCTCAGCGTATAAACAACCCAGGCGCCCGCGCGGGTGGCGCGGCCAGGTGCGTCCAGCGATAAGCTGGCCGCACCTGAAAGCGCCAGGCCCTGCGTCTGCCAATGTTATTTGTAACGTATCACTTGCCCGAAATGTCCGCAGGCCCAGCCTGCAGCCAGGGCAGTATGGCCGAGCCATAGTTGACTCGTTCCCTGGAGATGGCCTTGACGTCGCTGAACAGCTTGGCCAGGTTGCCGGCGATCATGGTTTCGCCGATCGGCCGGACGATCTTGCCTTGCTCGATCAGGTAGGAGTTCTTGGCTACGCCGGAAAAATCGCCCGAGTCGGAGGGGCTGCCGCCGGAGAAGCGCATCAGCAGCAAGCCGCGCTCGATGCTCTTGACCATATCCTGCCAGCCAAGTTCGCCAGGGTCAACCATCAAGCCGCCGCCACCCGAAGGGCAGCGCGGTCGGCCGCTTTTGTTGGCGGCGTACAGACCGATACTGAAGTTTCGCAAGACGCCTTTTTCGATGAGCAGGCAGTCCTCGGTCCGGAAGCCGTCGCCGGTGTACGGCGAGTTGGCCGCCAGCTCGGGGCTGTTGGGCAGGGAACGCACCGTCAGCTGCGGTGAGGTTACCGCCTGCCCGAGTTTGGCGGCCCAGGGCGAGGTACCGGTGATGATCGGGTAATCGCTGGTATAGACGCCGTCAAGCATGCCCAGGAAATCGCCTAGGCAGTCGGGCGCTATTAATAGGTCGCCGGAGAAATTGCCCTGCACCGGCTGGGTGACGGTCTGCTCGGTGGATTGCCGCATCAAGAGGTCGATACTGCCCCAGTCCTTAAGTGGTTGGTCCAGGTTCTTCTGGACGGCGCCGGAGTAGTTGAAGCTGGAGGCGTTGCCGCCGTCCTTACTGGTGAACATGGCGCTGAAATTATACAAGCCGCCGCGTTGCTCGAACTCGGCGCCGTTGGAGTTGGCGAAGAAGCTCTCGCCGCGGCTGAAGTCCAGTACGCACTGTTCCAGATGGGTGATCGGGTAGCGTTCCTGGCAATAGGCGATAAACTCTTGCAGGCGCTCGTACATCTTGTCGGAGTCGGGCTCCAGCTGGCCGTCCTCGAAGGACTCCAGCGGCCGGGCCGGCGAGATGTCGTTGGCCGGATCGGGTTGGCTGGAGCGGGCCATCGAAACGGCCTCGGCGGCCGCGGCCTCGATGCTCTGGTCGTCGTACTTGTTCAGGCTGACGCTGCCTTTACGGGTTTCAGTCAAGGCCGTCAGGCTGAGCGACACGTTGACCGTGCTGCGGTAGAGGCTCAATTTGCCGGCGTCGATGTTCATCTCGTTCTGGACGCCGCAGCCGAAACTGGCTGTAGCCTGGTCGGCTCCGGCCGCTCTCAGGGCGGCCACCGCCTTGCGGACTATCGCCATGCCGTCGAATTTCTGCGCGCTCATGCTCGGCCTCCCACGTTGATACGGCACTTGATGGCTGGTCCGCCCATGCCTACCGGAATGGACTGTTTCTTGCCGCACATGCCGGCGCCGGTCCAGCTCATGTCGTCGGAAACCATGGTCACGGTCTTGAGCATGTTGAAGGCGATACCGGAGATGGTGCAGTCGCGTACCGCCGCGCCGAGCTTGCCGTTGTTGATCTCGTAGCCCATAACCACCCCGAACATGAATTCGGAGGTGGAATCGGCCTGGCCGTTGGATGATGTAAGAAAATAATAACCCTTGTCGACGCTGGCGATCATGTCGGCCAGCTTGCTTGAACCCGGCAGGATGGCGGTGTTGCGCATGCGGATGAGGGGTTCGTCGTAGAAGCCATAGGCGCGGGCGTTGCCGGTCGGATCGGCGCTAAAATGCCGGGCTGACTCCTTGTTGTGCATGTAGCTCTTGAGGACGCCATCCTTGATGAGTACGGCGTCCTTGGCCGCCGTGCCCTCGTCGTCGATCCATAGCGGTACCGGACAGAGCTTGCCGTAGGCGGTGTTGGCGAAGTCGACCATGGTGACCAGCGGGCTGGCTACCGCTTGGTTCATATAATCGGCCGCTACCGAGCCGCCCAGTACCAGGTCGGCCTCCACGGTGTGGCCGATGGCTTCGTGAGCCAGGATGCCGGCCAGGTCGGAGTCGAGGACTACCTCGTGCTCGCCGGGTTTTGCATAGACGCCCTTGGCCTTTTGCCGCAGACGGTCGGCCAATAGGTCGATTTTGGGGTAAAGCGCGGACGGCTGGTCGAAAATGTCCTCGAACTGACCGGGGCCGCCGATGACCTCGTACAGGTCGACTGGTTCGCCGTTTTCTTCCATGGTAAAGGAGGCGTAGACTAGGCTGCGGGCGATCAAGCTCCAGGCGTCGCCGCCGTCGGCCGTCAGTACGGTTTTCTCCATATCCAGCCCGGATAGCATCAAGGTGCGGGCCTTGAGGTAGGGGTACTTGGCGGCTGCATACGCGTCAACGTCGCGTAGGAAGTCAATGTAGGCTTTTTGTTCTAACCGCGGTTTGGTAGTGGCTAGGCTGTTTTGACCGATGCCGGGACGAGCGGGCAGGGCGCCGGTCGGTTGGCCGGCCTTGCTGCCTAGGAAGCGAGCGTTGTCGGTGGCCAGACGGATGGCTTGGCGGATCGCCTCGTCGTCACTCTCCGGCGTAGACGCGAAACCCCACAACCCGTTCTTGAAGACTCGCGCCGACATGCCGCCCTGCGCGTTGCGTGCGTTTCGTACAATGTCGCCGTTCAGGATGCCGACCGCGACGGACCGGTTCTCCTGGACGCGCAACTCCGTGTACTCGGAGAAGAGCGCTTTGTGCCGCTCAATGTTTGCATATTGCATGCCTGCTCCTGTGAGTTGGAATGTACTTGAAGCTAATGCCGGAACGGCCAGCCGTCAAGCGGAAAAGAAAAGCCGCCGGATTAGCAGGTTGTTGAAAAAGCCGGTTGCTTTCTCAACAACCTTAACAATTCCTCGCATAGCTTGCGCTATGCTGCGTAATTGTACCGGCTTTTGAAGTGTTGAAAAGCCGCATCCGCGTTTTTCAACACCCTGCTAGACCGAAGCGGCGGACGCGTCCCTGGAAAGGATCAGGTCGGCAGGCACGTGCCATTGTCGGCCGTCGGCAGCCGTACCGTAAAGCGGGTGCCGTTGCCCGGCTGGCTCGTGAACTCGATGCTGCCGTTGAAGGTGCCGGTGACGATGTCGCGGACGATAGTCAAGCCCAAGCCGGTGCTTTCGCCGAAGCGCTTGGTGGTGAAGAGCGGATCGAATATCTTCGTCTGCACCGCTGGATCGATACCCGAGCCGTTGTCGCTGATGGCCAGGTCGACCAAGCCGTCGTGGTTGGCAAAGTCCAGGCTGATGCAGCCGCCTTTGGGCGGGAGGGCCTCGACGGCGTTGACCACCAGGTTGGTTACCACCTGCGCGAATTTACCCGGCGAGCCGCAGAGTGGCAGGGGGCGCTCGTGCCCGCTCCAGGTCAGCTTGACCGCCTTGGGGCGCATGAAGTAATCGAGTAGGCTGAGCGCGTCCTGCGCCGTGCTTACCGCGTTGAAGGTTATCTTTTCATTCTGGTTGGTCTCGCGGGTTTGGGTCTTGATGCTGCGGATAAAGGTGGCGGCCCGGTCACCGGCGCGGGTGGCCAGATCGAGGGCTTTTTTCATATCGGCCGCGATGGCGTGGTGATCGTCCGGGCCGACCTGACCGTTGCCGATCGACTTGTCGTACTCGTCGATCAGCAACTTCATTTCCTCTAGGGAGGTGCGGACCGTCGCCAGAGGGGTGTTGATTTCGTGGGCGATGCCGGCGGTAAGCCGGCCGAGCGATGCCATTTTTTCGGCGGCCAGCAGCTGTTCCCGGTTCTTCTGGATGCGGTCGTTGGCCTCCTCGAGTTCTTGGTAGGCCAAGGCGTTGTCCAGGGCGATGGCGGTGTATGAGCAGAGGGTGCGGAAGATCGAGGCCTCGCGCTCGCCGTAGGCTTGTGGCTTGACCGACTGGATGCTCATGACGCCAAGCAGCCGCGGCCCGATGGTCAACGGCGAGTAGAGCAGGCTGACGGTTTCCAGGGTGCCGGGCACCTGGGTTTCGTTGGTCGCTCGGGGATCCAGGTCAATGGCGATCTCACGGCGCTCGCGGGCGCAGCGCACCACGTTGGAATCGCGGTCGTCGCCGCTCAGCTCGGGCAGCTCGATGGGTTGGTCGTCCTCGACGGCGAAAGCGCCATGGAAATTTTCCAGGGAATCGTCCACCAGGTAAATGAAGAAACTGCTGGTGTCTAAAAGGTCGTGGACATGGCGTTGCAGGGTCAGGAAGATGGCCTGGGCGTCCAGGTTGGCCGTCAGGTCGCGGCCGATCTGGCCCAGGGTTTCCAGGGTGGCGGCGGTTTGCTGCAAGGACTGGGCGCGGCGGCTCTCGGTTTCCGCCAGTTGCCGCTGGTGGGTGGCCTCGGCGCGGGCCCGCTCGGTTTCGTGGCGGATCTGCAGGGCCAAGGCGCGTTTGTTGGCGTCGGCGGCTTCGGCTTTTTTCCGTTCCACCGCGGCGCGTAGGCTGTTCCGGTACGCGGCCTGGAAGTCGCCGAGCGCGGCTTGGGCCGCGGCGGTATCTTCGAGCAGTTCGGCCGGGATAACGTAGCTTTCGATTTTAGCGGCTACCGATAGGGCCTTTTCCAGGAAATGCAACTCGGCGCTGCTGTCGCTCATGCCGGCTGGCGGGGTTAAGATAGGGTTGCGGAACAGCCGGGCCATGGTGTGCAGGATCTTTACTTCCTCGGCGGCGTTGCCGGTGCTCACGGCCAACTGCAGGGCTTGTTCGGCCTTGGCCAGGGCTTCTGGCATTCGGTCCAGGCCGGCGAAGGCCCTGGCCTGACCGCGCAGGGCCGGGATCAGGAGGTCGACTTCCTGGTGGGCGGCGGCGCGCTCCTCGAGTTGGCTGTTCCAGTCCAGGGCGGCGGCGTGGTCGCCAATATCCAAGGCTAGGTCGCCCAGGAAGCGCAGGGTAACCGCGTAGTTGTGCGACTTTTTCAGGTTGCCCATGACGGCCAGGCCGCCTTTTAGTTCCCGTTCGGCGCTTTCGAAACGGCCGAGCAGGCGCAGGGCGTTGCCGGTGCGGGTGCGACAGGTGCCGATCATGCCGGGCCAGGCTACTTTCAAGGCCAGCTCCAGGGCCCGTTCGTTCCATTCCAGGGCGGTGGTGTTGTCGCCCAGCTCCTCGAAACAGACGGCGCAGTTGTTGCCGGCGATGATGGCGCTGCGCCACTGGCCGTATTCCAGGAACAGATGGAAGGCTTCGGTGTAATGGCCGGTGGCGCTGCCCGGGTCGCCCTGCATGTTGGCGATATTAGCGCGGGCCGACAGCAGCCAGGCTTCCGACACCGGATGCGTCGATCGGGTAGCGGTGAAATCACGGGCTAGCATGGCGGCGCTATCGGCCGGATTCTTGAAGGCGTGGTAGAAGATCAGCCGAGCCTGGGCGGTGTCCGCCCGGACCTTGTCGCCGGCCGCCTGCCAGGCTGTCCGGGCGTCGACGATCCTCGCCTCGCAGGCGACCGAATCGCCGTGCTCGGCGCGCAGGAAGGCGTCCAGCCAGAAGCCGTCGCCGCGGCCAGCTTGGTCGCCTACTGCCGCAAAGGCCTGCATGGCCTCGGCCAACAAGGCCTCGGCCTGGTCGAGTTCGGCGAACAGCCAGCGGATTTCGGCGCGCAGCAGGGCCAGCCGGGCTACGAGGCCGCGGTTGTCGCTTATCGCGGTCTGGGCGGCCAGACAGTGCGCTGCCTCGTCGGCCAGGCTGGCGGCGCGGTGGCTGTCGGCCTGGCGCAGGTACCAGGCCAGCTCGATGCAGGCCAGTAAGCGCGGCTGACCGTCGAGCTCGGCCAAGGCGGTTTCCAGCGCTGCGAGGCGTTCCTTGTTGGCATGCAAGGCAAACGGCGGAGTGGCAGAGGCTTGGGCGAGGCGGGCGTGCTTTACGGCCATGTTATTTCCAGATTACCGGCGGCTTGAGCCTTGCCGGCCGACTTGGCGGCGTACAGGCTGTCGTCGGCGTATTTGAGCAAGGTTTCGGCCACCAGGCTAAAATAGGCGGCCGGTCGGGAGGTTTCCGGGCCGGTCTTGAGCGCGCTATCGGGCGCGCCAGCGGTCAAGGTGACCACGCCCAGGCTGGCCTGCAGGACTATCGGCTTGTTTTCGAAGGTCAGCCGCTCATCGCGCAGCAGGCGCAATATCTTGTTGGCCACGACGGCCGCGCCGGCCGCTCCGGTGGACGGCAAAATGATGACAAATTCATCACCCCCGAATCGGGCCACGAAATCGGTGGTCCTGGTAGCCTTGAGCAGGAGGTTGCCCGCCCGGGACAGGGCCAAGTCTCCGCCCAGGTGGCCGACGCCGTCGTTGATGGCCTTGAAATTATCCATGTCGAACATCAACAGCGACAGCGGCTGCCCCAAGCGATAGCACGTGCGCAATTCCTTGAGGACCCAGGAGTCGTAGAACTTGCGCACGAAGACGCCGGTCAGCGGATCCTGGGTGGCCAGCGAATACAGCTGCGAATTCTGGATGGCCACCGCGGCCTGGTTGGAAAAAATGGTCAGCAGCTCGATCTCGTCTTCGGCCAGGTTGCCCTTGTCTAAGTATATCAGGCCGATGACGGTATCGCCGACGCTGAGCGGAAGGGCCGATTCGTGTGGCTGTCGATGCAGGTGTCCGTCGCGCAGCGTCGATACCAGTTCGGCCGTCTTGTTCTTGCCGAGCAGCGCCACGATGTCGCCTTCCCGCCCGAAGCGGCCGACGCCGGCCTGGATCTCCAGCTGCATCTCCTGGTTTACCATGGCCAGGAAGCCGTCGATGGCCGGGTTGTTCGGCTCATCCTGCCTGGCGATGGCCAGGAAGGAATTGGCGCAGCCCAGCAGGCCGGATACCTGGCAGAGTATGCCTTGCAGCAGATCCTGCAATGGCTGCAGTTTGTGCAGGGCGGGGGTTGCCTCCAGGATGAAGCGCAGGCCCTGGCGGCTCTTGAGCAAAAGCTGGGTGGTGTACGCCGCCTTCAGGCCGGCTTCCGTCCATAAAAGCAGCTTCTCGGAGCCTTCGCTTTTGTCGAAATAGCCTTGAATGTCCAGCTTGCGCAGCATCTCGCGCGGCGGGCTTTCGCTGGCGTAGCCGGTTTGCAGAATTACCTGGATATGGCGGTTGAAAGTGCGCAGCTGTGTGACAACTTCTTCACCAGTCATGCTAGGCATGTGGAAGTCCAGCAGGATCAAGTCGACCGGCCGTTCACGCAGGATTTTCAGCGCCACTGCGCCGCCCTGGGCGGTGATTACATCGTGGCCTTCCCGGTCCAGGAGCTGGCCGGTAGCCTGCAGGTAGCCTTCATCGTCGTCCACCAGCAGGATGGTGCGGCCGCTTCTGGCGCTGGCCTGGTTCACTCGGGGCATGTCGTACTCCTCGGAGCGCCGCCGCTGGCGCGTGATGCTGAACGGGTTGTAGGCGGTAGCCGCCTCTGCCAGCCGGGTGGTTGCCGACTGCTCACGAGGCCGGCCCGCCGGAAATCGGCACGGTAAAGCTGAAGACCGAGCCGCTGCCCTTTTCGCTGTTTACCCACATGCGGCCGCCCATTAGCTGCACCAGGCGGGCGCTGATCGGTAAACCCAGGCCGGTGCCGCGCTTCTTGCGGTCGGCGTCGGGGTCGAGCTGGACGAACTCCGAAAAGATGCGGCCGATGTCGCGGGCCTCGATGCCCATGCCGCTGTCGGCCACATGGATAGTCAGGAAGGCGCCGGTGACCTCGGCTGAAACGGTGATGGTGCCCTGCTGGGTGAATTTGACCGAATTGGACAGCAGGTTGAGCAGTACCTGGCTGAGCCTAGCCCGGTCGGCTTGAATCTCCGGCAGCTCGGCTGGCAGGTCAACCCGGAGCGTGACCGGGCTGCCGTCCAGCATGCCTTCAACCATGCGGATGCTCTCGGCCACCACCGCGGCTAGGTTGATCCGCTCCAGGCTTAGGTCCATGTGCCCGGCTTCGATTTTGGCCAGGTCCAGGATGCTGTTGATGAGCTCCAGCAAGTAGTGGCCCGATTGCTCGATGCGCTGCAGCAGGTTGCGGTGGTCGGTGGTCAGCGTGGGTAGTTCCTGTCCCAGGATCCAGGAAAAATTGATGATGGCGTTGAGCGGGGTGCGCAGTTCGTGCGAGACATTGGCCAGGAAGCGCGACTTGGTGCGGTTGGCTTCCTCGGCCTCCGCCCGGGCCTCGGCGGCCTGGCGGTAGAGGCGGGCGTTCCGGATGGCCAGGGCCACCTGAGTGCCGAGGGTGGCGAAGAGCGTCAGGTCCGACTCGTCGTAGCAGTGGTCGTCTTGAAAATTCTGGATGCACATCGAGCCTTCCACCATGTCGCCGGCGATCAGCGGCACGCCCATCCAGGAATGGCTGGATCGGCCGATCAAGGCGATGCCGTTGTCGTCGTGGAATTGCCTCAGCTCGCTGTCCGTTTTGAAGAGCAGTGGCTTACGCTGCCGGATGATGTAACCGGCCAAGCCTTCGCTCAGGCCAAAATAGCGTTGCGGCGAGCGGACGCCGTCGTTGATAAAATAGGTGGATTGCCAGCGGGCTGAGGCGTGGTCGCAGGTGGCGACGCCCAGGCTGGTAGCGCCGAATGCCCGGCTGAATTCGCGGTGGATGGTTTTCATGAGGTCATCGAATTCCAGATTGCCGGCCAGGGCTTGGTTAGTCTCGACCAGCATGGCCATGCGGGCGGCCCGCTCCTCGGCTTCCTTAAGCAGCTGGCCGTTGAGGGCTTGGACGGTCAAGGCTGACTTGAGGCCGATTTCCGTCCAGAGCAGCAGCTTTTCGGGGCCTTCGCTCTTGTCGACGTATCCCTGCACGCCCAGTTTCTTGACAATCTCGCCGGGGCTGCTCCCGCCGGCTTGGCCGGTTTGCAGGATGATGTGAACATGCGGCGCCAACTTGCGAATCTCGCCGACCAGTTCTACGCCGTCCATGCCGGGCATGGAGTAATCGAGCAGGATTAATTCCACGTGATAACGACCGAGCTGCTCGAGGGCTTGCCGGCCGTCGGTGGCAGTCAGTACCTCATGGCCCTGGCGAGCCAGGACAGCCCGGGTGGCTTCGAGGTATTCCTGGTTATCGTCGACCAGCAGGAGAGTGCGCCCGCTGGTCTCCTGCTTGGCGTGTATTCTGGCCATTGCCGAATTGATCCCTTCTCCGGGTGGCGTCAGATAAAGGTCGCTTCCCCGGCCCAAAGTATAGCGGTTGACGACGACTGGCGCAATGACGGGGTAGAGAAAAACTGGCGCTTGGCCTCTGGCTGGATCGCTTGTCGGCCAGCCGTTTCTCCGGCTACACTGTTGACCATGAATCCGATTCAAGGTTCCCCGGCCGCGCCGGTACCTGACTTCGATGCCAGCGACCCGGCGGTCTGCCTGTTTGCCAAGCTGCGCGACCGCGACTACGCCAGCCAGGGCTGGTGTGTGCTGGAAGGCCGCATCGTCATCGAGAAAGCCCTGGCGTCCGGCCTGGAGCTGGTGGCCTTGCTGACGGTGCCGGCCGATGCCGACTACTGGCGCCAGCGCCTGGCTGGGGGCTCGGACGTGGCGCTGCGTGTTCTGGCCCGGCCGGCGATGGAGCAACTGGTCGGCTTCGCCTTTCACCGCGGGGCCTTGGCCTTGGCCCGCCGGCCGGCGCTTGGACCTGCCTGCTTGCCGGCGCTAGGCCCCAAGGACAGGCGGGTCAGCCTGGCTCTCTGGCAAGTCGGCGATCCGGACAACCTTGGCGCCCTGATCCGGTCGGCGGCCGCCCTCGGCGGCGCAGCCGTCTTCCTGGGGCCGGGCTGCGCCGATCCCTACGGCCGCAAGGCCCTGCGCGCCAGTATGGGCTGCACGCTGTCGCTGCCGTTGTACCCAGTGGTCGATCTAGCCGGCTTACGCGCCGGCCTGACTGCGCCGGCGGCGGTCGGGTCGGTGGCGACTGGGCCGCGCCTAGTAGCCGCCGCCCTCAGTCCGGTCGCCCTCCAGCCCGGTCAGGTTGTGTCGGCCGGCGACACCGTGCTGCTGCTGGGTAACGAGGGCTGGGGCCTGCCGCCGGAGCTGGTGACGCAGTGCGACGCGGTGGTGTGCATCCCGATGGCCAGCGGCGTCGACTCCCTGAACGTGGCCGCGGCCGGCGCCATCTTGCTCTGGGAACTGTGCCAGGCTCACCCGGCCAAAAACCACGCCGGTTGAGCCGGCCGCGCCGCGCCTGGATAAAATTCGGCTTCGCCCTTGCTGGATTGGCGGAAAAGTGCTAAACTTGGCTTTGTCGCATGGTCAAAAGGCTTGTGGTTGGAGGGTGTATGGCCGAACGGGAAGTGCTGCTGCAATTGGTGACGTTCCAGCTCAGCGAGGAGCTGTATGGCATCGACATCATGGATGTCAAGGAAATCGTCCGCGTGCAGGATATCCGGCCGCTCCCCAACGCTCCCACTTACGTGGAAGGGCTCTTCAACCTGCGCGGCGAGATCATCCCGATCATCAACCTGCACAAGCGTTTCCATTTGCGCAAGGCGCTGCTCGACGACGAGGATGAGCTGCTGTCCGGTTTCATCATCATCGAACTGGACGGCATGAAGCTGGGCGTGATCATCGACAAGGTAGAGCGCGTCATCTCGATCGACTACAACGAGATCCAGCCGCCGCCGCAGATGCTGACCGGTATCGGGGCTGAGTACATCCAGGGCGTGGTCAACCAGAAGAACGGCTACCTGATCATCCTGGATATCCGCAAGCTGTTCAGCGCCAAAGAGCTGCAGAAAATCGTCGAGACCCGAAAGTAGGACTATAGTTCCATGAAGATCCAGACTCTCAGCTCCTATATCCGCCGCAAGGATATGGATTCCGTTCTCAATTGCATGGTCACTGACCGGCTGGCCACCGGCGAATTTAGCGAGCGCTTGGCCAAGCTGGCCAAGGAAAAGCTCCATTTTGATTTTGGGGTGACCCTGCGCAGCCCGGCCGCCGCCCTGGCCCTGGCCCTGGAATGCCTCAGTCTGCCGGCCGGTTCGCATGTCGCCCTGTCGGCCCTGGCCGAACCGTGGGCGCTCAAGGTTATCCGGTCAATGGGCTTCGAACCGGTCTGGCTGGACGTTGATGCCGGTACGGCCTGTTTTAGTCCGGCCGCGCTGGACAGCCTGGCCGGGTCCGGGGCGCGCGCCCTCTACCTGGCCCATCCCTGGGGCATCATGATCGATCCGGCCCTGCTGGTCGAGATTGGCATCCCGATCATCGAGGATATTTCCACTGCCTTGGGCGCGGCCATCGACATCGGCCTGCCTGGAGAGGGTGGCGACGCGGCTGGGTCAGTGGCCGTCGCGGCGGAACCGGCCGGCGGGGAAGCTGGCGCGGTGGACGAGGCGGCCGCGGCCGAGCAGGCTGCCAGGCTGGTGGCTGCCGGTTCGCTCGGCCTGTTTACCATCCTCGGGCTGGAGGACAGTCAGGCCATCACGGCCGGCGGCGGCGCCCTGTTATACGCCCGCGCCCGCCGCGATGGCCAGGCGCTGCGCAACCAGGCCGAAAAGCTGGTGGCGACGGACCTGCTGCCGGACTTGAACGCGGCCCTGGCTCTGACCCAACTGCGCGACGCCGACCGTTTCCAGGAGAAGCGCGCCGAATTGTACAAGCTATATGAACAGTCCCTGCTGCGGTCCCACAAGAAGGCTTTAATGTCGACCCGCGACGGCCGGCCGGCGTATTACGGCTGCGTGGTGGTGCTGGAGGCCGGCATCAAGGACGTACGCGCTTACGCCAAGAAAAAGGAAGTCGACACGCTACTGGCCTTTGAAGGCAGCTGCGTGGCGCTCGGCCTAGTGCCGGAAGGCGCCTGCCCGACGGCCGCCTCGCTGGCCAACCGGGCGCTGGCCTTCCCGCTGCATCCGCGGCTGGGCAAGACGGCCGCCCAGAAGATAGCCAAGGTTCTGGTTACCTTGCCATAACCGGCTGTGGTCGGCGGCGCTCTGCCGGCCGGCCGCGCTGAGCTTGAAAGGAAAGCGTTGTGCCGAAGGCTGCCCGCGTCCTGATAATCGCCAATACTCACAAAGAAGGTGTTGCCGACTTGGCCGACACCATAGTCAGCCGCTTGGCAGGCGAAGGCCGCCAGACGCGTCTGTTCAGTTTTGCGCACCGGCCGGATAGCGCTCCCGACCTGTCCGGGGTGGACCTGGCCATCTGCCTGGGTGGCGATGGTACCGTGCTGTACTCGGCCCGCCTAGTCGCGCCGGTCGGCGTGCCGCTGTTGCCGGTGCACCTAGGGCGGCTCGGTTTTATCGCCTGGGTGACGCCGGCCACCTGGTACGACAGCTTGTTGGCCGCCGAGCGTGGCGAGCTGCCGCTGTCGGCGCGCAGCCTGCTGGCTATCAGCGTCCGCCGCGCTGGTCAGGAAATCGCTGCCTACACCGCTTTCAACGACGGCGTGGTGTCCGGCGCCGGACCGGCCAAGCTGGTCTACCTCGGCATCAAGGCCGGCGACGTGTCGCTTGGCGTCTACCGCTGCGATGGCGTCATCGTGGCCACGCCGACCGGTTCCACCGCCTATTCGATGGCGGCCGGCGGACCGGTGGTGTCGCCAGACCTGTCGGCCATGGTCTTCACGCCAATTTGCCCTTTTACGTTATCCAACCGCCCGCTGGTGCTACCCGGCGATTCGCGGCTGGAGGTGCGCGTCGAGGCCGGCCAGCGCGAAAACACCGTCCTGACCTTGGATGGCCAGGATTCCTGCAGCCTGCAAGAAGGCGACAGCGTGGTTTTCCGCGAGAGCCGCCATCGGGTACAGCTTTATGGCGCCGACCCGAGTACCTTTTTCCATGTTCTCCGCAGTAAGCTCAACTGGTCGGGAGGTCCCGATGCTTGAAGAGTTGACCATTCGCGATTTTGCCATTATCGACCGGCTGCAGGTGCGCTTCGAGCGCGGTCTCAACCTGCTGACCGGCGAGACTGGCGCCGGCAAATCCATCCTGATCGGAGCGCTTGGCTTTCTCCTGGGCGCCAAGGCCGAGACCGGCATCATTCGCGCTGGCTGCGAGGAGACGGTCGTCTCCGGGCTGTTCGACGTTTCCGGCAATATGGCAGCCCGCCAGTGGCTGCAGGACCACGGCATGGCGGCCGACGACGGCAACTTGGTCATCCGGCGCAGCCTGAAGAATACCGGCCGCGGGTACATCTACATCCAGAATCTGCCGGCGTTGCGCGCCGACCTGGCTGACTTTTGCGCCTGCCTGGTGGAAATCCACGGCCAGCGCGACGGCATGGCCCTGCTCAAGAACGATCGCCAGCGCCTGCTCCTGGACCGCTATGCCGGCTTGCAGGATGCCTTGACCGCCTACAGCCGCGATTATACCGACTTGTGCGCCCGCCGCCGCGCCCTGGAACGGCTGGTCAGCGATGGCCAGAGTGGCGAGCGCGAGATGGAGCTGCTGCGCTTCGCGGTCGACGAGATTGGGGCGGCCGCCCTGCAGGACGGCGAGGAGCTGGCCCTCCAGGAGGAGGAGACGCGGCTGTCGCAGCACGAGAAGCTGTTTGCCGCCCTCGGTCAGGCCGGCAGCCTGCTGTCCGACGAAGGCGCCATCCTGGGCCTGTTGCGCCGGCTGCGCGTTCAGTTGGAAACAGCCAGCCACATCGACAGCCGCCTGGCCGACCAGTCCACCCGGGTGGACTCGGCCTACTTCGAGCTGGAGGACGGCGCCTCGGCCTTGTCCGCCTACATGGATCGCCAGAATTTCGACCCGGGGCGGCTGGAAGAAATCGAGAGCCGCCTGGCGCTGTTCCAGAAACTGAAGCGCAAGTACGGCGCCTCGCTGGCCGAAGTACTGGCCTATCGCGAGGAAGCCCTGGCCCGCCTCGACGCCTTTGAGAACCGCGACGCCGAGATCGCCGGCCTGGTACAAGCCATCGCTCGGCTGGAGCAGACTGTCTACACCCAGGCCGAAGCCATCAGCCAGGCCCGGCAGGCGGCGGCCCTGACCCTGGAGGTTGGCGTCCAGGCCATCCTGGCCGACCTGGGCATGCCGCACGCCCGCTTCAAGGTCGACCTGCCGCGCAAGCCGCTGGAAAACGGCAAGGTGGTGGTCGGTCCCTTTGGCGCCGACGAGGTCATCTTCCTGATCTCGGCCAACAAGGGCGAGCCGCTGCGCTCGCTGGCGGCGGTGGCCTCCGGTGGCGAGTTGTCGCGCATCATGCTGGCCATCAAGACCATGCTTATTAGGCTGGACGAGATTCCCAGCATGATCTTCGATGAGATCGACACCGGTATCGGCGGCGAGGTGGCCATCAGCCTGGGCCGCCAGTTGGCCGAAATCGCCGTAAACCGCCAAATATTGTGCATCACGCATCTGGCGTCCTTGGCTGTTCGCGCCGATAATCATTATAAAGTGGAAAAGCAGGTCGAAGGCGAGCGCACCGTCACCCGGCTGGTTCGGCTGGACGACGAGCGACGGGTACAGGAAATATCGCGGATGTTGTCCGGCGATTCCCGCTCGGCGACGTCCTTGGAACATGCCCGGGACCTGCTCGCCACGTACCGCGCCCGATAGAGAGGTAGCCGATGGCCAAGATAACCCAGGAGCAACGCAACCGTTACGCCGCCAAGCTCAAAGAATACAAGACGACGATCGACAGCCTGCTTGCCAAAGAGCAGAATCTGCTGATGATGATCAAGAAGAGCGGCGACAACAATACCGGCTACCCGCGTATCCGCCTCGTCCAGGAGCTTCTGCCGTTAGCCTCCTATTACATCCTGATGAACACGCTGTCGGTGTCGATGCTCGGCGTCAAGAACGAGGATTCGCTGGCCGCCGCCCGCCAAACCCTGACCCGGGCCTTCAAATACCTGGAAGACATCGTCACCGCTTACATCGACGCGCCGTTTTCGGAGTACGAGAAGAATCTTGAATTGATCGCCGACGTCAGCTACGAGGATCGTTACGCCCTGGTCCGCAAAATGGCCTTTGCCATCAGTGAAATCGAAGACGGCTACGGTGCCAATTCCAAGTGGCGCTGGTCATTCATCGACCTGTGGGCCAAACTGGCGGTGGTGGCCAAGAACATGCTGGACCTCAAGAAAGCCTATGTCGATATTGATTTGGAGTCGCCCGATCGCATGATCGTCACCGCCTATTTGCGAACCCTGAAGAGCATGTTCATAACCACCGGTGACAAGTACCGCGAAAAATACGAAATGTTCTCCAGTAAAATGGAAGATTTTAAGCAGGCCATTACTTATCTGCAGGCTCTGCGCCGCCTCCATACCGTGTTCGGCGAACGCGAGGAGGCCGAGGAGCTCAAGAAGAAGATCGATATTTGGACGACCAAGCTGGAAACTGACAAGAAGCGCCAGTTGGAAGAATCCAGGAAACCGGCAGCGTCGCCACGGCCCGAGGGCTGACGGCTGGCAGCCCTCAAGGCAGTTCCCGGCTAGGAGTCGGCCAGTTCGTGTAGGGCGTCGTGCGGGAAGAGCTCGGCCATGGTGCTTTCCACCAGCTTGCCGTCGCCACCGCCGAAGCTGATCGGAAAATCGGGTGGCACGAATTCGGAGATTACCTGGCGGCAGGCGCCGCAGGGGCTGACTGGATAGGCCGCGTCGGGGCAGGCGATAGCCAAGGCCTTGAACCTGGTTTTGCCCTGGGTGACGGCGGTGACCAGCGCCGAGCGCTCGGCGCAGATGGTCAACCCGAACGAGCGATTCTCGACATTGACGCCGGTAACGACGCTGCCGTCTTCGCACAGCAGGGCGGCGCCTACCCTGAATTTTGAATACGGCGCGTAGGCTCGGTTCGCAGCCTGGCGCGCTAAAGCGAAAAGTTCCTGACTATTCATACGATACACTATCCTTGTCGTGAAGGGTGGAGGGTCAGTATAGCGGGTTATCGCCCGTTCTGTCAAACTGAATCCGTTTTTCCGGACTCGTTGGCCGCCCGCCGGCCGCTCAGTGTTTGTATAATTTCTTCAATCGTGCTATCATGGTGATTGGTCGGCGACTGGCCCTGTGCCGAACTTGTCCCGCTTCCAACGGAGTGCCGCATGTATAGCGACGAAAAACGACCGCGACCGATATTAATCATTCTGCTACTTGGCGTGGTTTTGATCGTGCTCTTCCTGGTTTTCCCGGAGAGCCTGGCGCCGGAAATTACCATGGAACCGCAGTGGTATCAAGCCTTCGACAGCGCGGCTAGCAACGACCAGCTCGACGCGGAAGACCTGGTGGGTTTCGTGTCGGATAGGCATTTCGGTTACTTCGCCCCCGATGGTAGTTTCGCCGCCTTGCATACCCGCGACCGGCCGGTAGCGGTCAACGACGCCGCCTGGGTGCAGGTGCCGGCCGCGCCGGGCGAAAGCCTGCGCTTGCGGAGCCGGCAGGGCGATCCGTTGGCTGAATTGCCGGCCGGCCAGCAACCCTTTTTCAGCGCTGGCGGCCTGTACGCCGTTTCGGCCGACAGCCTGACCCTGCACCATTATCAGCCCGGCGGTAGCCTGTCTTGGTCGTATACCCTGCCGTCCCACGTTACCGCCTTCGCCAGCAGCCCAGCCCTCACCGTGGTGGGCATGATCGACGGCAGCATCGAGGCCATCGACCCGACCGGCAGCCAGACGCTGCGCTTCCTACCTGGCGGCAGCCGCCTGAGCGCCATCTATGGCGTGACGGTGTCCGACGACGGCCAGTACATCGCCTGCCTGAGCGGGCTGGAACCGCAACGCATGCTGGTGCTGGGCAAGGGCGAGGGCGGCTATCGCGTCATCAGCCATCGTTACCTGGAAACCGCCTTTCGGACGCCTTCGTCCTTGGCTATCTTGCCCGACGAGCCCTATGTTCTGTATCGTGACGCCGGCGGCATTGGCGTCAGCACCTTGGACGGTACGGTTCTTGGGGTGCTGCCGGCTGCTGTCGATACTTTCGAGGTTTATCCGGCGCATCATCATGGCATTTACTACCTGTTTGCCAGGCAGGGTGAACAAGTTGAACTGATCAGTTTCAAGCCGCCCACCCGCCTGCTGGGCCGCGCCCGTCTGCCGGACGGCGTCCGTTTCATCAGCGTCCGCGACGATGTCATTTATTTTTCCTGCGCCGTCGGTATGGCCAGGATCCAAATTTCCGAGAGGTAGCGCATGAAGAAATTTGCCGGCCTCGGCTTGGCCATCCTGATTTTTATTGCCGCTGTGCACGCCTACCGTTGGCCGGTTCCGGAAGCCGCCGTGCGTTCCGGTTTTGCCACCCACCCGCGTCAGTCCTTCCTGCGCGGTTTGGAATATGATAACCAGGGCGGTCGCGTCCAGGCGGTGGCCGATGGCGAGTTGCTGTTTTATGGAAACGCCACAGCCTTGCCCGGCGGCTTTCCGGTACCCGACGGCAGTCTGCTGGTCGTCGCCCATCGTCAGGAGCTGCTATCGGTCTACACCGGCCTCCAGCTGACGCCGCTGGAGGGACTGGACGCGGTAATTTTCGAGGGTGACGAGCTAGGCACTGGTGAGCCATCGTCAGCGACCGTCTTGCCCGGCTTCTTTTTTTACGACCGCCAAGCCGCGCAGTACGTCAATCCATTGGCGCTGTTGCCACTACCGGCGGACAATCGCCCACCGCAATTACGATCGATCCAGCTGCGTTCCGGTAGCCTGACTATCCCGGTGGAACAAGCCCGCAATATCGCCCAGGGCAGTTATGCCGTCCTGATCGAGGCGGTCGACGCCTCGCCGCTGGCCGCCAACCTGGCGCCCTTCAGCATCCAGCTGTTGATAAACGGCAACGAGGTGCAGCGTTACCAATACGACGCCGTCCGCGTCACCGCAGCGGGATTGGAGCTGGCCTCCAGCCCAAACCAACAGAATAGTCCACTTTTCTCGGCCGATGGCCGCATCGATCTTGGTACCTACCTGTTGGCCAGCGGTACCAATGTCATCAACCTAGTGCTGCGCGACTTCAACAACAATCGCCTGGAGCGCAGCTGGACCATTACCGTCCAGTAGGAGAAACCATGGAATCCTGTCAAAAAGTGCTGTTTGTGGATGCTATCACCGGGTTCTACAAAATGCGCCGTTATGCGCTGGCCGATTTCTTCGGCCCGATCGACCTGGGACTGCACTTGGCTGGCCGCCTGCAAAGCCTGAATATCGGCACTGGTCTTTTTGCCGGTTCCATCCTGCCGGGTTCTAACCGGCTGATGTTTAACGGCTTCTCGCCCTGCTGGCGCGGTTTTTACATTTCCAGCATGGGTGGAGCCGGTTTGGTTTTCGACAACCTGGGTATCAACATGGTTTCCCTCGTGGGTAAGGCAGCCCTACCGTCCATCCTCTACCTGAATCGCGATCACGGCGAGGAGATCGAGGTGGAGCTGGTGCCGGTCGATCTGCATGAGATTTGGGGCGGCGGCCGCGGCGGCGCTTATGCCATGATGGACGAGGCCTTACGCTTGTTCGGCCCGCGCTATGAAGGCGAATTCCGGGCTTTGGCGGTCGGCCCGGCTGCCCTGGCCACCGATTACGCTGGCATCGTCTCGGCGCCGGTCAAGGACGGCCAGGCCACCCACATCGATACCTGGGCCGGGCGCGGCGGCTTGGGCTCCAAGATGCTGGCCGAGCATGGCATCGCCGCCATCGTCTATGGCGGCACGGTGGTGGACGAGGACTTCCGCGACCGCACGGTGGCCGATTCCTGGTTCGAGGACAAGTACAAGCAAAAGCTGGCGGTCAAGGATTTCGAGGCTACTACCAAGTACCGCTTTGACCCGAAATTCCAGACCGGCGGCACCCTGGGGGTCAATTACGCCAGCGTCGGCGGCCGGATTATCGCCCTCAATTACCGCACTAATGCCTGGAGCGAAGAACAGCGCCTGGCCATGCACCAGCGGCTGGTGGTCGACCACTACCTCAAGCAGTTCAATGAGGAAACCATCCAAACCAAGAGCCAGGCCACTTGCGGCGAGCCCTGTTCAGCGGTCTGCAAGAAGTTCCGTGGTGAATTCAAGAAGGACTACGAGCCCTATCAGGCGCTTGGTCCACTCTGCGGCATCTTCGACCAGCGCGCCGCCGAGTTACTGAACCAGGCGTCCGATGCCGCCGGCTTCGACGCCATTTCCGGCGGCGGCATCCTGGCCTGGCTGATGGATTGCCTGGACTGCGGTGACCTGACGCCTGAGGACCTGGGCGTCGCCGACAAGCCGCGCTGGAACCTGGACAGCTTCGATGTAGTGGCCGATTCGATGCACAATGCCAAGCTGGGCGTGGCCTTGATCGACGCCATTCTCCAGCGTAAAGGCTTGCTGGACTTGCGGGAAGGCCCGCGCAAGTGGGGACGCGCCATCAGGCGCAGCAAGGGTGTGCGCATCCTGGATCGCTTCGTTTATTCGGCCCACGGCCGCAAGGGTTGGATGGTGCCCAACCAGTATTGGACGCCGGGCGTACTGGCGCCTATGGCCATCATGGGCAAGTACTACATGCACTACGGCACCGAATTCATGGCGCCGCGCCAGCTGGGTCGCAAGTGCGCCGACCGTCTGAAAAAGGAATTGAGCCTGGACAACGCTGGCTTGTGCCGCTTCCATCGCGGCTGGGCCGAGGACATGGTTCCGATGGCCATCGAGGCGCTTTACGGCAAGAAGGACGCCTACCTGCAGGCGGTGGCCGTCGCGGCTAGCCGCATTAACAGCCGCAACGCCGGTGTCTATTGGGAAAGCCAAGCCAATATCGATTTCGTGCGCAGCTTCCTGGCTCGCGCCAAACAAGTCGACGGCAATACCGACCCGGTACTGGCTACCTGGCTGGAGGCCTTCGAGAAAACGCCGGCCGAAGCGGCGATCGATTTCTGGTTCGAGCTGCGCAAGGGTATCGATGAGAGCCTGCGTGACTTTTTCTGATAGAGGGCGAGGGGAGTGAGCGTGGACAGACAGACTGACGAGGGTATACTGGCGGAAAGCATCCGCGCCAACCTGGCGCGGGTCGAGGAGGGCATCGAGCGGGCCTGCCAACGGGCTGGCCGCAATCGTTCGACGGTGCGCTTGCTGGCCGTCAGCAAGTTCAACCCCTCGGTGGCGGTTCAGGCCGCTATGCAGGCTGGCCTGCGCCTGTTTGGCGAGAACCGGGTGCAGGAGGCCATGGGTAAGTTTCCGTCGCTCGACCTGTCTGGCCAGCGCCCGGCGGCGACCATTGCTACAGCCGCTATCGTAGCCACTACCGGCGGCGACGCGACTGGACCAGTCGCCAGTCTGCCCGGCGTCCAGCTGCACCTGCTTGGCCACCTCCAGAGCAACAAGGCCAGCAAGGCCGTGCAACTGTTTGACTGCGTACAGTCGGTCGATTCGCCGGACATCCTGGTTGAACTGGCCAAGCAGGCCGCCAAGGCCGGCCGCGTCCTGGACGTTCTGCTTGAGCTGCACACCGGCGAGGAATCGAAGAGCGGTTTCGCCGACGAGGCGGCGCTGTTCGAGGCCCTGGAGCTAGCCGGCGACCTGCCGTCGCTCCGGCCACGCGGCCTAATGACCATGGCCCCGTTTACTACCGACCAGGCGGCCATCCAGCGGTCCTTCGCCGCCTGCCGCCTCTCCATGGAGCGGGCCGCCGCGCGCTTCGGTTTCCCGGACTTCGACGTCCTGTCGATGGGCATGACCAACGACTTCGAGCTGGCCATCGCCGAAGGGGCCAGCCTGCTGCGTATCGGCACGGCCATTTTCGGCGCCAGGCAGTACCCATGAAGCGCCAACTCCTGCTCCTGCTGCTTTGCGCCGCAGTCCTGATGCCAGCCCTGGCCCAGACCGCTTCCCCCAATCCGGCGGAGGTTTTGCCACAGCCCTACGAACGCGATGAATTTCCGGATTGGCTGTGGTCTGTCAGGCGTTTCGAGATTATCGCCCTGGGTGTTTTTCCCTTTGCCCTCTTTTATACGCGCGTCGGCTTTGACCTTTCCCGCTTTATCGCTAACGGTTTTGATCCAAGCTACGCGCCTTGGCCGTTCAGCAATGAATTTTCCTACAAGCCAACCGACGAGGAGCAGATCACCTCGCTGCTCATTGCCGGCGGTGTGGCCCTCGTTTTTGCCGGCGTCGACGCCTTGATCCTGCATCTTCGGCCGGACAACTAAGCGGAAGCCCGCCGGAACCGCCCAAAACCAGACAAAGTATTGACAGCGGCCAAAGTCGATACTACTATGGAGTCATCGTGAAACAAAATGCGAACAAGTTACTGATTATCTACGAGGACGACGACAAGGAACTGGCCTCATTGGCAAAGTCCGCCGAAAAAGCGGTTCGGCCACTGGGTTCGGTTGTCCTACGCAGTGCCTCCGGCATGGCCATCCCCGAATTGCTGGCCGCCAACAGTTACGCGTTCTGCATTGCCGACCACCAGGCAGCTTGCTGGACGGAGTTGCTGCGAGTGGCTAAGGGCCTGAATCTGGCTGGTCGTAAAGCCTGCTTGTTGGGCAAGACGTCCAGCGCCGGGGCGGCTGAGTTCGCCGCCGGATTCGCCGCCACCGAACTGGTCATACAAAACGGCCTGCCCCCGGAGGCCAAGGCTATCACCGACTGGTATAAAGCCTTGTAATGCTGGCTAGCAGTACGGCCAACGCCAGACGCTGGTCGCCCTGTCGCTATTTTTCATCTACCACATGGAGAGACTATGCACAGTGGATTTAATCTTGACGACGCTATCCGCAAAATTCCCGATTTTCCCAAGCCGGGTATCCTGTTCTACGATATTACCAGCGTCCTGACCAAGCCGGCCGCCTTCAACTATGTGGTGCAAGCCATGGTCCGGATGTACAAGGACGCCAAGCTGGATGCCATCGCCGCCGTCGAGTCGCGCGGATTCCTGTTTGCCGCCCCGCTGGCCGATCACCTCCAGTTGCCCATTCTGCTGGTTCGCAAGAAGGGTAAACTGCCCGGCAGAACCATCAGCAAGAAGTACGCCCTAGAATACGGTGAGGCCGAGATCGAGATCCACGTCGACGATATCCCCAGGGGCGGCCGCGTGCTCATCGTGGACGATTTGATCGCCACCGGGGGCACCCTCCGGGCTACCGCCGACCTTCTAGTCGAGGGCGGCGCGGAGCCGGCCGGCGTCTTCGGCGTCATCGGCCTGCCTTTCCTTCGTTACGACGATATTCTGGCCGATCTGGACGTGCGCACGCTCATCGAGTATTTTGGCGAATAGGTCGCCAGCGGACTTCACCCAACCAAGCAGCCGGCGCGCAGCGTGGCGCGCCTTTCCGCAGGAGCACAGTATGGTAGACGCGTTACAGAAAAATCCCGCCTGGCAAGGCCGGCGCGGGCCTTTGTTGCTGGTTATCATGGATGGCATCGGCTATGGCGTCCACGTCGAGGGCGACGCGGTGGCCGCGGCCGTCACCGGCAGCCTGGACAAGCTGCGCGCCGACTGCCCGCATACCCGGCTCAAGGCCCATGGCAAGGCGGTCGGCCTGCCCGCCGACGACGACATGGGCAACAGCGAGGTCGGCCACAACGCCATCGGCTGCGGCCGAGTCTTCGCCCAGGGCTCCAAACTGGTCGGCGCGTCCATCGCCGCCGGGGCGATGTTCCAGGGAAAAACCTGGCGTGACCTAATGGCCTCGCTGGTGCCCTCAGGCAAGTGCCTGCACTTCCTCGGCCTGTTTTCCGACGGCAACGTCCATAGCCATATCGACCACCTCAAAGCCATGATCGACCGGGCCGCCGCCGAGGGCATCAAGCGGCTGCGCGTCCATGTCCTGTTGGACGGTCGCGATGTCGGCGAGCAAAGCGCCCTGGAATTCATCGATCCCTTCGAGGACTGGCTGGCTGGCTTCAAGGCCAGGGGACTGGATTACCGCATCGCGTCCGGCGGTGGCCGCATGTACATTACCATGGACCGTTACAACGCCGACTGGTCGATGGTGGAGCGCGGCTGGCGCACCCACGTCCAGGGCATTGGTCGCCAGTTCGGCAGCCCTCGCGAGGCCGTGGTGGCTTACCGCCAGGCGCAGCCGAACCTCATTGACCAGGATATGCATGAATTCGTCATTGCCGAGAATGGCACACCGGTTGGTCCGGTGGTCGATGGCGACGCGGTCATCTACTTCAATTTCCGCGGCGACCGCGCCCTGGAGATCACGGCTGCCTTCGAGCAGGACCAGTTCGACCGCTTTGACCGCGGCGTCCGGCCCAAGGTGATGTACGCCGGCATGATGGAATACGACGGCGACCTGCACGTACCCAAGGCCTACCTGGTCAGCCCGCCGGCCATCGACCGGACGATGGGTGAGTACTTGGCTGGCGCCGGCGTGCCGATGCTGGCCATCTCCGAGACTCAGAAATTCGGCCACGTCACCTACTTTTTCAACGGTAACCGTTCCGGCAAGTTCGACGAGCGGCTAGAAGACTATGTCGAGATCCCCAGTGACCTTTTACCCTTCGAGCAGCGTCCCTGGATGAAGTGCGCCGAGATCACCGATTACGTCCTGGCCGCTATCCGGGAGGGCAAGCACCGCTTCATCCGCCTCAACTTCCCGAACGGCGACATGGTCGGCCATACCGGCAACTACCAGGCGGTGGTGTGCTCGGTCGAGGCTATGGATCTCCAGTTGAGCCGGCTGCGCAGCGCCATCGAGGCGGCCGGCGGCATCATGTTGGTGACGGCCGACCATGGCAACGCCGACGACATGTACGAGCACGAGAAGAAAACCGGGGCTGTGACGCGCAAGGCCGACGGTCAACCCCGGGCCAAAACTAGCCATTCTCTGAACCCGGTGCCCTGCATCGTATTCGATCCAGAGGGCAAGGGCGAGTATCTGCCAGCACTGCGCGAAGGGCTGGGCATCAGCTCGCTGGCCGCCAGTTGCATCGAGCTGCTCGGTTTCCAGGCGCCGGCCGGCTACGACCAGTCGGTCCTGCGCTTCAAGGGCGACAATGCTTGAGGTCGAGCTTAAGGCCCGGCTGCATCGCCCGGCCGAAGTCGAGAGGCGGGTGGCTTCTTTCGCCACCCGGCTGCGCGACTTTGAGAAATTTGATTCTTACTGGCACGGCCCGGAGTGGCGTTTCGTGCGCGGCACCAAGGGCTTTCGGGTGCGGACCGATGGCGGCAAGCATGTCGTCAACTTCAAGAACAAGCGCACCGACGCCGGCATCGAGATCAACCAGGAAACCGAGTTTGAAGTCAGCGACCGCGCCGCCTTTTTGGCGCTGGTGCAGCGCATCGGTTGCGAGCCGTTCTTCGAGAAACACAAGATCGGCTCGGCCTGGCGTTATGAAAACAGCCTCATCGAGCTGGTTAAAGTGGACGGCCTGGGCAACTTCATCGAGATCGAGTTCCTGCTCGAACAGGAGGACCCGGCGGCCATTGCCCTGGCCCAGGGCGAACTGAAGCGCATCCTGAGCCTGGCCGGCGTGGCCGAAAGCGATATCGAGGCGCGTGGCTATTCCGAGCTGCTGATCAGCGAAAAGGAAAAAGTCCAGGGCTACGGGAGCCCGCCATGACCGAGTACATCGTTACGGCCAACCCCGATCAGCGGGTGTTGCAACGCGCTGCCCGGGGACTGGCCGAAGGCTGGCTGGTGGCCATCCCGACCGATACCAGTTGGAGCATCGCCTGCTCCATCCACGCTCGCGGCGGCATCGACCGGCTTAAAAAGTTGGTGCGGCCGGGAGCCGTCCGGCCACTGACCGTGCTGTGCGCTTCCATCAATCAGGCGGCCGAGCTCTGCGACATCGGCGACGCTGCCTTCCGCGTCATGAAGCGCCTAGTGCCCGGCCCTTACGTTTTCGTCCTGCCCAGTACCAATCGCTGCGCCAAGGATTTTGAGCTGAAGCGCGCCGAGATCGGCCTGCGCATCCCGCGCCATGCGGTAGTGCTCGGCCTGGTGGAGGCCCTTGGCTCGCCGCTCTTGTCGCTGACCGCCAAACGCAGCATGTTGCCCGACGCCGAAGCGGAGGCCGATGCCGCCTTCCCCGAGGATCAGTTGTTCAGCGCCGGTTGGGAGCTGGAAGACATTCCCGGCGTCGACCTGGTACTGGACCCTGGCGAAGAGAACGGCCGCGAGCTGTCCACCGTCCTTGACCTGCGCGCCGGCGATGTCCAGGTGCTGCGCGCCGGCGCTGGCGTCTACCCCTGATCCGAAAGGCGGTTCTATGGTAATCCACTGCGACGAATACGGCCGGGAACGCACCGAGACTATCCTGTTTATCCATGGCGCCGGCGTGGCTGGTTGGTTCTGGAACAAGCAGCTGGCGGTCTTCTCCGCCACGCATCACTGCCTGGTAGTTGACCTGCCCGACCATGGCCTTAGCCTGGCCGAGCCGTTCACTACCGTCGAGGCGGTCGCGGACAGCTTGCTGGATCTGGTGGCTCGGCTGGGCCATGGCGGTAAGGCCGTACTAGTTGGCCATTCGTTGGGCGCCAAGTTGGCGGCGTTCATGCTGGCCCGTCGGCCGGAGCTGGTCAGCCGAGCGCTTATCGCCAGCGCCCTGTTTCGGCCGTCATGGCTTCTGTCGGCCATGACCAGTGAAAAACTCTTCGCTTGGAGCCTGAACTTGTACCGGAAGTATCCTGCGCTCAAGCGCTGGCAGGTCAAGGCCTTCGGCCTAGCCGATCCGGTCATGGAAGCAGCACTCATGGCAAGTTATGATTCCTTGACCGCAGGCGCCTTGCTGCGCCCGACGTTGGCCTACGCTAACCGTATGTCCCTCCCCGAAGGCCTAGTCGCCGCATCGGACAAGCCGGTTATGCTGTTGGCCGGCAGCCGCGAACCGGCGGCCATGAAACGGTCACTGGCCGACCTGGCCACTGCCTTGCCTCAGGCCGAGAGCCATATCCTGCCCGGCTGCGACCATGTCTACCCGGTCAAAGCAGCGGCGCTGTTCAATGACTTGTTGGCTGGCTGGCTTAGTCGTTAGTCGTCGTCCTCACTGTCCGGCTAGGATTCCACCCAGAACATCTCCACCGGCCCGGAGCCCTTGACCTCGATGGCGCCGCGGGCCGTGCAGCGTAGGTCGTCGCCGATCTGGCGGGCGCTGGCCAGCGAGGCGTTCAGGCGCATCGGCTCGCTGGCGGCTTCCAGGCGGCTGGCCAGGTTGACGGTGTCGCCAAAGACGTCGTAGATGTAGCGCTGGGTGCCGACGATGCCGGCTACGGCCGGCCCGGAATGGAGGCCCAGGCGCATTTCCCATTGGATGGCGGCCGTCCGGTTGCGCGCCGCCAGCCAGTTGCGCATCTGCAGGCCGGCGGTGGCCAGGCGCAGGGCGTGGTCGGCCTTGGCTTCGGGGATGCCGCAAGTGGCGAAGTAGGCGTCGCCGATGGTCTTGATGCGCTCGCAGCCGTTGGCCAGCACGATGGCGTCGAAGGCCGCCACCATTTCGTTCAGCTCGGTTATCAAAACCTCTGGCGTCAGACCGGCGGCCGTGCGGGTGAAGTCCACCAGGTCGGTGAACAGCACGCTGACGTCCCGGTAGGAGCGCGGCGCGCTTGAACCAGTCTCCTTAAGTTCGGCGGCGATGCCCGGTGGCAGGATGGATTCTAACAGGCGGTCGGACTTGGCGCGTTCGGCGGCGATGGCTTGCTGGGCCTGGCGCAACCGGACATGGGTGCCCACCCGCGCTACGACTTCCTCGCGCTGGAAGGGCTTGGAGACGTAGTCGACGGCGCCCGACTGGAAGCCGCGAATCTTGTCCTCGATCTGGTTTAGGGCTGAGATGAATATAACTGGAATGTCGGCGGTGACCGGGTCGGCTTTGAGGCGGGCGATGGTCTCGAAGCCGTCCAGGCCGGGCATCTTGATGTCCAGTAGGATCAGGTCAGGGGCGGCCTTGGCGGCTACCTGCAAGGCTCGCTCGCCGGACTTGGCTTGCAACGGGTGGAAGCCGGCCTGGGTCAAGGTGTCGCTGAGTACCTGGAGGTTTTCCTCGATATCATCGACGATCAGGATGCGGCTGGTCTCAGGCCCCATGGGTGGCCTCCTTTTGGAGCTTGGCCAGTAGTTGGCTGACGGCCTGCTCGTCGAAGGCCCGGGCCGCGGCCCGTAAGGTACGAGCGAAGGCCGGCGCATCGGCTAGCCACGAATCAGCCAGGGCGGCCAAGCCGGCGAAATCGGCGATGTCCAAGGCGTTGGACACGGCCTTGATGCCGCTCTCGCCCAGGACTCCAGCCGCAGCGGTCAGTTCGGCCGCGTCGGGTTCCGCACCTGAGGGCGCTTCGGCCGCCGGTAGGCCGGACAGCACGACGCTGGTCTCCAGATCGGTCTGGTCGGCAATCAGCCGGTAGAGAGCCGCTTGTTTGAAGGGCTTGATGAGCAGGCCGTCGAAACCAGCCTGCTGCATGCGGTCGTGGTCGTGGTTGAAGGCGGAGGCCGTCAGCGCGAAGACCGGGATGGCGCGCAGGCCGGCGTCGGCCTTGAAGGCCGCCACGGCCGCGTAGCCGTCCATCACCGGCATCTTGATGTCCATGAAGATCACCGCCGGCCGCTGCTCGCGGGCCACGGCGATGGCTTCCTGGCCGTTACGGGCTTCCATGACGCGGAAACCGACGCGCTCCAGGAATTCCTTGAGCACCAGGCGGTTGGTTTCCTGGTCGTCGGCGATGAGGGCCGGCGTGCCCACCGGTACGGTGATGTCGAAGCCCTCGTTGGCGGCGGCGGCCTGGGCCGAGCTGGCCTTGCCCAGGGACAGGCGGAAGGAGAATTCGCTGCCCTCGCCGACCTGGCTCTTCACGTTCAACGAGCCACCCATCATGTTTATATAACGGCTGGAGATGGCCAGCCCCAGGCCGGTGCCGCCTTCGTGGTCGGTAGTAGAAGCTTGGACGAAGGGCTGAAGGATGCCGGCCTGCTCGTCGGCCGGGATGCCGCGGCCGGTGTCGCGCACCGAGAAGCGGATGCCGTCGCCGTCGGGTCCGGCCAGCAGGCCGACGCCGCCGTTTTCGGTGAACTTGACGGCGTTGCCCAGCAGGTTGACCAGCACCTGGCGCAGCTTGCCGAGGTCGCCGCGCACGTAGCGGGGCAGGCCGTCGAGGATTTCGCCGTACAGGGTCAGCCCCTTCTTGCGGCATTTCAGCTCGAACATGGCTTCCAGGTCGTGGATCAGCTCATGCAGGTCGAAGTCGCTGTCGTGCAGCTCCATCTTGCCGGCTTCGATCTTGGAAATGTCGAGGATATCGTTGATAAGCGCCAGGAGGTGCTCGCCGGAACGCGAGATGATGTGGACGCGCTCGCGCTGCTCGTCGGTCAGGTTGGCGTTGTTGTCGATCAATTGGGTGTAGCCCAGGATGGCGTTGAGCGGCGTACGCAGCTCGTGGCTCATGTTGGCCAGGAATTCGCTCTTCATACGACTGGCGTTTTCGGCCTCCTCGCGGGCGCGCTGCAGGGTGGCCTCCAGTTCGGCTTGCTGCGAGATATCGCGCAGGATGACGGTGAACAGGCTGTCCTGTCCTTCACCGGTGCGCGACATATGCGATTCCAGCAGGATGTCCTGGCCGGCCGGGGTCCGCCAGGGCAGCCGGGCGCGCGGCGTCAGGCCGGAACCGTCGGCGTTGAAGATCGACGAGATACCCTTGTCGTCCAGGAAGCGGTCCAAGGTGACGCCGGCCAGCTTGTCATGGTGGCAGCCCAGCAGGTTTTCGGCCGCCGGATTGCACAGCACCAATTGGCGGTCGGTGTTGAAGGCGATGATCGGGTCGGCCGCCCCGGCGACGATGTCCATCAGGCGGCGCTCCGAGGCCGCCAGCTTGCCTTGCTGGCGGGAGATGAGGCTATTGATCTGGCGGAAGACGCTGGCGAACTCGTCGTTCTGGACAATGGCGATGGCTTGGCCGGCGGCCGGATTCGGCGAGTTGAGGGCTTCCAGGCGGTTGGCGATGGTGGCCAGGGGTAGCCGGATCAGGCGCTTGAGCTGGAACAACAACTGGAAGATAAAGGCGCTCAGGATGCCGGTCTTGAGCAGAAATAGATTGAGCAGGGCTTTGAGGCCTTCGGAACGCCTGGCTTGGGTAAACAGGTCGATGGCGGCCCGCAAATCTGAATTGGACGGCAGCCCGGGCGGGGCGGCATGCATGAAGAAGATGGCGGCCGAAGCGAAGGAGAAAGCCTGCAGGGTCATGAACAGGGTCAGCGCCAGCAAGATGAGTACCAGTTTGGAGTAGAACGGCGTATAGGCCGAACTGAGGGTGCTGCCCAGCTGGAGCACTTTTTCCTTGGCGGCGTATAGTTTGTCCTCGAATTGCAACGCCAGGATGACGCCGACAAAGAAGCCGGCGATGAGCGCCTCCATCATCATGAAGACGCCGGGCGTCGGGTCATTGCCTTCCAGGGGGCGGAGGCTGATCAGAACCAGCCGGCCGAGCGTGAAGACCACGATGGACACGCCGATGATAAAGCTGCGGATGTGGTTTAGTCGCCTCATGGCCAGGTCGACGGCCGCCTTGTCCGGAACGCAAGCCTTGAGGCAGCGGCGGTAGAGCTTGAATACCGGATGGAAAAAGAGGTGGATGGCCAGGTCCAGTACCAGCACCTGCCCCCAAAGGGCGAAGGCTTCCCGGCTCCGGAAAAAAAGATCCAGGCTGCCGGCAAAGGCTTCCTTGATGTTCATGCCATTCAGCGACATGATAAAGAGCACGAGGAAGGGAACGATGATGGTGCCATCCGGCAGGCCGACTCGGGAGTAGTCCTTGATTTTCATTCCATTAATATAAGGCTGGCGCCACCGGTCGACAAGGCATGGCGGGATTTTTTGCGTGTCTGCTGCTATTTGGTAGACGCCGGTTTGAAAGGCGGAAAAAACAAAAAGCCGCGCCGGCATTTGAACCGGAGCGGCATTTTTTGGTTGGCGCTAGCCCAAGGTGGAGGCTTACCTCCCGCGCGAGGTGGTCAGACTGGCCACCTGGTCTTACTTGTCTTTCTTCTTGCCGAACAGATTCTTGATGAAGCCGAGCAAGCCGGGTTTCTTGGCTGGCTCGCGGCCGGCACTAGCCGGTTTGGCCGGCTGACCGGCTGGGCGAGCCTGATCGGGGCGGCGCTCGCGCCGCTGGTTGTTCTGAGCCTGGTTGCCTGCCGGCCGAGCGTCGCTACGCTGGCCGCCATTGCGCTGGCTCTCGCCGCGTTGGCCGCCGTTATTTTGGCCGCTACTACGCTGGTCGCCACTACGTTGGCCGCCGTTAGGCTGGTTAGCGCCCCGCTGGCTATCCGGCCGGCGGGTTTGAGCCTGGCCGCTGGAGTTGCTGGAGCCGCCCTGGCGCTCACCGTCGCCCTGGTTACCTTGGCGGGGACGGCGCTGGCCGCCGTTGTCGGCTTGGCCTTCCGGACGGCCGCTAGAGCGGCCGCGGTCGCCTGGCTGGCTAGCTTGGCCCTGACCGGAGGCGTATTTGTCTTTATAGAGCTTCATGCGCTCGTTGGAGCTCATGGCGTAGGGGTTGCCTTGACTGCCACTGGCTGGCTGGTTGCCGTAGTTGGCCGGACGCTGTTCGGTACGGACTGGGCTAGGGGAGCGGCCGCGCTGGCCAGTGGTATAGTTTGGGCTGCCAGCGCCCGCCGGTCGACGCTCGGCCGGGGCACTGCGGCCGGGGCCGGCTGGGCGGCGCGAACCGCCGGACGCGCCTGAACCGTAGCCGGAATGGCGATCGCGGTCGTGGCCATGGTCGCGGCGTTCGCCACCCATGCTGCGGTTGTGGCTATGGCCGCCGAAACGGAGGTTGCGGCTCTTGTCTTCCAGCAGCAGTTCCTGGGTGACGTTGCAGACCGGGATCTTGATGCCGAGGTATTTTTCGATGGCCGGCAGGCCGTAAACGAATTTCTCGCAGGCCAGGCTGACCGCCTTGCCGGCGGCGCCGGCTCGGGCGGTGCGACCAATGCGGTGAACGTACGATTCGGCGTCCATCGGCAGGTCGTAGTTGATGACCAAGTCCAGGCCGGTGACGTCCAGGCCGCGGGCCGCCACGTCGGTGGCTACCAGGACGGCGATCTTGCCGGCCTTCAGCCGTTCGATAACCTGTAGACGCTTGGACTGGGGCAGGTCGCCCATGATGTACTCGCACTCGATGTCGTTGATGCCCAGCCGCCGCGCGATTTCCTCGGCTACGAATTTCTGGTTGCAGAAAATCAAGGCGCTGTGCGGCTTTTCGCGCGCCAAGAGGCCGAGCACCATGGGTAGCTTCTCGTCGCTGCCGACGTGGTACAGCTCTTGGGTTACCAGGTCGACGGTGATGGTCTCTGGCTCGATGGCGATTTCCAACGGATCATGCATGTATTCCCAGGCCAGATTTTTGATACGGAAGCTGAGGGTGGCCGAGAACAGGAAGGTCTGGCGATTGGTGGGCGGCGGCAAGTAGCGCAACAGCTTGCGCAGGTCGTCGATGAAGCCCATGTCGAACATGCGGTCGGCCTCATCGACCACCAGGAAGCCGACGGTGCGCAGCACCATCTTGCCCTGCATCACTAAGTCGATGATGCGCCCGGGCGTGCCGATAATCATTTGGACATCATCGCGCAGCATGGTTTCCTGCGGGCCATAAGCCATGCCACCGAAGAAGCAGCCCATGCTGATGGGCAAGTACTTGGCCAGTTTGCGGGCCTCGCCCTCGATCTGGAAGGCCAGCTCGCGGGTCGGGGCGATGATCAGCGTTTTGCGCTCGCGCAGTTCCGGGGTGGTCATCATGCGCTGCAGGATGGAAATGAGGAAGGCAGCGGTCTTGCCGGTGCCGGTCTGGGACTGGGCGTAGATGTCCCGGCCGGTGAAGGCGATCGGGAAGGTGGCGGCCTGGACGGGCATGCAGTCGACGTAGCCGGCTTCCTGGATGGCGCGGGCCAGGTCGGGGTGTAAGTCAAGTTCATCGTAGCGCATGGCGGGAACGATGGTGGCGGTCATTTCGGGTTCGGTAGCGGTTTCGGAATCTTCCATTGTGTTCACTCGATACTGTCATTGAGGCTTGCCGGTAGCTGCCCTGGCCGGACGATATGTCCGTTGCCTTCAGGCAGTCGATTCGGCTGGGGCTGAAATCCCTTCCCGTATAATAAGCCAATTTGCTGAAAGTGTTAAGTGGGCGGCTTGACATTGGCCGCAATCGTTGGCATGCGTTGCCATTTACCACCATAGAGCGGCTCTGACCAGACTGAAAAGCTTTGCCTTTTCGCAAACGGTAAGCTATAGTAGTTCTATGGGTATAAACCGCCCCTACCGGCCGGGCTATGGCCTGATTCTAGCCTTTCTGCTGGCCGGGTTACTGTTAAGCGGCCTGCTATTCTTGTTCGTCGACTATGGCATCGGCCAGTTTGAGCAAAAGGAGCTGTACACTCGCAGCGCACAATTTAACGTTTTTTTGGAACGCGAGCTCGGCAACCTGGCAGCCCTGGCCCAGTCCTACGCCGAATGGCAGAATGCCTATGACTTTTTTTCCAGTCCGGATTACGCTTTCATGGATGCCACGTATAATAACCCCTGGCTCCTGGAACAACAAATCGACTATGTCGCCATGATTGACTTGACTGGCCAGCGTGTCTGGTGCACCATCGACCGGCAAGCTAGCGCGACTACGGTGCCACTGTTATCTGGCCAATTGCCAAGTTTGCGGATGCCACTCCCCGGCTCTTCCGTTGGCCTGACGCCGGGCCTCCCGTCAGGCAGCGGACAGGCCGGTGGATCAGCGGTGGATCATTCTGCCCATTTCCATGACCAATTCGGTGTCCTGGGCAATAGGTATTTTGATGTTTCGGATCGTCATTTCTTTCCGGTTGGGGCCGAGAGCCTCGACTATCGGCCGATCAGTGGCTACATCGCCGGTCAGAAGCATATTTTCATGTATTGTGTGTGGCCCGTGACTGACGACTTGCGTACTGTAGCGCCGATCGGTTACTTGCTGTTCGCCCGCAAGATGGATGCCTCGCGCTTGTCGTCCTACTTGGCCAGTCCCCACATTCAGGCCTATTTCGCTTACGAACCACCGGTCGGACGCAGTCACTTTCCGCTGTCGGCCGGGCTCCTGAACGGCGAACTGGTCTACTACGCCGTTCTGTCCGACGTGCTTGGCAATTCGTTGGGCGCCTGGGCTATCAGTCTGCAGCGGGTCTGGCGACAAGAGGCCCTCCAACTTTTTGGTGTCTGCGCTGCGTTGATGGTTCTTGGCTTGACGGCGCTCTACCTGATTAGTGTCCTGCTGGTGCGGCGCGGCTTGGTCAAACCAATCCGCGATCTAGGCACCCGCTTGGACCGCTTTACGGTAGACTTGGTTCTGGCCGGCGACGCTCCTCCTCCCGCCGACCACGACTTAGCCAAGCTATCGGGGCATCTCGACGAGTTAATGGGGCGCGTGATCAGTCAATCGAGGGAACTGGCCCGTCTGGCCGGCAACGACGGGCTGACCGGGCTCGCCAACCGCCGCCGGATGGAAGAATATGTCGATGCCGAGGTAAAGCGCATTCTGCGCCGCGGTTACGAGCTGGATAGCGATTTCCAGAATACGCGCCATGCCTGGCTGTCCTTCGTCATGATCGATATCGACCATTTCAAGGCCTATAACGAGAGTTACGGCCACCCGGCCGGGGACGCCTGCTTGCGCAATTTTGCCGGTAGCCTGCGCGAGGTCATCAAGCGGCCGTCCGATCTACCCTGCCGGCTCGGTGGCGACAGCTTCGCCGTAGTGCTGCCGGAAACCAACGAGCGCGGCGGCTTGATCACCGCCCGACGCATCTGCGAGTACCTGCAGGAAAAGCGGCTGCCACACCGGGCCTCACCCCAGAAGCCCTTCCTGGCGGCCAGTTTAGGCGTGGCCGCGCTGCTGGTAGACGAACGCTTTAAACTGGATTTACTGATGGCCATGGCGGATCGCGCCTTGCTGGCGGCTAAGGAACAGGGGCGCAATCGCGTCGTCGGCACCGGTCTGCAATTGGAGGACGCCTAGCAGGTTGTTGAAAAAGCCGGTTGCTTTCTCAACAACCTTAACAATTCCTCGCATAGCTTGCGCTATGCTGCGTAATTGTACCGGCTTTTGAAGTGTTGAAAAGCCGCATCCGCGTTTTTCAACACCCTGCTAGGGCACGGCGCTTCAATCTGGTTTTCGCCGTTCGCGTTTAGCCGGTTTGGCCAGATTTTCCGCCACCCGGTGGCGCACGAGCTTGGCAATCAGGTCGAAGGGTAGCGGCTGGTCATGCGGAAACTGGATGGAACCCTTGCCCATCGTGTAGCCCGCCAGCTCGTCCTTGAAGGTTTCGATGGCCTCGGGCAGGGGATAGAAGCCGGTATGGTTTTTGAAGGCCGCGAAATAGACCAAATCCCCATTCAGGCGAAAGGTGGGCAAGCGATAATTAATGGCCTCTGTGGCCTCCGGCACCAGCTCCTGGATGAAGCGGCGCAGTTCAACCAGGCGACCACGCAGCTCCGGCGCGCAGCCGGCGATATATTCGTCGATATCGGTAAAGTTTTTATCAGTTGCCATGCGGCCTCCCCGGGCCGCCTGAACGGCCAGTAACGTAAAGTTATGTCGCTTCTTCGTTTGAGTCAAGCTTTCCGGGCGACCAGGTAGCCAGCCGGTTTGCCTGTTTATTGGCCGGTTTCCGGCTCGGCCAAGCGGCAGGCCAGGTCTTCGGCTTCCTGCAGCCAGAAGCCGCGGCCGCCCCAACCCGGAAAATGCTGCTGGAAACCCTGGTCGTGCCGTTGGCGGCATTGCCAAGCCAGGTAATGGATGATGCGCAGCAGTTGCAGGGCGGGCACCAGGCCGAAGCTGGTGGCGTCGAAGGCCCGGAAGCGCTCGTAGCCGGCTAGCAGGGCGTCGCGCTCGGCCGGGCACTTGGCGGGACGATCGGGCAGCAGCATCCACAGGTCCAGGATGGCCGGGCCGCAGCACATGTCGTCGAAGTCGACCGCCACCAGGCTGCCGCCGCCGCGATCCAGGATGTTGCCGCGGTGGAAATCGCCGTGCAGGCGGCTAGTCGGCAACTGGTAGTCGGCCAGCTGGCCGTCGATATAGGCGGCACAGCCGGTTAATGTGGGCACTAGGCCGGCCAGTGCGTCGGGGTGGATAACGTCGGCCTGCAGCAGTTCTTGAACGTAGCCGCTGGCCAATCCCGGCTGGATGACCAGGCGGGCTAGTGCCGGGCCGGTCGCCCCGACGGCGTGGATGCGGCCGGCCAGGCTACCCAGTCGCTCCATGTCGTCCAGCGAATCGGCGTCGAAGGAGCGGCCGGGCGTCTTGGCGAAGAGGGCACAGTGGATCTCGGCGGCGTCAGCGCTGGTGGCTGCATCGCTTCCGCCATCCAGAACCAGGCTAAGCAGGCTGTCGCCGTCGGCGTCTAGGATCGGCGGAATGACCGGCACCTCGGCCTCGGCCAATTGCGCCAGGAAGCGGTGCTCGTCGCGGATGGCGGCCTCGGTCCAGCGGCCCGGCCGGTAGAATTTGACGACGTACTGGTCGCCGTCTTCACTACGCAGGCCATAGACGCGGTTGATGTAACTGGGGTAGGCGAAGAAGCTGCCGTCGCAGCGTAGGTGCCAGCCTTCTTCGACTACCGACATGGCCAGTTGGGGTGTCAGATTGCCGAAGGCGGCTTGTCCGTGGGCGGGATCGATGGGTATCATGCCAGTATTGTGCCCGATGCGGCTGTGCCTGGCAAGCCATGCGGCCGCGTTTTGGGTCGCTAGTTAAAAAAAAGACCCGCCAGCTAAAACGGCGGGCGGGTCAAGGTCGGACTCTGGATTAGAGAGTCGCAACCCTCCAGTTAGCTATAAACAATTCTTGTGCCTCCTTCCTGCCCCTGGTGGAGCCTGTCTTCCGCCGACTGAACCAGCCGCCGGAATGTTGCGCGCCAGAGTATAATGCCACGGATGGTATGGCTTGAAAAGCGACAATTCGAGTAAATATATTCTTTCGCGGGACGGCTGGGGATTGACATTTTGTTTATAACCAATCTGTCAGTTGTCAAAACCGGCCGAGTGTGGCATAGTAGGCTCGTACTCGGGTTTTGGTCGGTGTTACCGGCCACCGGGCAGGCCGCGTGGCAACCCCAGCGCCTGTTTAAATGTTCAAAGGAGGACGCCTCGATGTCCAATATTCGAAACCGATTCAGCCGCTTTGGCGCGATTGTCGCCAATGCACGGCGTATCTTCGGCGCACGATGAGAAACGAAGCGCATTGAACAAGACCGAAACCTGCGGGTAGTGCAGCGTTCTGGCTGTTACCGTGATCTTTCAGGATCAACGATTACTAAATGCGTTTTGCCTCATAACACGCCGATGCCACCCAGTGGTTGTGTTACCGTTATGAGGATGAAAATGGCTGCTTATGTCAAGGCGGAGGATATCCTGCCGCCAGAATTACTTGAAGAAATACAGAAGTATGTGCAGGGCGCGCTGGTCTACATCCCGCGACCCCGCCAGGCCAGAATGGGCTGGGGCTACAAGAATGGTACCCGTGCCTTCCTGGATAACCGGAACTCGGCGATCCGTCAAGCCAAATCGGCTGGCCGCTCGATCGATGAACTGGCCGACGAGTACAACTTGTCGCCGGACGGGATTAAGAAAATCCTGTATGCTTCGTAAGAGATGGTGCTCGAAAGAGTTTATGGCTGCTTGGGTCTAGATGCCCCAGGCAGCCTTTTTTTCATGCTGGACGATCTGCGGCGTCAGAACCCTGGCTTGCATCTCAGCAAACCGGTGGTTTGTGCCTGGTGGTATGGTTGTAATGTGCGCTTAGCGCGCACGGCGGCATCCCAGCATGACAAAAAGCGGCACCGTGGAGGAGCCGGGCGAGTTTCGCTTTGGCGAAACATGATACGCAAGACCGCGCCAGCGGACTTGCGACAAGCTGCAGCGTTGCGCTCCCCCCCGGATGGTGCGAGCACGAGATGCTAGGTGAAATAGTTAAAACCACGCACTTGCTTATACGCGGAAGCCGCCACCGCGCGAGTGCTCGTCAACAGAACCGCCCATTGACGGCGCGTCCACGCATGGCCAAGTCATAAGCGCCGCCAGGCGTGAAAGCGACAGGCCCCGCGTCTGCAACGCCCATGAACAAGCCTGGCGCCCTGGTTTGGCGGCTCAGGTCCAGGCCCCGCGTCTGCGCCTCCCATGAACAAGCCCGTGTTTGTTTTAAGCCCCCAAGTCGAGTCGCTTGAGTTTTTTGCGGAAGTTGGTTTTGTCGTCGGCGATGATGGCGTCCAGGTAGGCCATTTGGTGGGTGATCGATTCCAGGTAGGGGTTGCCGCTTGTGCCGTAGCGTTCGTGGAAATGGCGGGCGGCATGGTGCTGGCTGTCCAGCAGGAACTTGGCTAGGCGATCCTGGGTACTTTTATAAAAGCGTTGGGTCTGGCGCAGGATGTCGAACTCGGTTTCATAGCCTGGGAAGCCGGCCTCACGGAATTCGAAGTACAGGAAGAGTAGTTTTTCCAGGTAGGTGCGGTCGGCCATCTGACCGAGGAGGTCGGCGCTGCCCAGTAGGGCGGCGGCGCTAGCCTCCTGGGTATCTGTGCCCGGAAGGCTTTTGGTTTGCAGGTCGGTTACTTCAATCAGGCGACCAACGCGTTCGGCGGCGCTTGGGGTCAGTCCGAAGGCCAGGCCGTGCTGCCGGGCGAAGGTTGTGCTGCGGGCGACGTGATGGCGGGTATACTTGGCGCCGGTGCCGTTGGTATCGCTCGCTTCCTGGATATAACCGGAGTCGTGGAGTAGGGCAGCGCTGCACAAGTCGGCGGCTAGCGCTGGCGGCAAGGGGGTACTGGTCAGGTTATAGCCATCCAGCAGGCGGATGGTGGCTACCAGGACGTCGCCGGTATGGTTCCAGTCGTGGTAATCGGTGTTGCAGGCCGCGTAGCCGGGAAATTGGCCGGCAAACAAGTCCTTGGTCATGGTAATGCCGGCTGCCAGCCGCTCGCGATCAAAACTACCGTACCAAGCCTCGTACCAATCCAGGCACTCCGCCAGCATGGTGTCCAGGCAGCGATGATCGAAAAAGCGCGAACAGTCCGTCAATGTCTCTGCCGGCATGAAACCTCCCGCCTGCGATGGCCATGAATGCGGATATATAGCCGCTGATTTTATCACAGCTTGGTCGGGAAAACTGGTGGGAGAGGCTGTTTAGAAATAATATTTTTTTATTAAGGCCGATCAGACAGATCGGTCGCTGTGGCTTGATCGGTTCCATGGGGCCAGAAAAGCCCCGCCTTGCGGTAGGCGGGGTGTCTAGCCGGCTGTTGAGGCAGTAGTGAGCTGGTTCAGAACAGCGAGAACAGCGCCTTGCCCTTGATGCGCGAGCGATTAAGCGAGAAAAGCTGCTGGTTGCTGCTGTAGGCTAGTGACCAAGGATCCTTGCTATAGAGCGGCTTCTCGACGAAGTGGTAGTGGTTGAGGTGGCGGAAGTCGACCGAGTTGTAGCGGTTGTCGCCCATGAAGAAGTACTCGCCCGCCGGCAGTCCGCCTTCGTTTGGGAAGGGAGCAAAGTTGCGCAGGTCGAAGTAGCGACGGACGTACCGGTCGTGGTAGTCGCCTAGTTCGCGCAGTTGTAGCTCCCAGCTATAGTCGCTGCCGGCTAGGAGTCCGTCACCCAGGGCCAACAGGGCTTCCATGGCTTTGACTTTGAAGAGCAGATTGGTGGCCAAGGCGCTTTCTTCCCAGCGGTTGGCGGGAGCGGCGGCGGACTGCCAGAGGGTCAGGAAATCTTCTAGCTGCCCCAGGAAGGCGGCGTGGTCAGTCAATGACCAGCGTAGCCAGCCGGCCAAGCGGCTCTCGTTGACGATTGAATTGTCATTGATGCGGAAGCTGCGCGCTCCGGCTTCCAAGGTTGGTAAGCGGTCGGCGTCGAGCCGGGCGGCTTGCCAGCGAGCCGGCAAGGTGTCAAACCAGTCCAGGTAGCGCTGGCGGCGGGCGGCGTAGTCGGCCTGGACAGCCTGCTTTTCGGCGTCCCAGGCCAGCATGCGCGCCCGGTCGGCTGGCTGGATGGAGATGCCGCGCACCCGGGACAGGTCGATGGGTAGGTCGTTAACGTAGTTGTAGGCGTGGTTGGCCTCGCCGGTCAGCATCCGGTAGTCGCCAGTACCACCATCGCGTACGTAGACGACGTCGTCGGCCATCAGCAACTGCTCGCCGGGCAGGCCGATCAGCCGCTTGATGAGCGGGTCGGCTATTTCCTGGCCGTACTCGTCCAGGCGGGGGAACTGGATCTTGGTGAAGCTGATCATGTACAGGAAGTTGTGCCAGAAATCAGTCAGGACTTGTTCTTTCTTGAAATTGTAGCGTGGGTTGGACAGCACGTACTGGTCAAAGCGGTCGATGCCCGCCACCAGTGGGACGCGCACCAACGACAGCGGAATCTCGGGGTTGGTTAGCGTCTTGACGGTGAATACGCGCGTGCCGATATACAGGTCTGGCACCATCGACTCCGACGGAATCTGGTAGAGCTGGAAGAAGAGCGAATTGATGAAGATGACCACGGCGCTGGCCCAGGCCAGGGCGTCCACCCAGGACAGCAAGCCGGGCAGGAAACCGCGGTAGACATTGAGCGGGCGGTATTTGTTTCGGCCGTTTTTGCTGATCACCTGCATGATGCCGTGCTCTACTTGATTGCGCCGGCTATTCATAATGAAGAAAATCGGCAAGTAGCTGCCGGAAACTAAAGCGCTGACGGCGTACAACGCATAATAACCGGTGTCGGCCAGACTACTGGCGCTCCAGGCTAGGACCAGGGCGATGGAGTGGAAGCAGAATTGAATGAAGGCGAAGTAGTTGAGAGCTTTTTTAACCACGAAGAAGGTCTTTGGGCCAAAGCAAGTGCCGGATAATACGGCCTTGCGGCTGCCCAGATGCAGCCAGACGTGGACGGCCAAGGCGAGGCAACCGCTGACCAGGATGCCGATCCGCGGCACCAGCGCCATCAGCGCAATGCTGAACACGATGGACAGGGCGGACCAGACCTGCACCAACAGGCCGGGTACGCCGATGGCTTGCTTGAGCCAGGCTTGCATGGCTTTGAGGCTGTTGGGGTTTGCGGTGCGTTCTAGAGCGGGCATGGTACTTCTCTCCTGTCGATGCGGGTAGCTGGAATTGGGTAATCGCTGGCAAAGATACTACTAAAAGCGGTTGTGTGCAAATAGGTAGCGGCCTTTAGTTTTAGCCAGCTTTGTGCTATGTTTAGTCTATGATTGATGCCAGTAGCTTGCAGAATTACTCCCTGTTCGGCGGCTTGTTGACGGAGCAGATCGAAAAGATCCTGCCGTTGGTGACATACACGACCTTTGAGGCCGGGGTAGTAATCCTTATGGAAGGCTGTCGCAATGATTCCATCTACTTTTTGCTGCAAGGTCGGGTAGAGGTGTCCAAGGCCAGTCAGGTGATCGTCGAGTTGCCGGAAGGCCAAGCTTTCGGCGAGATTGAATTGCTGGACGTGATGCCATCGGCCGCCACGGTGCGTGCCCTGGTGCCGGTAAAATTGGCGGTCATTTCCAATTCGTCGCTGCACGGCATCTATTGCCTTGATCCCTGCGTCTTTTCCATCATGATGATGAACCTGGCCCGCGATCTGGCGCGTCGCCTGCGCCACATGGACGATTTACTGGTAGCCGGTTGCTAGCCAGCGGCTGAACCCTTCCGCTGACAAGCCGGTCGGCTTGTGCTAGAGTCTGGGCTATGAGCTTCGCCCGTACCACTCCACTGCTGCCTTCATTGTTTATCGGTCCCGTGCGCCAATTATCGGTCTGTTTAACCCTTTGCCTGCTTGTTTTCGTGGGCTGCAGTCCAGCTCTGCCTGGCGACCAGGCCGGCGGCCAGACTACCCAGCTAGCGCCCGCCGCGGCGCCGATCGACCCGGTTCCGGCTGTGACCCAGGAGCCGGTCTGGGAACGCGACCAGGCGGCTTTCCTGCCGCCGTCGCCGCGGCTGTGGCGGCTGGCCGAGGCCGATGAGGTGGCCTCGGCCAGGCCGCTGTTCGGCCGGCTGGCCGCCTGGCCAGCCGGCCACGTTTTCCAGCCCCGGCTGGCGGCGGCTTCTGTCCGCGACAGCGCCGACGGTTACGGCGCCGACGGTTACGGTGCAGCCTGGTTAGCAGCGCCGGACCGGGTGGTCGTGTTGCGACTACCGGCGGACGTGGTCATCCCGCCGGCCGGTGCCGTTCAACTGCCTGCGGATTCGGCGCCCTCGCTGGCCCCCGGCGCGGTATCACCGCCGGCCGGTTCCGCGCCGGTGGTGGCGCCCTACGCCGTGATCGAGTTACTGCCGCAGGCTGACGGCCAACCGGCTGGGGTGCTAGCTTGGGACTGGTCGGCCGATGGTCGCTATCTGGCCATCAGTTGCGGCGCTGAGCCCGAGGCGGCGGCTACCGACGACGTTGCGGCCGGTTACGGCCTGGTCGTCGACCTGGCTGACGGGCGGGTGCTGCGCCACGCCTTGCCGGGGCGGCCGCTGTTGGCCACCGTGTCGCTAGAAGGCGCGGTGTTATGGTTGTACCGGGCGCTAGATCAGGTTCCCGCCGATCTGTATTTCGGTCTCTGGCTGGCGGATAGTACTGGCCGGGGCTATAGCCTATCGGCCGAGGACGCCGAGCTAGCAGCCGGCTTTGCCGGCGCGGCCTGGTTGCTAGTCGCCGACGTGGCCGCCGGTTCAGGCGGCCAAGCCCGTTATGATCTGGTGCTCCGTCACAGAGAAGGGGAGCGGCTCTACTTCAGCCGTCATTCACCGCTCGAGCCGCTGGAAGGGCTGCTGGATAGCGCCGCCCTGTCCGGCTTGGTTTTTAGGCCGGCGGCGATAGCGGCAATGGTGACCCCAGCGGCAGTCGGTGGGGCCGGTCATGCCCAAGAGCCCGTGGCGACAGTGCTGCCAGCCTTGACGGCCGAGGCTGTGGCGGCCTGGCCGCGCTGGCCGGTTACGGACCTGGTCGACCCGGCCGTGGTGGCTACCGCCCCTGCGTCAGCCTCGTCGGCCTCAAGTATGGCGGCGATTAGGCCGCCGCTCGACGCTGACGGTGGCCTATTTTGGCCGGGCCGGCGCTTGCGGACGCTGGCCATCCAGCCGGATGGTGCCGGCCGCTGGTGGCTGCTGGTCGAGTCGACTCCAGTGCCGAACGACCCGGCCCCTGGCGCCTCGATCGCCGCCCCGCGGTCCGCTCCGACGGCCGCTGCGGCGACCGGGCCAGCCGTGCCGATGGTTCCCGGCGCCGACCTGCTCTTGGTGTTGGCCGACGCTTCGTCCGCGGCCCGCGCCGTCTGGCGCCTGCCTCTGCCGCTCAGTCGCGCCGACCAGCCTGATGGCCCGGTTTTCGCCTTCGGCGACAATCATCTTTATATTCTCAGCCGGGCCTACGACCAATTTATGTACCTGCAACGGCTAGCCCTGCCAAACTGGCCGCTGCCGGACGGGATGGCAGCCGGGGCCGCTGTGGCCGACTGGGCTCTGCGCCTGCCGGTGGCGGTCGACGCGGCTCAGCCCTTCTATGACCTGGTGGCGCTGGCCGATGGCGGCTGCCTGATCGGCCAGAGCGCGGCCGATGCCGCCAGCGGCCTGAAGCTGATAGCGGTCAAGGCCGACGGCAGCCTGCGCTGGACGCGCTATCTGGAACGACCCTCTCCCCTACAGGGCCTGCGCAGCCTTAACCGGCCGCAGCTAGCTTTCGTCGGCAACCATGTGCAGCTCTTGTGGCCGCCCTTCCGGCAAACCCTGGAAAGCGCCAGTCAGGTGGCTGTACCCGAAGCTCTGGCCGGCCAAGCCTGGTTTGCCGTGCTCAACCCGGCCGATGGCCAGGCCGGCGGCTGGCAGCTGACCCTGCCGAGGCTGGACTGGCAACGTAGCTGGCCGCTGGCGGCCGGCCCGGGGGGCTTTGCCTTCTATGAAAGCCGACTAGGGCGCTTCGTCAGCCTGTCCCGGCTGGAGGGCAGCTTCCGCCTGCGTTCTTTCGTGCTGCCGGCCTTCGTCACGGTCAACCAGGGCTCACATGACTTGCAGCTGTCGGATGTGCGCCGCGTGGCCTGGCAGGCCGGCAGCGGCCTAGCTCTGGCTTGGCTGAGCGAGCCTGTCGCCGCCACCGAGACTGGTGGTGGCGCTGCCGCCGGCACCCAGCCCCCCGCCGACGGCGCCTCCTCCGCCGGCACCCAAGCGGCTTGGCCCTTCGAGGGGTTCCTGCTCTGGGACCGGAACCTGCAGCCGCGTGGCAGCCTGGTCTTTAGCGACCAGGGTTTGCCGTTGACCTTGGCTACCAGTCGGGCGTCCCTGGACGGCGACCACCTGCTGTTCGCTCTGGCGGCGGACGGTCTGGCTGACGGCGTGCCGGCCGGCGGCCTGTTGTTATTCGGCCGCTCGCTGGCCAGCCTAGTGGCGGCGGGTCAGCCTAGCCTGGTCGACCCGCTCGAGGAACCAGCCGTGGCCATCCCGACCAGTGCTTGGGCGCCGCGCCTGGCGGCCATCGCCGGCCTGCGTCCCGAAGCCTTGCCGGCCACCGCCTTCCAGCCCTTCGGGTCTGGCGTCGGCCCGCTCCTGGTGCGGCCACTCCTGCCGCCCGCCGGCCAGGTGGGTCAACCGTAAGCCGGGGCTGAAGCCGCCAGCTTACGCGCGCCAACGCCGGGTGCTTCGACAAAGCCCAAAAAGTATGCTAGACTTGGTTTGCAAATATGACTTTTAGAACGCCGGCAGCGACGTCTGCCAAAACCGCGGCCGGCGCCGATAGCGTGGAACTCAATAAAGAAGGATGTCGTATGCGAACAAAACTTGATCTGCCGGCCGACCGGGTACGTCATGCCCGCACCTTGGCCGGACGTATCGCCCAGCCGGTGCAGTCGTTCATCGACGGGCACAGCTCGGTCACCGTCGAGCGGGCCACCCTGCGCCTGACCGGCGCCGATGGCGCCAACGCTGACGGCGTGCCGGTGCCCAACCTGGTCGTCGACCAGATAAAGGCCGCCGACCCGTTATTCCTGGAAGACGGCGTGCTGCTGCGTTACGTCAACGCCCTGGTGCGCAACGGCGACACGGTCGAGGCCCTCAACGCCAAGATCGCCGCCGGCTTCAATGTAGCCAGCTTGCCTTTGGGCGACCGGGCTACAATCGAGAAGAAGGCGGCCGAGCTGGTTCAAGCCGGCATGGCCCGCATCAAGGCCAACCGCCAGCGGCGCGGCGTCAAGCAGGAGCAGTTCAAGGGTCAGAACAACAGCCCGCTCTTGTACTTAATCGTGGCCACCGGCAACATCTACGAAGACGTCAAGCAGGCCCAGGCGGCCGTGGTCCAGGGCGCCGACGTCATCGCCGTCATCCGCACCACCGCCCAGAGCCTGCTGGACTACGTGCCCTTCGGCGCCACCACCGAGGGCTTTGGCGGCACCTACGCCACCCAGGAGAACTTCCGCATCATGCGGGCGGCCCTGGACGAGGCCGGCGACAAGGCTGGGCGTTACATTCTGCTCACCAATTATGCTTCCGGCCTGTGCATGCCGGAGATCGCGGCCATGGGCGCCCTGGAGCGCCTGGACATGATGCTGAACGACTCGATGTACGGCATCCTGTTCCGCGACATCAACATGTACCGCACCTTCGTCGACCAGAAATTCAGCCGCATGATCAACGCCTACGCCGGCATCATCATCAATACCGGCGAGGACAACTACCTGACCACCAGTGACGCCTTCGAGAAGGCCTACACCGTGCTGGCCAGCCAGTTCCTGAACGAGGAATTCGGCTTCCGCGCCGGCCTGCCGGCCAAGCTGCTCGGCCTCGGGCACGCCTTTGAAATGGATCCGACCATCAAGAACGGCTTCCTGTACGAGTTCGCCCAGGCCCAGATGGCCCGCGAAATCTTCCCGGAGCATCCGCTTAAGTACATGCCGCCCACCAAGTTCATGACCGGCGACGTCTTCAAGGGCCTGGCCATGAACACCCTGTTCAACTTCGTCTCCAAGGCCACCGGCCAGGGCATCCACCTTTTGGGCATGCTGACCGAGGCGGTGCACACCCCCTTCATGATGGACCGCTACCTGGCGGTGGACAACGCCCGCTACGTCATGAACAATATCCAGGACTTCGCCGACGATATCGAGTTTCGCCAGGACGGCATCATGGTGACGCGCGCCCATCAGGTGCTCAAGGAAACGATCGATTTCATGGAAGCGGTGGACAAGACCGGCCTGTTCGAAGCCATCGCCGCGGGTATGTTCGCCGAGGTGAAGCGTCCCAAGGACGGCGGCAAGGGGCTGGAAGGCCTTATCAAGAAAGGCCCGCACTACTTTAACCCCTTCGAGAAGCAATTGGCCGCCGAGCTCGGCCTGGGAGGTGCCCAATGAACGTCATCCGACCCTATGGCGACACGCTCGACGACGGCAAAGTGCAGTTGTCGTTTACCCTGCCGGTGCCGGACGGCGCCAAAGGCCGCGAGGCCGCCCGCAAGCTGGTGCTGTCCTGGGGCTTCCTGGACTGCGAGGTGGTGCACTCGGCGCCGCTGGCCGACGATTTTTCCTTCTACGTGGCCTACGGCAAGACCGAAAAAAGTATTGATTACGACACAGTGGTGGCCGACCAGGCCAGCGCCGACGCCGCGATGGGCATGGACGAGTGCAATGAATTCATCAAGCAGCATATCGGCCGCAAGGTAGTAGTGGTGGGCGCCTGTACCGGCTTTGACGCGCACACGGTGGGCATCGACGCCATCATGAACATGAAGGGCTTCAACCACCACTTTGGCCTGGAGCGCTATCCGGAGTTGGAAGCCTACAACCTGGGCGCTCAGGTGCCCAACGAGAAGCTGATCGAGTTTGCGCTCAAGGTTAAGGCCGACGCCGTCCTGATCAGCCAGGTGGTCACCCAGAAGGACACCCACATCCACAATATGACCGAGTTCATCGAGCTGTTGGAGGCCAAGGGGCTGCGTAACAAGTTCATCTGCATCGTCGGCGGGCCGCGCATCGGCAACAAGCTGGCCGTCGAGCTCGGGTACGACGTCGGCTTCGGCCGCGGCACCTACGCCAACGACGTGGCCACTTTTATCTGCAAGAAACTGCTGGAAAAAAAGCAGGCCTGACAACCGGCCCGGCCGCCGTCCTGCCATCCAGTGCGCGGCGGCGGCCTGGTTTCAGGTTACCCTGGGGAGGCTTCATGGGCATCGCGCAGGCCAGAGCCTGGCTGGCGGCCTTTAACAGGGCTGACGACATCATCGAGTTCGCGGTCTCCAGCGCCACGGTCGAGTTGGCCGCGCAGGCGCTGCGCACCGACCCGGCCAGCATCGCCAAGAGCCTGGCCTTCAAGGCCGGCGGGCGTGTCCTATTGGTGGTGGCTGCCGGCGACCGGAAGGTCGACAATGCCAAGTACAAGGCCGCCTTCGGCTGCAAGGCCGTCATGCTCGCGCCTGGCGAGGCCGGCCAGCTGGTCGGCCACGAGGTTGGGGGTATCTGTCCTTTTGGCGTCAAGCCGGGGGTGGAGGTGTATCTCGATGTCTCGCTCCGCGCGCACGACGTTGTGTATCCGGCCTGTGGCAGCGCCAATTCGGCCATCAGACTGGACCTGGCGGAACTCGAGACCCTTTCCCGGGCGGCGCGCTGGGTCGATGTCTGCAAGGCCCAGCCAGTTTGATCCGCGGCCACCAAAACTCCGGAGGTATCAGCCATGAACATCCTGCCCTCTGAAACGTTCCAGCTGCGGACGGCCAAAACGGCCAAGGCGGTGACCGCCCTGCTCAAGGCCAACACCGCCCAGCCCAAGCCGATCCGCACGGCCGCCGTCGGCACGCTGTTTGAAGGCAGCCTGGAGGGCGACCGGTTCCGGCTGCGGCGGGTCACCCGTATCCGCAGCTCGTTTCTGCCCCAGATCAGCGGCACCATCGGCCGCGACGGCGAAGGCGCCCGGCTGGATGTCCGCCTCAACCTGTCGCCGTACCTGGTCGGCGTCGGCCTGGTCTGGTTCGGCCTCAGCTTGTTCCTGCTGGCGGCCGGCCTGCTGAATCTACCGGGCGTCCGGGGCGAGCTGAGCGCGGCGCAGTATTTTTCTGCCCCAGCCGGCATGCTGGCGCTCGGTGTGGCGCTGTTCATCATCCCCTTCCGGCTCGAAGCCCGGCGCATCAAGGCCTTGTTGCGGAACCTGCTGGAAGCAAATCCGGCCTGAGGAGACATACTATGGAGACTGGTTTCATGCTCAAACAGCTGGAGGCGGCGCTGGCCACCCTCAACCATTGCATCCGGCGCTGCCCGGACAGCCAGTGGCAAGAGGCGCAGGGCGACGCGCCGTTCTCGCAGGTCGTTTTCCACGCCCTGTTTTACTGCGACGTCCATCTGGATACCTCAATGGAAACCTTCAAGGCCCAGGCCTTCCACGCCAGCCAGACGGCCTTCTTCGGCGATTACGAAGAGCTGGAAGACCGCCTGCCGGTGCGGCTGTACGCCCGGGCCGATTGCCTGGCCTACCTGGAGCACTGCCTGGCCAAAGCCCGTCGGGTGCTGCCGGCCCTGAACCCCGCCGACTTGGCGGCCAAGCCGGCCGTACAACCCCGGCTCGAGACGCGGGCCGAGCTGCTGGTCTACACCACCCGCCACCTCCAGCACCACGCCGCCCAGCTCGGCCTGCGCCTGCAGCTGCTGGGCCTGGGCGAATTGCCCTGGTTCGGCAGCGGCTGGAAGGTGATTGTGGACTAGAGTAAGAGTTGCGGCGGATGCTTTTCCTTGACCGGAAGGATGCAAAAAAAAAGGCACAGAAACCTGTCTCGTGGGGTCAGACGTCCGAATTTCCAGAAGCGGGGTCAGACCCCAGTTGCAGGCGGATGCGAGGGCTGACCCCAAGGGAGTTGCACTGGCGGCTTAAGCACCACCGACAAAGCCTTCCTGGAGCAGCTCCTGCCCAGCGAACTGCGCGTCTTGGCCAACTACGCCTACGCCAAGGCCGGCTGCGTCTTTACTGACGCTGGCTTAACCGCCTACTTCGATTACTACGATTGGTACCAGCCAGTTACCGGCCGCCAACCAGCTGAAAGTATGATTACACCCGCTCAACGTACACTGGTCCGTCATGCCCAAGCCCTCTTGAACGGCCAAAGCCTGCCAGCCGCCACACCCGGCGCGCCTTCTCTGATCGAGGCTTTTGAACAACGCCGCGCCGCCGAACCTACCACCGTGTTGAATACTGCCCAGACGCCCACCAGCCAAGCCGGTCGTGATCCAGATGCACCGCCTACTACCCAGCCAGCCTTACCACCAACACCATAGGCTTAAATTTAACCAACTCCAATTGAGCGGTATTGAGGCTAAGGGCTGTACCCTCCGACGTAAAAAAGTCAACCCCGCGCCAGCTTATAGAGGGGTGATGGAACCGCGCGGGTGGCGCGGCCAAGAGCGGTCAAGCGATAAGCTGACCGCTCTTGAAAGCGCCAGGCCCCGCGTCTGCCACTCCCATATAAAAGCTCCCACGCCGTTGTCTTGTTTACGCAACAAATCCTGGCGCTTCCGCACCGCCGCCGTCTACGCGAATACACATAGGGACGACCCCACCATCACCGAGCTCGACTTCTGGCTGAACGGCCTCCAGTATCGCGTCGACCTGGGCCCCCTCTCGAACGGCCTGCAGCCGTGGGCGCCGTTAGGCCAGGCAGGCGCAAGAGTCTGATCGGCAACGAATGTCAGTATAATCAGGGAAGGTCACCCTGCCATTACAGGGAGACCATCCCTGCCATTACAGGGAGACCCTCCCTGCCATTACAGGGAGACCCTCCCTGCCATTACAGGGAGACCCTCCCTGTATAGCCTACCCGGAGACAGACCCCAAGGGAACCAGCAACCCGCAAAGAAAAGTGGCATAGAAGCCTGTCTCGTCCTAAAATCGTGGGGTCAGACGTCCGAATTTCCAGAAGCGGGGTCAGACCCCAGTTGCCGACGGCTGCGGGGTCAGACCCCGCAGCCCCGAATTGATTTTCTCGCCTTCATACGAGGCCGGAGGCGGACAACACAAGAAATAAGGCGGGCGACTCGCAAGCAGTTGCAGTATCTCAAGCGCAACTTGAAATCAATCAAGTGCCTGCTGACAGTTAGTGACAAGGATGCCTTGAATGCCAAAGAACGGCATGATCTTATGGTAATCAATGAAGTGTATCGCCAGCAATCTTTGCTTTACAGGGCGAAGACACATTCTATTCCTGGTAAAATTGTCAGTATCGCCCAGCCTCATATTCGTCCGATTGCACGTGGAAAAGCCAGAGCAGCTTTTGAGTTTGGTGCAAAAATCTCAGCTTCTATAACTGAACATGGAATGCTTTATATTGATCGCATGCAATGGGAACCTTACAATGAAGGTGAAGACCTTCCAATGCAGGCAGAAAAATACAAGCAACGATTCGGCCGTTACCCAGCTTCCATTCATGCTGACAAGATATACCGGACACGGGACAACCGATTATTCTGCAGTGAACATGGCATTCGGTTATCAGGACCTCACTTGGGAAGACCGCCGTTGAAGACTCCAGAGAATGCCAGGGCTCTGCGAGCCATACGGAGAATAGAACGGAGCGATGAAGCAATTCGCCAGGCGATAGAAGGTGGCTTTGGACGCTTGAAACGGAAAATGACTTTGGCAAATGTGTATGAGAAACTCAAGGCAACAAGTGAAGTTACCATCATGGTATGTTTCTTCTTGGCGAACTGTGAGAAGATCCTGAGGGATCTTTTTGTGTCTTTTTTGGAATTGCTTGAATTGACGTTGGAATTTCTCAAAGATCGAGCAAATGCCGCTCCGATGGGCATTCTTCTATGTCAACTTGGTTGGAAATCGTGTTGAAAACGTTTTTCAGGAAGCCCGACGTAGCGGCCGGCTGGCAGGTTGGTTGTCTTGCCGATATCCTGAGCGCTGAGGTTCCAGGTCAGGTATCGTTCCGGGAACGGACCGGTTTCCAAGGACAGGCAGACGGCGTGGCTGGAACGGCCATCGGGTGAGATCAGAATGGCAAAGTATGGCAACTAGCCCCAAAAGCGTAGCAGACTGGCGGTATAGAACGTATAATCATCGCAGTCGCCAGCGCCTGCTGCCAGAAACTGGTCAGGACGTAGCGCGATGGCATTGTCGGCGAATTTGATGTGCTGCATGGTTCGACGCTGGAAGGATTCAAGTTCGGCGAAGGAAAGGCGGCCGGACACATCCTCATCGGCGTCCAGATAGGCATCCAGGAGGGCTGTGTCTTCCAGGCCGGTGCGGTGGTGAAAGTCAGCTCCCCTAATGGCGGTGATGGTAGCGCGTTTATCGCTGGTTGTTAGGCTCAGAGAACGCACCATGTGGTTGAAGCTGCCGGTCACAGGGACGATCTACAGCGCTACACCGGCCAGCCGCACGCGCTGAGGAGCGGCGATCGGTGTCATGACACCTTCGCTCGCCAGACTAAAGGCTGTCCGCTGTTGGTCTTGGCTCAGCTGGCTGTGCCCGGCGCTTCCGTCTAGGTTCCGCCAGGCGGGAGAATGGCCTTCCAGCCACATGGTGTAGCCGCGTACTTCGCCGATTGAAACGAGAGTTGCTCCATAATATCTTGCATTCTTGTTTTGGAAATCTGCTAATGTTTTTTGGGGAAAGAGATATTTTGATCAGAGAGTGGTGATTATTTTTATAATGTTCTTGATAAATCTGTGGGATGGCTTATAATGATGACGCAGCTGTTGATTTAAGCCATATTGGTTTTGTTAAGTTAGGCTGAACATTTGAACTGTTTGTTTTATGGACCCTTCGGGCGGAGGAAACATGAGTGAATATTATGAAAACCCCATGATGCTTGAAGCCTGTCATCATTATATCCAGGAAAGAGTATTCCCATTAATATACATGGTGTCTGAAACAAGTGCATATGTTCGCGGTACTGGATTTATTTTACTGCATAATTCAAAACATTATTTGGTTACAGCAAGGCATGTTTTAGAAGAAGACAAAAATGCGGAATATTCCTCGCGCGCGAGAGGGTTGGCCTGAGGGAAGCTGGAAATTGGAAAGTTTTCAATTTCCAGGCCGGGGCACCAACTGGAACCGGGAGTGCACTGAAGGGCCAGCAAAGAGAGATCCATTTTGGAAAGTTTCCAATGTTTACTCAAAAAGGGGGCTAGGAGCGGTTTTCTGGCGTTCAGCTAGGGTTTACCCCTCCTACTGCGTATATACCCCGTTTAGTAGTACTAGGGCGAATTCCGACGCAAAAAGAGAGAAAGAATGGAAAATAGTGCTACAATAAACACGATACACTACAAAAAGGAGATAGAAATGAAGATGAAAGTAAAATTGCTATTCTCACTTATGGTAGCATTGACTGCCATTGTATTGCTGGGCTGTCCTATCCCAGTAACCCCGCCAACAGATACAGTGATCAACATAGCGGCGATACCTGGAGTAACACCGCCAGCTTATGGCCAAACGCCAGTAACGGCAATTACCGAGACCTCTCAGTATATAGGTACTGTAGCCTGGAACGGCACACCTGCAACCTTTGCCGCAAGCACGGTGTACACTGCAACTATTACCTTGACAGCCAAGGCCGGTTTTACGCTGACTGGTGTGGTGGCTGATTTCTTGAGATATTGTCAATAGTTGTGGATTGGAAGTTTGAGCGTCATCACGGTTAGGCAGCCACGCCATCAACCTGCTCCCCATTTACAAACT
>MIAR01000044.1 GCA_001829185.1 Spirochaetes bacterium GWB1_60_80
TAAATCACCCCATGGTAGAGTCTACTCACAGGGCTAGATTTTACTTATGAGTCAACCACTTTTTTTCGGCTAGATTAATTATGAGTCAATGCGCCGGCTTGCCAAAGGCCGGGCCGTCCGCTACACTGCGCGAATGACGACCTTCCCCGACAAGGCGCCGAACTGCCTGGCCTGCCGCCACTTCAAGGTCAGCTGGGACGCCGCCTTCCCCCGCTCCTGCCGGCAGTTCGGCATCAAGTCGCGCCAACTACCCAGCATCGAAGTCTTCCGCGCCACCGGCCAGCATTGCCCGGTCTTCGAGCGCAACCCGGCCTACCGCGAGACGTGACCAAAACTCGGTCGACCAGAACTCGGTCGACCAGAACTCGGTCGACCAGAACTCGGTCGAGCCGCGCCGGGCAAGCCTCCAGTCGACTCTTGTCGACCAGGTGGCCAGCAGCCTATACTCCGCCTACCATGCAGGCAATCCTCGAACAGATTTGGCGGGAGTCCCTCCCAGCCGCGGCCGCCGGCAAACTGGCCAGCTACATCCCCGCCCTCACCCAAGCCGACCCAGCCAGCCTCGGCCTGGCCATCACCACCCGCGACGGGCAAAGCTTCACGGCCGGGGCGGCCGAGCGCAAGTTCACCGTCCAGAGCATCTCCAAAGTGCTGGCGCTGGCCTACGTCATCGCCGAACGGGGAACGGCAACCGTCTTCAGCCGGGTCGGCAAGGAGCCGACCGGCGACCCCTTCAATTCGATTATCCGCCTGGAGACCAGCGCCCGGCGCAAGCCCTTCAATCCCTTCATCAACGCCGGCGCCATCGTGGTATCCGGCCTGATGCCCGGCGCTTCGACCGGACAGCGCATCGAAGGCTTCTGCGATTTCGTGGCCGCTCTGGTCGGCGCCCAGGCCGTCGTCCTGGACGCCGCCGTCTACCAGTCGGAAAAGACGACGGCGGCGCGCAACCGGGCCATCGCCTGGTTCCTGAAGGAATTGTCACTGATTGAAGGCGATGTCGAGGAAACGCTCGATGTTTATTTCCGGCAGTGCGCCGTGTTGTTGGACGCCGTGCAGCTGTCGCGTATCGGCGCCATACTGGCCCTGGACGGCTTCGATCCAGTCCTCCAGCGGCAGATGCTGGCCACCGGCCAGGCCCGCCTCATCAAGAGCCTGATGATTACCTGCGGCCTGTACGATGGCTCGGGCGAATTCGCCTTCGATGTCGGCATCCCGGCCAAAAGCGGCGTCGGCGGCGGCATCCTGGCCACGGTGCGCGACCGCCTGGGCATTGGCGTCTACGGGCCGGCCCTCGACGAGCGCGGCAACTCCTGCGCCGGCCTAGAGGCTTTGCGCCGCCTGTCCGACCGGCTCGACCTGCGCGTGCTTTAGAAGTCTGTCGGATCCTAGCCGCGATAGCGCAGCAGGACGGCGGTAACGTCGTCGGCGATGCGCGCGCCGGAGGTATGGAAACGCCACTCCTGCATGATAAAGTTAAGGGCGCTCTTGGCGTCTTCGGACGGCGCGCTGGACAGGGCGGTAATAACGCCATCCAGGCCGAACTCCTCGCCGTCGACATTGCGCTGCTCGCTGACGCCGTCGGTATAGATCAAGAGCGAGTCGCCCGGATTAAGCTTGAAGCGGATCGACTTATAAGGCACAGCCAGACCACCGCGGCCGATCGGGAAACCCTTGTAGGCATCAACGCCTTTCGGCTTCAGCTCCACCGCCCGCGGCCGGCCTAGCCCGCGGTACAAAATCTCGGTGTGGGCGGCGCTGGTGTATTCCACGTAGCCGGCCTCGTTGAGGCGCAGCAAGGCGACCGTCAGGTAATTGTCGACCGCTTCCAGCTCGGCTATCAATTCCTCGTTGATGGCGTCCATCACCTTGCCCAGGCTCAGGTTGCGGTATTCGTAGAAATTGCGGTGAAAGACCGAACGCGCCAGCACCGTAACCAGGCCGCTGGCGATGCCGTGGCCGGAAACGTCGCCTACGACCAAGCCGTCCAGGGTATCGGCTTGGCTGGTATAGAAATCGAAGAAGTCACCGGAAATGCCGGCTGCCGGCAGCAGCACGAAGGAGGCCTCCCAGCGGCTGGTGCGTGGCTGCTCCTTGGGGAAGAAGCCCTGTTGTACCTGGACGGCCATGCGCATGTCGGTGGCCGCCGCCTCGTTGGCACCCTTGAGCCGGGCGCTGGCCTCGGACAGCTTGACGTTCAGGTCGTCCTGCTCCTTCATCCGGTCTTCCAGCTGGTGGGTACGGCTCTGGACCTTGTTCTCCAGCACCACGTTGATGGCCGCCACCTCGCCGTAGACGTGCACGAACTGCGCCGCCAGGACGGTGGCCGCGCCGAAGGTCAGGGCGAAGAAGCCGTACTGGGCGATACTCTCGAAGACGCCGGTGGTGAAACTGAGCACGTTGAGGGCGGTGGTGGCGCCGATGACGGCGATGCCGAGCGCCAGCTTGGCGGCATTGAGTCGCCGCAGGCTCCGAAAAAAAATCAGAAAATAATTACGTCGGCCTTTAGCGGTGCGCCGGTAATGCCGCCATGACCGCCGCATGGGCAGCACCAGATCCATCACCAGGACGTAGGCCGCCGGCAGGAAGGCCACGACGCTCCAGATGAACTGGACGGTCTCCTTGGGAATGATGAATTGCAAAATCAGGGGAATCACGGCGGCGGCGCTAAACAGCTTGGTGAACAAGGTGGTGTGGTTGCGCACCGCGGTATCGAAAAAGGCCAGGAAGGCCGGCACCAGGGCGATCAGCGACATGATCTCGAGGCTTTTGACCACGGCGCTATTGATGATGATATCGTGGACGATATAGGTGCGGCAGAAGAGGTGCAAGGCCAGCAGGCCGATGCCGATCGAGTACATCAGGTAGGCCCGGTTGCGGCGCCGCAGCAGATAGAGCACGAAGTGGTAGACGGCGAAGAAGGCGTAGGCGCCGATAAAGGCCAGCTGCACGTACTGCTCGCGCATCGTCACGATATTTTCGTAAGTATCAATCACGTAAGGCCCGGGCATGAAGAAGCCGGTGCGGTGATCCTGCGGGTCGCCTTCGATCATGAAGGCCAGTACGTTGAGGCCTTCGGTCAGCTGGGTGCTGGCGATATCGACGATGGCGCCGCGCACCGCCCGCTCGACGCCCTCCTCGACGCTCAGGTAGCCGAAGCTGGCCTCGTTGCGGAAAATGGTGCCGTTAACGTAGACCTGCCAATTGGTGCCGACGCCGGCCAGGAAAAGGCCAATGCCGCTTTTCGATTCGATCAGCTCGCGCGGGGCGTCGAAGGGAATCAGGATGGTGTATTGATGGACCGGATTCTTGCGGAAATTGAGCAGGTCCATCTCGAAGCGGAATTCCTGCGGGATGTCGTTGAGCAGAAACGACCGGTTGCTGATGCCTTCAAACTGCATAAAATAAGTAACCGGGATGGCGCCGACCATGATCGGCCGGTTGCCCGGATTTGGCGGCAGTTCGACCAGGGTTGGATCGTCCGGGTTGAAGCCGCGCAGCAGCGAGGTGGCATTGAATCCGTCCTGCACGAAGGCTGGCAGGGCCGTCAGGTCGACCCGCTGGGCATGGAGGGCCGCCAGGCAGCCAAAGGCGAAGCATATCAATCCGGCAACACTGCGTCTCATCATTCCCCCTGCAGGCGGTTCAAGGCGTCCCGCAACTCGGCCGCCCGCTCGTAATCTTCGCTCTCCACGGCGTGACCCAAGGCTGTTTCCAGCGCTTGACGCTTTTCTTCAAGCGTACCGGCGGCCGGTTCACTGCTGCCCCCCGAGCTGACCGGCTCGTCGACCGACCCGATGCCCTGCCCGAAGCTCTGCCGGCTGACATCGCGGATCATGTCCACCGGCATGCCGGCCTGCTCGATGACGGCCTCGGCTATGAAGATGCGCGCGCCGGCCCGCAAGGCCAGGGCCAGGGCATCCGAAGGCCGGGCGTCGATGACCTGGTCGACCTGCCCTTGCCGGACAATCAGCCGGGCATAATAGGTGCCGTCCACCAGATCGTTGATCTCGATCTGCAGCAAACTGGCATCCAGCTTGCCCAGTACCGCCAGCAAGAGATCGTGCGTCAGCGGCCGCGTCAACTCAATGTGGCCGAGGGCAATCAGGATGGCCTGGGTCTCGAGCTGGCCGATAAAAATCGGCACCACCGTGTCCGAGGCCTTGGGGCGTACGAATACCACGTTGCCCTGCTCGGTCTGTGCGACGGTCCAGATATCGGCTTCCACCAGTGTATTGGCACTCATAACGTATGGTACTATTATACGTGGCGTAGCCGACAAATAAAAGCCCTTTCCCGGCTTCAGGTTCATTATCGGCTAGTTGAAGCGCAAACCGCAGCCCTAGGCGCTATTTTGGGAGGAAGACAGGCACGATGGCACGAAATTCATACGAAAAAGCCGACTTCTGGGCCTTGAAGGCCAGAAAAGAAGGCTACCCGGCACGCAGCGTCTACAAGTTGGCCGAGATTGCCCAAAAATTCGGTATCTTCAAACCAGGCTACCGCATTCTGGATATTGGGGCGGCGCCGGGTAGCTGGAGTCTGTGGCTGCTGCGCCAAATGGGCGGCCAGGGCTTCCTGGCGGCGGTCGACTTGTCGCCCTTGGCCATCAGCGGCCCGGCCGACCAATTTTCCTTCATGCAAGGCGACTTGTACAGCCCAGCCGTCCGGCAGCGCCTGCGCGGCTTCGGCCCCTATAACGCCATCATTTCGGACGCGGCGCCGGCCACCAGCGGCAACCGCTCGCTGGATACCGACCGTTCCGAGGCCATCGTCGAGGCTGTCCTGGATTACGCCGAAGAAATGCTGGTAACGGGCGGTAATGTCGTCTGCAAATTATTCATCGGCGGCGGCCAGCGGGCGCTCTTGGACCGCATGAAGCTGAGCTTTCAGACCGCCCGGGCCTTCAAGCCCGAAGCCTGCCGCCAGGAAAGTTTCGAGACCTTCCTGGTCGGCCTGAACCGCCGCCCAGCACCGCCTTTAACAGGTTGTTGAAAAAGCCGGTTGCTTTCTCAACAACCTTAACAATTCCTCGCATAGCTTGCGCTATGCTGCGTAATTGTACCGGCTTTTGAAGTGTTGAAAAGCCGCATCCGCGTTTTTCAACACCCTGTTAAGGCCCTGATTTGCGGCTTTCTATATAGGTGATCAATTCCGCCGTGCCGGCCTGGCTGAACAGCAAGGCGCGGAAAGCCGACTCCGAGCAGAGCCCGGCGATGGTCGACAGGATGGCCAGGTGAGCCTGGCGGCTGGCCGAAACCAGGAAAAAAGCCGCTTTTACCGACTCGACCGACTCGACCGACTCGACAGACTCATCCTTGCCCCAGGCCAAGGCGTACCGCGGATAGGCGACCGCTACCAGGCTATCGGCCTCACTACTAATAAGCAGACTGGCCGGATGCGGCAGGGCGATGCCCAGGCCGATGGCAGTTGAAGCCGAGGCCTCCCGCGCCAGGGTTTCGCGCAGCAGCGCCGCCCGGTCCAGGCCGGCTGGCAAGCTCAGGCCCTGCACGGTTTCGCGGATAAACTGCTCGGGAGAGCCCGACGCGATGTTGTACCACACCCCGCCCCTGCGCAATAATTCTGCCAGCACAGCCTACCCCCCCCGCCACCGGATTTTGTCTCCAATAGCTCGATAACAGCTTACGTTGAACTGTCCCCTTTGGCAAGTAGCCGAAACAGGCCCCGGCGGCTTGAAGCGAGCCGGCCAGCGGCCACCGCTAACGCATTATCCGTAACAAAATAGCCGAATCAGACTTTGGTAGTAGCAGCAGACGCCAAAATGCGTTATTTTAAGCTCTGCCCACTCAGTAAAACTAGGTTTGAATCGACCGAGCTGCGGCGCGGTTACGGTTCAAGACACACAGGAGTATTGTATGACCAGACAAAATCTTTTCCGAACCGGGCGCTTCCTGGCGGCTGGGCTTGTTTTGGCCCTGCTGGCCGGCTCGTTGCTAGCCTGTATCGGCACACCCAATCCGCCTATCACCGGCCAGCCTCAGGCCGGCAGCGCCTTGCCCGCCAGCATTAGCTATAAGCCGGAAGACCCGCTACCGCTGGCGCCGGAACTGTCCCGAGCCACCCTGCCCAATGGCCTGACCACCTATGTGCGCTTCAATGGTAATCCGGGTGGACGCATTATCCTGTACCTGGTGATAGCGGCCGGCTCGGCCGACGAAACCGAGGAGCAGCTGGGTTACGCCCATTTCATCGAGCACATGGCCTTCAACGGCAGCGCCAGCTTCCCGAAAAACGAGCTGGTCAATTACCTGCGCTCCATCGGCATCCGCTTTGGCGCCGAGATCAACGCCTACACCAGCCGCGAAAACACCGTCTTCCAGCTGGAAATTCCGACCGACCAGCGCCAATACCTGGAAACCGGCCTGCAAGTGCTGCGGGACTGGGCCACGGCCATCACCTTTGACCCGGCCGAAGTCGAAAAGGAAAAAGGCGTCATCCTCGAAGAAATGCGGCTGCGCCTGAACCCGCATGAGGCCGCCCGCAACGCCGAGTTGCCGGTCTTGCTGGGCGATTCCCGGCACGCCTTCCGCGACCCGATCGGCAGCGAAGCCAGCATTCGCAACGCCACGGCCGAATCGCTGCGCGCCTTTTTCAGCGAACACTACCGGCCGGAGCGCATGGCGGTCATCGCCGTCGGCGACCTCAACCACGGCACCATGGTCCGGACCCTGCGCGAAACCTTCAATTTCACCAATGCCGACGGCCAGACCAAGCCGCGCAACTTCTATCCGGTACTGCCGGCGGCCGAACTGGCGCTGCTGGCCAGCATCAATGACGATTTTGACCAGGCCATCGTCCAGTACCAGAAGGTCGTCCCCTACCGGCCGGAAACCACCATCGCCGATTACTACCAACTGATGATCAACCGGGTGGCGGTGGAGGCTATCCGCCTGCGCCTGGCCAACCTGACCCGCTCCACCGACGTGCCCTGGCTGTCGGCCAGCTTTTCCAGTGATTACTTTTTCGGCCTGACCCGGATCTACAACTTCTCCCTGAGCGCCAACCCGGGCGAAGAAGTGCGGGCCTTCAGCCAGCTGGCCACCGAGGTGGAACGCATCCGCCAGCACGGCTTTACGGCCAGCGAAGTGCAGCGCACCATCGATATGTGGCGCACCTGGCTAACCACCCTGGACATCGAGGACCAGGACGTGCGCAGCGACAGCTTCGCCGATGAGTACGTGCGCAACTTCATGTACGGCGAACCGGTGCCCGGCATCGTCAACGAACGGGTCTACATCCGCGACAGCCTGGATAGAATGACCCCGGCCAGCCTGCTGGCCGAAGCCCGACGCATCCTGAGCAACGACGAGGGCTTCGTCTCGGTGCGCACTACGCGCGGTCTCTGGAACAGCCAGCTGACTCGCCCGGTCTTCGACCAAGCCTTGGCCCAGGCTCGCCAGCAAGCGCTGACTGCCCTGGCGGACGGCGCCGGCCAGATCGGCCTGTTCGACAACCTGCCGAAACCGGGTCGCATCACGGGACAGGCCGCCCTGCCGGACGATATCCAGGAATTCCGCCTGTCCAACGGCGCCCGCGTCCTACTCAAGCCGACGCTGTTTGACCGCGACACCGTCCGATTCCTGGCTTTTGCCGAAGGCGGCTACACCAGCTGGCCGGCCGAGCTGCACGACAGCCTGTCACTGGCGCCCAGTTTGCTGGGCAGCGCCGGCTACGGCCAGCTGGACTCCCTGGCTTTCGATACCGTCACGGCCGCCTACCGCGCCAACCTCAGCTGGGGCTTCGACCAGGACGTGCGCCTGATTCATGGCGAAACCACCCGCCAGGACCTGGCCGCCATGTTGCGTCTGGTCTACCTGCTGGCGGCCGAACCCGGCCAGGACGTCGACTCCTTCAACCGCCAGCGCGACCTGCTGGCCAGCCAGTTTGTCGGCTATGCCAACGACCCGGACTACCGCTTCCAGACCGCCTGGAACCGTCACCTCTACGGCGACAACCCGCGGCTGGCCGGCCTGTCGGCCGACGTCGTCCGCGCCATCGACTTTGCCAGCACCCGTCAGGCCGTGCTGGACGGTTTTGCCAACGCGGCGGCCTTTACCTACGTCCTGATCGGCGACTTCAGCATCGAGGAAGTCAAACCGCTGCTTGAGCAGCACCTCGGCGCCATCCCGGCCGGGCAGTCCCATCCTAGTCAGCTGCTTAATCCGCTGACCCCGCGCGCCGACGGCAACGGCCGCCACGATTTCGCCTATGCCCGCGAGCCGCGCTCCAGCGTCCGCATGGTCTGGTCGGCCCCGGCCGAATGGTCGTACGACCGCCAGAAGACCCTGGAATACCTGACCTACGCCCTCAATAACCGCCTGCTGGACGCCCTGCGCGAAGACCTGGGCGGCACCTACGTGGTCAGTGTGGACAGCGACTTCCGCCGCTCGCCGGTCAGCCAGTTCTCGGTCATCGTCTCCTTCGACACTCACCCCGACAAGGTGGACAGCCTGGTGGCCGAGGTGGACCGCGAGATTGCCAGCCTGCTCCAGGACGGCCTACCGGCCATGTACATCCAGCAGATTCGCGCCGCCGTCGGCCGCAGCCTGCAAGGCCGTCAGAACACCAACGAATTCTGGTTGGGCGGCCTCTTGCAGGCCATGATAAACGGCCAGGACTTTAACCTAAGCCAGCGCGAGCTGGCCACCGTTAACCTGGTCGACGGCGAGACCTTCCGCAGCTTGGCGGCCGAAGTCTTCCAATCCGGCCAGCGCTTCGTCTACGTCATGAAGCCGCAAGCCGACTAACGCGACTCTGCCCACTGTTTAAAAAGACCGGTCAGCGCCTGGGCGTTAGCCGGTCTTTTTTGGCTGCCTGATACCGACAAGCTCAGATAAACGGTATGTATTTGAAAAGAATCACCACCCCGACCATCACCGGCAGGGCGGGCAAAAAGTCGCCGGTCTTGATCTTCTTGAGCTCGAGCAGATTGAGGCCGATCATGATGACCAGGGCGCCGCCGATGGCCGAAAGCTCGGTCAAGAGCTCGGCCGAGACCAGCGGCTTCAGCCAGGTGGACAATAGGGTCAGGCCACCCTGGTAGACCAGCACCGACAGGGCGGAGAAGCCGACGCCGATGCCCATGGCGCCGGTAAACATGATGGCGATGAAACCATCCATGACGCTCTTTGTTATAAGCAACGTGTAGTCGCCCTCGGCGCCGGCCTTGAAGGAGCCAACCAGGGCCATGGCGCCGACGCAGAACAAGACCGAGGCGTTGAGGAAACCGTAGGCGAAACTGGCCCGGGGCACGCTTGGGGCCGACTGGCCCGCGTCAACCGTCAGAGCGGCTGCGCCGGCCCGGCCAGCCTGGTCGGCCTGGTCGGCCTGGCCAAAGCGCTTGCCCAGCCAGACGCCCAGGCGGAAGATGGCGGCCTCGATGCCCAGGGCGTTGCCGATCAGGCCGCCGATAATCAGGCTGAGGGCCAAGGCGATCGGCTGCTGGCCGCCCAAGGCCAGCGAGAAGCCGATGATCAGGGATATAACGCCGGTGGCCGCGAAAATGAGCTGGCGGGCGGCTTCGGACAAGCCTTTGCGTAAAAGCAGGCCGATAATGGTACCAAGTATGATGGTGCCGACATTGATGAAGGTGGCAATCATTTCGTTCTCCTTGACCGGTGGCGAATGATTGGATAGTATGCTACAATAAAGCGCTTGAACAAGAGCGAACGCTGCCCGGCAGCGACAGGAAAGGCAGGCCATGACCAATCCGTCGACCGAACGAGACGTGACCAACGCGTCGGCAATCGGCAAAATCTTCTGCGCCAATTGCATTCATTGCAAGCTGGTGCCCGCGCCGGCCGGACAGGGACGCTACTACCTGCGCGTCCGCTGCGCCGAAGGCAAATGGCTCAAAAAATCCGGCGAGGAGAAAATATACAAGTATTTTACCGTGGCCCAACGCAGTATCCCCCATTGCCAGAGCTACGTCGATATGGGCGAAGGCCCCGAATTCCTGCGCGATCTGCGGACCAGCCTGCCGGGCGTGGACGAAATCTACCAGGTACCGCAAGGAGACAACACATGAAACTGCGCACCCTTCTTACCCTTGGCCTGATGGCCGGACTCGTCGCCCTGGCCGGATCGGCCTGTACCTCCACCCCACCCGAACCGGCCGTGGTCGAGAATCTGTCGGCGCCGGAAATGGTGCAACGCGCCCAGGAACGCAGCGACCTTAACGATTACGAAGGCGCCGCCCTCTGGTATACGGCCGCCATCGAGAAATTCGCCGACGATGTCAACATCGTCACCATGTGCCGCTACGAAATCGCCTTCCTGCGTTACAAGCAGGGCAAGTACGACGAAGCCCGGCAATTGTTCCAGGCGCTGATCGACGACTACAACGGCCCGGACGGACGCAACATGCCGCCGCGCTTCTTTGCCCTGGCCCAGCGCGTCCTGCAGGGCATGGAAAACCAGTAGACCGCGGCGCCTCCCAGTTCGTTCCCTGCCCTAGCAGGGTGTTGAAAAACGCGGATGCGGCTTTTCAACACTTCAAAAGCCGGTACAATTACGCAGCATAGCGCAAGCTATGCGAGGAATTGTTAAGGTTGTTGAGAAAGCAACCGGCTTTTTCAACAACCTGCTAGCCGTCCGCGCGCCTGCCCGGACGGCCATTACTTGTCGAAGCCGCTCAAATGATCTAAAATAAACCCGACTGGCTGCCGGTCGATCGGCCAACGGCCAATCCGCCCAGACGAGGAGTGGCCCATGCTCAAGGAATTCACTTCGCTGCGCCAACATGACCATGGATGGCGACGTTTATTTTTCGATGATTTTTTCGATCTCTATATCTGGTATGACCAGCCCCATGGCTCCATCACCGGCTTCCAGCTGGTCTATAATAAAGCCGAAAACCCCCACTCGCTCACCTGGTTGGCCGCCGAAGGCTACCTCCATAACCGCATCGACGAGGGCGAAAAACCAGGCTTGGGCATGAAAATGTCACCCATCCTGGTGCCCGACGGCTTGTTTGACCGGGTGAGCGTCGCCGCCCGGCTGGAAACGGCCATTGAACCGCTGGAGGCGGCCATCAAAGGCCTGGTATTGCGGCGGATCGGCGAATTTGACAACGACAAACTGAGGAGTATGTTTTGAAACAGATTTACGCTTGCCCCTACCAGGAGGAGGCGCTGGTCCTGAAAAGCCTGCTGGAATCGGCCGGTATCACGGTCGAACTGCTATCCGGCGGCAAGCTGGACTTCAACCCGCTCTTCGATGTCGAGATCAACGGCTGCCTTTTGCGGGTTCCGGACGAATTTGAAGCCGATGCCCTGGTACTGGTGGCCGACTATCGCCGCACCCGGACCGACGCTGCGGCCAAGGCGGCGACGCTGGCCAAGCCGTTAACCAAGCCGCTGGGTAACGCTGGCCGGGCCACAAACGCGGCTGACCAGTTCGCCGCACCAGCCGCCGACGCCGACGGGACGCTGGCTGCGGCGACCATCGCCGGGCTGTGCCGGGTGGCCGAATTGGCCGCCCGGCAAGCCGTTGCCCACCGCCGGGCCTTGCACGCCATTCCCGAGGCCGGGCTGGACTTGCCGGACACCGTCGCCTACATCCGCGCCGCCTTGCAGGCCGCCGGCTTGCAGCCGCGCGACTGCGGCCACGGCCTGATAGCCGACGTCGGCGCCAAGGGACCGCTCATTGCCATCCGGGCCGACATGGACGGCTTACCGATGGCCGAGGCCACAGGTTTGGCCTTCGCCAGCCGCCGACCAGGCTTCATGCACGCCTGCGGCCACGACGCCCACTCCGGCGCCCTGTTGGCCGTGGCCGAGCAGTTCGCCAGCCGACCGCCGGAAGGCTACCGCCTGCGTTTCATCTTCCAGGCCGGCGAGGAAGGCTTCTTCGGCGCCCGCCACATGATTGATAACGGCTGCCTGGACGGCCTGAGCGCCATCGTCGGCGCCCACGTCGGCGACCTGTCCGAAGAACTGGGCCCCGGCCAGGCCGGCTTCATGGCCGGCCCGATGATGGCCGCCAGCGACCGCTTCGAGGCCAGCTTCACCGGTTCGGGCGGCCACGGCTCGGCGCCGCACCAGACCGTTGATCCCATCCCAGCTTTAGCCCAGTTCGTCATGGCCGCCCAGGTCATCCGCAGCCGCCAGCCCGACCAGCGACACCCCCTGGTGCTCAGCATCTGCCAAGTGGCCGGCGGCAGCGCCTTCAACATCATCCCGGACCGCGCCAGCTGCCTGGGCACCGCCCGGACCTTCGCGGCCGCCGACCAGGCACTGTTACGCCATAGCCTGGAAAAGGCCGGCCACGGCTTGGCCGCGGCCTACGGCCTGACTTTTCAACTGAACTGGATGGATGGCTATCCGGCCCTGGTCAACGACGCCGCCGCCACCGGCCAGGTAAGGGCAGCGGTGGAAGCGGCCTTCGGGCCGGGCGGCACCAGGCTGATGACGGCCCCGAGCATGGGCGGCGAGGATTTCGCCTACTACCTGCAGCAGGTGCCGGGCTGTTTCTGGTTCCTGAATACCCAGAACCCGGCGGCCGGCATAGTCCACCCCAACCACCACAGCCACTTCACCGTCGACGAAGCCCTGCTGCCGCGCCTGATGCTCGGCAACCTGGCCGGCGCCGCCGCCTTGGCCGCCGCCGCGATTAGGGGTTGACGACCGTCACCTGCTGGATGACCACCGGCGTCACCGGGACGTTCTGGTAGCCGCCGCGGTTGGCGGTGCGTACCTTCTCGATGGCCAGCACCACGTCCAGGCCTTCCACCACGCGGCCGAAGACGGCATAGCCCCAACCCTGCGCCGTGGCGGCGGTGTAGTTGAGGAAGGCGTTGTCGGCGGTATTGATGAAAAACTGGCTGGTGGCGGAATTCGGCACGTTGGTGCGGGCCATGGCGATGCTGCCCCGGATATTGGGCAGGCCGTTGTTGGCCTCGTTCTGGATCGGCGCCAAGCTCGGCTGCTGCGCCATCTCGGCATTGAAGCCGCCGCCCTGGATCATGAAATTGGGGATTACCCGGTGGAAGATAGTGCCGTTGTAAGCGCCGGCGTTGACATAGGCCAGGAAGTTGGCGACCGTCAGCGGCGCCTTGTCGCGATACAGGTCCAGGACGATTGCGCCCTGACTGGTTTGGATGCGCACCCGCACCGTCGCGCCGGTCCACTGGCCGGCGGTTGGCGGCGTAGTCACCTGTTGCAGGGTAGTCTGGGCGGCCAGCAAGACCGTCATCAACCCGAACAGCAGTACAAAAACCGTCATTCTTCGTTTCATTCAAGACTCCTTTCCATGGCGGCGGCCTTTGAAAAAGCCGCGAATAAATGGCTTAACAGGGTGTTGAAAAACGCGGATGCGGCTTTTCAACACTTCAAAAGCCGGTACAATTACGCAGCATAGCGCAAGCTATGCGAGGAATTGTTAAGGTTGTTGAGAAAGCAACCGGCTTTTTCAACAACCTGTTAACGCTTACGGATATAAATCAGCTTGCCCTGGTCGACCAGGTTGGCGCGCTCTTCGACCTCGAACCAGCCGCAATTCTTGATTAGCTCGCCCAGCTTGCGGAAGCCATAATTGCGCGGGTCGAACTCCGGCTGGCGGTTGGCGATGTACTGCCCGACCGAGCCGAGATAGGCCCAGCCGGACTCGTCGGCCGAATCCTCCACCGCCGCCACCAGCCAGTTGCGCAGCTTCTTGTCCAGCTTGAGGTCCTGGTCGACCGGCTTCTTGCGCGCCGTCTCCTTGTCTTTGGTGGCGACCACTTCCTCGTCCGGCGTACGCAGGATTTCGGTATAGGTAAATTTGTCGCAGGCCGCCACGAAGGGCTTAGGCGTCTTGCGTTCGCCGAAGCCCAGCACCAGCTTGCCGGCTTCGCGCAGCCGGGCCGCCAGCCGGGTAAAGTCCGAGTCGCTGGACACCACGCAGAAACCGTCCAGCTTTTCGGTGTACAGAAGGTCCATGGCGTCGATAATCATGGCGCTGTCGGTGGCGTTCTTGCCGGTGGTGTAGGAAAACTGCTGAATCGGCTGGATGGCGTAGGACAACAGACGCTCCTTCCAGTGCTTCAGGTTGGTGGTGGTCCAGTCGCCGTAAATGCGCTTGACGCTGGCCACCCCGTATTTGGCCACTTCGGCCAGCAGGCCCTCGGTGATGGGGGCCTGGGTGTTATCGGCATCGATCAGCACGGCCAGCTTGAGCTGGTGTCCGGTCTCGGCCTTCAGTGCAACAGCCATGGTTTCTCCTGTCGGCGGCAAGCGGCCGCCCTTTAAAATTAGGTAATCATTCTATCAAGCCCGGTCAGAGGCCGAGCAGCAAGCGTACCTTGGACAGTAGGCGCACGGCCACGGCGCGCCGCTCGCCAGACTTGCCCAGGGGAGCGTATTCCAGCGCCATGCCATCGCCGGCCTTGCCCAGGGCCAGCACCCGCCCCGTGCAGGTCAGGCGCTCGCCGTCGGGGCCGGTCCAGGACAGGTCCACCGGCAGCTTCTCCTGGCTGGCCCGTTCCAACAGCCGCAGCTTGCCTGGATAATCCATGGCGCCGGCCACCAGTTCGGAAAAGCCGTCCGCGGCCGGCAGTTGCTGGCGGTTGACGATGATCCGGCTGGCAATCCGCTCGGCCAGCACTTCCCGCACCGCCGCATCGTAGCCGCGCCCAGCCAATTCCGCCAGCAGGCTGTCCAGCCGGACCTGCACCGCCTGGTCGTTCCGGGCCAGGTCGGAGGGGGCGGCCGCAAAGGCCGGAAAGCCGGCGGCCAGCTCGCCTGTGAGGCTGGCATCCGCAGTGCCGCCAGCCTCAGCCAGGTTGGCGGCGCCGTCTACGGCCGGATTGCCAAAGATTTGCCGGGCCAGGCACAGATCATCGGCGCTGAGGCGCGAAAGGCCGCCGCGCGGCCGGCCGACCCCGCCATGCAATTGCCCGCGCACGTCGGTATGGATGCCCAGGCTGGACAGGTGCTTTTCGGCCTCCAGCAGGCTGTCGACATTTAGCAGGTAAACGCCAGGCGCCAGTTTTTCGCGGACTAGCGTCTCGCCGGCCGGCGCGTGGTCGAGCAGCCCGGACAGATGTTCGTCCAGCACCACCACAAAGCCCTGACGCAAGCGTACCGCCGAGAATTCCCGATACCAGGAGGCTAACGAAAAGCCGAGGCTCTGCGGCAAGTTTCGGCCGGCCAGCACCTGCCAGCGTTGGACATAGTCATCCAACCCATAACCGAAACCGAAGGCCGCCAGGGCGGCCGACTTGTCCAGCCGACCGGTCCAGACCAGTTCGACGCGCAGCGGATGGCACATCATGGCCACCCAGGCTTCGGCCTGGGCCGGCGCGCCGGGCAGGAGCTGAACTTCGTGTGAATTCTCGATAACAACGCTGCCCGCCGCAGCCGCCAGCGGATCGGCGCCGTCGCCGGGCGCGGCCGGCGCCGCCACGGCCTTGGCGCACTCGGCCAGCAGGTCCTCCAGCCAAACCGAAGCCTGCCAGCCGGACAAGCCGTACACCAGCAGGCCGGAGCGCTGCAAGGCGCTGACCACCAAGGCGGCCAGCTCGCCGAGACGGTCCGGCGGCAAGACCGGCGCCGAAGTCCCGTGATGGCCTTTTTGGGCATGGCCAGGCAGGCCGCTGGCCGGCGAGTTACCGAGTTGCCGCCGCAGGCAGACCAGGGCCAGACGCTGGCAATCGGCCTCGCTGAGGCCGTAGTGGCGGGGCCAGATCTGCAGCAGGCGGTGCAGCAGCCGAACGGTATCCACGGCGCTGGCTGGGAAGGCGGCCAGCGGCTCGCTGCCGGCCAATACGGCCAGCACCGTGTAGGCGCCAAAACAGCGGGCCAATTCCAGGAAAGCGGCCGGTTCGGGAACCACCACCGTCTCGTCGACCAAATGGAGGGCGCCGCACTGCTGCAAGGCAGACAGCCAGAACAGCAGTTCGTCGCGATCGGCGGCCAGTTCGGCGCCGCCCAGGTGGGTCAGGAAGGTTTCGGTTTTTTTGCCCGGCAGGCCGGCGCGCCGAAAGAACGGCCGAACGTGGGTGACGGCCGACATCAGCAGCAGGCAGCGCCGCCAGGGCGAGAGCCGCTGGCCGGCCAGGGCCGGCGCGCTCGGGTCGAAGGTTTTGGCCTGAGCAAAAAGATGGTCCGAACTCAAGCCGGCGACGATTTTTTCGTGCAGCACCGGATTGCAGAATACCAGCTGGCGGCCGTCGGGCAAGAGGCGGACGTGGATCAGCAAGCGTTCCTGCAGCTGCTCAAGGCTGGCCTGGGCTTGCCGCTCCGCCCAATGGCTGTCCGGGTCGGCCGCGCCGGCCGCCAGCAGGCCGGGCGGCAGGGGGCCGCCATAGTGTAGAATGGCTAGCAGTCGCAATTCGTGCCCGTACAGCGTGCCGATGATGGCTTCGCCATTCTCCGGCCGGCGCAGCCACGCCTCCAGGCTGGAGGCCAGTTGATGCTTGTTGAACGGCGTCTTGACCGGTCCCAAATAACGGCGGGCGGCCGCCAACAGCCGGTCGCCGGTATCGCCAATCAGCCAATCCCGCCAGGCTTTCAGTTCGTCTGCGCCCATTCGTCCGTCTCCCAGGCCTCGATGGTATAGCGGTAACCCTGCTCGGTCAGGAAGCGCCGCCGGTTGTCGGCGAAGTCTTCCTCCACGGTATAGCGCGATACCAGCGAATAGAAATATGAATTCTTTTCTTTAGGGCGCAGGATACGGCCCAGCCGCTGCGCTTCTTCCTGGCGCGAGCCAAAGGTGCCGGAAATCTGGATGGCCACCGAGGCATCCGGCAGGTCAATGGCGAAATTCGCCACCTTCGACACCACAATCACCTTGACCTCGCCCCTGCGGAAGGCCTCATAGATGCGCTCGCGCTCGGCATTGGGGGTAGCCCCGGTAATCAGCGGCGCGTGGAGCTCCTTGGCCAGCCGGGTAAGCTGTTGGATGAACTGACCGATGATCATCACCAGTTCGGTGCTGTGATTGTCCAGCAGTTCGTGGATGACCCGCGTCTTGACCAGGTTCTCGGCCGCGATGCGGTGCCGCTCGCGTTGGCTGGCGGCGGCGTAGCGCATCCGGTCGTGATCCAAGACCGGCACCCGGATCTCGCGGCAGAAGGCGGCGGCGATGAAGCCCTTGGCCTCGAGTTCCTTCCAAGGCACGTCGTAGCGCTTGGGGCCGATCAGGCTGAAGACATCCTCCTGCAGGCCGTCCTCGCGGATCAGGGTGGCGGTCAGCCCCAGGCGGCGAATGGCCTGGATTTCGGCCACCACCCGGAAAACCGGCGCCGGCAGCAGGTGAACCTCGTCGTAGATGATAAGCCCCCAGCGCTCGCGGCGGAAGAGGTCGAAATGCGGGAAGTCGGCGTGCTTGTCCGGACGCCAGGTCAGCACTTGGTAGGTGGCTACGGTGATCGGCCGGATCTGCTTGGCCGACCCGGTATACTCGCCGATGTCTTCGGCCGGGATATCGGTCTTGTCGATCAGTTCGTCGATCCACTGATGCACCGCCGCCACATTAGTGGTGACGATCAGGGTCTTGGCGGCGATGCTGCGGGCGATGGCCATGCCGACGACGGTCTTGCCGGCGCCGCAAGGCATGACGACGACGCCATAGCCGGTGCCCGGCAGCTTGCGGCCGATGAAGGCGTCCAGGGCGTCTTGCTGGTAAGGCCGCAGCCCAAAGGCTTGTCCGTTGTCGAGCTCGGTGCGCAGATTAAAATGGTAGGGGTCGCCGATCTGCAAGGGCGCCAAGTCCATGGCCGGCCAGCCTATCTTGATGAGTTCGCGCTTGACGGTTCCCCGGTCCACTAGCTGCAACTGGAAATGGTCGGCCTGGGCCGCCAAAAGGCCGCCCAGTTTGCGGCTGCCGCTAATCTCGGCCCGCACAAAGGGATCGTCGCAACGCAGCACTAGGCTGCCCTCGGTCTCGCCTGAATCGATGGTGATGCGGCCGAAGCGGCCCATGGTAGCCTGGACCGACTGGGCCAGGGAAACCGGCAGCTCGTAGCGGCTATAGCGGCGCAGGGTTTCGACGACGGCCTCGGGCGTCAGGCCGGCGCTGGCGGCGTTCCAGAGCGACAAGGCATCCAGCCGATAGCTATGAAAATGCTCGGGGCTCTTTTCCAGGGTGGCGAAGGCCGACAGAGCCGCCCGGGCTTCCTCGAAGGCCGGATCATGGGCGTCGAGCAGCAGGGACTGGTCGCTTTGGGCTATCAGCGGACGCGTATTTACCATCGGTCAGTTATAGCACGAAGGCCGCTCTAGCCGCAAGCATAAGGTCCAAGGAGGGATCAGGTAATTCTTTCGCTCGAAAAACAAAACTCCATTTTGTCATGATGCTCACTACCGAAACGGTTGACAAGAAGTAAAATTGATATTAAATTACCTATATACCGTTCACTCGATAGAACGAACCTCATTCGGCATCTGAAAATTTCAGGAATGCCACGTCGCCACGTTCCTAATGGAGGAAAACATGCTCAAGAAACTGCTGCTCCTGCCCTTGGCCATCCTGCTCCTGGCTGGTTGCGCCAGGACCTTGGAAAGCGCTACCGCCACCAACTACTTCGTCGCCCATCAAGGCGGCTACATCGGCGAATCCACCGTCACCGTTGATAAAGACCAGAACGTCGCCGCCGCCAGCTTTGCCGAGTGGCAGGGTCCGGGCGGCTGGGCCGAGAACAACTCACCCGACGGTACAACCCTGGTCGACGGCGCCGTGGTGCGCGTGGCGGATCCCCTGGCCAATACCGGCCACAGCGATCCGGCCATCAAGGGCTACATGTTCTACATCTACAACGTCCAGAATGGCCTTGGCGTCTGGTCCCAGTTCACCCCCGGCGCCGAGGGCTTTGCCCGCCCCAGCCGCCAGTTCGAGCGTGACTTCGAAGGCCTGATGGGCAACCCGATCCGCGCCGCCGCCTACGTCGCCGCCGCCCGGGCCGATACCCTGGTTAACGTGACCATCGACGGCCTGACCGTCACCGTTGGCCGCCCGGCTTCCCAGACCGTGCACTATGGTCACATGAACAAGGCTGACCCGACTGCCACCTATATGCCGCTAAACGCCAATGCTATCGGCTACCGTTACAACTACCAGGCCACCATCGACTTCTTTATGGCCAATCCGGCCGCCAACTACGCCGCCTTCACCATGGTCAAGGCCAAGATCGCCCTGACCGAAGACAAGGCCATTGACGCCAATGCCGACGTCGCCGCCTATACCGCCGCCGACGATAGCGTCTACATGGTAGCCGACGCTGTTTCCGGCGCTACCTATTCCGATTTCCCGCACTACGCCCTCGAGCTGCAGGCCGCCTACAAGATGGCCATCGCCGCCCAGTTGGTCGCTTTCCAGAAGTAAGACCGCGCCGCGCGGCACCTTCCGTAATTACCAGGCGGGTAGCCGGCACCCTGTGGTCCCGGCTACCCGTTTTTTAAGCCGCCTCCGGGCGCAACCGGCCTTTGGGCCGGACAAACGTGCTGCGGCGCTGCCGAAAAGGATCGTGATGAGTCTAAAAAGCTATCTGAAACTGGTCGAGATCCAGACCAAGGTCGCCAGCGTCATTCCCTTCCTGGCGGGCAGCCTGTACGCGCGCGGCCGCTTTGGCGCCATTGACTGGGTCAACGCCGGCCTGATGCTGGTGGCCCTGTTGGCTATCGATATGGCTACCACCGCCGGCAACAATTACATGGATTACAAACGGGCCTTTCAACGGCACGGCTTTGGCTACGAGGTGCACAATGCCATCGTCCGTGACGGCATGTCCGAAGGTTTCGTCAAGCTGGTACTGATCCTGTTGCTGGCCGTGGCCACTGCTTTCGGCCTACTCCTGACCGCCCGGACCGACCTTTTGGTACTGGCGCTTGGCATCGGGGCTGGCCTGGTCGGCTTCCTCTATTCCTTCGGCCCGGTTCCCATCTCGCGCACCCCTTTCGGCGAACTGTTTTCCGGCGGCGTCATGGGCCTCCTCATTCCCTTCATCGCGGTCTACATTCAGGCTCCGGCCGGTTCCCTGCTGAGCTGGAACTGGACAGCGGCCAGTCTGCAACTGAACCTGAACTGGCCCGAACTACTGTACCTAGCCCTAGTCGACCTGCCCCTTTTCGGCGGCATCGCCAATATTATGTTGGCCAATAACCTGTGCGACCAGGCTGAAGACCTGGCCAACCGGCGCTACACCCTGCCGCACTTCGTCGGCACCAAGGCTGGCTTGCTCCTATTCGCCGCCCTCTACGCCATCGGCAGCCTGGCGGCGCTTAGCCTGGTGATCCTAGGCGTTTTCCCCTGGTGGTTCCTGGCCTTCGGCCTGACCATCGTCCCGGTAGCCGGCAACGTGCGGCGCTTTTTCGCCAAACAAAGCAAGGCCGAGACCTTCGCCCTGTCCGTCAAGAATTTCGTCCTGCAGGGCTTGGCCCTCTGCCTGCTACTGCTGGCCAGAGTCTTTATACAGTGAATCAACTGTCAGTCCGGGCAATCCCGGCCGGACTGGTTTAAGATACGGGTATCGTTGGAACATCCTGAAAAGCCCCAGGCCAGGCCAGCACCGCGCAACCGGTGGCAGGGCAGTGTGGGCACCAAGAGCGCAAGGAGCTGAACATGAGCGACCAAACCAGAATTGTCATCCTCGGTGGCGGCTACGCCGGCGTCGAGGCGGCCAAGAAACTGCACAAGCGCTACAAACGCCGCACCAATATTAACATCACGCTGATCGACCGAAATCCCTACCATACGCTGATGACCGAGCTGCACGAGATCGCCGGCAGCCGCACCGAGCCGGAAGCCGTCCAGATCAGCTACAAACGCATCTTCGCCGGCACCAAGGTCAAGGTGATCATCGACGAGATCGACGGCATCGACTTCCAGCAACGACGCCTCAAGTCAGGCATCGCGACCTACGACTACGATTACCTGGTGCTGGCCACTGGCGGCCATCCGGAATTCTTCGGCGTGCCCGGCATCCAGCAGCATTCCTTTACGCTCTGGTCGCTGGAAGACGCCATCCGCATCCGCGAACACGTCGAGCTGATGTTCCGCGCCGCCGCCAAGGAGCCGAATCACGACAAGAAACGCAAGCAGCTGACCTTCGTGGTGGCCGGCGCCGGCTTTACCGGCATCGAGCTGATCGGCGAACTGATGGAGCGGGCCGACGTCCTCTGCCGCAAGTACCACATCGACCGCGCTGCGGTCAAGTTGATGGTGGTGGAAGCCCTGCCCCACATCCTGCCCATCCTGGCCGAGAAGCCGCGCGCGAAGGCCAAGAAGTACATGGAAAAACGCGGCGTGGAAATATTGACCAGCGCCCCCATCGTCAAAGGCGAAAAAGGCCGCTACATCCTCAAGGACAATCGAGTCATCGAAGCCGAAACCTTCGTCTGGACCTGCGGCGTGCAGGGTTCGGAATTCACCGCCAAGATCAACCTGACCAAAGGCCGGGTTTCCAACGACAAGTGCTCGGTGGCCACGCCCGAAGGCATCCACGGCATGGCGGCCTGCTACTTCGACGAGGAAGAAAAGAACATCGTCGGCGAACGCGGCCGCATCCTGGTCAACGAGAATATGCAATCGGTCGACCATCCCAACGTCTACCTGGCCGGCGACATGATCTGGTTCCTCAAAGACGAGAAGGTGATGCCGCAGATCGTCGAAAACGCCCTGCAGAGCGCCGCTACCGCTGCCGCCAACATCGCCGCCCAGATTGACAAGATGGCCGCCAAGCCCTACCAGCCCAAGTTCCACGGCTTCATGATTTCAATTGGCAGTCGCTTTGCGGTGGCCTCGGTCATGAACATGAACCTGGCCGGCTTCTCGGCCATGGCCCTCAAGCACTTCGTCAACCTGCATTATCTGTGGGGCTTGGCCGGCTTCAACGCCTGCTGGGCCTACCTCTGGGAAGAGTTCCTCGACGTCAAGAATAAGCGCAGCCTAATCCACGGCCACGGCGCCGCCCGGATCCCGGCCTTCTTCGCCCTGCCGGCCCGCTTGTGGCTGGGCCTGATCTGGGTCATGGAAGGCGTTAACAAGATCGGCGAAGGCTGGCTGAAGTTCGACAAATCGCGTTCCACCTGGATGTTCAGCCGCGGCGTCGTCCAGGCTGGCAGCCCGACGGCGGCCGTCAGCGCCGGCAACGTGGTGGTGACCAGTGCCCAAACCGCGGCCGACGCCGCCACGGCGGCCACCGACGCCGGCTGGGAAACCGGCGCTGCCGCTGTCGAGGCCACCGGCGACACCCTCGTCGTGGTGGGCAACGCCGTCAGATCCAGCGCCCAGACCGTCCTCAAGAAAGTCTGGGACCTGGACAAGCCCATCCTGTCGCCCGATTCCGGCCTGGTCACCTGGTTCCGTACCACCTTCATGGATGGCATGGCCGCGCACCTCAACTTCGCCGCCTTCCAGGTAATGATCGTCTCGGTTGAGATCCTAATCGGCCTGGCCCTGATGAGCGGCCTGCTGACCTTCCCGGCGGCCGGCCTGTCCATCATCATGTGCCTGGTCTTTACCCTGTCGGGTATGTTTACCTGGAACCAGCTGTGGTTCGTCTTCCTGGCCATCGTCATGATGGGCGGCGCCGGACACGCCTTGGGGCTGGATCACTACGCCCTCCCCTGGGTCAAGGACCGTTGGAACTCCAGCAAGCTAGCCCAGCGCAGCTACCTGTATTCAGGCGAGCCGCGGCTGCGCAAGAAAAAGCGTTAAGGTAGTTGCCCTGAAAAAGCCAGAAAAAGCCGCCAGCCTTGACGCCATCTATAACCATGGCTGGGTCAAGGCCGAGTTGGCCTACGTCCGGTACTTGATGCGGGGCTTGTTCGAGGCCGAAGCCCGCCTGTCGCCCTTGGTGGCGCCAGCCCTGCACAGCATGACCATCGCCTCCGGCAAGCTGCTCCGCCCCTTTCTGGTTTTGCTCGGCGCCAGGCTGGTGAGCGGGCCAGACGGCGACTACGGCCGTTTACCAGCCCCGCCGACCGCCTTCGACGATTCGATCCTGCCGCGGCTGACCGAGAGCATCTTCAGCCAAATGCGGCGGCACGGCGTCAAGCGGCCAGAGGACATCGATACCAGCTGGCGCGCTGCGCCGGCCTTCCCGGGCGGCCTGCCGCAGCGGATTTATATCCTGGCCGCCGCCCTGGAAATTCTCCATTTGGCGACGCTGACCCATGACGACGTCATCGACGACTCACCGGAGCGGCGCGGCCAACCCTCGGCCCGCCAGTCGGTCGGAGTACAACACGCCGTGCTGTTGGGCGACCTGCTCCTGACGCTCTGCTTCAGCCTGATCAACGAAACCGGCGACGCCCAGACCGGCCAACTGCTGGCCGGCATGGTGCGCCTGATGGTGCGCAGCGAGTTCATGCAGGCTATGAATCGCCGACAACTAGCTACGCTGCTTGAACGACCCAGCCTGCGCCAGCACAACCGTATCATCGGCGGCAAGACTGCTTTACTCTTTACCCTGGCGCTGAGCTGCGGGGCCGCCGAACTGGCCGCCGACCGTACCAGCCTGGAGAAGCTGCGCCGCGCCGGCTACAACCTCGGCCTGGCCTTCCAGCTTGACGACGACCGCCTGGATTTCCTGGCCGATCGCCAGGCCTTCGGCAAGCCGCCGGGACAGGACCTGCGCGACGGCCAGCTGACCCTGCCGCTGATCAGCGCCCTTTTGGACAAGCGCCCGGCCAACCGGGCGGCACGCCGCGAACTGCGCGAATTGGTGCTGCGCTTTCATGAAGGCGACGAGGGCTGCTTCGGCCGCCTGGTGGAGCTGGTGGAGCGGCTGGGTGGCTTTGCCGCCAGCCGTCGATTGAGCGCCAATTACCTGGCCAAGGCCGACGGCGAGCTGCGCAGCCTGGTCGACCGCTACCAAAGCCGCCAGACCGGCGCGCTGCTCGGCCAGCTGCTCGGCTTCCTGGCCAGCCGAGACTACTGAAACCGCTTTTGGACTTGGCTGGACGGCTACCGAAAACCGAGCCGGCCCCGGCTGGCCAAGCCAGCCGCAACTATTAACAGGTTGTTGAAAAAGCCGGTTGCTTTCTCAACAACCTTAACAATTCCTCGCATAGCTTGCGCTATGCTGCGTAATTGTACCGGCTTTTGAAGTGTTGAAAAGCCGCATCCGCGTTTTTCAACACCCTGTTAAAGCGGCTGGCGCTAGCCGGCCGACCGTGCCAGCCAACTGGCGCTAGCCGGCCAAGCCTCAGAACAAGCCTGGATTGAAGTTGCCGCCGATGAACAACTCGGTCTCCCGACCGTCGGCCGCTAGGCCGACGATGCGCAGGTCGGCCGTTCCTACCATGAAATCGATGTGAATCAGCGAATCGTTGACGCCAGCGGCCTGGAGCTGGTCGGCGCTCAGGTCCTCGCCGCCGGCCAGGCAGGTCGGATAGGCTTTGCCCAGAGCAAAGTGACAGGAGGCGTTCTCGTCGAACAGCGTGTTGTAAAACAGGATGCGCTGATTGGAAATCGGCGAGTCGTAGGGCACCAGGGCTACCTCGCCCAGGCGCCGGGCACCGGGGTCGGTCCCGAGCAGCTCGGTGAGGGTTTCCTTGCCCCTAGCGGCGCTGTAATCGACCACCTGGCCGTCCTTGAACTCAAACCAGAATCGCTCGACCAGCTTGCCGTTGTAGTTGAGCGGCAGGGAGCTGACCACCCGGCCGTTGACGCCGTCGGCCCGCGGCAAGGTAAAGACTTCCTCGGTGGGCATGTTGGCGACGAACATGTAGCCGGCTGGGGATTTGTCGCCGCCGCCGATCCAGATATGGTGGTCGGGCAGGTTCACGGTCAGGTCAGTCCCCAGGCTGTTGCGGTAGCGCAGGGCTTTGAACTGCCGGCCGTTCAGATAGTTAACCTGCTTGTCGAGCGCCAGCTGATGCTCCTGCCAGGCCTTGACCGGGTCGGGCTGATCGACCCGCACCGCCTTGAAGATAGCCTGCCAGAGGGCCGCCATGGCCTGGCTTTCGCTCAGCTCCGGGAAGACCTTCCTGGCCCAGGCCGGCACCGGCAGCGAGGCGACGCACCAGACATTCTTGTTGCTCATCAGGCGGCCGCGGTACACCCCGAGGGCCGCGCTGCGGACCTTGGCCTGCCGGCTGATCCGTTTGGGATCGACATCCTTGAGCAATTCCGGATCCTCGGCCGCGATGGACAGAAAGGCGGCGCCCTGTTCGGCATAGCCGTTGAAAAACTGCCGGCTCCAGTCCGGGAATTCGTCGAACACCGCCTCGTCGGCCATAAGGAAACGCTGGCAATCGGTTTGCTCGTCGATCCAGCGCATCACCACCTCGCGGGCGCCGGCCTGGTAGGCCTTGACCTGGAGCAGACGCGCGAACGCGGCGCATTCCAAGGGGGAAGCCAGCACCAGGGTTTGCCCTTTTTGCAGGTTGAGGCCTACCCTGATCAGCAGGTCGGCGTATTTTTCCATAGCGTCCATGGTAACTCCTGATAAAAAATTTGTCGCCAGTTTACCATGATCGGCCGCATCCGTACAGCTAAAACCGGCCGCCGCGATAGCCGCCAGCTTTTGGCCGACCGGCTACGGCAGCAGCTGCAGCGTGGCCAAGACCGGCAGATGATCGGAGTAGCCGTCATTGCTTCGGCTGGACCAAGCCAGGGGACTGCCATCGGCGTCGAGCATGAAGCCGGCTGGCGTGGCGCTGAAGGACGCCAGACGCCAGCGCCCGCCGCCCAGCGCGCCGGCCGAGAGTAGCAGGTGGTCGATGCGTTCGTCCTGGCCGGCATAGCGGTAACTGAAACCAGCCGCCTTTGTCCAGGGGCAGAACAGCACCGGATAGGCGCTGTCGGCAGCCAGCTCGGCCTCGCTCAGGGCGATATTCAGCCAAGCGCCGTCGCCTTCCCCCACCGGCATCAGGGCGGTCGGCCAGGCCCGGCCGACCCGCTCGAACTCGTCGGGATTCTCGTTCAGGTCGCCGGCCAACACGATAGCCAGGCCGGGCCGTTCCGCCAGACGCCGCGCCATCAGGTCGCGGGCCAACACGGCGGCGCCTTGCCGGACGGGCTCGGTCGCCTCAGGGCCGCCAAGCTTACTTTTCCAGTGCGCGGCCAACACCACCAAGGGTTCGCCCTGGACCGCGAATTCGGCCTCCAGCATATAACGCGGCACCGAAGTGGCAACCGCGCCACCGGCCAGGTGGGCTCGGGCCGAGGTCAACGGGAAGCGGGCCAGCAAGCCGCAGGCCAGGATGGCCGGCTCGTCCGGCGCCATGACTTGGGCGCTGTAGCCGCCCAGCAGGCTGGCCAGATCGGCCAGGACCCGCTCGTTCTCGATCTCCACCAGCACCAGGATATCCGGCCCGCCGGGAACGATGGCCAGGATGGCCTCGCTCAGGCTGCGCAGGCGTTGCCGATAGCGGACTTCGTCCCAGTCGCCGGAGCGGACCGAAAACTCGCCGTATTCGCCGCCGTCGTCGACCGGATCGAATAGCGTCATAACATTATAACTCATGATGGACACGGTGACAGACTGGGCTTGCCCGGCCGGCAAACCGCAGGCCGTGCAGGCACACAACAGCCAACAGGTAAAGGCGATTAAGAACCAGGAAACGCGCATGCTTGGACTCCTCCCCTTCGGCCAGCCAGCGCGAAAATCAAGCTCGCGCCTCAGCAGCCGAATACCTGCCATACAGACGCGCCAGGATGCGCGCTAAAAGGCAAAAGGCCGCGGCCGCTCGGCCGGTCCCTTTGTCCTGACTCTCGGCCGGTCCTTTTTTTTAAGCTATCGGCCGATCCTTTTTCTGCTATTTGACAATTTAACCCCCAGCGCTTACAATCGAGTCAGGTGGCCAAGTCCGCCAGCCAAGACGACGGACGGCCGAGGCTAGCCCACTTTGCCGGCTTCAAGCCCTTTTGGGCTGGTGCAACGATGTCGTTATCTTCCGGGTGGTGCAATGAGCGAAGCGACTATCACCAAACTTACCCGCGGCGGCTGGCTGGTCAAAGCCGTCGGCCGCCAGATCCAATTCGGCGTGCCGCCGGAAACCATCAAAGACACGATGGTATTGCCCGACTCGGTGCCCGATTGTTATGTCCTGCCGCGCGAGATGTTCAATTGGCACAAAGGCATCTGCGTAGCCGAAATCGAATTCCCGGTTTACTTCAATTTCTTTATCAAAAAGCGCAAGACCCGACTGATTTGCCAGGCCGACCAGGCCGACGTCATCCGCAAGATACTCCAGGAATCGGTTTTTGGGCCGGAAACGCTGAACGTCCGCGAAGACTACGACGCCGACCCCGAGGCCCTCGACCTGATTGACCTGCAAGCCGAGATGAAATTTTTCCGCAGCAATTTCACCATCGACGACCTGGTGGAATTTATCCCGTTTGTCGACCAGGTGGCCGATTTAGGCGACCTGTCGATCCGCGCTACCGGCCGCAATTACTACCTACTGGAGCAGGGCCAGCCGATCGCTGAAATTCCCGACACCGTCGACTACAACGCCGCCTACCGCATCGGCCAGCGCCTGGCCGAGCCCTTCATTCCGCCGCTGTTCGGCGTGACCTGCCTGGGCCCCAGCCACGGCTTTGACCCGACCAGCAACACTTCCGGCTTCATCGTGTGGCTCAACCACATTGGCCTGATGATCGATCCGCCGGTCAATTCTACCGAATGGCTGCTGGCTTCCAACGTCAACCCCAAGCTGATCGACGGCATCATCCTGACGCACTGCCATGCCGACCACGACGCCGGCACCTTCCAGAAGATCCTGGAAGAGCACCGCATCAGCATCTATACCACCAAAACCATCATGGACAGTTTCATGCGTAAATACTCGGCCACCACCGGCGAGAGCGAAGACCGCCTGCGCAAGCTGTTCGACTTCAACCAGATTAAAATCGACCGCAAGCTCTACATCCACGGCGCCGAATTCAAGATGTTCTACAGCGTCCACTCCATCCCGACCATCGGCTTTGCCATGACCTTCCAGGACCAGAGCTTCGTCTACACCTCCGACCACAACAACGACCCGGCCAAGCATCTGGAAATGCTCGACAAGGGCATCATCTCGGGTAACCGCTACCGGGAGCTCAAGGACTTTCCCTGGAGTTTCAAGGTCATCTACCACGAAGCCGGCATTCCGCCCCTGCACACCCCGGTGGCCTTCCTCAATTCCTTAAGCGACCGGCTGCAGTCCAAGATCGTGGTCTACCACATCGCCGAAAAGGATTTCCCCAAGGACACCAAGCTGACGCTGGCCCGGTTCGGCATCGAGCACACCCTCCAGTTCAAGGTGCGCCAGCCGGACTTCGAGAAGGATTACCAGATCCTCGGCCTGCTCAAGCACCTGGACTTCTTCCAGGACATCAACATCGGCAAGGCCCAGGAATTCATCACCATCGTCCAGGAAGAGCATTACCGCAAGGGTCAGCTGATCATCAAGAAGGACAGCCCCGGCGACAAGTTCTACATCATATACATGGGTAATGTTTCCGTTACCGGCCACGACCTGGCCGAGAAGAAAATATACGGCTCCTTCGATTATTTCGGCGAGGTGGCGCTGGTCACCCAGAGCCGGCGGGCGGCCGACGTCTACGCCGAGACCGATGTGGTGCTATACACCATCGAGCGCGACAAATTCCTCAACTTCATCAGCGGCACCGAATTCGAGAAAATGCTGGTACGGCTGGCGCGCATCCGCAACAGCGAAACCTGGAATCTATTGTCCAACAGCCCGCTCTTCCGGCTGTGCACCGCCACCCAGAAAACCTGGCTGGAATCGATGTTCGTGCCCACCGAGCTGGCCGGGGCGGGCTCGGTACTCGCGGCGGGCGACAGCCAGAATGATTTTTTCATTATTCGCCGCGGCGAAATCGAAGTCCGTAAAGATGGCCAGACCATCGCCAGGCTCGGCAACGGCGACTTCATCGGCTCGATCTCGCGCATCTACTACGACCAACCGATCCGCTATGACTACCACCATACCAGCCAGGTATCGTTGTATACCATCCGGCGGGCCGACATTGTCAAGTTCGCCGACAAGAATCCGGGGCTGCTGATGCGTCTGCGCTACGAATTCGGCAACTGAGGCCGGCGGCGCTATCGCTTTTTAGGTTTTCCTGCTATCATTACCCTGGGTTTGGCAGGGTAACCGGCCAGACTGGCTACCACATCAAGCTATAACGAGGAAAACCATGAAGAAAGCGTTATGTATCCTGCTACTGACCGGCGGTTTAGCCGCCAGCCTGATCGCCGAGCCGACCAAACTGGGACTAGGTATCTTCCTGGGCCAGCCCAGCGGCGTCTGCGTCGGCCTTGACCTGAATGCCGTCAACTGGCTTGATTTTAAGGCCGCCTGGAATTTCGCCGGTCCGGCCGACAGCGTCAATATCATCGCCCAGGCCAACTACGAGCTGGCCTTCCCCGGGCTCCTGGTTATCCAGGAACAGGACATCGTGCCCTTCGTGGGTATCGGCCTGGAGGTGTCCTTCGGCAGCGACCTGCCCCAGATCGGCTTCCGCATTCCGGTTGGCCTGAATTACCGCTTTAAGGACGCGCCGCTGGAGTTGTTCCTGGAAATCGGCATCGGTATGTACCTGTTCCCGGCCACCCAGTTCATGGGTTCCGGCGGCCTGGGCGTCCGCTACCGACTGTAAACCGCAGCCGGCATCGCGCACGGCAACCATCGCGGCGCACGGTTACCGTGGCCGCGACGTTTCGTCGCGCTGATTCAGGCTACCAACTGGCGCAGGATGCGCTGGATGGCGGCTTCAGCCGCCTTGGGCAGCGGCATGACTGGCGTGAAGCCGGTACCGGTGATGGCTTCGTAAGCCTCGATGTAGCGACTGGCGGTTTTCAGCCGAACCGCGTCATCGATGACCGGGGCTTCGCCGTCGCCCGAGAAACCACGCTCCAGCAGCCAACGGCGGAAGGTTTCCTTGTCCAGTTCGCGCTGCTGGGCGCCGGTGGCGTAGCGTTCCAGATAGCTGTCGGCGTACCAGTAGCGGCTGGAATCGGGCGTATGGATCTCGTCGGCCAGGGTCAGCTTACCGGCAGACAGGCCGAACTCGTATTTGGTATCCACCAGGATCAGGCCGCGTTCCGCCGCCAATTCCTGGCCGCGCCGGAACAGCGCCAGGCTGGTCTTTTCAACCTGCTGCCAGAGCTCAAGCTCCACCAGGCCGGAGCTGACGATCTGCGCGCCGGCTACCGGCTGGTCGTGGCCGGCGGCTTCCTTGGTGCTAGGCGTAACCAGCGGTACCGGAAATTTCTCGCAGTAGTTGAGGCCGCGCGGCAGTTGGATGCCGGAGACGGACCGGCCGGCCTGATAATCGCGCCAGGCGGAACCGGTCAGATAACCGCGCACCACCACTTCCACCGGCAGCATGGCGCAGCGCCGACCAACGACGCAGCGGCCGCTGAGCGTCAAGGCATCGAGGCCGCCGAAATCGGCCGCCGCCAACAGATGGTTGGGGATAATGTCGGCGGTGCGCTCGAACCACCAGCTTGATACGCGGGTCAGGACCTCGCCCTTAAACGGGACGGTGGTCAGGACCCGGTCAAAGGCCGAAAGGCGGTCGCTGGCCACCAAGGCCACTAGATCGCCGCTTGACACCACATCGCGGACCTTGCCGCGATACAGCTCAAGTCCCGCCGGGACGGCAGCCTGGTCTAGCCCGTCGTAACAGGCAACCAGGGCTGGCGGCAGCAGGCTGCTTTTCATAAGGTCAGTTCGCTGCGATTGCGCACCACGCGCGAGACCAGGCCATAGGCCACGGCCTCCTCGGCGTTCATCCAGTAGTCGCGATCGGTATCCTTGACCACCCGCTCCAGCGACTGGCCGGTCTCGGCCACGATCAGTTTATTGATGCGATCGCGGGTCCGCTCCAGCTCCCGGGCGTGAATCTCGATATCGGTGGCCACGCCGCGCAGGCCGGACAGCGGCTGATGAATCAGGTAATGCGAATTGGGCAAGGCCAGGCGCTGCTGCTTGGGGGCCGCCAACAGGATGAGGGCGCCGGCCGAGGCCACCAGCCCCATGCCAATCATCCAGACCGGGGCGTTAATGAAGCGGGCCATGTCGAAGATGGCATAGCCGGCATCGACGTCGCCGCCGGGCGAATCGATCATGATGCGGATGGGCTCATGGCTGCGGGCTTCCAGCAGTATCAGCTGGCGGACCACCCGCTCGGCCAACACCTTGTCGACCTGACCAGACAGTATGATGGTGCGGGTATCCAACATGCGCTCCATCAGCGCGTCGCCGGATTTGCCTGCCTTGTTGCCGCATTCATCGTCGTCATCGTCGTCCTCGTCATCGAGGCGGAAATCAATCTGGCTTTTCATCACTCTGAATCTCCTGTACTACTAAAAACAATCCGGAAACCCGCCCTAGGGCGGGTTTCCGGCCGGACTTACCTGACTTGATTATACTGATTTTACCGGCCTTCGGCTATGCTTGCCTGAAAAAAAGCGGGAACAGGGGACAGACCCCCGGGGATTGGGGACAGACCCCCTAGGCTTGCCAAAAGGCCCGGAACAGGGCATACTGATGCCATGAATGACTTTACCACCATCCTCAAGCGACCATTTGCCGACGAATTGGTCGAGCGCCTGGTGCGCTACGCTAAAATCGAGTCCACCTGTAGCCATGCCGTAGACACCACCCCGTCCACGCCTTGCCAATGGGACATGAACCGCCGCCTGGAGCTTGAGCTCAAGGCGATGGGCCTCAAGGACGTTTGGCTGAACGAACATTGCTACCTGATAGCAACCATCCCGGCCAGCCCGGGCTGCGAAGACAAGCCGGCCATCGGCTTCATGGCCCATATCGACACGGCCGAGGACGTTTCCGGCAAGGGCGTCAATCCCAAGGTGGTGCGCGCCTATGACGGTAAGCCGCTTGCCTTGTCGCCGGGCTGGACGCTGGATCCGGCCGAGTTCCCCGAACTGGCCAATTACGTCGGCGATACCCTGGTGACTAGCGACGGGACTACCCTGCTGGGCGCCGACGACAAGGGTGGCGCGGCCATCATCATGACGGCCGTCAACCATATCCTCAAGCATCCCGAGATCAAGCACGGGCCGCTGTACGCCATCTTCACCCCGGACGAGGAAAAGGGCACCGGCATGAACCTCTTCCCGCTGGACAGGATCAAGGCCGTGGCCTGCTACACCCTGGACGGCGGCCGCGGCGGCGAGATCGAGGCCGAATGCTTCAACGCCTACGCCGCGACGGCCCACTTTACCGGCAAGGCCTCGCACCCCGGCTACGCCCGCGGCGTCATGGTCAACGCCGGCAGCATGGCCGCCCACTTCGCCGCCCTGCTGCCCCGCGCCGAGAGCCCGGAGGCCACCGACGAGTGGTTCGGTTACTACTATATCACCGGCATTGAAGGCAGCCTAGAAAAGGCCAAGGTCGACCTCATCCTGCGCGACTTCCGGAGCGACGGCATGGACCGGCGCATCGCCGCGGTGCGCAGTTTCGCCCACGCCATCGAGACACAGTTCCCCGGCGGCAAGGTCGAGGTCGAGTTCACCAAGCAATACCTGAACATGCGCCAGAAACTGGACCAAACGCCGCAGGTCACCGAGCTCCTGTTCAAAGCCGCCGAGCTGGCTGGCGCCAAGCCCTATTCCAAGCCGATCCGCGGCGGCACCGACGGCGCCCGCTTGACCGAAATGGGCATCCCGACGCCCAACCTGTTCGCCGGCATGCACAATTTCCACGGCCGCCACGAATGGGCCAGCGCCGCCGAAATGGTACAGGCCACGGACACCATTCTCAAACTGATGGAATTGTGGACCCAGACCTGAAGCCGGACGGCCCGGGACTGTCCCTAGTCTTGAAGCGGCCGATGCCGTCGGCCAGAGCCGCGGCATTGACCATTACCTGCTGAGCCGAGCCGGCCAGGCTAGCCAGCGAATGGTTGATTTCGGCCATGCCGCTGTTGATTTCCGTCATGCCGTTCAGATGCTCGGCCGAGATATTTGCCGCCTGGCCAATACTAGTGTCGATCCGGCCGATCTGTTCGTGGATGCCGTGCATGACGCCATACAACTCTTCATTCTTGCGCGACATTTCGGCCGAGGCCGTAGCCAGCGAGCTATTGGTGCTCTCCAGCCGGCTGAACCCATTTATCAGGCTCGTCATCCGGGTGGCGATTTGCCTGGTTTGGCCGATGCCCTGCTCGACCAACTGGCTGGCCCGCTGGGCCACGCTCCAGGCGTTGCCGATGCGGCTCTGCATGACATCGAGCTCTTTGTCGATCGAGGCCGAACGCTCGGCCGTCTGCTCGGATAGGTTGCGGATCTCGTTGGCCACCACCGCGAAGCCGCGACCGGCCACGCCGGCATGAGCGGCCTCGATGGCGGCGTTCATGGCCAGCAGGTTGGTCTGTTCGGCGACATCGTTGATGGCGGCCGAAATCGGCCGGACAGTCTCGATTACCGCCTTAGCCGCCCCCAAGGCGCCAGATAATTCTTCCATGGCGGCCAGGCTGCTATCGGCACTGAGCTCCATCTGCTTAATTTCACCGGACCGGCCAGTAATTTCCAGGATCGACTGATGGAGTTCCTCAAAAAACTTGCCCAAGTCCTCCAACGAGCGGCGGCTCTCAGCCACATTTTGTTGGATAATGACTTCCGAGGCTTGGCCCTGGCTTTGTACCTGGCGCGAAAAACCGGCGGCCTCCAGCATCTGCTGATTAAGTTGCCGGGTCTCGGTATGGATGGAAGCCAGATTGGCGGAAATTTGATTGGTAGCAGCCGACGACTGGGTGCCGGCCGCCGACAAATGGTCGGCGATGGCCTTATTGTCGGCCGCGATGGCTTTGACGACGTTCACCCGCGCGCTCAAGTCACCCAGAAACTGGTTGAAGGCTACCCCAAGTTGGCCGACCTCGTCGCGGCTGGCCTCGGACAGTTTGATGCTCAGGTCGCCTTCCCCCTCGCCCAGATTACGGACGGCATGCATCACCGCCTGCAGGGGTCGTGACAGTACCCGGCGCAGGAAAAGCCACAGCACGGCAAAAATGACTATCGCCGCCCCGGCCAAACCCAACAGACTGCGCGTCAGCGAGCGGGCGCGGGCCGCGACGATTTCATCGCCGGCGATATCGCAGCCGACGATGCCAATCACCCGGCCGCGAGAGTCGATAATCGGGCCATAGGCCGACAGGAGCGTCCCCCAGTCTTCGCTGACGAAGATATCGTCGTCGACCGCGAAACGACCTTCCAGAGCTTCCAGTGTCCGCTCCGAATAGTTATCCAGGGTATCGGTATCACCGAGGGCGCTGAAATCGGCTGAATCAGGATCCATCCCATCGACTATGTACACGACTGTATCGCCGTCCAGGATCATGGTGTACAGGAAGACGGCCGTACCCAGTTCGTATATGACGGCCAGTTCGTCGTGCAGCTCCTGGTAATAGGGATGGGTGGCGTCCATCGACCGGACCAGCTCGGCAAAGCGGTTGCCATCGATACGGGTAGCGGCAAACTTGGCGGTCAACATGGCCTGCCCCTTCAGTTCGGCCCGCATGCCTTGAAGGGACAAGGAGTACATGATGAGCAGTATGCCAACCGCAAAAACCACGAAGAAAAAGGCGACAAGCAGGCTGATTTTGGTGGTCAATTTCATATTATTACCTCCAGAGTGGCAGATTGGCCGGGCATCACCGGCTCCAGTCAGTAACCTCATCATCGCTGGCCGCCGTTTGCGACAGGCCGGCCGTCTTGAATCCACGCCCTAGGTCGAGCCGTAGCCGGGCCGCCTGGCGACGGCGCAGCGCCGGGATACGCAGCAGGCAGGATACAATACCATTTTTAAGACGGTCGAACCAGCGCTGCCCGGGAAAATCATATAGACCGTTCCGACGGTACCACTCATGCCAGCGCCACAAGACGGTCTGCAAGGCAAACACGGCGTCACGCTTGATCTTGTGGCTGGCCAGCGCCAAGAAATTGTCGCCGTAGGCAGCGCCGGAACGAACCATCCACTCCAGGTGGGCGGCGAAATGCGCCAGACCATCCGCGTTTTTGGCGTCGCGGCCCTTAGGCTCGTCCCAGACGCCGGCCCAACGGGCACCAAGGCTGGCCGAAAAGGCCTCGAAATACTGGCGGACTTCCGGCTCGTCATCCAAGCTTGAAGGCGTCAGCAAGGCCGACACCTTACCGCGCAGGATAGGCTGCAGGCCCCGGAAAAACCAGCGATCCAGGAAGGCCTTGAAACGGGTCGAGAAGAAATGGTTCTCCACCTCGCCGCACCAGACTATGGCCGCGGCCTGGTCAATCAGGGTGGAATGAACCTTGGCCACGGCGTCCGGTATGCGGCAGACGCCCGAACCCAGGCAGGTCAGACAGGCCCGGCAACCGGAGGACAGTCCGGGAGAAGCCAGATCGTATTGACGGACCGGCAGCTGGAGCTGGCCGGCCAGCGCCTCCACCAGGTGCATGACCCGCGGGTTGGCCATGTCGTCAACCAGGCAGAGAATAAAATCATCGTTGGCGCTAGCGGCGGGCAGTTGAGGCAGAGGCACGGTCGACGGGGCGCCGGTTGCCGCCCAGAACAGGAAGGCGGCCTCGGCCGCCCGACGTTTGGCAAGGTCAAATAGATCGAATAGGCCCAAAGCCAAACCCAAACCCGGCACGGACTTGGCATCAGCCAAGCTGCGGCTAAACCAATCGTGGGCCAAATTGTCGAAATGATGAAAGGAAACCGTTACCAGGAGCACGGGCTTGCCGACCAGCAATTTGGCTTCGGCGCGCAACAGGCCGAGCAAGCCGAGCACTTGGGCCGGCAGCATCAGCTGAAAAACCGGTGACACGAAAACAACGGCGCTGGCGGCCTTGATCTTGGCCACCAGGGTGGTAAAATCGTTGCGGTTTTTCTGCCAGGCTTCCGGCTCGCGGCCGACCAGCTCAATGGAACAATTGTCGACGCCCAGGGCGCGTTCAAAGAAACGGCAGTACTGCCAGGTAATACTATTCTGGCCGCCGGGGCTGGTGCACAACAGGAGGATGGACATATAAGGCTATTGTAAACGCCCGGCCGACGCTGCGCAAGGGCAGGCTTCCGAGCCGCCTTGGGGGAAGGGGTCGAGTAGACCGGGGGAATCGCACCCCCAGCCTCTCACAGAACCGTACGTGACAGTCTCCCGTCATACGGCTCTTCTCATTCAACCA
>MIAR01000045.1 GCA_001829185.1 Spirochaetes bacterium GWB1_60_80
CACCCCATGGTAGAGTCTACTCACAGGGCTAGATTTTACTTATGAGTCAACCACTTTTTTTCGGCTAGATTAATTATGAGTCAATGCGCAGAATTGACTTTTTCCGCCAAATCATTATAATGACCTCTATCGCAAGGGCCTATAGCTCAGTTGGTTAGAGCAGTGGACTCATAATCCATTGGTCCCTGGTTCAAGTCCAGGTGGGCCCAACCACAGAAAACAAGTAACCGTGCCGCAAGGTGCGGTTGCTTGTTTACACACCTGGCCCACCTGGACGCGCCAAGGCCAAAGGCCTTGGCGATAAACCGGAGGCTGCGCCGAGCGAAGGCGAGGAAAAGCGCGCAAGGTTGACGCCTGCCGCGACAGCGGCTACTACCATCCATTCCCCTCGTCGCACGGGCGCAGCCCGTGCGCGCGCGCCAGCAGCCGCAGGCGGGCTGGAAGCCAAGTCCAAGCGGGCTGAAGCCAAGCTTGACTTTTACCTGCAAACAAAGCAACTATGAAGCATGACTGAGCGAAAACACTGGTCGTTTGATCGAACAGATAATACCTACAAGCCACCAGCCTCGGTAATGGCGACATGAAGCGTCGCGTCACGGTGGCCGCGGCTATCATCGAGAACGAGCGCGGCGAGATTTTCTGCGCCTTGCGCTCGCCAGCCATGAGCCGGCCGAACTTGTGGGAATTCCCCGGCGGCAAGCTGGAGGAAGGCGAGAGCCCGGCGCAGGCCGCCCGGCGCGAGATAGCCGAGGAATTCGGCTGCCAGATAACCTGCAGCGGCCCGGAATACTGCCGCGTGGTTCATGAGTACGACGACCTGATCGTGGAACTGGTCTGCCTGCCCTGCCGCCTGACAGACGCTCAGCCGCGGGCCCGTGAGCACGGTGCCAGCCTGTGGTTGCCGCGCGCCAGCCTGCCGTCGCTACGTTGGGCACCAGCTGACCGGCCGGTGGTACAGCGCTTACTGAAAGAAGCTGGTTTGCCGGCGGATTAGCAGGTTGTTGAAAAAGCCGGTTGCTTTCTCAACAACCTTAACAATTCCTCGCATAGCTTGCGCTATGCTGCGTAATTGTACCGGCTTTTGAAGTGTTGAAAAGCCGCATCCGCGTTTTTCAACACCCTGTTAGGCATCCAGCCAGCGGATTCGGCAGTCCGATGCTTGGAGTCTGTCGGGGTTCAGTAATCGAACGTTATGCCGAACCAGTCGGCGATGTCCGACTGGCTCTGGGCTATCTGCCCAGGCGTTACCGCAGCGGTGGTCTCGCCGACCAGCCATTGCCGCTCGACATACGGGAAACGGGCACCGAGTCCAGGCACGTCGAACATGGCTAGGGCGTGGCTATGGACCAGCGAAATCATGACGCCGGCATCGACCGACTCCTGGCGCAACAGGATAGCCAGCACCAAGGCGCGGGAATCGCAATCGCCCCGTTGTTCAAAAGCGGCCGTCAGGGGATTGACCACGTCGGAGCCAGCTGGATCGCGCTCGTATACGAAAGACTGGGTCCAGGCCAACAAGGCGGCGACATAGGCCCGGCTAGCGGCCGGAATGCCGTAACGCGGCTGGCCGCTCGCCTGGCTGACCGAGCCAGCGCCGGCTGGAACCGTTGTCGGCTGACCAGCCGGCGGCTGGCGCGTTGCCGCCGCGCCGGCCGCCGGACTCGCCTGGTCAACAGGCGCTTCTACCCCGGTCCAGGCCTCGCCTTTCCAGGCGCCACTCTCCCAGGCCGCCGACAGATGCAAGCCCAGTTCGTCTAGGCCGCGCGCGGTCTGACGGTACACTAGCCGGTAAAATCGCCGCATGGCCGACTCCAATAGCTCAGGCACCTCGGCATACGGCAGCAACACCCGGAATTCGCGCTCCACCAAGTCTTGGGCCACCGCCGCCAGGCGCGGGTCCCAGGCCAGGTCGATGACCGCTTCACCGAACCGGATACGTTGCGGCTGTAGGCCACCTGGCGGTAGGCTGGCCAAGGCAGCCGCGCTGATTGGCCCAGGTTGACCGCGGTGCGTGCCGTCGGCCGAAAAACCGTCGAGGGCCGAGCGCAGGAAATCGTCGTCGGCGTCGAAGCGGCTGGCCACGGTGTAGGACATAATCACCAGGAAAAAGGGCGACTCGGCGGCCGTCTGGTTAAACAAAAAGAGGTGGCCGCTTACCCCGGCCGCGCCGCTGCCACGGGTAAAATTGGCCAATCGGGCGCCTCGCCCGGCGTAATCGTAGCTTTGATACTGCATCCGGCTATCGAGCTGGGCTTTGATGGCCTCGGCGAAAGCCGAAAATGAGGCATAACGACCAGGGTCAAAGATTTTTATTTCCAATCGCGCGGTTTGGTCCGGACCGATAAACACGAACTGATTGGCGCCGCCCTCGGCTAGCAGCTGATACCCTTCTGGCAAGTCGATAAAAAATCCGCGTTCCGAGGAAAATTCCTCCGCCACCAAGCTAGCCGGCCAGGCAAAAAGCAAGCAGAGGCCCAAAACCACGGTTAGAATCCTGGACTGCCGCGGGCGATTAGTGTTGTTCATACTCTCAGTGTATCGTAAGAAGCCGACCGCGTCTTTATGGTCGCATTTTAGGGGCGCGGGAATTTGATGATGGTGGCGGTCTTGCCAGCGCGACGCGGCCGAGGGCTTTTACTGGACCGGTCGATGATGGACGGCAAGCGCTCCAGTTGCTCCAAAGCCAAACTGCGGAAGCCTTCATAGCTCGGCGCCTGCTCCAGCCGCTGCATGACCTGCAGGCTGTCGCCTTCCTGGACGGTCAGACACCAGCTGCCCATCAGGTCGTCTTCAATATTGATAGCCAGCACCGGCGTGATGGTGGCCGCCTCAAACACCAGCATCCGGTACTTGAAGCGCTCAAAATGATGCAGGGAGGAACTCGGCACCATCACGGTGACGATGCGTAAACCGCGCCAGCTGAAATGCTCGCGCTGTACCGAGGTGTACAGGTAACGCAACCAGGAAATATCCTGCAAAGCCTTCATGTATCCCTCCTTTCGGCCGTCCGCCAATCATCGCTTCCCTCATAATACAAGTATAAAGCATTGGCGTGTCCAATGCAAAAATCTTTACTAGCAGCTTTTGAAGTGTTGAAAAGCCGCATCCGCGTTTTTCAACACCCTGCTAGGATCAAGCCTTTGAAAATTATGGCTTTTTTGGCTTGCATTCCCACCCGCCTGCCGCTATAGTTTGCCCGCATGATACCCCTGCTGTTCAGCAACGACGATTTCCTCATCATCGACAAGCCGGCCGGTTTGGCCGTCCAGCCGGGAGCGGGGGTCAAGCTGACTGTCCTGGAGGCCATGGAACGCGATTATGGCCTGAAAACCTGGTTGGTGCACCGTTTGGACAAGGAGACGGCCGGCTGCCTGCTACTGGCCAGGTCGGCTCGGGCGGCCCAGGATCTATCGCAGCTACTCCAAGGGCATCAGGTGGAGAAAACTTATCGCCTGCTGGTCTTCGGCCAGCCCGCACCGGCTAGCGGCAGCCTAATTAGCCCGGTGCGGGTGCAGGGTAAGCAGCTGGAAGCCCTAACCCACTACCGCTGGCTGGACAGCTGGCCTTGTCGCTCCAGTCTCTCAAGTCTGCCTGGCGACCAGGGCAGTCCGGCCGCCTTCGACATCAGCCTAGTGGAGGCGACTCTCAGCTCGGGCCGCATGCACCAGATCCGGCAGCAATTCGCCACCGCCGGTTGGCCGCTGATGGGCGATGACAAGTATGGTAATTTCAAGCTGAACCGGCTGGCCGCCAAACAATTCGGGGTCAAGCGCCTCTTCCTGTACGCCTGCCGCCTGCGCCTGCCGTTCCAGCCCCCAGTCGTCGCCGCTGCCAGCCTGCCACCGCATTTCGCCGCTTTTTTCCAGGCCAGCGGCTGGCTTCCCAAACCCGACGGCGGCCAGCCATGAGCGCCACCATTCCCTTCCAATGGACAGCCGGCGCCATCTGGCTGCAAGCCAACGGCGGCATCATCCGCATACCCGGCTTTCACGATGAGTGGATCAAGCGGCACCAGGACCAGGTGCCCGGCTGCGCCAATGTCTGCGACGTGGTACTCAAGCGGGGCTGGCTGTCGGTTGTCAGTTACGCCGATCATTATGTGGAGCTGCTGATTGCCACCCGCCACCAGCCAGATTACGTCGAAGTGGCGCTGCGCTACCTATCGCTCAACCTGCAGCACTGGCAGACGGCCTTAGTCATGACCATGGACGAGGAAGGCTATTTCAAACTGGCGCCGGCCGACTTCGAGAACCTGGCCGCCCTGCGCCAACGGCTCACTCCTCAGCCTTAAGTGGCTCCAACAAAGCCTTCAGTTCCCGGGCATTGTGCACGGCTTTACCGCCGGCATGGTTGTTGAACGCCACCCACAAAGTCGACCGCGCGGCCATACGCCGCAATTTCGCCTGCGCCAGGCCTAGCTCGGCGCCACTATAGGCGTAATCATAGCGTGAGACATTGTCGCCCCGCCACCAATTGGTTTGATTGCGGCCGTGGAAGCGGAAATAGCCGAAATCGCCGGTTACCAGCTCGGCCGGTAGCGGCAACCCAGGCAGGTCTGGCTGGTCGACCATGACGCTGGCCACCCGCCGCCGCTCCATTTCCTCGGCCACGCGCGCGCCCCCCCACTCGTTATTGCGGAACTCGACCGCCAAAGGCAAGCCATCCAGGGCAGCCAACAAGCGTGAAAGATACTGACGGTTATCGGGCGTATAATGAAAGCCGAAAGGCAACTGCAGCAAAACGCATACCAGGCGCTGCCGCTCCGCCAACACCGCGACGGCCTGTCGGAAGTGGCGGGCAGCCTCCGGCCAGCCAGCATCAACCTCGTGGGTCAGGCTGCGGTGGGCCTTGATGGCAAACTGGAAGCTGGCCGGTGTCCGTTGCATCATGCCGCTCAGGTTGCGGGCTTCCGGCATGGCATAATAGGAGAAATTCAGCTCCACAAACGGAAAAAACAGCGCGTAATATTCGAGAAAAGCCTCCTTCTTAAGGTCAGCCGGATAAAAAACCTCCCGCCAGTCGTCGTAGGAGTAGCCGGAGGTACCAATCTGGATGCTATTCATGGCCATCTTTCAAGTACCTCTTAATGCAAAAACCCGGCCGATCTGCAGGGAGATCGTAGCCGGGTCTATAACAGGCTGGCGGAAAACTTAATCCAAGTCGGACAGAGTTACCGTCAGGTCGTCGGTGGCGCAGTTGATGCCCCAGAAGGTGTAGGAATCGCCGTCTTCATCAACGCATTTGATGTCGAAGATGGAATCCGCGTAGCCATTCAGGGTAATGCGGATGGTGTCGCCATTGGACAGGACCTTGTCGCCGAGCATGTCGTCTTCCCAGTCACTTACCGTATGGTGACTGATGTAAATGTAGTAAATGGAATAACCGGTATCGTTGGTAATATCGATATAGCCATCCCACGCCATGACTGCGCTTAAAGCAAATACGCCGAGCAACAGTACAAGAACCAGTTTCTTGATCATGGTATTCTCCTTACCAGCGTCTGCCGCTGGCTGAATAAACTGTAGTGCAAGCCTGGTCGGATTTCAAGGGGGATGGCTAAAAACATCCAAAGCTAGCCGAAGGCTGCTGAATCAGACAGCCTTCTGGCCAATCTACCCGCAGCTGAGGCCTGTTAGTCGAGATCGGACAGCGTTACCGTCACGTCGTCCGTAGCACAGTTGACGCCCCAGAAGGTGTACGAGTCGTCATCCTCGTCGACGCACTTGATGTCGAAGATGGAATCCGAGTAGCCGGTCAGGGTGATGCGGATCGTGTCACCGTTGGCGAGCACCTCGGAGCCAAGCATGTCGTCCTCCCAACCACTGGAGGTGTGGTGACTGACATAGATGTAGTAGATGGTGTAGCCGGTCTTGTTGGTGATATCGACATAGCCATCCCAAGCTACAACCGCGCCGATGGCGAAGATGCCGAGCAGCAGAACGAGCGCCAGTTTCTTGAACATGAATTCCTCCTTGCCAGCCATGGAGAGCCAGCTATCTCAGAATTTAGCGCAGCGATTTTTGGTTTGCAATAGCCACCCCGAAAAAAAACGGGATTCTTATGGAATATTTCGTAGCGTCTCCGGATCAGGTCTGGTCCAGGTAACCGGCGCGGATCATCCGGAAGGAGTTGGCCGCCAGGTTCAGATCATAGATGTTAAAGTTGGTTTTCATGTCGATTCCCGGAGCCCGGACGGCGAAATTGAGCGAAGCCGACCCCTGGGCACCGCTCTTAATGCGATGGAAAACCCGGCGCGGCCAAACTAGCATGGCCGGCCCTTTGTAGAGTAGCCGGCCGTCCTTGAGAATGCGATCTGGCTCCACCACAAAGGTCAGGGGCTGGCGGTGTTCCAAGGTGTAAATATCCACCGTGCGCACGCCATGCAGCACAATCAGGTTGTCTTCCTGTTCCGGATGCATATACCACGGCCGCTCGATGCCATCAATCGAGCCTGGCGACAGGGCATCAACCTCGTGCAGGACACGGTCAATACCATCGATCTTGGGCAAAAAACTCATCGGGAGAATGTCGAACTCCACACCCTTGGTATGCCGAAACGGCACCAATTCGATTACCCGGTAAAAACCGTCGACTTCGTCTATGATATGCTTCTTCATGCCTCGTCCTTTCGGCCGTCCCTTACCAGACTTGTCCGTCCTCCAACCATTGATCGATCCCCCTAATTCTAGACTGACCGCTACCAACGGTAAAGCATAAAGCCCCCAATGACGGCGGTCAAGCTATTCAATCGTCGCATCCCTTGACAGATGCCGATATCTTTACCTATTATGCAGTTCCATCGGCTAGCAGGTGTCGTGGCCAAGCATCGGCATAACAGTCGACCGCCAGCCGACGGCCCCGAGTCATGGTTCACCCCGAACGAGGAGGCACCCCCCTGCGCGCGTTGCTGTCGAACCAATTTTTCAGCCTCCAGGGCCTGGATCTGGTGGCGGGCTTTATGCTCTATTTCGCCGTCTTTTGCGTCGTCGGTTGGCTCATTGAGATGACCTACCTAGGTACCGCCCGCCAAGGCATGATCAATTCCGGCTTCTTGCAAGGTCCCTTCATCCCGGCTTTTGCCTGCGGCACCCTACTCATCTACCCCTTCACCTTGCTGGCGGCCATGTTCCCGGTCTGGTTGCAGCTGGTTCTCTTCGCCATCCTGGCCACCATCATAGAATACATGGCCCACTGGACGCTGGAGAAGATCCTCGGTATCCGCATCTGGGACTACAGCGACGAATTCCTGCACTTCCAGGGCCGTATCTGCCTTAAATACACCTTCTTTTGGTTGGTTCTGGTAACCCTGCTGGTTTACGTCCTGCAACCGCTGGCTGTTGCCTTCATCGAGCACCTGCCGCGGCCAGTACTGCGCCCGCTAGCCCTGATCATGTTCGTCATCATCGGCGCCGACTATATCTACTCGATCCGCCTGTTCGGCCGACTCTCTCGGGCCATCACCCGGGTATGCGGCCTAATGGGCCTGGAATCCGGCCCGCTGCACGACCTGCAGTTCAACCGGCCGCGCATCATGAACGAAAAAAAGCGCGTCAAGAAGCTGCTCCACCTGGCGGCCAATCGCGAATTAGAGCAGACCGTCCTCACCCGCCTGTTCGTCGACCGCCTCTACCTGGCCGAACCAGCCTTCCAGGCGGCCATCCGCGATATCATCGATCACCCCAAATTCCAAGCCTGGCACGACCACCAGGACAACGCCAGCCTGACCTACCGCCAGCATCTGCGCATCGCCGAACTGTCCTGGCGTTTCTGTCAGGCCATGGGTTTCGACGCCACGGCCGCGGCGCGCGGCGCCTTGCTCTGCGCCTACAAGCGCTGCAAACTGTCGCCAATCAGCCATGCCCGCACCGTTCTGTTCCCCCAGACTACCGTCCTGCAATGGGTGACCAAAGACCTCGGCAAAACAAACCGCGTGGAGCGCGACATCATCTTATGGTACAAATGGCCGATCAACTTCAAGGCCCCGGCTACTATGGAAGCGTTGATGGTGTCCTTTGCCGCCAAACTGGTCAAGTCGCTCGAATACCGCCCCGCGCTGGCCCACCTGTACAAAGCCGAACTGGAGATCGCAGCGCATGGATAAATACCTTAAGGACGCCGAGTTCCTAGCCAAAATCGAACCCTACATCAAGCGTCCGGAATTCCAACGCCTTAAAAATAGCCAGCACCACAACGACTCGGTCTACAGCCACACCCTGCGCGTGGCCTACAAAGCCTGGCGGGTGGGCAAGCACTTCAGCCAGCACCCCGACGAACTGCTGCGAGCCGCCCTGTTCCACGACCTGTATTTCCACGACTGGCGTGAAAAAGAATTTATCATCTGCCACGGCTGGGTGCATCCGGTCATCGCCCTCAAGAACGCCCGGGAGCTATTCGGCCCCATCACCGAGCGCGAGGCCAACGCCATCTCCAGCCACATGTGGCCCTTTAACTTCACCAATCCGCCGCGCTTCCGCGAAGCCCTGATCGTGACCTTCTCGGATCGTTCGGTAGCCACCGGCGAGGTGGTGGTGATGTTCTTCAACTGGATAAAGAGATTGGTTACCGGGCAGAAGCGGGACTTGAAAAAGGAAGATTAAGCCGGGGCCTGGCGGGAGCATAGGCGGTTGGCGACCATCCCCCGACGCGACCAGTGTGCACCGATGGCCTGCACAAAATCCCGGCGAACCAGCTTGGCCCGTTGCACGGTTTGCCCATCGGCCTCAAGACGCAGCACCAAACCTTCAAAAAAACCCTCACGGTACAGGCTGCGACGTTGCTGGAGCCGTGTCATCAGCGCTTCCTTGCCGAACCGACCACGCTCCAAGCGGGCTATCGGCACACAATCCGCCGCCAGGGTTAAGTCATTGCGTACGGCACTGTCCAGAAAGACGGCACGCTCCCGGTCATAAACATCAAAGGCCAAAAACCAGTCCGGCAAAGCGCTATAGTCTAAAGAGTGCCGGGCGTAGCACCATTCGCCAAACAAGATGAAGCGATCCGCCAAGGTATCAAACAAGCTGTCCAGACGAGGCGCCAGCCAAGCCCCGAACTTGGCGTATTGCCCATTGTAAGGCTCCGTCAAATAAGCACCACGGTTCTGAACCTGGATCGTTCCGTCGGCCGAGAAGGACAGGCCAGTATTGGCGCCGTCGACTTTTTCCTCCAGAACCAGGTCATGTGCCAGAAAGGCAGCGGCTTCCACCGGGGTCAGTACCTTGTCGTCGCGGGGGACGCCAGCACCGAGCCAGAACAGATGTGGGGTACGGGGGAAGCGGAAGAAGGTGGTCATCTTTTTTGCTTTTCCAGGTATTTTGGTAGCGACCATTCCGGGAGAATCTGTTCAATTGAAATTCCGCATGCTTTTAAACCATTTTCCCAATCATACCAATCGGTATCAGAAGCATTGGCAATTGTCTCATCTCCCGTTTGCTGGGCCAGAGCATGAGCAGCAGCCACCATTTTCCGGTCTGATAGGTCCCGGACCAAAGCGAGCAGATCGCTATCTAACAGGTTGTTGAAAAAGCCGGTTGCTTTCTCAACAACCTTAACAATTCCTCGCATAGCTTGCGCTATGCTGCGTAATTGTACCGGCTTTTGAAGTGTTGAAAAGCCGCATCCGCGTTTTTCAACACCCTGCTAACAGAGCATTTCCATTCTGGTCATATTCCACAACGGCCAAATCAATACAGCAAGTATCCCATTTATGCTGCAAAACCTGAAAAGCATAGGAACCGCTATTTAAAAAGCGACTACGCCGATATTCACCATGAATCCCGTCCTCAGTATCAAGAATCCAATGTGCGTCAGACATATCAAACTGTATCATCCAGTGTAAAACTTTTTCGCAAAGCGCTGGTTCATGTGGCGTAACATCCATTAGCTCCACATTTCCAACATGGGCAGCACTAGCTACAATTAAAACATTGGTATCAATCACATAACGCAGTTTCATACTATTGCTGTTCTTTCAGACGCTTGATCATCAACTCCGCCTGGCGTCGTGATTCGCCTAGACTGTCGCCAAAGAAATTTTCCGGCCAGTTTTTGACACGACCATATTCATCTACCGTCAATTGTCGGAGATTGGCCTGACTACCGGTGCGTTCAATGAAGTACATCAAGACATCTGGTTCAGTATTCACATCGCTAACCAAGGTTTGCTGGGCAATCAAAGTCTGCATGCGCCGAAATATATGCTCAGAATGGGTTTCAACAATGAACTGTATATTTCGCTCCTTACTGGTCTCCGCAAACAACTCCGCCAAGACAGATTGCGCTAGCGGATGTAGATGGATCTCCGGCTCTTCCAGCATGATGACCGAACCTTCCGGTGCAAAATAGGCCAGGATTAAAACTGGCAATACCTGAGATATGCCGATACCGACATCGCGCAGATTGGCAGTGATGCCATCCTTCAATACTTCAATCTTGTAGCGACTGGAATGGCCGATTTGTTTGACGGTAATGTCCCCGTCGGCCACTGCCATGCGCTTAACAGGTTGTTGAAAAAGCCGGTTGCTTTCTCAACAACCTTAACAATTCCTCGCATAGCTTGCGCTATGCTGCGTAATTGTACCGGCTTTTGAAGTGTTGAAAAGCCGCATCCGCGTTTTTCAACACCCTGTTAAGCCATTTCGAGACGCCAGCCACCAGATCAACCTGCATCCGTTCCTTGTTCTTGGGCTGGGCACTGGCCAACAAAGCATCGATGGCATGATGACCATCAACGCCGAACGCGCCAGGGATGGTTTTGTTCCAGGTGTAATCACGTTCCGGCCGCCGGCGCAACGGGCCTAAATAGGCAATATTTTCCAATTCACGCCGGATGGTCAGGCTAATATCCTGAACCAGAGCGCCAGCCTCACCCAAGGCATGGACGGCTTCTATGGAAAAAGCAATCGAGCGTTCCGGGGCAAAGTCGCGCGAGTTGCTGACTAGGGTATCATCAATATATAGACCGTAATAACCTTTTCCCTTTCGCAGCGCCTTAAATCGCCGGTTGCTGCCGAAAATTTCCACTTCCTGAACAACCGCTCCATTATTGGAATCTCCATACGTAGCAGCGAAAGTAACATCCTCCCCTACCTCCGGATTAGGCTGCTTGATATGCTCAATGGCGAATTCCAGGGAAAATTGGCGTGGGTTGGCGCCTTGGCGCAGGACATCCTCAAATTGGCCAAAATTGAAATAATCATTCGTTTCATCGCCGCCAAAGTTTAGATGAATGCTACGATCCGGAAAGGCAATGGTTTGCTTGAGCAACAACAAGCTTTGCAGCAGGGAAGATTTACCGGAGGAGTTGGTACCTAGGATTAAGGTAACCGGCGCCAGTTTAACCGAACCGGTATCCTTCCAGGCTTTGAAGTTCTTGATCTGCAGCGATGTGATCAAAATTTATCTCCTTGCGGCCGTTCTACTACCAATCTGGTAGGCAGATCGGCCAGTTGACAGGACATCCAGGTTATATAATCAGACGCGCGGAACGCCAAGTCCAAGCCAATATTCTCAGATTCCACAACTGACTGTGGTATTAGAATACCATGCTCCGGCTTTTACCACAAGAAATTGTCCCTGACAGTACATACTTGGTGGGCAACCTGCCCCCCCCCCAAGAAAAAAATCGCCCTCACACCAGGTCAGCCCACCGCGCTCCGGCCAGCCGCAACAAATCAGCCGGGGCCAGCACCATCTGGGCGCCGCGGGCGCCGGCGCTAACCGAGATGCTGTCCCATAGCGCCGCCGTCTCGTCCAGGAAAACTGGCAGCTTTTTCTTGAGACCGACCGGCGAGCAGCCGCCGCGCTGGTAGCCGGTCAGGCCTTCCAGCTCGCGCAGCGGCAAAAGCGCGCAAGCCTTGTGGCCGGCCGCGCTAGCCGCCTTCTTCAGATTCAGCTCCAGGCTGCCTGGCACCACGCAGACAAAAGCCTCACCCCGCTCTCCTGTGCACACCAGGGTCTTAAAGACCCGGTCGGGGTCCAGCCCGACGGCGGCGGCGACATGGCCGGCGCTCAGGTCGGACTCGTCGACCGGGTACTCCAGAACCTGAACAGTGATGCCGGCCGCTTTGGCCAGGCGCAGGGCGTTGGTGGTCATGAACACACTATCGCCTTGCCGGGCCGCTATGTCAATCTTGGCAGCCGAGGCCGACTCGTTGCTGCCAGCCGCTGCCACCGCGCGCTGGACGAACGACTCACCGTTCGCCGGACGACGGTCATCGCCTTGACGGCCGGTGAAACCAAGCCTAGACTTAACATATGAACATCCAGAGCCTGAGCGTCGTGGTGCCGGGCGGCTGCCCGAACGCCTGCAAATTCTGCGTCTCCAAACTGCACCGCGACGACTACGCCAACCAGATCGACCGCAATCTGCGCTTCCGCGACCTGTACGAGCGCGATTACATGGAGCGCCTGCAATTCGCCCGCGACAACGGCTGCAACACCCTCATCCTGACCGGCGACGGCGAGCCGATCTGCAACCCGGACTTCCTGACCGATTTCGCCGGCTGGAACGCCCGCATCAGCGCGCCATTCCGCTGGATCGAGCTGCAAACCTCCGGCGTGACGCTGGGCGACGAGAAACTGCGCTGGCTGCGCAACACGGTACGCGTGTCGACCATCGCCCTCAGCCTGTCCAACGTCTTCAGCGACGAAGGTAACCGCGCCTACAACGGCACGCCCGAGCGGCTCCAGGTAAACATCGCGGCATTATGCGCCGAGATCAAACGCTACGACTTCAACCTGCGTCTCTGCCTCAACCTGACCGACGTCTACGATGGACGCACAGCGGAAGAAATATTCGCCCGCTGCCGGGAGCTCCAGGCCGACCAGGTGACGGCGCGGGTGCTCTATGATGTGGAAAGCGCGTTCAGTCCCGAAATTCACGAGTGGATAGTTGCCCACCGGGCCGGCGGCAAGGCGGTAGCCGACATCCAGGAGCACATCCGCGGCACCGGCCGCAAGCTGGAGAAACTGCCTTTCGGCACGGTACGCTACGCCGTCGGCGACCTGTCCTGCGTCCTGGACGCCGACTGCATGAGCACCAGCGAGGATGCCGCCGCCATCCGCTACCTGATTCTGCGGCCCAATTGCAAGCTGTATACCAAGTGGGACGAGCGCGGGTCGCTGCTGTTCTGAGCGCGACGCCGGCTGGCCGGACTTAACCAAGCTTGACACCGAACCACTGCCTGGTTATATTGAACCAGAGGTGGTTCATGAGCTCCATAACTATCCATGAAATCGATCCATTGCTCGACCAGCGTCTCAGCCAGGTGGCCCGCGAACGGCACACCAGCAAGAACCGCCTGGTCAAGGACCTCTTAGCCAGTGGCTTGGGCCTGGCCCTACCGGCTGGCGGCCAGAACGACTACCAGGAATTCTGCGGCGTTTGGACCGCGGCAGAATTAACCGAATTCACGGCCAGTCAGGCTGGCAACGTCAGCCTCGACCCGTCGGACTGGCAGTAGGCATGCGACTGCTGATCGATACCTGCGCCTATAGCGCCCTGCTGGCTGGCGACCAGCGGGTGGCCGAGGAACTCGGAACGGCCGACGTGGTGCTACTCTCGCCCATCGTCATCGGCGAGCTGTATGACGGCTTCATGGGCAGCCGTCGCGAAAGCGCCAACCGAAGTCTGTTGACGGCCTTCCGCCAAAAACCGCGCACCAGCCTGGTACCCATAACCGACGCCACCGCCGAATGGTTCGCCAGCCTTAAGCAGCAGCTGAAACGCAAGGGAACGCTAATACCCATCAACGATGTCTGGATTGCGGCCAGCTGCCTGGAACACGGCGCCGGCTTGCTCAGTCTGGACCGGCATTTCAGCGCCGTCGACGGCCTGTTGCTGCGGCTCTTACCGCCGGCGGAAGCCTGATACCGCCGGCGGATTGGCCTGGTCGCCCTATTTTTTGAGGCGTTGCTTGTCTTTGGGGGTAACGCAGGTACCGATGGCCCGGCAGACCACGATTGGCTCTAGCAAGACGTCGGCCGCCGATTCGGACAGGTCGGGCCGAGGGCGGATCACCTTACGGGCCTCAAAGGTCATCTTGCGCGACGAATTGCCGACGTTGACGATCTGGCCATCGGCCTCGATATAGTCGCCGGCAAAGACCGGCGCCAGGAACTCGATCTTCTCGTAACCGGCAAACAAGCCCTCGTCGCCATCCTGACGAATCAAGAGCTCGGTGGCCACGTCGCCGAACAGCTGCAACATGCGGGCGCCATCCACTAAATTTCCGCCGTAATGGGCGTCGTGGGCGCTCATGCGCAGGCGAATCAATGCCTTATCCATAATCAAGCCTCCTTTCCAGGCACCATCAAGGTTGCCTCGCCATCGACCACCAGCTTGCCGGCCACCGCGCAGGTGGTCTTCAGGGTGACGAATTTCTTTTCCGGCACCAGGACCGTAACCTCGACCCGGGCCGTTACCGTGTCGCCGATGCGCACCGGCGCCTTGAACTTGAGGGCCTGCGATACGTAAATGCAGCCCGGACCGGGTAATTTAGTGCCCAGCACCGTGGAAATGAAGGCCGCCGACAGCATGCCGTGGGCGATGCGCCCCTTGAACATGGTAGTCTGGGCGTATTCCTCATTAACGTGCACCGGGTTAAAGTCGCCGGAAACGCCGGCAAAACCGGCGATGTCGGCCTCGGTGACCGTCTTGGCAAACTCTGCCGACTGCCCGAGCTTGATCTCGTCAAAATAGTAGCCGTTCATACTGTTCATTGATACTCTCCATCTTGTGCCGACCAGGCGGCCAGCGACCTTTGTTGGCGCCCGAGTTGCCAAGCGCCTTCACAATTAAAGCACAGAATTGCCACCACGTACATAGTTTTTAGTCAGTCAGCCTGAAAAAGCCCTCCGAACCAATACGGCGCGGAGGCTGGATACCGGGTCGCCCTGAAGACGACCGTAAATTTAGCGCGACTGGAACCAGGCCAGGTCGTCGGCGTTGATACGGGCGGCAAAAGCCGTAAACAGGTCGGCGTCGTAGTACAGCGCCTCCAACAGCACCCAGCGGCGCGGATTGACCAAGCCAGCGCCGTTCTGGACAGAGGCCTCGTAGGTTTGCAGATAGGCCTCGGTCATGAACAGTCTGCCGATGGCGTCCAGACCCTCGACGGCCGCCGCATCGAAGGGCAGGCGATAGAGCGTAATGACCATGCCCGGCTCGATGATTTCAGCGTTGGCAATGAGCTCGCGGTTAGTCAGAAACAGCACCGGCCAATAGCGGTAATTGCCGTACAGCCGGGCCGCAATGGCGCGCAGGCTATCGTCGGCCAAAACCGTGTACTGGCGCTCGACATTGGCCTTGATGCTCTCAATGGTCGGCGCGGCGGCGGCAGTGGCAGTAGTAACAACGACACTAGAAGCCGTAGCGGCAGTGGTGGCAGTGCCCGCCGTGGTGGCGCCCGGCGGGATGATGGTCTGACCAAAGCCAAACGCCGCAGGTATTCCGACCAACAGCAGAACGAGACCCAATTTCCCCATATTTCTCCCCTTGAAACATATAGGCTGATTCCATGGTTCAAGGCCGGAAGGCCGCCACGGCACCGCTGGAGTGTACTCCGGCCAGCAGCCGGAAGCAAGTAGAAACCATTCATACCATAAATACCCTGCCGGGGCGACCAGGGTAGCCGCTACCGACCCGAATTAGCGCTTTGGGTTTTATTATGCAAAAATATGCTCAAAATGAGGTTACCAGATTGCTTTTTGGAACTTTTGTACTATATTAAACAGGGTGCGATCCGTCGCCAAGACCCTGCACAATCACTCGAACCATGGAGGTTTATGATGAAGAAATCCCAGAAGATCCTGATGCTGGCTATAGCAGCTTTGATGGTTTTTGCAGTCAGCTCGTGCGACTTGCTTTTTGGTGTCCTCGACGCACTGCAAGATCCCACGGTTACTGTTATCGACGCCCGTACCGGCTTACCAATTTCTGATGCCATTATTACTTTGACGCCGCTAGCTGTCGAGGAAGGCAAAACGCAAGTGGCTGTTACTGCCACCACCAGTTCTTCAGGAACAGCCACTTTTGACGATGTCACCTACGGCAGCTATACCGTCACTGGTGAACTTACAGGCTATGTATTCATCCCGTTCACCGCCACTGTAGCAGGTTGGGCCGTTAACCTTGGCACCATGTATGCCGCCACCACTGCAAAAGGAACCGATACAAACGCCATATCAATCTTCCTAACATGGAACAGCCTCGACCTCGACTCCTGGTTCACCTACCCAACAACCTTTGATGCCGCTAACAGTGCCGAAATCAATTTTACTGAAGATGGCTACTACGCTCTCGCCGCCACTGGTCGCAGTAAGATCTACCATGCCAATAAAGGTTCTACCGATACCTTCGCTATGCTCGATGTAGACAATACCGATGGCACAGGCCCTGAGACCATTTCCGTTCTCGGCAATCAGGGTCCGCTGGCGGACAGCGGCGTTGGGGTAATTCCAACCAGCACAAGCTTCATCATGAGCGCACTCCCTGCAGGAAACTATTACTACATGGGTGCCGGTGAGTATTATGTCAACGCCTATACCGCCGCCACTAGCCTCGATGTCCAGGATGTCCGTGTTGTCATCACCCAAGGTTCAAGCATCAAGGGTATCTTCAACCTACCTACCAATCTGACTCAAGAGACGGTCAGCTTATTCCGCGTCCACTACTTCAATGACGCTACCGAAGCCAATTACTACATGGTCTTCGTGCCGGACTTCCGCCTTGTCGGCACCGGGGGAACGGACGGACAAGCTGCCATCCGCAGCCTAAGCAACGATGACATCTTCGTAATCAGCGGCCAACGCTAATCATTATTCCGGGAAGCCATCCGGTTTCCTGACAAACCAAAGCACCAGCCGATTACTTTCGTAAAAGGCTGGTGACTTTTTTAGAAACCCGGTATGAATCCATGCCGTACAGGAGCCATCATGAAACGTCTTATTGTGCTTGCAATGACCCTATTGCTGCTGGCTGGCAACGGTTTTGCCCAGTCCACCTCCTCGGGTAGCCGTACCCCCACCGCCCCTACCACCTTTACCCTGACCATCAACCTGACGCCCGCCGTCAGCGGCGCCACCTACTTCGTCGACAACGTCGACATCAAGGGCAACGTCACCTCGGTATCGGCCGGCAACCACACCATCCGCGTTACCGCCCCCGGTTACCAGGACTTCACTACCACCGTTAACATCACGGCCAACACGGCGGTACCGGTAAGCATGCGGGCAAACTCGGCCACCCTGACGGTGCAGCTCCAGAACCGCGAGCGGATCACCAACCTCAAGATCTATGTCGACAACGCCGAGATTCGCGGTACCAGCGCTTCCCTGGCCCTCGGCAACCACGTCGTCAGGGTGACTGCCACCGGTTATCAGGACTTTACCACCTCGGTCAGCCTCACCGGCAATATGAACATACCGGTCACCCTGATACCGTCCACCGCCAACCTGACCATCAGTATCCAGAACCGCGAAAACATCGCCAACCTCAAGTTCTTTGTCGACAACGCCGAGATTCGCGGCACGACCGCGACCATTCCGCTCGGCAATCATACCGTCCGGGTCACAGCCGCCAACTACGTCGAATTCACGACCACCGTGAACCTGACCGGTGACATGAATATTCCGGTAACCCTAATGGCGGCCACCGCTACCATCAATGTTTCCATCCCGGCCAGCCTGCAAAACCAGGGGCTGGGTCGCGACTTCATCCGCCAGATCTTCGTCTACATCGACGGCGCCAAGCAGAATCTGCCCAACAACAGTCAGCTGATTATCCCGTTTGGCCAGCACACCATCCGCATCGAAACCGGTGGATTGCAGGCCGAAGTATCCTTCAACTTCCAGGCCGGCGTCACCTACACCATCGAGCCGGTCTTCAGCCTGACCGTCAAGCAGTAAGCGGTTTTCGTGCCGACAGGGGGCTGCCTGCGGGCAGCCCTTTTTATTAGCCCGCAGGCAGTGATCCGTTTGCCCCCCGACCGGGCGATTGACCCTTGGCACACGCACCGGGTGGCCGAGCCGCCCCTTGGCGTGTCGGCTCGGCTTGTATTATGGTAGCAGTATGCCCGAACTTCCCGAAGTCGAAACCGTCTGCCGCGGCTTGGCCGCCCTCTTACCGGGGCGGCGCATCAGCGGCGTGGAATGCCTGAACGCCAAGAGTTTCCCACAGGCTGACTCCGCCGGCCTGATCGGTGTTGGCTTTACGGCCGTGCGGCGGCGGGCCAAGCTGATCATCATCGAGCTGGACAACGGCCACTGCCTGCTGGTGCACCTCAAGATGACCGGCCAGCTGGTTTTCGTGGCCGACGACGGCGAACGCTTTGGCGCCGGCCACCCGAACGACTCCTTGGTGAACCGCTTGCCGGACCGCTCCACGCGGGTCATCTTTCGCCTGACCGGAGCGACGCTATACTTCAATGACCAACGCAAGTTCGGCTGGATACTGCTCTTGGACACCGACCGCCTGGCCGAGCAGCCCTTCCTGCGCAAGCTGGGGCCGGAACCGCTGTCCGATACTTTCAGCGCGGAAGTACTAGCCCAGGCCTTGCGGCCGCGGTCGCGCACCAGCATCAAGGCGGCTTTATTGGACCAGACGGTGCTGGCCGGGGTAGGTAACATCTACGCCGACGAGGCGCTCTGGGCGGCCGAAGTGCACCCCGCCCGCCCGGTGGGCAGCCTGTCGGCCGACGACATCGCCCGCCTGTGGCGGGAACTGCGCGTCATCTTGCAGCTGAGTATCGACCAGGGCGGCTCCAGCGACCGTAACTATGTCGACGCCACCGGCCAGCGCGGCTCGTACCTGCGCTTCGCCCGGGTCTTCCGGCGCCAGGGGCAGCTATGTCCGCGCTGCGGGTCGACCATCATCAAGACCAGGGTGGCTGGCCGCGGCACCCACCTCTGCCCGACCTGCCAGCTAGCGCCGGTCGGCACGACGGACGCCGCCGCCCGATAGCCCAAAGCACCCGGAGTCGCTATAATCTCCGGCATCATGCCAAAACGTTTGTCCTCCCGCTTGGTTTCCCGCACCTTGGCTTACGCCCGCAGCTTTCCCTTGCCGGTCTGGCTACTGGTGGCCGCCACGCTAATTGAGTCCACCGGCCGCTTTATGGTGGTGCCCTACCTGAGCCTATACATGAAGGGCGAGGGCGTCAGCCTGGGTACGCTGGGCCTGGTTCTGGGGGCGGCGCCGATCGCCAATGTGGTGTTTGGCGCCTGGGGCGGTCAATTGTCCGACCGGCTGGGCCGCAAGCCAGTCCAGATCCTGGGCGTGGCCATCAGCGGCCTGTCGATGTTCGGCTTCGCGCTGGCCGGCGCCAATCCGGTGGTTCTGGCCATCCTCAACTTCATGAACGGCATGACCCGCACCTTCTACCGGCCGGCCACCAGTGCCGCCCTGGCCGATCTGTGCCCGCCGAACAAGCGCTCCGAGGCCTTCGCCCTCAACCGCATCGCCATCAACCTAGCCTTTGGCATGGGACCAGTTCTGGGCGTGGCTATCTTCCAGACCCGCCCATTGGCCGGCTTCGTCATCGCCGGCTGCATCAACCTGGCGGTCGGCCTGTACATCGCCCTGGCAGTGCCGGAATCGGCGCCTGGCCACCGCAAGAGCGACCGCCTGGCCACCAGCCACGCGGCAACGGTCTCTATCGGGCTCGGTCAGCCAGCCGGAGAGCCAGTATCAAGCTCATCCCGACCGGCCGGCGCCAGCGCCTGGAGGGAGATAGCCCGGGATGGCGGCTTCTGGGTCTGGACGGCCGGCATGATGTTTGTCTGGGGCGCTTACGACATGATTCAGAGCTTCCTGCCTCTGCACCTGCAGGACAGGCAGGTGGCGTTGTGGGCTTACAGCGCCATCCTGACCACCAACGCCCTGATCTGCGTGTTTTTGCAGTTGCCCTTCTCGCGCCGGCTGCGGGTGGCGCCTTTCGCCCGCGCCGCCGGCCTATCCAAACTGCCCTTCGCCCTCGGCTTTATCGGCTTCGCCGTGTTCCGCTTGCCGGCGCTCTTGATTATGTCGATGGTAATCTTGAGCCTGGGGGAGGTCTGGGGTTCGGCGGTCCAGGTGCGCTTTATCCCGGAGCACGCCCGACCGGCCTTGCTGGGCCGCTATATGGGTCTGTCCATGGTCAGCGAGCTGGGCAAGGCCTTCGCCTCGCCGGCCGCCGGCTTTCTAATGGCCGCTACCGGCGGCACGACTGTATTCTTCATGGCCGCCGGCATGACGCTGGTTGGCGGCCTGTTGCTGTTTTTCGCTGGCCGGGCTCAGGATAGGCACCGACCGTCCTGACGACCGGCCAGCCAGCCAGCCGATCAGACGGCGGGACCGGTGCTTTCCTACGCCAATCCCGCCGAGGCGCTATGGAGCCGGCGACAACTCCACCGTGAAGTGGCGCATGATGGGCGCTTCCCATTTGATGACAAAACCTTTACGAATGCCGCCGGCCCGTTCCTTGACATTGGCCAGGGCGGCCGCGATATAGTCCATGTGCGAATTGGTGTAAGTCCGGCGCGGGATGGCCAGGCGCAGCAACTCCAGGGCCGGATAGCGTTCCTGGTGGGTCTCGGGATCGCGGTCGGCCAGCAGGGTGCCGATCTCGACGCCGCGAACGCCGCCTTCCCGATACAACTCGATGCCAAGGGTCTGGGCGATGAACTGTTCTTTTGGGACCTGCGGCAGAAATTTCCTGGCGTCAACGAAGATAGCGTGGCCGCCGTAGGGGCGTTGCACGACGATGCCGGAGTCGGTCAGCTTGCGGCCGAGGTAGGCCACCTGCCCCACTCGGGCTTCCAAGTAGTCGAACTCGGTAGCTTCGTCCAGGCCGACCGATAGGGCACCCATGTCGCGCCCGGCCATGCCGCCGTAGGTGATGAAGCCCTCGAACATGATGTTGAAGGTACAGCACTGGCGGAACAGCTCCTGGTCGCGAAAGGCGATGAAGCCGCCGATGTTGACGATGCCGTCCTTCTTGCTGCTCATGGTAACGCCGTCGGCGTAGCTGAACATTTCGCGCACGATCTGCTTGATCGTCTTGTCGCTATATCCGGTTTCGCGCGTCTTGATAAAGTAGGCATTTTCCGCAAAGCGGGCCGAATCGAAAAACAGCGGGATATGGTACTGCCGGCTGAGGGCGGCCACGGCCTTGATGTTGGCCATGGATACCGGCTGGCCGCCAGAGCTGTTACAGGTAATGGTCAGCACGCAAAGCGGAATGGCCTGGCGCGGATATTTTTTGTAGACAGCCTCGAGCTTGGCCAGGTCGATATTGCCCTTAAAGGGGTGGTCGAGCTCAGTGTCGAAGGCTTCGTCGATGGTACAATCGATGGCCTTGGCGTGGCGGAACTCGATGTGTCCCTTGGTGGTGTCGAAATGGCTGTTACCGGGCACCACTTTGCCCTGGCCGGCATCGCCGACGCCGATCATGGCGCTGAACAGGACATTCTCGGCGGCCCGTCCCTGATGGGTGGGCAGGAAGAAGGGAAAGCCCAGGATGCGCTCAATTGCGTCCTTGAGCTTGTAGTAGGAACTGGCGCCGGCGTAACTCTCGTCGCCCAGCATAATCTCGGACCACTGGGCGCTCGACATGGCGCCGGTGCCGGAGTCGGTCAACAGATCGATATAGACTTGCTCGCTGCGCAGGTTGAACAGGTTGTACTGCGCGGCCTTGATCCAGGCTTCACGTTCCACCCGGCTGGGGCGGTAGATCGGCTCGATGGTTTTTATGCGGTATGGCTCGGCCCAGGGTAAATCCATGCGTCTAGTCCTCCTGACTTCGTCTGCATTGTAAACCGAAAACGTCGGGAGGTCTACTAGTGATTTGCAGCTAATTATCGACAGGGTAACTACTTATAGAAACGAAAGAAGCTGACGGCCTCGGCCATGCGCTTTGCCTGACTCAACAAGGCATCGGCTGTCCCGGTTATCGTGTCGGCCTGAACCGAGATCTCCTCGCTAGAAGCGCTCAGCTGCTCAGAGATGGCGGCATTATGCTGGATGACTTGGTCAAGCTGGCCGATAGCCTGGTTGATCTGCTGGGCGCCCGAATCGAGTTCGCGCGAGGCGTGGCTGATTTCCTGCACCAGTGTCGCGGTGGACTGGATACTCGGGACCAGACCTTCCAGCATGCCGCCGGCCTTCTCGGCGACGGCCACGCTTTGGTAGGATAGAACCGATATCTCGCCTGCGGCCGAGCGGCTGCGCTCGGCCAGCTTTCCGACTTCGCTGGCCACCACCGCGAAACCCTTGCCATGTTCACCCGCCCGGGCCGCTTCGATGCTGGCGTTGAGGGATAGCATATTGGTCTGTCGCGCGATTTCTTCGATGATGACGATCTTCTCGGCGATCTGCTTCATGGCTTGGACTGTCTCACGGACCGCGGCCAAGCCGACGTGGGCATCGGTTGCCGACGTGATGGCGATACGTTCGGTCTCGGCGCCGTTGTCGGCGTTCTGCCGGATGTTGGCCGTCATCTGCTCGACGCTAGCCGAGACTTGCTCGGCGCTAGCGGCCTGCTCGGTGGCGCCTTGCGACAACTGCTGGCTGGCGGCGGCAATGCCGCTTATGCCAGTGGACATCTGCACCGCCGCGGCGGCCAGCTCGCCGGAACTGTCGCTCACTATCCCGCTGGCCGACCGAACCGCGCCTAGGGCCGAGCGCAGGCGCTCCAGGCTGCCAGCCAGAGCCTTAACCAGAATGCCGGACTCGTCCTTCAGCGCCGTAAAGCGCCCATCGACCGCCGTCTCTAGATCGCCGCCGGCCAAGGCCTGCATGCGCTGTGCCACATAGACGAGAGGTTTGGCTATCTTGCGTCCCATGACGATGGCCAGGACGACCATCACCGCCGCGACTAGCAAGGCAAACGGCACGACGATGAACAGGGCTCGGTTGCGGACAGCGCCTGCCTCCTGGCGCTTTTCTTCAACCACCACGGCAATATCGTCAAAATAGTTACCGGTGCCTATAACCCAGTTGAAGCCAGACACATAGGCGCTGTAGCCGCGCTTCGGCAACGACTCGGTTTGGCCGGCGCGCGGGAACCAATATTCGGTATAGCCGCCGCCGGCCATGGCCGCGTCAATGATCGCCTTGACCAGCGCGAAGCCTTGCGAATCCTTTAGCGCCAGCCGGTTGGTTCCTTCCGATGTACTGCCTAAGTAGACGGCGTTGTCGCCCTGCGGCGTGTCAGCCCAAAAATAGCCATCGGCGCCAAAGCGCATACCGCGCAGCAGATTGCGGGCCAGCGTGTATGCCTCGTCGGCATCCAGCCTACCCTCATCCCGCTGCCGGGCCAAAGCCGACAGCATTGAGGCCGCCGACTCCACCTGCATCTTGATGAGCCGGTCGAAATCCTGCAGTAACAGCGCTTCCAAGCTGGCGAGCTGGCTGTTCGACGAGTTGGTCAGCACCGTCCAGAAGATGCCGGTCAAGCTGACGGCGACAATTAACACTGCCCCTGCCGCCAAGGAAACAATCTTCGCGCTGATCGATTTCATGGAATCCTCCCTACTTCTTGCCTTCAATTACTCGTAACGCAACTCTCGATCTGATAGCGCAACTCCAACACTGCCAAAGCCAGCCGCAGCACCGTTGGCAAAAGGTCATGCCGTTCGGCCTGGCTGATCTGACCATCGGCGGCTAGCCCGTGCATTTCCCGCAGCAATTGGCTAACCGGGCCGGCCACCAGATCCTTGAGCATTTCGCGGATGCTGGTCAGCAGGCCAGGTTGAATCCGCTCGCGCAGGCTCCAGAAGATGCCGGAGCGCCGCACCATAAAGACGTTCTCGTAGCCCGGGATGGTCAACAGATAATCCGTAGCCTCAGCCGCTGACTCAGGAGCGCGCACCGGCGGAGCGACGACCGGAGCGACGACCGGAGCGACGGCGGGAGAGGCAGTGGATTCAGCTTTCGCCTCAGCGACAAGGTCCACCAAGTCGGCGGCCGCGGCAGTAACTGGAGGCAGGCTGGCCGGGGCAAGGTCCTGGTATAAGCCGAAATGGAGAGAGGCGACGGAATCCAGAATCATCCGGTCGCAACGCTCGATCAGCATGACGCGCTCCTGCCCCAGTATCTTCTGATCCTGGGCCAGAGCCAACCCGTACTCCTTCTGCAGCTTGGCAAATTGGTCGATCACCAGGCGCAGGCGCGGCACAAAGCCGTCGATGGCCGTGCCGCGGGGTGCTGGCGCCACCTGTCCCTGAGCCACCAGAATATTCTTGCCTTCGAAGCTGATCTCCATGCCATCCTCCCCGCTTGCCCTGAATAGTAAGCTACCGACTGACGCTTGTCAAAAAAAACGGCTGGCAAATAAAAAGCCGCCCGGCGACTTGATACCGGGCGGCAGAAACAAAATTACGGATTCAGTTCAGGAAATCTGGCTCACGGGGTCGGGTACAGCAGCGGGAAGCTCTTGATCCGGCCGGCAGCGGCCCAGGTTTCCGGAATGACGCGCCAGTTGTTGTCGGTGGCCACGGTAATCGGGCCGGTCTGTTTCTCGAACCAGCGCAGCATGTAGTAGCGCAGGTCCTTGGTGGTCGTTGAGGTGACCAGCTCCAGACGGCGCAGCACGCCGGCGTCCAAGCCCGCGCCGCGGGTCAGGTGGTTGCCGCCGCCGGAGCCGCGGTAGGAGTTGATAGCCACGGTGTAGGTCTCGGTCAGGCTGAAGGCAGAGCCGTCCATGAAGCCAGCGATGGTCACACGTGATCCGGCCGGCTTGCTGACGTCCACGGTGTAGCGGATACCGGCGACGCTGTCGTAGTTGTAGGCGCGGGTGACGGTGTCATAGGTGTTGTAGCGGGCGTTGAAGACCAGACTGCCGTCGGCGGCTTTGGAGAAGTTGATCAGATGATCATTCTCGCTGGCCATCTGGTTCATCCACTGGGCGTAGTTGTACTCCATGTAGGCCTTGATCTGTTGACCGGTCAGTTCCATGGTGTACAGGAAGTTCTCGTACTTGTAGAGGCTGAACATGTCGCGCACGAGGATGGTGCCATCGGTAGTGGTGGGCAGGAAGGCGTTCTGGTCCAACGGCGCGGCGAAGGAGATGCGGGCCGGCTTGAGGCCGTTAGCCGGGTCGGCGCAGACTTCGAACTGGATGCGGTGGATCAGGTCGACGAAGGCCGAATCGCCGAACAGGGCATCATGCGAAGTGACGCGGCCGACCATGGCGCCGATCGGGCGCTGTACCCAGGCCAGGAGCTCGGCTTTGGCGGGCTCGAAGTGGGCCACGAATTCCGGATCGGCGGCCAGGCCGGCCATCGGCACCAGCGCGCCGGCGACGGTCTTGGCCCAAGCCTTGGTTTCCCGGTTCCACTGCATGGTAACGGTTACCGAAGCCACGTTCGTGGCACCGGCGTTGGCGCCGTAGATCGGCACCACATTACCGGCCGGATCCTTGACGTCCACCTTGACCTTGGCCACCGGGTCCCAGCCCTTGCCGTCCCAGCCAGCGTGGTCATGCCCTACGAAAATGAAATCGAAGCCGTCGACGCGTTCCACCACTAGCTGGCTGCCGCTCTCGTTGCCTACGGTATCTGCGGTGGCGCCACCGTAGGTGTAGTCGACGCCAGCGTGGAACAGGCCAACAATCAGGTCGGGAGCTTCCTCTTCCTGAATAATCGGGATCCACTTGCGGGCGGTTTCCACCATGTCGATAATTTCCATGCCGCTCCAGAACTGGTTGGGCAGCTGATGGGCAATACCGGGCTCGGTCAATCCGAGGACGGCGATCTTGACGCCCTGGCGGGTGATGATGGCATAGGGCGGGAAATAGGGCTCGCCGCTTTCAGCGTCAACGATGTTGGCGCAGATGTAGGGCATGTTGAGTTCGGCTTCCATCTTGTCGTAGACCGGATGACCGGCTTCGATGTCATGGTTACCGACCGAGACCACGTCATACTTGAGGAAATTCAAGGTATCGGTCCAGATGTTGGTGACGTCGGTCTTGATGAAATTGTAGTAGTAGACCGTCGGCTGACCCTGGAGGGAGTCGCCATTGTCCATCAGGATGACTTCGTTGCCGGCGGCGCGTTGCGCAGCCACGAAGGTGGCAACCTGCGCCATCGAGGCCGTCATGGGTCGGCCAGTGATGAAGTCGTACGGGAAAATGGCGCCGTGGACATCGGTGGTCTCAATGAAATTCAAAACCAGCGGCGTGTCGACGAATTGTTCGAAACGATTCGAGACGCACGTAACCAGCAGCCCGGTGACCAACACGATGGCGGTCAACAGGACCAGTGCTTTCCTGAAAAATCTCGGCATGTTATCCTCCTCAAGGAATGAGAGCCGGAAAAGATACCCGTCAAGCAGGGACAGGGGAGACAATTGTAGCATCGCTACCAGCGCAATGCAAGCATTATTTCCAGCCGAATTCGGCTTATGACGCCTAGCAGGTTGTTGAAAAAGCCGGTTGCTTTCTCAACAACCTTAACAATTCCTCGCATAGCTTGCGCTATGCTGCGTAATTGTACCGGCTTTTGAAGTGTTGAAAAGCCGCATCCGCGTTTTTCAACACCCTGCTAGTGGTATTCGCCGGCTTCCAGGCGGCGTTGTCGCCACCAAGCGCGCAGCGCCTGCCAGACGTTTTTGAGGCGCCCGTTCAGGAAGCTGCGCAAGGCCAGCTCGAAAACGAACAGCACCGCCGCCAGCAGGGCAAAGAGCCAGCGCAGCGAAACGCGCCCCAGGGCCAGGCCGGCCGGCGGCAGCTGCGGGCTGGCCGGTTCCAGCCAGCCGCCGCCGGAAAGATCCACCAATTGTTGCAGGGTAGCGTCGTCGCGGCCGCTGCCAGCCGACTCGGCCGCGCCAGCCGAATGGAACCAGGCGCTGGTCCGGGCCGGCAAGGGCGGGCCGTCGGACCAACCGGAGTCGACCCGAATCTCGTAGAGGCTGAAGCCCTCGCGGGCCGACAGCCGGGCTTCATAGCGCCCAGGGGCGGTCTCCTCCAGCAGGAAGGCGTTGCCGTCCGGGTCGTTGCCGACGACGCGCAAGCCGCGGGCCAGGCTGTTTTCGTTGGATAGGGCCTCCACCACGATATGGGCGTCGGCGCCGTCGGCCTGGACCCTGGCCTGCAGACCGCTGGCCGCGGCCGGCTTTTCAATCCGCCGCACCAGGGAAGCCCACAGCCGGGTGTAGGCCGGCGTTCCCAACCAGCCAGACAGCCAGCGCGCGCCGGAGTCGGCCGTGAAAACCGCCACCCGCCCAGCGCCGTAGTGCCACTCGGCCAGCAGTGGATCGACAGCTCCGGCCGCATTGTCAACCGACAGGTGCACATCGGCTAGCGGCCGGGCTCGGGTCAACAGATAGCCGCGAAACGGCGGCAGACCGACTGCCAGCTCACCGGAAAAAGGCGAATCGCTAGACGGACGGGCGATGAACTGGCCTTCCATGATTAGATCGCGCGACAGGCTGGCCGCCTCGGTGCTGGAAATCCGCGGCAACTCGTCCTGCTCGGCGCGGTAGAAATTGCCGCCGCAGGCCTTGGCCAGGGCTTCCAAATCCTCGACGTTAGCGCCGCGGCCGATGGCGATAGTACTGACGGTGATGCCATTGTCGGTCAGCCGGGCGGCCAGGGTCTCGATCTCGTACGAGGCGGTGATGCCGTCGCTAAAGATGATCATGTGGCGCTTGATGGGACCGGGCGGGCCGAACAGGCGCATAGCCTCCAGCAAGGCGGCCTGCAGGTCGGTGCCGCCGCCCTGGTTCATGGTCGACAAGGCGGCCAGGGCTTCCTCGCGGCGGTCGACCGTCGAGAAGGACTGAACCAGCTTCGGCTGGCTGTCGAAGGACAGGATGCCGAATTCGTCCTGGGGGTTTAGCTCCTCCAGGGCGGCCGCCACCGCCTGCATGGCAGCCTCCTGCTTGCTGACGTGTCCGGCTGATTCAAACATCGAGCCAGAAGAATCTATCACAAATAGCAGCCGGGCGCGGGTGAAAAGCAGGCGCTTGCGCAGGTCGGTGTCCACCGGCAAAAGGTCGGCCAGCGGGCTCTCGAAATAGGCGCCGCGGCCGAGCGAGGCGGTGCCGCCGGAAACCAGCAGCCCACCGCCGCTGGAGACATAAGCCGTCAGAGCCTGCAAGGCGGCGGCGTTCAACTCGGCGGCGGCGATATCGTCCAGCACCACGCAGGACAGGGCGGCGTAAGCGGCGCTGTCGGCCGGCAGGTCATAGCTGCCGCCGGTCCGGACGGCGATACCCTGGGCGGCCAGCGCCCCGGCCAGCGGCGACGGAGCGGCCCCAGCCTTGGTCAGCACCAAAACCGTGCCGGCGGCGCTCAACTCGACCATGGCGGTGTTGGCGGCGACGGTGGCGCCACTGTCGTCCAGCAGGCTGACGTCGACCCGACTCTGTCCCGAAGCGCCGGACAGGAAGCTGAACGGCAACTCCAGGGGAGAACCATCCAGCTCCAGCGGCCGTTCGGCGCGGGTCTGGCCGTCGACGCTGATGGCCAGGCGGTAGTCGCCGGCCTCGGGCGGCCGCAAACTGATGGTGCCGGAGACATTCTCACCCGGCCGGGCGAACTCCGGCAGGCCGAGGGCTAAGGGTGAACCGGCCGCTGCCTGCCCCAGCGGCAGCACCAGAATGCGTTGGCCGTCGGCCAGAATCTCGGGTGAAAAAGCGCTGGCGCCGGCGGTGGTCTGACCGTCGGAGGCCAGCACCAGCAGGCGCTCGCCGTTGGCGTCGGCCAGGACACTGTGCGCCAGCAGCAGGGCCGACTCCAGGTTGGTGGCGCCAGCCTGCGGCAACTCCAGCCGAGCCACGGATAGCAGCGACAGCGCCGCGGCCGGCGGCGTCAGGCCGGTCAGGAGCAGCGGGTCGGCGGCGAACAGGATGATAGCGGCGCGGTCGGTCTCTTCCAATCCTTCCAGCAGGGCGGTGGCCGCTTGGCGGGCCCGTTCGCGATCAGCCGTCTTGATCGAGCCGGATACGTCCAGCAGCAGCACCAGCGCCCGACTGTGGGTGATGACGGCTGGCCGGAGATTGAACAAGGCCAGTAACAAGAGCAACAATGCCAGGCCGCGCAAGAGCGCCAGGCCGCTGACCGTTTGGTTAACGAAGCGCTTCATGGACAGGCCTCCTGCGCGCGCCTTGCCAAAGCAGCCATTCGCCGACCAGCAAAAAGCAGGCCAGGCCAATGAGCCAGGGCGACAAATCGAGCTCGATAAAACTGAACCTGGCCAAGGCTGGTACCGTCGCGTACGGCGGCAGAGGCCGCGGCCGGGCATCCAGCTCCCAAGGATCAACATTAACCGCCAGCGGCCCGCCGACGGCTTCGCCGGAGCGTTCGTCAGTCCACTCGTACCAGCCGGCCGAAAAGGCGGTGACCGTGGCCCGCGCGCCGGAGCGCTGCAGGCTCAAGCCGTCGCTGTGGAAGGCCGGCCCGACCGCGCGTTCCAGCGCCCGTCCGGCCGGCAGGCTCCAGGCCGACTGGCTGTCCACCGGCGGCCGGCACCAGGCCAGCACGTTATGCAGGAACACCGGCCAGGCTGGGCTCATGGCAAAGCCGGTGCCGAAGGCGTCGAGCGCCAGGCTGACTCGGCGCCAACCGTCGGCGGTAGTCCAGGCGGCGGCCACGACCGACTCGCCGACCACGGCCAGGCTGCTGCCGCCCTGGGGCACGTCGATACGCAGCGGTTGGACGGCGCCGAAGCCCGACCAGTCGACGAATCGCCCCACCGGATGCGAGGCGCCGCTATCGACCGGCACCAGGCCAGCGGGCAGAGGCGACAGGTCTGTCGCGACCGAATCCGGCGCGGCGCTGGCGGCGGCGGCCAACGGCCCAAGCGTCAAGCTGTCCACCGGCAACCCATCGGGTATCGCTTCCTCGGTGGAAATGAGGAGGTCCCAGTCGCCGGGCTGAAGGCTACCAGGGAGGCCCGCCACGGCGTAGGCTTCGGCGCCGCTGGCGGTCAAGAGGACGCGCAGCAGCGGATCGGCCGGGCCGCAGATCAGGATCCGTGGCGGCGGTACGTGGTTCACGGCCAGACGGTACTCAAAGCCCGGCCAGGCGCTAGAGTCCGGCGCGCCCGGCGTTGCCCCGCCCGGCGTCGCGGTCACCGGCTCGAGACGCAGGTGGTAGGCGCCATCCTGAACGCTGCCCGGCCAGGAACCGACATAGGCCTGCCAGCCAGGCTGGACGACCAGGCTTTCCTGGAACAGCTCCCGGCCATCCCGCTCGATGCGGACCACAACGCTCTGGGCGGTTTCGCGGCTATTAAGCAGCTGGATGACGGCGTCGACGCCGCCGTCGACCGCCTTCAAGAGCAGGCCGCCGACCGAGGGCGGCGCGTTCTGGCTGCCCACCAGGCCGGCGCGGAAGCGGCCGCCGTTGGCCTCGGCCAAGGGCCGACCGCCCTGAATGAGGCAGCCGTCGGTAATCAAGACCAGCTGCCACTCTTCCGCCTGCCCGGCCAGCCAGGCCCGCCAAGCACTGGCGATATTTTCTTCATGCAGGCCGCTGTCGCTCGGCCGCAGGCCTCCGGCCGCCTGCAAGAGCGCCGCCCGGTCCAGCCCCGGCCCATAAACCGGCTCGAGCCCGACCGAGGCCGCGAACAAGGCCACCGGCGCGCTACCGGCCAGGCTAGCCAGTTCCTCGGCGATTACCCCCTCGGCCAGGCGCAGCCGGGCATGTCCGTCGGGCCCGTCGGGGACGGACATGCTGGCCGACACGTCCACCACGAAGGCCACGCCGGGGCGGTACAGCCGCTCGCGTCGCCAGGCCGGCCCGGCGACGGCCAGGATAATGGCCAGGGCGGCCAGCAACTGGAGCAGCAGCAGCCACAGCGAGCGCCGGCGCAGGCGGCGGCCGCCATCGTTATGGCCGGCCAACTGACGCCAGATGAAGGTCGAGCCGACCAGCATCGACTTCCAGCGAGTACGCAGAAAGTAAAGAATAATTATCGGCAGCAACAGGCCAAGCAGCCAGAGCGCCGAGGGGCGGGCCCAGATCAACATATAAAGCTCTTTCCGGCCAATTCCACCCGGAAGAGACGCGCCGGGTCGCCGCTAGATGGGGCCAGGCCGTAGGCCAAACCGGCCCGGACGCAGGCCGCCTTGACCTGGCGGCAGTGCGCGTCCATGGCCAGGCGGTAGCCGTCGATGACGGCGGCGTCGACATACAGCGGCGTCTCCTGCCCGTCCTCGGCGTCCAGGAACAGGCTCTCACCGGACAGAGCCGGATCAAGTTCCTCCGGCGCCAGCACCTGAAGAGCTAGAATCTCGGCGCCGCTGGCGCCAAAGGCGCTGATGGTGGCGGCCCAGTCGGGGTAAAGAAAGTCGCTCAAGATTACCGCCAGGCACTTGCGGCCGTAGCGGGCGGCGAAGCGTCGGGCGGCCAGCAGGCCGCCGCTGACCGCGCCTTGGCCTTGGCTGCCGGCCACGACCGAGCCGCCGGCAGCGACGGCGCCGCCAGTGGACTGCGGGTCGGCCGCCGTCAGGAAGGATAAGGCATGCACCAACTCGGGCAGGCCGCTCTTGGCGCGCTCCGGCGGCAACAACTCGAGAAAGTCCGGCCGCATCAGCGCGATAGCGGCGCGGTCGCCATGGTGCACGGCGGCGCCGGCCGCTATCGCCGCCAAGCGACGGGCGTACCACAGCTTCTCGGGAAAGCCGTAACCCATCGAGGCGCTGGTGTCGAGCAGTACCACCAGGGTAAGTTCCTTTTCCTCGGCCGCCAGTTTAACCACCAGCTTACGCAGGCGCAAAAAGACGTTCCAGTCCACCCGGCGCAGCTCGTCACCGGGGGCATAGTCCCGGTAATCGGCGAATTCGATACCGCCGCCGGCCGTCGGGCTGCGCTGCTCGCCGACCGAAAAGCCGGAGACCTTGCGGCGCGGCTGGATGCGCAGGTTGTTGGCCAGCTGGTAATCGGCGGCCTTGAGGAAAGCTTTCACACGCGCCCGGCCGCGGCCGCCGCCGGAGTGCCTCCGCCAGCGGCGGTGCCCGGCGCAGCGGCGCTCGGCACGGCAACCGCTTCGGCCCGCGGCCCCAACCCGGGCACCTGGTCGGCATGGCTGTGGGCATAGACAAGGGCGTCCTGGATCAGGTCCTCGGGCTTGACGCCGTCGATCTGGGCCTCGAAATTGACCGAGACGCGGTGGCGCAGGGCCGGCAGCACGAAGCGCTCGACATCGGCGATGCCGGCGTGGAAGCGGCCGGCCAGCAGGGCGGCGGCCTTGGCGGCCAGGAGCAGGCTTTGCGCGCCGCGCGGGCCGGCGCCGTAGCGGCCATAACTGCGTACCCGCGCCGGCGAATCGGGCCGGCCCGGCTGGGTGGCCAAAACCAGCCGTGATACAAAACTTACTAGGTCAGGCGGCGCCACCACCTGCCGGCAGGCCTTCTGCAGGTCCAGCAAGGCTTCGGCCGAGGCTACCACCCTGGCCACCGGCTCGCCCAGGCCGACGCTCTGCTCCAGGATGCCAGACAGCTCGGCGTGCGAAGGATGCTCCAGCACCACCTTGAACATGAAGCGGTCGATCTGGGCCTCGGGCAGCGGATAGGTGCCCTCCATCTCCAGCGGGTTCTGGGTGGCCAGCACCATAAACGGCGACGGCAAGGCCATAGTGGCGCCACGCACGGTAACGGACCGTTCCTGCATGGCCTCCAGCAAGGCCGACTGGGTCTTGGGCGAGGCGCGGTTGATTTCGTCGGCCAACACGATGTTGGCGAAAACCGGCCCTTGCTCGAAACGGAGCTTGTAACCGCCGCCGGTCTCGTCCAGCATGCTAGTGCCGATGATGTCGGCCGGCATCAGGTCCGGCGTGAACTGCAGGCGGCGGTACTCTAGCGCCATAGTAGCCGCGGCGGTGCGGGCGATGAGGGTCTTGCCGATGCCAGGCACGCCTTCCAGCAGGATGTGGCCCTGGCAGAGCACGCCGGCCAGCACCAGGTCCAGGACGGCCTCCTGGCCGATCACCACGCGGCCCAGCTCGGCGCGCAGGGCAGCGGCCAGCTCGATCATGCCTTCCATCGACTTGTCGTATTTCATACCGATCGTTCCTTTCATCTCCCGGTCAGCCCGGCTGTCCGCGCTCAAGGCGTGGCGGTCCCTTGCCCGGCCTGTTCTATCAATGCTAAATAATAATCACGTATGGCGGCCTGGTACTCGGCCGGCAGGCTGCTGCGGGCCAGGGCGGCCTCGGCGGCGGCCAGCGCGGCCTGCAGGCGGTCGACCGCGGACAGGCTGGAATCGCCCCCCGGCAGTACCAGTTCGAAATAGGCGCCGTTATCGAGCGGGCGGATTACCAGGCTGTCGCCGGTGGCCCGGGCGGCGATCTCGCCCCAATCGGCGGCCGAGCCGCTGCCACTGCCGGCCAGCGGCTCGCCATCGGCATCGGCGCCGCCCGCCGGGTCGTCCTGACCGCTGCCGTCGCCTTCGTCGCCCGCCTCGTCTCCGTCATCGCCGCCAGACGAGGCTCCGGCACCGCGCGGTCGGTTGAGCAAGGCAGCCGACAGGGTGCCGGGCGAAGGCATTTGACCGGGCGGCGCGGCCATCGGCGTCGCTTCGCCCTGGTACGGGCTGTCGTCCTGCTCGTCGCCTGTACCGCCTTCCTGGCCGCCGGTCCGCTCCACCGTCGAGCCTTCGGCCGCTTCGCCGTCGGCCTCAACCCGCGTCGAGTTTTCGGGCTTTTCGCCGGCCATCTCGTCGGAGGTGTCGGGATTGGAGGCCTCGGAGCCGCGGCTTTCCGCCAGGTTGGCCTGGGCTAACGTCGCCCGGTCGACCAGTTCGCGCACTTCCTCCAGTCGGCCGGCCCGCAAGGCCGCGGCCAACAGGCGGGCCAGTTCCGGCTTGTCGGGGAACATGGCCGTGGCCAATTCCTCCGGCGTGGCCGATGGATCGACCGACGGCAGGGCGGCCGAGACTTCGGCCACGGCGGCGGCCACTTGTACCGGCGTGGCTTCCGGCTGGCTGAAGCCGGGCATTGTCCAGCTACCGGCCGGCACCACTCCACCCGACCAGGGCAGCAGGACCAGCGCCCCTACGGCCAGCAGGCCGGCCGCGGCCAGCAGCAACGGCCGGACCCAGAAGCGTCGCGGAATGGCCAGCGCCTCGATCCCTGGCAACCGCCTTTCGGCGGCCTGGATCACCGCCTCATCATAGTCGCCATGCTCCGGCTTGTACTGGCGCTGGACGCACAGCAGGCTGGAGGAAAACAAGCCCTGGCGGCCGAGCGCCCGATCGATCCAGCCGGCGGCCAGTTCCAGCGTCACCGGGCGACGCAGCGTCCACCAAGCGGCGGCGCCAGCAGCCAGGCCACCAGCCGCTAAAACCAGCCCCACGGCCGGCCACGGATCGGCTAGCCCCGAGGCGACAAACAGTCCAGCCACAACGGCGCCGGCCAAACTGACGCTGCCACACCAAGCAGCCAGTCTGGCCAGCCAGGCTTGACGCTGCAGCCGGCGCCGCACGGCCTCCAAGGCCGCGACGAGTCGTTCGCCGTTCATGGAGCCTCCTTGCGGTACAGACGCCGGGATTGACCACAGCCAAGCAGAGCCAGCAGGCCGGCAACCGCCAGCCAAACCGGTAGGGCCAGCCAGGCCAGCCAGGAATGCCGCCCGCTCATCAACCACCAGGCACCGATAAAGGGATTCAGGAAACGCAAGACAGGCACCAACGAAACCGACAGGAACCACAGCAGGGTTAACCAGAGACCCGGCAGGCTGTCGTCGTCGTTGCGGGTGGCGGAGGCCAGGAAACCGGCGGCGCCGGCCAGCAGCCAGGTGGCCAAACCCAAAGCCAGCAGACGCGGCAGGATGCTGGCCGGCAGCTGCCAGGCGCGCAGCACCAGTACCAATACGGGCGAATAGACCAGCGCGAAAACCGCCCAGGCCAGGGCCGCGCCAGTCAGCAAGCCAAGTACGATATTAGACGATGGCAGACGTTCCAGCGCCTGGCGCAAGCGCTGCCGGCCGGCTGACTCCGGGCCGTAGCGCCAACCAGCCAGCCAGCCGCCGACCAAGTGGGCCAGCACGGCGGCGAGCGCGCCGGTGAACGGAGAGAGGACGCGGAAGGAAGTGGCCAGCAGGCATAACGGCAGCAGCCAGAACAGGCCGAGGCCGGGGCGCTGACGCCAGTCGCGGAAGACCGCTAAAGCCAGGGCCGTCACGGCTGGCCCCCGGCCAGGTCGGCCAAGGGCAACGCCCAGACCAAAGCCCGCAGTGGCAAGCCATTTAGCCGGATATCGCCCAAGGTAGCCGTCTGTCGGCCAAACAAGAAGGCTTGGTCGGGCAAGGCATCGACCAGGCCGACGGCCCAGACCGCGTCGGCTTCCAGCCAAGGCGGGAAGCTGGCCAGGTCACGCCAGTCGCCCCGGACGCGATCCCATTCCTGCCAGCGGCCACCAGCGCTGGACGGGGTGGACGCATCCGGCGCATAGCGGGCCAGCCGCGTCCCCCAGGGCAGGCGCCCGGCCTGCCAGCGGCTCACGGCGCGCTCCACCGGCGCCGGCCAGACTTCCAGCCAGGCCGCCAGCTCGACGCCGCCGGGGAAAACGCGGCGCAGGGCCGCGGCCGAGGCCAGGCCGGACCGGATCAGGCGCGGCGCCGTACCACTATCGGGATAAAATGTTAACCGGTTGACGCCACCGGCCGGCATCGTTAGTTCGTAGGTCAGCTCAGGCCGCAGTTCCTGGAGCCCTCGTTGGGCCAGCGGATCGGGCGGCGCCAGCAACAGGCTGGCGAAAGCGCCGGCCGACTCGGGCAGCAGCACAAAGCGGGCGCGCAAGGCATGGCCAATGTCGCGCGGGCCGACCAGGCTGGCGCCGAAAAACATGATGGCCAGCCAGGCCAGGGAATAGGCCAGACTCGGCCACAGCCAACGCCGCCGGCGCCACAGCGCGATCAAGACCAGTCCCAGTCCCCAAAGTAGCACGACCAGCGCCGTACGGCCGGAGAGGGCCAGCTCATCGCCGGCCGACCAGCCCCAGCCCAGCCGCGGCTGGGCCTCGATCCAGGGATTAAGGCGTTGCGGGCGCTCGAAGGAACGCAAACCGAGTAGTTGGCCCCAGCGGCCGGCCTGGCTGGCCAGGGCGGCCGGCACCAGCGGCCCAACAGCCACTACCAAATGACCTAAGCCAAAGGCGACGGAACGTGGATCGGCCGCGGCTCCCGTCGCCAGACTCTCCTGACCAAGTCGCAGCCGCGTGGCCAGGCCATCGGGGCGGGCCTGGCTGATAGCCAGACAGCCGCCGGCCGCCAACCAGGCCCGCAGCGCCCGGACGGTGGCGGCCGAGAGCGGTCCGTCTTTAATGACGATGGCGGAAACGCCATCCAGGCCCAGGGCGGAGGGCGGCAGCTGTTCGGGACGCAGTCCGGCCACCCGTACCGGCTCAACGGGGTCCAGCGCCCGGTTCAAGCCGACCAGGCTGGCCGCATCCTGGCCAACAGCCAGGATCAAATGCGAATCTTGCCGGTTGTCGGCCGGCTGGAAGGGGAATTCAGCCACCACGGTTATACCTGACAGCAGGCGGACTTGCAGCGCGTCGCCGGCCGCGACGTAAAACGGCAGGCTCAATCCAGGCATGGCCGGCATCTGGCAAGCCGCCGTCAGTCCGTTGCGGAGGTCGGTGCTAACGATTTCAACGCTATCGCCGGGAGCGTTGCCCGGCAAGATCAACCAGAGCGGCGTCAGGCGGTCGCTGGTCGCCTGGCCACCAAAACCAAATTCGCCAGACTGGGCAGCCAACGGGCCAAGCAGGCTAAAAAAGCAGCCAAGGAGCAGGAACTGTCTTAGCCCATACCGGATTGCGCGTCGCGACACCGAATACACTCCGTTCCGGCCTTCGCGCCGCGAAATCCGCCGCCTGACCGAAGGCCATTATGGCATGGGAATTCCCAGCTGTCAATTTCAAGCAGGTCTCAGCCCTTGCGGACGGCTTATTCAACCCCAACCAGGGCCTTGATATAATGTAAGCGGCCATACAGTTCCGGGTGCGCCGAGTTGCGCCTCGACAAATGGCCGTGCAGCTCCTTAAACGAAGTGACTTTACGCGACGCCATCCAGTGCGTCATGTCTTCCAGCACGGCGGTAATGGCCGGGAAGCCGCCGGAATAAACGGCCGAGCAAAGCTGAACGGCGGTGGCGCCGGCTGCAATCAGCTTGATGGCGCTCTGGCCATCGTAGACGCCGCCAGAAGCCGCCAGGTCGAGCGGTGCCCGGCCCTCCATTAAGGCCAGCCAGCGCAGGCTGTCATGGAAACTCTCCGGGTTGCTGCGGCTGGGGCCGGGCTTGAGGCTCATCGTGTCCAGGTCGATATCCATGCGATAAAAACGGTTGAACAGCACCAGCCCCTTGGCGCCGGCCTTGGCCAGCCGCAGCGCCAGGTTGAGCGGATTGGTAAAGCTCATGCCGAGCTTGACGGCTACCGGAATGGTTATGGCCCGGCAGACGCTAGCCACCGTATCCACCAGAGCTTGCTCGATCTGGGCGGCGGTCTCGTCGGGTGAATAGGGAATTAGGCCAAGGTTCATTTCCAGGGCATCAGCGCCGGCCTTCTCGATGTTCTTGGCGTAGTCCGGCCACCAGGCGCCGCTGGTGCCGTTCAGGCTGGCAATAACCGGTACGTCCAGATTACGCTTGGCATCGGCAATCAGGTCAAAGTACCAGATGGCGCCATCACTCAAGCCCATACCCTGCAAGAAATTGGCCGCCTCGGGGTGACCCTCAAGCTCATCGTTAATGACCTCAAGCTCGGCGCGTAGCTGTTCCTCGAACAGCGACTTGAGCACCACGGCACCGATGCCGGCATTAGTAGCCTTGACCAGTTTGTCGAGGGAAGCTCCCAGGCCGCAAGCCGCCAGCAGCAGCGGATTCTTCAGTGTTAAGCCCAAGTAACGTACGGATAGATCGATCATGCTTGGTCCTTTCCCGGTCGACGAGGCGAGCGCCGGCCGACCATAGTCGGGCAACGCAGGCGGAGCCCCGACGACCGTAGCCGGAGCCCTGCTGCAAGTATAGTAATATTTCGGCGAGCATGCAAATGAATCGGTATGAACCACCCGGCAGGCTAGGCGGAGATGCTCACCCGGTTGCGGCCATTTTGCTTGGACTGGTAGAGAGCCTTGTCGGCCCGGTCGATGACCGACTTGGCCGAATGATCCATCTCCGGCGAGAAGCAGGCGATGCCCAGCGAAATGGTAACCGACAACTTGGTGTTCTCGTAATCGGTAATCGTGGTAGCCACGTTAAGGCGCAGGCGCTCGGCGATGACCTTGGCGGCCTCGATGGCGGTGTCGGGCAAAAGCAGGCAAAATTCCTCACCGCCATAGCGGGCGGCGGTATCGGTTGGCCGGGTATTGAGCTGGATCAGCTTGGCCACCTGCTTGAGCACCACGTCGCCGCAGGAATGGCCGTAGGTATCGTTGAACAGCTTGAAATGGTCGATGTCCATCATCACCACGCACAGCGGCTTGCCGCTGAGGGAACTCTGCTCCATGCGCTCGATCAGCGCCGTGTAGAAGTAGTGCTTCATGCGCAGTTTGGTCATCATGTCGGTGGTAGTCATCTCGAACAGGAAGGCGTTGTTGATGGCGATGGCCGCCAGGGTGGCGATATTCAGCAAGTATTCTTTCTCATAGGCCGAGAAATCCTCGCTCATGATCTGGTCGCCCAGGATGATAATGCCGTTGATGACGCCCTTGGTCTTAAGGGGGACGATCAGGGTGGGCTCCAGAGGCACCAGCTTGTCTAGGCCGCCGAGGTTGCCCAATATCTGCTGGATCTCGTCGAGCGTGTAACAGCGGTACTCGCGGCTGAACAGCTTCATAGCCGGCAGGCTCTCGTCGAGGGTGTAGTCGACGTTGTGCTCCAGTTCGAAGCCCTTGTAGTTGCGGTGCAGGCTAAAGGCGCTGGAATCGATGCCGCGCTTGGCGTAGAGGGCGGCCTTGAGCACCTTCATCTGTCCCATGATGGTATACAGGATCGAGTCGATTAGAATCATGTAATCGAGAGTCGAGTTGAGGCTTTTTGAAATCTCGAGCAACTGCTTGAGGTCGAAAATCTGCTTTTCGTAATCCTCAAGCTGCGCCGGGTTGGTTTCGGCTTCATTCATGGGGGCAGGCCACTCCGTTCCGGTGATTATAATACCGTCTCCCGAAAAAATCCAGCCGAAAGCCCCATTATTGGCACGCCGCTGCCGTGTCAGCCTTTTTAGCCTACGCTGCGCTGGCCAGAGCGCCCTTAGGCCCGGCTTTTCCAGGCCACCGCCTGCCGAAAAACGTCCAACCCCAGGCCGCCTTCATAGCCATGGCGGCGGGCCGGGTGTACTTCCGGATGAATGAAGGCCTCCGGGTGCGGCATCAGACCGAAAACCCGGCCGGTGGGGTCGCAGATGCCGGCGATGTCGGCCACCGAACCGTTGGGGTTGCCGCCATGGTAACGCAGGGCCACCAGGTGACCAGCCTCCAGGCGGGCCAGGGTGGCCGGCGTGTCGGTTACGAAGCGTCCCTCGCCGTGGCGGATGGGCAGCCAGCGCCGGCCCAGCCCCTGGGTCCAGACACAAGGCGATGCCGGATCAACCTCCACCATCACCCAGTCGTCGATAAAACGGCCCTGCTGATTGTGTACCAGCGAGACGCTCGGCCGGCTTGAACCGTCCAGCGCCGGCAGGAGGCCAGTCTTGACTAAGGTTTGGAAGCCGTTACAAATGCCGATAACCAGCCCGCCGTCGGCCACAAAACGCGACAGCTCCGGATAGAGTTTGCGGCGGAACAGCTGGGCTAGCACCAGGCCGGAGCCCAGGTGGTCGCCAAAGGAAAAACCGCCCGGGAAGGCCAGGTAATCGTAAGCGGCCAGCAGCGCCGGCTCGGCCACCAGGTCAGCGACATGGCGACGCTCGGCCTCCGCCCCGGCTAGCTGAAAGGCTACCGCCAACTCTTCGTCGGCGTTGATGCCGTAACCGGCTACTACCAATGCGCGTGTCTTCATATATTAATCCTCAACTCCATGTATACCGCCGCCTTAGCGGCTGATTGGCGTCTTGAAGGCCCGCTCAATGTCGACCAGGCTGGCGGCCAGCACCGCCTCTTTCTCCAGGTTGACGCGCAGCGCCGCCGGCCCGTCCGCCGCGGCGGCTGTCACCTCGCCGGCCAGGCGCCAGGCGCAGCCGCACAGGGTATCCTCGAAGCGCTCGCGGTCTTCGCTGCGGATCGACACCACGTAGCGGCCGCCCGATTCGCCGAACAAGGCGCGGACCGCATACTCGGCGGCGGGAAAGCGTTCCAGCCCGCCAGACAGGTGGCTGAGCTGAATCTGGGCGCCCAGACGACCGCCCAGGCAGCACTCGGCCAGGGCCACCGCCAGGCCGCCGTCCGAGCAATCGTGGCAGGAGCGCACGATGCGCCCGGAGATGGCCCGGGCCAAGGCGGCATACAGGACCTTGGCTTTTCCCAGGTCCACGTCCGGCGCTGTGCCAAACTGCTTACCGGGCTGCACCCGCTCAAACATGGTGCAGCCGAGCTCGCCGTTGTGGTCGCCTAGGAAATAGATCAGGTCACCGGCGGCTAGGAAGTCGGTCGAGACCGCTTTCTGGACGTTGTCGATGGCGCCCATCAGCGTCACCAGCAGGGTGGGCCGCACCGAAATCTTCTTGCCGTCGGCCCGGGCGTCGTTCTTCATGGAATCCTTGCCGGACACCAGCGGCAGGCCGTAGGCCAGGCAGGCCTCGCGTAGGCCCTGGCAGGCGCGCACCAACTGGGCGGCCTTGTAGCGGCCGTCCGGCGTACTCAGGCTCTCCACCGGGTCGGGCCAGCAGAAATTGTCCAGGGCGGCCGCCTTTTCCGGGTCGCCGCCCAGGCCGACGTGGGCCCGGTAGGCCTCGTCGACCGCCATGCGCGCCATGACGCGGGTATCGGCGTCGGAGTAGCGCGGGCAGATGCCGTGCGTTATGGTGATGCCGTGGTGGCTGGTGTGGTCGACGCGCAGCACGGCGCCGTCGCTGGGGGCGTCGGCCAGCGGTCCGGCAAAGGGTTTCTCGACCGACTTGCCCTGCACCTCGTGGTCGTACTGGCGCACCAGGCTTTCCTTGCTGGCCACGTTCGGCTCGGCCAGTATTTTCAATAATAGACTCCGGTTGGCCAGGGACGCAGGCGCGCCAGCCGCCAAGGCCAGATCAAGGGTCGTCGGCAGCGAGTCGTTACGGCGTTGCGGCGCTTCCCAGCGGGCCGGGATGCGCAGGGGCGGCAAGCCGCGGTGCAGGAATTCTAGCGACAGGCAGCCGGCCGGCCGGCCATGCGCCACCAGTTCGATGTAACCGGAGTCGGTAAACTCGCCCACCACGCTGGCCTCGACGCCCAGGCGCTGGGCCAGAGCCAGGAAAGCCGGCCATGTATCGGGCGCCACCGCCAGGCTCATCCGCTCCTGGCTCTCGGACACCAGAATTTCCCAGGGCGACAGGCCCTGGTACTTGAGCGGGCAGGCCGACAGGTCGATGCGCACGCCGCCGGATGATTCGGCCATCTCGCCCAGGCTGGACGACAGGCCGCCGGCGCCATTGTCGGTGATGCCCTCGTACAGGCCGCGGTCGCGCGCCGCCAGCAGGAAGTCGGTCAGGCGGCGCTGGATGATCGGGTCGCCGATCTGCACCGCCGACACCGGGCTGGTCTCGTCCAGGGCCAGGCTGGAAAAGGTGGCGCCGTGGATGCCGTCCTTGCCGATGCGGCCGCCCAGCATCACGGCCAGGGCGCCGGGGCGGACGGCCTTTTCCCACGACGGCCGGCCGTTGACGGTTTCGGGCATCAGGCCGCCGGTGCCGCAAAAAACCAGCGGCTTGCCGGCGAAGCTGTCGTCGAACAAGAAGGCGCCGGCCGCCGTCGGGATGCCGGACTGGTTGCCGCCGTCGACGATACCCTTGTGTACGCCTTCCAGAATCTCGCGTGGATGCATCAGCCCCTTGGGCAGGTCGGCCTCCGGCATGTCGGGGTAGCCGAAGCACAGTACGTTGGTGTTGAAAATCGGCTTGGCGCCGATGCCGGTGCCCAGGATGTCGCGGTTGACGCCGACGATGCCGGTGATGGCGCCGCCGTAGGGGTCCAGGGCGCTGGGGCTGTTGTGGGTCTCGGCCTTGACGCACAGCACGCTGCCTGAGTGGAAGGCCACCACGCCGGCGTTGTCGGTAAACACCGAGCGCAGGAAGGGCCGCGTCGGGCGCAAGTCCTCGGTGGTCTGCTTGATATACGATTTATACAGTGAATTAATGGTAACATCATTAACTGGCTCGGCGGCATCTTCGTAATCGATGCGGGCGTTGAAAATCTTGTGCTTGCAGTGCTCGCTCCAGGTCTGGGCGATCATCTCGATCTCGACGTCGGTGGCCTCGGCCGACAGGCCGCGGGCCAGGCGGTCGGCTCGGATGGCCGGGTCCAGGTAGTAGCCCCGGACGGCCTGCATTTCCGGCAGAGTCAGGGCCAGCAGACGCTCGGCCGACAGGCGCTCCAGGCCGGCATCGTCCAGGCTGGCCACGGCGATAATCTGCGGTTCGGGCTTGTCGTGGACGTCCGGCGCCGGGTAGGAAGCTGGCGGCCGCCGGCCGGCCTCCCAGTCGGCCCGGCTAATGGCCACCGCCGACTGGACCAGCGGATTGTGCAGCAACGCGGCCGCGCGCTGGGCCTGTGCGGCCGTCAAGTCGCCGCGCAGCAGGTACTGGCGGGCGGTAGACAGGCCGGTCGCGGCCGCCGCCAGCTCGTCGCCCTCCAGCAACAGCGCCTCGCGGGCGGTAATGGCCAGAGTGTCGGTCACGCCGGGGCGCCAGGCCACTTCCAGCAACCAGGACCAGCCGGCCAAGTCAACGTCCAGCGCCAGAGCGCGCTCGACAGCCACCGCCTGGACCACCGGGTCACAAAAAACCGAACGCGCCCGGTCAGAAGACACAGGCGCGCCCGGCAGCACGACATCGATGATAGTGACGCCCAACTGGCAGCCCAGAGCGCGCGACAATTTGTCGGCTAGGCTGCGCGCCCGGCCATCGAGCATGGTATCGCTGAAACGAATTTCTATACGCATGCCAACGGATAGTAACAGAAAGCGGCCGGCGCGGGAAGCCCCGGACGGATGCGGACAAAAACAAACGTTTCATCTATAGTTACCCCCAAGGAGCGCACCGGCACATGAAAAGCGAACGGCTTTTTGCCATCATGAACTGGCTACTCGACAAGCGACGGGCCACCGCCCCGGAGCTGGCCACCCGTTTCAGCGTGTCGACGCGCACCATCTACCGCGACCTGGATAGCCTGGCGGCCAATGGGGTACCGCTCCGGACGGCCCAGGGTTACCAGGGCGGCTTCGAGCTGGCGGAAGGCTTTACCATCGACCGCTCCTTCCTCAGTCAGCCGGAGTTGGCCGACTTGGTGGGAGCGCTGCGCGGCTTCGACGAGGCGCTTAAGGCGCCGGCCCTGGCCAGTTCGCTTGGCAAGTTGGCCGGCCTGGGGGCGGGCCGTCAGCCACCGCCAGACGCCGGCCACCGGACCGGCGGCCTGTTGCGGCGACCGACTGACAGGACCAGCGCTACCGGCGGGTCAGCCGACCAGCCGCCAGGCCGGCCGCGGCCCTTTGAGTTGCCGCCGCCACTGTCGGTCAGCCTGACGCCTTGGGGCGGACCGTCGCCGGACGCGGCCACCGTGGAACTGTTCCGGCGGGCCATCGCCGAACGCCGGACAGTTGAGCTGGCCTACCGCACCCTGCGTGGCGACGCCAGCCGGCGGGTGGTCGAGCCGTTTACGATCGCCCTGGGCGGCCCGGTCTGGTACGTCCACGCCTGGTGCCGCCTGCGCCAGAAATTCAGGATTTTCCGCCTGTCGCGCGTCGAGTCGGCCGAGCTCGGCCAGGAACGCTATGACCCGCGGGCTCACGGACCAGTGCCGCCGCCCTTTGCCAGCGCGCCGACCGAACGCTTGGTCGCCATCACTCTTGAGGCGGCAGCGGACGCCCGCACGCTGTTAACGGAGAGCTTCGGCGCCGCCACCATCACGACGCTGCCGGAGAGCCGCATCCAAGCCTGTTTCGAGTATCCAGAAGGCGACTGGTTGGTCGGCCTGCTGCTGTCGCTGGGTGGAGGCTTGCGAGTAGTGGAGCCGGCCAGCCTGCGCGCTAGCCTCCACCAGGCCGCCCGCCGGGTCGCCGAACGCAATCGCTGATTTTTACGCATAAAACGAAAAGTAACATGACACTAGTTGTCAGGTTACCCCAGCTATAGTGATGCCAGATCGCGTCAACCGACGCAAAAGGGTGTTGAAAAACGCGAATGCGGCTTTTCAACACTTCAAAACCCGATACAATTGCGCAGCATAGCGCAAGCTATGCGAGGAATTGTTAAGGTTGTTGGAAAGCAACCGGCTTTTCAACAACCTGCCAAGGAGCAAACCATGAACCAGAAACTCGGAGCCTGCTGCGGCCTGGACTGCGCCGAATGCCCGGCCCACCAAGTGTACCTCAAGGACGATCCGGCCCTGCGCCAAAAAACCGCCGCCGATTGGTCGAAAAAATTCCATGCCAACTTTGATCCGGAGCAATTTTTCTGCGCCGGCTGTACCGTCAAGGAAGGCCCGCACACCGGCTATTGCGAGCTGTGCCCGGTCCAGAAGTGCGCTCTGGCCAAGCCGGTGGCCAATTGCGGCCTTTGCCCCGAATATCGTAGCTGTTCGACCATCGGCGACTTCCTGGCCATGGCCAAGGAACTGAAGCCGATGCTGGACGCCATCGCCGCCGGCGCCGCGCCTGCCAGCTGAGCCAAGAGCAGCCAATCGGCGCCAGGTTTCCGGCGCCGCGACTGGAAAATGCTGCCACTGCGGGTTATACTTTTAACAAGGTGACGACGGCCCTGCCCGTCCCGCCCGTCGGGCCGCCTGTCCGCAGTGGAGCTTGCCATGAACCAAAACCCCGGCCGCCGGCTTTGGCGGCGCAGCGCCATCAGCCTCGGCTTGGCCGTCGTCCTGACGGCCTGCCCAGGCGGACTCCTCCCGCCAGTCAACAACCTGGAGCCCTACAGCGAAGAAGCCATCACCGTCCCCTATTTTGCCAAGCCGGATGCGCCAGACTATACCATCGCCGGCTTCTCCGCCGACCTGGTCTATAGCGGCCTGGAGTTTGGCCCGACCGGCGACCTGTACCAGCTGCAAGTAACCCCGGCCGCGAGCTCGCCCTACCAAGCCGCCTTGCTACACCATTCAACCGGAGGCTGGCAACCCAGTGTCGACATCCAAAGCAAAACCGGCTATACAGGTTATCCCTACGACCTGGCTTTTGACAACACCACGCTGTATGTGCTCTATTCCAACCGCATCTATCGGCTGTCCAACACCGATCTCAGCCTTAAAGACTACCTGACCACCGGCCAAGCCGGCATGCAGGGCCTGGCCATCATCGGTAGCACCGCCTACTTCACGGTCTGGCAGGATCGCACTGTCTGGCGCCTGGAGCTACCGGCCATCGGCGGCCCGGCGGCTAGCGCCGTGGCCTGCGCCAGCTTGCCGGAGCACTCAGGAGCGCGCGGCCTGACCGCTAGCGGCGGCAAACTCTACGGGGCCGACTACTTCCACGATGTGGTCTACCAGATTGAACCGGCCTCGGGCGCCATCACTGAAGAATTCATCACCTACGGCCGCGAATCGCTCGGCCTAGGCTGCTCGGAGGGCGTACTCTACATGCGCGACTCGGCGGCGTCCACCATCCGGCCGCTGTTATGACAGCACCTGGACGAGTGGCGGACGCGCTCCGAGCCGATCGACGTCACGGTGCGCTTCCGGGCGGTCATTTCTAACACGGCCGGTTTAGCTGCAGCCTCGGCTCGCGTCACCGCGGCCTTGCCGGCCGCCGACTGGCGCCAGGACCTGATAAACCTAAGTTACGAAGGTACGCCGGAAACAGGCACCGACCGCTACGGCCAAGCCTACGCCCGCCTCGGCAGCGGCAGCATCGCGCCTGGCGGCTCGGTTACGGTGGGCTGGACCACCCAGGCGCGGCTCTGGGCCCTCAAGGTGCGCGTACCGGATAGCCGCCTGGTCGATCCGGCCACGGCCGACGCCACCCTGCGCGGGCACTTCCTGAGCGCCAGCTTTCCCTACCTGGCCATGTCGTCGCCAACGGTGACCAACTTTGCCGCCGCGGTCGGCGTGTCCCCGGCCAACTTCGTCAACTTCGGCCGCGGCCTGCGCGACCAAGTCTTCCAGGCGCTCAGCTATAACCTGGACAGCGTCTGGGACGATGCCGCCACCGTGCTGCAACGCGGTAGCGGCTCCTGCTCGGAGTACAGCTTCGTCACCAGCGCCGCCTGGCGGCTAAACGGCTACCCCACTCGCTTTGTGGGCGCTAGTACCGGCGGCAGCGCCCTGGAGAGCGGCGCGCCAGACGACACCTACCACCGCTGGATCGAAATCTACGCGCCGGGCATCGGCTGGGTGCCGATGGACTGCAACCACAACGACTCCGGCAGTGTCACGCCTTTCTCCAACGAGCTGGTCTTCGGCGTCAACTCGCGCAAGCTAATCGTCCTGAAAGGTGGCTGCGAGGACGGCGACTGGCTGGGCCACGGCTACACTTGGAACTACAACGCCACCAGCGGCTCGGTAGACGTCGACGGCGCCTATGAATGGAGCTGGCGCTAGCGTCCAGCGCCATCCGCGTCACCGTATTTAACAATTTCTACAAATTGTCTATACTACCGGCATGAAACACACGCTGAGTATCAGGGCAAAACTGGTTATCTGGTCCTTGGTGGGAGCGCTCGTTCCCCTAGTCATCACGTCCAGCCTGGCTATCGCCAGCGGTGGCAAGACCGCCACTAGCCTGATCCGCACCGATCTGACCGGTCGGGCGGCCCAGGTGGGAAAATCGATCAGCCTATTCCTGGAACAGCAACTGGCCAACCTGCGCACCCTGACCCAAGCCGACACCTTCGAAGGCGGCGACCAGGACGCCATCGTCCGCTACCTGAACGAGGTGGCGGTGGAAAACCCCGAGTTCAGCGACTTTGACTGCTTTGACCTGCAAGGCGTCTGCCTGGTCTCCTCCGGCGGGCAGGAGGAAACCGGCCAGACCTTCGCCGGACTGTACCCGGAACAGGCCGAGCTCTTCGGGCAAGCCCTGCTGGCAAGGCAGGGCAATGTCTACGTCTCGGAGGCCTTCGTGCGCGACGGTACGGTCTACCTTAACATGCTGACGCCGGTGACCGACGAATCGAACATCAACAATATTTACATCCTCACGGCCGAGCTCAACCTGGCCACTATCGACAATCTGGTAGCGGATTTCACCGATTCCATCATCGGCGACCGCTTTGTCTACCTGCTGGACAAGCAGGGCCGGGTATTGAGCAGCCAGCACCCCGGCCTGACGATGCTCGATCCCCTGCCCGATCTGGCCGCCTTCCCGGACCTGCTGCCGCTCCTGGCGGAGCCTGGCGCCAACGCCAGCGTCCAATACGGCGACGCTTCGGGCCAGCCAGTGCTGGCCGCCTACGCCGACCTGGTGGAAATCGCCTCCAATCGGGCGCTAAACTGGAGCCTGCTGGCGGTGGCTCCCCTGGCCGACATCACCGCTCCGGTCAGAGCGCTGCGCAACCAGCTGCTCCTGGTCAGCCTAGTCGTCGCCCTGATCATCATGGTGGGTAGCTTCGTCATGGTGCGCGGCCTGATGGCTCCGGTCGGGCGCACTACCGAGGTGCTCAAAGGCATTTCCGAGGGCGAAGGCGACCTCACCCGGCGCATGGACGCCAAATACGACGACGAGACCGGCCGACTGGCCCTCTACTTCAACAAGACCAGCGACAAGATCCGCGATTTTGTGGTTGGCATCCGCGACGAGGCCCGGCGGCTGGAAGCCACGGGCGACGACCTGGCCAGCAACCTGACCCAGACCGTAGCCGCCGTCAACCAGTTAGTAGCCAATATCCAAAGCGTCACCGACCGCACCGCCAAACAAGCCGATCTGGTCGAGGACAACCGTGGCGGCATTGAAACCATGAACGGCGGCATCGAGCGGCTGGGCAACCTGATCGGCGAACAATCGGCCAGCATCACCGAGGCTAGCGCCTCGGTCGAGCAGATGGTCGCCAATATCCGGTCGGTGGCCAGCATTCTGGAGAAAAACGCCCTGACCGTCGGCCAACTCGGCGCCTCGTCCGAAACGGGCAAGCAAGGCATGGACCGGCTGGGCGAGCTGATCAAGCAGATCGAGCAGGACTCGGCCGGCCTGCTCGACGCCTCCAAGGTGGTCCAGGCCATCGCCTCCCAGACCAACTTGCTGGCCATGAACGCGGCCATCGAGGCCGCCCACGCCGGCGACGCCGGCCGCGGCTTCGCGGTAGTGGCCAACGAGATCCGCAAACTGGCTGAAAACTCCGGCGCCCAGGGCAAGGTCATCGCCAAGACCATGAAGACCTTGTCCAGCTCCATCCGCCGGGTAGCGGAACTGGCCAGCGGCTCGCAGGAACAGTTCCACGCCATTTACGGCCTGGCCCAGCAGGTGCGCGACCAGGAAGACGTCATCAAGCACGCCATGCAGGAGCAGAGCGCCGGCAGCCAGCAGGTGCTACTGGCCACCAAGCAGATGATCGGCATCACCCAGGAAGTACGCGAACGCTCGGCCGGCATCCAAGAAACCAGCCAAACCATCCGCGGCCAGACTGGCCAGCTGGCGGCCTTGACCACCGAAATCGAGGGCAGCATGGCCGCGATGGCCGCCGGCACCCGCGAGATCAACCAGGCTATCATGCAGGTCAAGGACCTGGGCAGCGCCAACACCGCCAGCATCGACCAACTCAACGCCGCCGTCAGCCGCTTCAAAGTCGACTGACCAACCCCGCCAGTCTTCCACGTTCTTCAAGGCCAGTACCTCGGCCTTGAAGAACCCCTTTACACAAGGGGTTCTTCTGTCTATACTGCAACCGGGCATTTTTCTGCATCCAACCGTAAAAAACGGGAAGTTCTGCGTCTATGGGGTAATAAACAACCATAAATGCACGCCCGCCAGGACCGCCGGCCGTCAGTCACGGGGGTCAATACTCCAATAGCAAGGTAGAGGCAAAAGCATGGCTTTCGACATCTCCAAAATGCGCAATATCGGTATCAGTGCGCATATTGACTCCGGCAAGACCACCCTGTCGGAACGGATTCTCTTTTATTGCCGCAAGATCCATGCCATTCACGAAGTGAAGGGCAAGGACGGCGTCGGCGCCACCATGGACTCGATGGAACTGGAACGCGAGCGCGGCATCACTATCGCCAGCGCCGCCACCAACGTCACCTGGGGCGATCACACCATCAACCTGATCGACACCCCCGGCCACGTCGACTTCACCATCGAGGTGGAGCGTTCGCTGCGGGTGCTTGACGGCGCCGTCCTGGTATTGTGCTCGGTCGGCGGCGTCCAGTCGCAAACCCTGACCGTCGACCGCCAGCTGAAACGCTACAACGTGCCTCGCCTGGCTTTCATCAACAAGTGCGACCGCACCGGCGCCAATCCCTACCGCGTGCGCAACCAAGTCGGCGAGAAGCTCGGCCTCAACGCCGTCATGATGACCCTGCCGATCGGCCTGGAAGACAAGCTGGAAGGCTTGGTCGACCTGGTCGAGATGCGCGCCGTCTATTTTGACGGCGACGGCGGCGTCGACCTGCGCTTCGCCGAAATCCCCGCCCACATGGCCGATGACGCCGCCAGCTACCGCGAGCAGTTGCTCGACGCCGCCAGCATGTTCTCCGACGAGCTGGCCGAAGCCTTCCTGGAAGGCACCGAAACCATCGCCATGATCAAGACCGCCATCCGCAAGGGCACCATCGCCCTGCAGCTGGTGCCGGTATTCTGCGGCTCCGCCTACAAGAACAAGGGCGTCCAGCTGCTGCTCAACGGCGTGGTCGATTACCTGCCCAACCCGACCGAGGTCAAGAACATCGCCCTGGATCTGGACAATAACGAGACGGCGGTCGAAACCATTTCTGAAGAAAACAAGCCGACCGTGGCCCTGGCCTTCAAGCTGGAAGACGGCCAATACGGCCAATTAACCTACGTCCGCATCTACCAGGGCTCGGTCAAAAAAGGCGACGAGCTGATCAACACCCGCGCCCGCCGCAAGTTCAAGGTCGGCCGCCTGGTGCGCATGCACGCCGCGTCCATGGAAGACATCAACGAAGGCACCTGCGGCGACATCGTCGCCCTGTTCGGCATCGAATGCGCTTCCGGCGACACCTTCTGCACCCCGTCCATCAATTACGCCATGACCTCGATGTTCGTGCCGGATCCGGTTATCTCCCTGGCCATCATGCCCAAGGACAAGAAGAGCGCCGACCAGATGTCCAAGGCGCTCAACCGCTTTACCAAGGAAGATCCGACCTTCCGCACCTATGTCGACGCCGAATCCAACCAGACCATCATCCAGGGCATGGGCGAACTGCACCTCGAGGTCTACATCGAGCGCATGAAGCGCGAGTACAAGTGCGAGGTCGACACCGGCATGCCGGAAGTGGCCTACCGCGAAGCCATCACCGAGCGCGCCGAATTCAACTACACCCACAAGAAACAGACCGGCGGTTCCGGCCAGTACGGCCGCGTGGCCGGCTTCATGGAACCCTGCGCCGACCACGTCTACGAATTCGTCGACTCCATCAAGGGCGGTTCCATCCCCAACGAATATATCCCAAGCTGCGACAAGGGCTTCAAGGAAGCGGTCAAAAAGGGCGCGCTCATCCATTTCCCGGTGGTAAACATCCGCATGACCATCAACGACGGCGCCTCGCACGCCGTTGACTCCTCGGACATCGCCTTCCAGCAAGCCGCCCTGGGCGGTTTCCGCGAAGCCTACCTCAAGGCCAAGCCAGTCATCCTCGAGCCGATCATGAAAGTGGTCGCCGAAGGACCGGCCGAGTTCCAGGGTAACATCTTCGCCAGCGTCAACCAACGCCGCGGCGTCATCACCGCCAGCACCGAGGAAGCCAGCTTCTGCCGCGTCGAGGCCGAAGTGCCGCTGTCCGAGATGTTCGGCTACTCGACGGTATTGCGCTCCATGACCCAAGGCAAAGCCGAGTTCTCCATGGAATTCCTCAAATATGGCAAGGTACCGACCAATATCTCCGAACAATTGCGCAAGGACTTCGAGGAAAAACGCAAAAAGGAACACGGTAGATAAATCGCGCGGGAAGCCTGACGGCTTCCCGCTACCGCGCCCGTCGGCTGCAGGCTGGCTGGCGCGGCAAGTTACCGGTTAAAACCGGGTTTTATTTGCGTTTTTGACCGACAGGCTTTATACTGGGTGCATGATAGTTTCGGGCAGGCCTCCAAGGCCTGCACCCCTCTTATGTACCCGCCTGTCGTATACCACACCACTGACAAGGAGTTCCCATGCTTAAAGAGGAGCTTATCAAGAAGAGCCCGGTTCGTATCCTGGAAAAGGGCATCGAAGGCGGCCTGATGGCCGGCAATATCGGTGTCATTTCCAGCCGCAAGGGCATTGGCAAGACCAGCGTCCTGGTCCAGCTGGCCATGGACAAGCTAATGCAGAACAAGAAAGTCATCCACGTCTCGTTCACCACCCAGACCAGCTACGTCATCGCCTGGTACGAAAACATCTTCACCGAGGTGGCCAAGCGCAAGAGCCTGGAACATTTCGGCGACGTCCACGACGAACTGGTCAAGAACCGGGTCATCATGAACTTCAACCAGGACAGCATCGACGTCAACCAGATGATCAAGTCGCTGCGCGCCCTGATCGCCGACGGCGGCTTTAACGCCGAGTCGGTCATCATCGACGGCTTCGACTTTGCCCGCGCGGCCGTCGACCACATGACCAAGATGCGCGCCTTTGCCAAGGAAATGAACCTGGAGGTCTGGTTTTCCTGCACCATGGCCGGCCAGGAACCGCTCCTGGACAAGCACAACGTCCCGGTCATCCTGCGCAACTACCTGGACAACATCTCGGTGCTCATCAACCTCGACCCGCAGGTCGAATACATCCACTTCATCGTCGTCAAGGACCATGACCGGATGAACCCGGCCGACCTCCATATCAAGCTCGACGCCAAGACCCTGCTGATCGCCGAAGTCTGAGCCCCAAGCTCGGTCACTGGCGCCTGAGGCCAGACAACGAAAAAACACCGACCTGCGCGTCGGTGTTTTTTTATCGACCCGGCTCGTGGCCGGCGCCAAGCCCGCCTAGTCCAGAATATAGGCCGCCACCGACTCGGTCTGCGGGCCGAGCGAGCGCAACAGGCGAACGCCGGCACCGTCGCCGCGACCGTCCAGGAGGCTGGCGCAAGCCCTGTGCTTGCCGGCTGCCCGGAGCAGGAAACGGATATGGCGGCTGGAGCGCAGCGCGGCCAGGCCCAGGCTGACCCGCTGCCGCGGTTCGGTCGGCGCTAGGCCTTGCCAGCTGGGTCCGGCTTGGGCTGTGAACAGTGCTTGGCGGTCAACATCCTCGGCCGGGGCCTGACCCGCCACCGTCGGTGGCGCGAACAAACCAGCCACATGGCCATCCGACCCCAAGCCCAGGAAGCAGATATCGAACAAGGGGGCCGCGGCGGCTTCCCGACTGGCCAGCTCCCTATCCATCGCGGCGCAGGCCTGCTCAGGTCCCGTCGACAGGTCCCAACCCAGCCAATGGCAACCCGGAGATTGCAGCAACGGCTGGAAACAAGACAGCAGCATGGTTTGGTTGAGCTGGCTAGGGTTGGCAGGAACAAAGCGCTCATCACCCGGCAGCAGCTCCAGGCGAGGTGTGGGTAGCGCGGTGCCAGTCCAGCTGGCCGGCGCGCTCACTTCCGCCAAGTCAAAGGGCAGCAGGCCAGGCCGCAACAGTTGGGCAAGCCGCCGATAGACTGGCTTCGGCGTATTGCCGCCCGCTAGACAAAGCCGGACGCTGCGGCCAACCGCCCAGCCGACCTGAATCAACTCCAGGCAGTCCCGCGCCAACGCTTCCTGCCAGGCCTGAGCGTCGGAAAAGCGGTGGATAGCGGGTTGGCGATAGCAAGGATGGCTGGGATGTCGACCGGTTTGCCGCTCAATCACGCGGGGCTTGGGCCGGGTCGATCGTCTCGGCGCCCCGGAACACAAAAAAGTAAGCCGAGGCTTCGCTGTCGGTGGATAAAAGGCCGATGCGGCTGGCCTTGCGGATGCTGTCGCCGACCTTGACGTTGATCATGGCCAGGCCGCCGTAGACGTACATCAGGCCGTCGGCCGCCTGGACGAAGGCCACGTTACCGAAGCCGCGAAAAGGTCCGGCCGAGACCACGGTACCGGCGCGTACCGCCTGAACCGCCGACCCCGGTTGGCTTTGGATGGCCACTCCGGTCAGCTTGCCTTGCAGCGGCACCAACAGGCCGTTGCTCGGCCAAAAAAAATTGTCGCCGCTTTGGGAGACGACGATACCGGCCGCCGACGGGGTTTCCCCGGGGCGGGCGGCCACAGCGCCGGCGTTACCGCCGCTGCCGGCAGCGGCCTGGTTAGTCGTGGCCGCTGCGGGGGCGACTTGGCCGCCGCCGGCCAGCGCAGTGCCGGGTATGGTCAGGCGTTGGCTGGGCTGGATAGTGTTATTGGAAAGGTTATTCGCCGCGCGCAGGCTTTCCAGGCTGACATTGTAGCTGCGGGCGATGGCGTAGAGCGTATCGCCACGCTGCACGACATAGCTGCGAGGGCTGGCCGCTACGGCTGGCGCTGTCACCGGCGTCGCGGCCGTTCCGCTGCTGCCGGCGCTGGTCGGCACGACGGTGGCGGGCATGGCAGGCGCGACGGCTGTGCTGCCCGGTATGAGCAAATTAGCGCCGACCAGCAGTCGGGCCGGGTCGCTGATACTGTTGACGCGCATCAGGTCAACAAGCGCTACGTTATACTGCCTGGCTATCGAATACAGCGTATCGCCCCGCACCACCCGATGGTAAACCGGATCGGCCAAGGCCTGGCCGACAGCGATGAGCAGAATCAGGAAGCAGGCGAAAAATCGTTTATTTCCAATCATAACATGCCCATTATCGACAGATACCACTGCCGGCATGAGCGCGGCCGTCGCCTATCTCGCTTCGGCAGTGGGTAGACTGTCCGCAGTAGACGGCTGGTCGGGCTGACGGGAGCGAAACATCCAGGCGCCAGCCTCGTCAATCAGCTTGGTCAGCACCACGACATGCACCTCGGCTTTAGCCCGCTCGGTTTCGCGCGACCAGCGTTCAGCGGTGAAAACGGCCGCCAGGGCGACGCGGACAGCCTCGGCGCGAGCCTGTAGGCGCTGCCTCTCGGCCGGTTCAAGCGTCGACAAGGCGCACAGCGAGCCGACCAGATAGGCAGCCAGCAGTACCAGCACCTTTTCCCTGCTGTTCAGCAAGCCCTCTAGCGTCGGGGTGGCCGCCGCCGCCCGCTGCTGCATGATCAGCGAAAAGGCGTAATAGAAGTGCAGCCAATCCTTGTTGTCCACCGCCGGCTTGTCCAGCCAGCGGGTTAGGAAAGCCTCGGCGCCGGCCGGGTCGTTGCGCAGCAGCCAGGCGGTGCCAAACAAGGTGGCCTCGCGCTGCAACAGGATGGGTTTGTGCTCCTGCAGGGCGGCCTGCAGCCGGTCGATAGCCGCGCTGTCGGCCCGCAACAACGAAGCGTTGACATACAGCCGCACATGGCGCTTGGTAAATTGTCGCTTACCAAAAAGACGGATGGCCAGCACTTTGTTCAGTTCGTCCCAGCGCTCGGCCTCGATCAGGCTAAAAACCTGCCAGTTGGACAGGAAAAAGCCGTTGAAGGCCGCCAGTATCAGCACAAAGAATATGGCCAATGGCCAGTTTTTTTGCCAAAACGTGATGCCGTAATCGGCACCGAGCATGAATACCGGCATGAAAAAGATAAAAACAAAGGATATGACGATTATAATATTGAAAAGCAGGAAAATTGTCTTAAACTTCATGACAGAATGCTCCAATAATATAAGAGATAATCCACGGTCCAGGCCAGTGACTCAGGCGGAAGCTGGCCGGCAAAGGATTGTAGACCATGCACGGAGAGGGGTCAATGGGGAATCATGAATAAAATCCCTATCAGAGACTTGAAGGCGGACGGCTTTTTTGACAAGCCCGTTTTCATAGACGAAAGCTACATCATCCTCACCCCGGAAACCCCGGTAACCCAATCGCTCATCAACCGCCTTATCCAGTGGGAAATGAGGGAGCTCTATTCCGAAGGGCAGCTCAGCGAGAGCGAAACTATCGCCCCTTCCCCGGAAGCCACCCCCGATGAAGCCGAAGAAGCCAAACCGCTAATCAGCTCTGGCGACAACGACCGCGAGCAATTACACCGCATAAAGGCCTTCTACGAGCAGTTCCGTGACTATGTCGACAAGATTTATACCCGCTACGTTACAAAAAACGAGATCAGCGTCGCCGAGCTGTCCGACAAGGTAAAGAGTCTCTGCGACATTATCCTTGAAAACCGCCGCTTTGTGCTGCGAGTCATCAGCAGCGTAGCCATCACCAATAACTACCTGGTTGACCACTCGTCCCGCTCCACCGTACTGGCTATAGTCCTAGGCGGCCAACTCAAGCTGCCACCGCATCGCCTGATCGAGCTGGGCGTGGCCTCGGTAGTACACGAGATCGGCATGGTCCGTCTGCCGCCGCAATTATACATGGCCAATCGTCAGCTGGCGCCGCAGGAACGCAAAGCCATCACCGCCCACCCGATCCTCGGCTACAACATCCTTAAAGAGAAGAAATTCCCGCTGGCCGTGTCGCTGGCGGCCCTGGAACACCACGAGCGCATGAACGGCAGCGGTTACCCGCGGGCCCTTTCCGCCGAGAAAATTTCGATCTACGCCCGCATCATCGCGGTGGCCTGCTCCTACGACGCCGTCACCGGCAGCCGCCCCTTCAAGGCGGCCCGCGAAGGCTATTTGGGCATGGTCGACATCCTCAAGAACGAAGGCAAGCAGTACGACGAGCTGGTCATCAAGGCGCTGGTCTATTCCTTGTCGGTCTACCCGATTGGTTCCTACATCCAACTGACCAACGGCAAATACGCCCAAGTTACCGACGTGAATCCAGACAATCCGCGTTATCCGATCGTTACTATTCTGGGCGCGCGCACCCCTGACGGCAAGGAAATGAACATCCAGACCTCAGAAACCGGCTTGCGCATCCTCAAACCGGTCAGCCAGGAAAGCGCCTTGCTGGCCGCCGGCGTCAAACTGCCCTAGGAGTCTGTCGGACTTAGGAGCGCCAAACAATGTTTTTAGGTGACATTACCCAGCCACTCTAGCAGGCTATTGAAAAAGCCGAACGCGATTTTTTCAACATACCAAAACCTAAAGAACCCAGTATTTTGGCCCGTTTTCCACGCTTTTTGGCCGATCTCAGCGCCCCGCGGCGTAAAATTGGCTCGTCAATCGGGCCATACAGGAAGTATGGCCCTCAATCCTCACCAATTTTCCACTCGCGGCTCGCTTTCGCTGGGCCAAAATCCTAAGTCCGACAAACTCCTGAGAGGGTATTGAACAGCCGCCCGCTTTCCGGCAAGCTAGCAGCGCCTCGTTAACCAAAGCACAAGGAGCCAACCATGAATCTTTCAGCACTGCACAAAGCCCGTTATACCTACCAGCCCAAACTGCCGGCCATCTTGCAAGCCCCAGCCGATAGCATTACCGCCAGCCTCGGCGAACCCACCACATCGGTCGGCGACCAGGCCGCGGTCAAGGCCATCTTCGCCCACCAGTACGGCAAGCCGATCATCAGCTTCCGCCAGGGCTCCAATCCAGCCATGACTCGGCGCCTGACCGTCGGGGTCATCCTGTCCGGCGGCCAGGCGCCCGGCGGCCATAATGTTATCGCCGGCCTGTTCGACGGCCTCAAGAAGGGCAACCCAGCCTCCAGTTTGCTCGGCTTCCGCGGCGGCCCCGGCGGCCTAACCGACGACCAGTCGGTCGCCCTCGACGCCGCTACAATCGACCAGTACCGCAACACCGGCGGCTTCGACATCATCGGCTCCGGCCGCACCAAAATCGAGACGCCCGAGCAGTTCGCCAAGGCCGCCGGAGTGGCGCGCGACCGCAAACTGGACGCCGTGGTGGTCATCGGCGGCGACGACTCCAACACCAACGCCGCCCTGCTGGCCGAGTACTTCGCCGCCCATGACGTCCCCTGCGCGGTCATCGGCGTGCCCAAGACCATCGACGGCGACCTCAAAAACGAGTATATCGAGGCCTCCTTCGGTTTCGATACCGCCACTAAAACCTATAGCGAACTGATCGGCAACATCGAACGCGACGCGGCCAGCGCCCGCAAGTACTGGCACTTCATCAAGTTAATGGGCCGCTCGGCCAGCCATATCGCCCTGGAATGCGCCCTGCAGTGCCAGCCGAATGTCTGCCTGATCTCCGAGGAGGTCGAGCAGCGACGCATGACCCTAGCCGGTCTCTGCGACGAAATCTGCGCCGCCATCGTCACCCGGTCCGCCAAAGGCCTGGATTTTGGCGTGGTATTAATACCGGAAGGCCTGATCGAGTTCATCCCCGAGTTTAAAGACCTGATTTCGGCCCTCAACGATTACCTAGCCCACCAAGCCGCGGCCTACGCCGCCCTAACCGACGACGATACCCGGCTGGCCTTCGTGGCCAAAGGCTTATCCGTCAACCTGGCCAGCCTGTACGCCAACCTGCCGCGCGACATCAGGCTACAACTGATTATGGATCGCGACCCCCATGGCAACGTCCAAGTGTCGCGCATCGAGACCGAAAAGCTGATCGTCTCCATCGTCGAGAAACGCCTAGCTGAGCTCAAGAAACAGGGCGACTATAAAGGCAAGTTCTCCAGCCAGACCCACTTCTTCGGCTACGAAGGCCGCTGCGCCTTCCCGTCCAATTTTGATGCCGACTACTGCTACGCCCTAGGCATGAGCGCCTGGGCCCTCATCGCCGGCGGTTATTCTGGCTACTTGTCCAGCGTCCGCCAGCTCGACCAGAGCGCCGCCCATTGGCAAGCCGGCGGCATCCCCCTGACTATGATGATGAACATCGAACGCCGGCATGGCAGCGACAAACCGGTCATCAAGAAGGCCCTGGTGGAACTGGAAGGGAAACCCTTTCAAACCTTCGCCGCCGCCCGCGCTGTTTGGGCGGTCGAGACCAGCTACCGCTTCCCCGGCGCCATCCAGTACTACGGTCCCAGCGAGGTCTGCGACCAGCCGACCGAAACCCTTAAGCTGGAGAAACGCTAATGGCCTGACAAGCTGACAAGCAAACCTGCACACCTAAAAACAGCAGCCGGTCGGTTCCCTGAAAGGGGAGCCAACCGGCCGCTGTGCTTTATTGCCGGGTCAGTTAAGGCCGCCTGTCTACTGATGGAAGCGCGCGATGGTCACCTTCATCAGGCTGCCGTCAGCCAGACTGCCATAGAGCACGCCATCCACCAGCAAGGGCCGGGCGCTGAGCGCCGCCGGCAGTTCCTGGATGGCCAGCTCGCGGCGATTGGCGACGTCATAGGCTACCAGGCGCTTGGCGGTGGTGCCGTAATAGAGGATGCCGCCGACCAGCAGCGGTGGGGCGCTGACGCCGCTTACCGGCGGCATCAACTCGGCGCCGGCCGGGTTCATGCTGTAAATGGTATTGCGGGCATAGGCGAACACGCCGACGCGGCCATACTCCAGGTCATTGTGGATGCCGCCAGCATCGCCCAGCATGCGTTCCCAAACCACGGCGCGCGTGGCCAAGTCAACCATTACTACCAGGCCCTTGCGGTCGGCAAAGACCGCCCGGTCGCCCATAATCCTGGCGGCCAGGGCCATCGGCTGCTGGGCGTTGGTCTGAATACTGGCCACCGCCTCGCCGGTCTCGACGTTCAGCAACAGAAAAACGCCGCGCTGGTTGACGATTGCGGCCTGACCCCGGTAATTGGCCGGAGTCATGTTGGTGCCGCCGGGTACGGTGATAGTGCGCAGTACCTCGCCAGTCTCGCTGATCACTTCCAGGCCGGTGCGGGTCGGGAAGAGCACAGCGTTGGCGACGGGCACGATGCGGTTGCCGAACATATGGCTGCGGTCGCCGGATAATTCGCTACGGTGGACGATGCGGCCGGTGGCAGCCTCGACGATGACGAATTCGCCCGAGCCGGAATAGTAGACATTGGCCTTGAACGGAACCGGGTAGGAGCGCTCGGCGGCCCGGTTCCGGGTGGCGATGGTCCAGACAACGCGACCGTTGGCGTTAATGCCGGAGACGGTGCCCTCAATGTCGGAGGTGATCATCATGCCGGTTCCGGCCATGTGAATCAGGCTGCCGGTAGCTGACCGGGTCAGGGTCGCCCAGCCGGTCTGCAAGGCGGACGGACGGGCCGAGGGAGCCGGGGTGGCCGGCGTGGTAACGGTTGGAGCCGGCGTCGTGGCGGCCGGGGTAGTAACCGGGCGGCTAGCCGCGTTGGCCGAATCGGCCGGCGTGGCGGGGGTACCGTTATCGGGTTGCGAGGCGGTCGGAGTAGCCACAGTGGCCGGGCTCACCATAGAAACATTCGAAGGCGTGTCGACCATAGATTGCGGATCCGGCACGGCGCTGACAGCCTCGAGTTGGCGCAGGTTTTCGCGGCTGGCCGCCGTAGCGCGGACCGGAACCGCCGTCAAGACCTGACGTTCGGTGTTGACACGCTGGATAACGCGGGCGATGGCGGCTTGGGCAGCCGCTGACATGGTCGGATTGATGGCCAGGGAACCTGGCGCGGCCTGCGAACCAGGCGCGGCGGAGGCGGCGCTACCCTGGGCAGACTGGGCGGAAGCGGCCACGACCGGCAGCTCCGGCGGCGCCTGGAAAGTCAGTAGCGGTGGCGCGACGGCAATGACGTCGACACTGGCCGACTCGGCACTGACGGCAATCGGTTCGGCCGGGACTGAAGCGACGGCTTCGGCGATAGCCTCGTAGACGACGGCTGCGTCCGCTACCATCTCGGCGTTCATAACCACTTCTTGGTCGGGTTCGACGATGGCGGCCGAGGCGACGATGGCCTGGATGGCAGCGGCGGCGACGGCGTTAGTGGAGGCTTCCTGCAGCAGGCTATTCACGATGTCACTAGCCGGCAAAACGGCCACCCGACCGGTGCTGACGGCGATGGTCGTGCCTTTTTCAGGATCGGAACTGACGCCAAACTCGGTACCGCGCACGCCGCAGACCGAGGTTTCGGTACGGATAGTGTAGGAATCAGCCCCTGCCAGATGCTGCACCTTGGTGAGGAGGGCGCCTAAATCGAGCGAGGTATCAATCCTGGACGAGGCTTCGGACAGCAAAATCTCGTTGATGGTCAGCGTCGTGCCAAGCTGGAGGCGCAACACGGCGGTAGCGCCAAAACGGATCTCGCATGAGCCATCCGGTCCAGTGCGCAGGGTATCACCGGCTTGAATGGCATCACCGATGTCCAGTTCCAGCCAGCGGTCGGCCCGTTGCAGCTCCACCAAACCCTCGGTGTAGATGCAGGAAGCCGTCAAAGCCCTGGTTGGGGCGGGGGTAGCTGGCTGTTCGGCTGTTTGGTCCGGCAGGATTGGCGTCGGGCTCGATTCACGACAGGCCACCAGGCCAAGACCCAGGCACACCAGCAGTGCCGTATATTTAATCAGCTTCATAAAAAGCCTCCTCAAGTGATTATCCAAATTGTCCACCCTTAGTATATACCTTTAAGAGCAATACTTCAAAGCGTTAACCGGGAAACTTGGCCAACAACGCCGAAAAGCCGGACTTGAGGCCGCCAAGTGGCCACTACCACCCAGTCAGGTCTTGCCGAAGCCGGTCACGCAGACTATTATACCGCAATGTTCAGTTTCTTGAAACGCCTGTTTGCCAAAAAGCCAGGAAACCAGCCGCCAATTGAAGCGGAAACCAGCTTAGCCATCGACTTCGCCCAAACCGCTCCGGCCTGGTTCAGCCTCGGCGGCGACGAGCGCTATGCTAGCAGCCTGCGCCAGAGTAGCCTACTGCTGGAATTGTTCAAGAAAAACCTGTTTGCCTGGAGCGAGGCTACGGCCATCGTGGCCGGCGACTTTTATATGGAAGCTAGCTTCCGGTTTGGCCCAACGACGACTCAAAGCCTAAGCCCTCCGGGCGACCAAGTGGCTGTGACCGCTAGCGCGCTACCGGCCAACCCGTTGCCGGCTAGCGCCCCCGTCCGCAACAACGCGTCCGCCGGCTTCATCTTCCGCATGAGCGCCGACGACACCTTCATGTACCTCCTGGTCGGCAGCAACGGCGCGCTTCGGCTGGAAATGGTATTCAACGGCGAGCCGGCCACGGTCTGCGCCTGGACGGAGTGTCCCTGGCTCGACGCCGCGCTGCCAATAAACCTGCAGTTGATAGCCCGGGGCGGCTATTTCCTGTGCCTGGCCAACGGCCGTTTTGCCCTGGAAGCCAGCGACGACCGGCTCAGTAGCGGCCACTGGGCCTTCGCCGCCCAGAACTACGACACCTGGGACGCCCTCAGCTGCCGCTTGGAACGCTTCAAGCTGGAAACCGGCGCCATGGCCATCGAACGAGTCTACCTGGAGCTTGCCAAAAAGCAGACCGCCGACCCGGAACAGCGCCGCCGTCTGGCCGCCACCTACATGGGCATGCGAAAATGGCCGGCCGCCTGGCAGCAGCTGGTCAAGCTCGGCGAGCGCGATACCCTGACCGCCGGCGACCATTTCCAGCTGGCTGAATGCTACCTGCATGAAGAGTTGCTCCAGGACGCCGAAACCAGCCTGCGCCGCTGCCTGGCCCTGGAGCCGGACCACCGCGACGCCAACGAAGAACTGTTTAACCTCCTGTACCTGCAGAACCGCTATGACCAGCTCAAGGCCGGATTGCTGGCCAGCCCGACCCTGGTCGGCAACGCCCGCCAGCAAAACCTGTTGGGCCACGCCTGCTTCAACCTGGGAGACTGGGTCGGCGCCGCCGCCGCTTACCTGGCCGCGGCAGGACTAGACCCGGCCATGCCCATTTATAGCCTGAACGCCGCCCGGTCGCTGGACCGCGCCGGCCAGGCCGCTGAGGCCGCCGCCAGCTGGCTGCAGGCCGCCCGCGGCTTCCTGGCGCAGAGCGCCGGGGACGACGCCGCTGAATGCCTCAGCCAACTGCGGCGTCTTGGCTACGACAAGTACGAACTGGCTACCATGGAAGCCCGCCTGGCCTGGGAACAGGCCGATTATGACAAGGTCGAAAAGCTGCTGGCCCCCATCGTCAAGAAACAAAAAGGCGATGCCGTAGCCTGCCATCTATACGGCCTACTGCAAGCCAACCTCGGCAAGCGCCAGGACGCTCTGGCCTGGTTCGACCGGGCGCGCCAGCTGGCGCCGGATAATCCCAGCTGTCAGCTTAAATACTGCGAACAACTGTACCTGACCGGCGCGGACTGCCGTACCGCCTTGGCCGAGGCCCTGGGGCTCTGCCCAACGGACGGCTGGCTCAATAACCTGGCCGGCATTATCGCCCTGCGCAACGGCGACCAATCCAGCGCCGTCGCCAGCTTCCGCCAGGCGGCGTCCGCCCTGCCGGAGGCCGAGGAACCGGCCATCAACCTGGCCACTGCCCTGGCCGGCTCAGGCGATCTGGACGGCGGCTTAGCCACCCTGGCAGCCGTCCGGCCAAGCGCTGCCACGGCCAATGCCGCCGGCAACCTATCGGTCGGCGCCGGGCGCCTGGACGAAGCCGTCCTGGCCTACCAGGCGGCAGGCCGCCTGGCCGCCACCGACCCGACCATCCCGGCCCGGCGCCTGGCCGAGTACCATACCAACCTAGGCGCGGTCTACCTGGAGCAGGAACGCTGGGCCGACGCCGGCGAGGCCTTGCGCCACGCCCTGGAAATCGACAGCGACGTCCGCAGCCTGATGCTGATGGGCGACGTCTGGCTGGAAACCGGCGAATTCGTCCGCGCCGAGACGGCCTGGAAAACCGCCCTCCAACAACAGCCGGACGCCGTCGACGTCCTGGTCAGGCTGGCTGGCAGCTACTGCCGGCGCGGCAAATACGACGAAGCCGCCAGCCTGGCCGACCGGCTAGCCGTCCTCCAGCCAGAAAAAGAGCGGGAACTGAGAGCGCGCATCCACCAGGCTACGACCGAACAACTGGCCTGCTTGTCCTGCGGCCGCGAGTGGTCCGTGCCACGCGGCTTGCCCAATGTTCCCCGCCTGCAATTGCGTGGCGAGCTGCCGGACAACGCGCCGGCTGGCGCCTGCCCGGATTGCCAGGCCATCTACTGCGTAGCCTGCCGCAAGCCCGACCTGGATGACGGCCGCTTCACTTGCGCCCGCTGCGGCAGCCACCTCAAGCTGAACGACGACCGCGTCCGCTACCTGGTGGTCAACATCGTCCGGGAAGCCGCCGCGGACGCTGGACTTGAACCGGCCGCGCTGCCCGAGTCGCCAAAACTATCCGAACCAGTCGGAAACTGAGCCGCCAAACCGCCGGCAACCAGCCAACCCTATCTTGCCATTTTAACAATAAAGGTATATCCTGCACCGGGCTTCACCCGCCCGGCAACCAGCCTTCCTGCGCGCGCGGAGGGCAGGCATCATGACGGGCCGGCCGGCACAATGCCGCCGCACCCCTCGCCCCCAGGGAGACTTACACATGCACCGCACCAGAAATCGGACCTTGTTGGCAGCCTGCCTCGTCAGCCTTTTGCTTGCCGCGCCAGCGCTCCGGCCGGCCATGGCCCAGAATATCCTCACCGCCGACCAATTCTTCCGCCAGGTCTCGGAAAACTACGCCAGCATCCGCGATTACGAAGCCGCCGTCCAAGTGCACTCCTCCCGGTCCACCATGACCGGCAGCGTTATCTATAAGTCACCCAGCTTCATGCGCATGGACTTTTCCCAGCCGGCCAGGCAAGTGGTCATCTACAACGGCGAGGAACTATTGATCTACGTACCGGAGTTTAACGCCGTACTGCGACAGGTCACGTCCACCAGCGGCGCCAGCGCCTCGGCCATCGCCACCAGCGATGGCCTGCGCATGCTGTCCCGCAGCTACAACATCACCTACGTTACCGGCCCGGTGCCCGAGCCGCTCGACGAAGGCTCCGGCGAAATGGTCATCAACCTGATACTAACCCGAAAAACCGTGGCCGACGGCTTCCGGACCATCCATCTGTCCATCGACCCGGAGCGCCTGCTCATCCGGCGTATGCGCGGCGTTACCCTGTCCAACGAGGTTATCACCCTCGACTTTACCAGCATCAAAACCAACGTCGGGCTAACCGACGCCCGCTTCATCTACGAGTACCCGGCCTCGGCCAACTCGTACAACAATTTCCTGTTCAACTCCGGCAACTGACGAGCAAGATAAGGAAGTGCCATGACATCGATTGGAGAGCAGCTACGCCACGCCCGGGAGCTCCGCGGGCTGAGCCTGGATCAGATAGCCGACGACACCAACATCGCCCGCCGCTTCCTAAACGCGCTGGAAAACGAAGATTTCGCGGTTTTTCCGGGCGACCCCTACATCCTTGGCTTTTTACGCAATTACGCCGAGTACCTAGCCCTGGAACCGGAAACCCTGATCAACGCTTTCCGCGGCATCAGGCTGCAGGAACAGCCAGTGCCGCTCGACGCCTTGCTGCACGACCGCAAGCGGCCCAACCTGGCGGCCTTCATCATCGTCGGCGTGATCGTCCTGGTAGCCATTGGCGTCTTCCTGCTCTGGAACAGCGGTATCTTCAATATTAATAGCGATCCGGTGACCGCCGCGCCAGTCGAAAGCACCAATTGGGAACTGACCACCGAAGAGTTTGAGCACCGCTTGTACACTGGAGATACCGTATCCCTCAAGTATAGCGGCACCACCCATCAGTTGCGCCTGGCCGCCATCGGCGACCGGGTTGCCCTAGAAACCCCGAACGCCACGCTCCAGTTTATGATGGGCGAGGAAGGCACCATCGATCTGGACAAGGACAACCTGCCCGAGCTGAGCGTCTTTGTCATTGATTTTAGCCGTAGCGACCCGACGGCCGGCTGCCTGCTGCGCATCACCGCCCAGCCTAGCCTGTTGGCCGAGGGCCAGCTGACCGACGAGACCGGCGCCGCCGCCGAGGCCCCGGTAGCCGATTTGGGCAGCCCGGAAAACCTCTCCCCCGAAGCTCCCGGCACGCCGCTGAAAATCATCTATTCTGGCCGACGCAGCCCCCACCCCTTCGTGCTGAACATCACCTTCCGCAACCAGACCATGTTCCGGCACGAGATTGACCGCAACCCGCGCGAGGAGCGCTTTTTCTTCCGCGGCGACGAAATCGTCGTCACGGCCACCAATACCGCCAAACTGTGGTCCAGCAACGCCGCCGGCACCCGGCTGGTCGTTCAGGCTTCCGGCTACGAGAGCGTCGAGGTGGAGCTCGGGCAGCCCGGCGTGGTAACCGTTAACCAGCTGCGCTGGACCAGGGCCGACGACGGCAGCTGGAGCCTCGGGCTGTATGCCCTCAACTGAGGCGGCATGAACACCTTTTTTATCGACAACCACGGCTGCGCCAAGAACCAGGTCGACGCCGAGGAGATGGCCGCCAGCCTGCGCCGGCAAGATTACCAACAAGTCACGCGCGGCGACGACGCCGACCTGATTATCGTCAACAGCTGCGGCTTTATCGAGGCCGCCAAGGCCGAGTCCATCGAGGCGGTACTGGCCATCCGCGCCGCCTGGCCCGGGAAAAAAATATTACTAGCCGGCTGCCTGGCGCAGCGCTATCCCGACCAGCTCTACGGCGATCTGCCCGAAGCCGACGGCATCTTCGGCAACAACGACCTGTCCCAGGTGGGAAGCATCGCCGCCGACGTCCTGGCCGACCGCCGCAGCCGCCTGGTCCCGGCCCGCCGAGCCTTCCAGCCCGGCCCGCGCGACCGGCTCTATGGCTACCCGGGCATGGCCTACCTCAAGATCGCCGAGGGCTGTTCCAACAACTGCGCCTTCTGCGCCATTCCGCTGATTCGCGGCCCGGTATCGTCGCGATCGGTGGCCGACATCGTGGCCGAGTTCCAAGACCTGCTGGCCCGCGGCGTCTATGAAATCTGCCTGATTGGCCAGGACCTCGGCTCGTTCGGACGCGACACGGCCGGGCGGCAACTGCTGCCCGAGCTACTGCAAGCCTTGTCGGCCCTGCCCGGCGACTTTCGCGTCCGGCTGCTGTACATTCATCCCGACAATTTCCCGCTGGCCATCCTAGATATCTGCGCCGCCGACCGACGCATCCTGTCCTACTTCGACCTGCCCTTCCAGCACGCCGCCGAGCCCGTCCTGCGCGCCATGAACCGCAAAGGCAACGCCGCTGGCTACCTCGAGCTCTTGGCCACCATTCGCGCCCAGCTGCCCGATGCCACTATCCGCACCACCTTCCTGGTGGGCTTCCCCGGCGAGAGCGAGGCCGACTTCCAGCAGCTATTGGACTTCCAGCAGGCGGCCAAACCGGACTGGCTGGGCTGCTTTGCCTACAGCCGCGAGGAAGACACCACCGCCTACCGCCTTAAAAGCCGCGTCGCCAAGGCTATCGCCTTGAAGCGCCAACATCAGGTGGAAGAAGCCCAGATCGCCATCACCGCCGCCGCCCTCCAGACAAGAGTGGGCTCCGTCCGCCACGTCCTGGTCGAGGAGCGCATCGACGGCGAGGACCTGGCCATCGGCCGCGCCGACCTGAACGCGCCGGACGTCGACGGCGCCATCGTGGTGGTCGGCGGCAGCCTGCAGGCTGGCGACCGCTTGGAGGTGCGCATCAGCGCTGTCCGCGGTGTCGACCTGGAAGCTGTACCGTTACCGGCGGCGCCAAAGTGACCAGGCCCCCGACCGGGGCGGCGCCCGACTACCTGACCGGGCTGAACCCCGAACAGCTGGCCGCCGTCCTGCATGAGGGCGGCAACCTGCTCATCCTGGCCGGAGCCGGCTCCGGCAACAAGGCCGCCGCCGAAATGAAGGAGCGGGCCTGCCGCATCGAACCGGCCTGCGAACGGGCCAACCTGCGTACCTTCCATTCCTTCGGCGCCTGGCTGCTGCGGCGCAACGCCGACCTAGCCGGCGTTGATAAAAACTTTACCATCTACGACGACGACGACTCAACCAGCCTGATGCGCGCCGCCCTGCCCAACCTCAACCGGCCGGAGGCCGCCCGCCTGGCCCACGCTGTGGCCCGGGCCAAAGATTACCACCTGACGCCCGACTCGCCGGAACTGGGCAGCATGTTCAAGAGCTTCCACGATTTCCGGCGCTGCTACGCCGACTACGAGCGCCGCCTACGCGCCACCGGCAACGTCGACTTCGGCGACCTGATTGCCATGCCCACCCGGCTCCTGGAAACCGAACAGGCCCTGCGCGACCGCCTGCACAGCCGCTTCCGCGTCATCCTGGTGGACGAGTACCAGGACTCCAACGTCGCCCAGTTCCGCCTGCTCAAGGCCTTGGCCGGACCGGACAGTTACGTCTGCGTGGTGGGCGACGACGACCAAAGCATCTACCGCTTCCGCGGCGCCGAGGTCCAGAACATCATCAATTTCCCGGAAATATTCCCCAACACCGCCACCATCCGCCTGGAGCGCAACTACCGCTCCTACCAAAGCATCCTCAACCTGGCCTCCAGCGTGGTGGCGCAGAACCAGGGCCGCCTGGGCAAGACCCTGAAGGCGGAACGCTCCGGCGGCCGCAAGCCGGAACTAGCCGTGTTGATGGACGGCAACGAGGAAGCCTCCTACTGCATTCGCCTAATAGACAAGCACGTCCGCTCAGGCGGCAGCTTCTCGGACATTGCCATCCTCTACCGCACCAACGCCCAAAGCCTGGCCTTCGAGAAGGCCTTCCCGCCGGCCGGCATCCCGTATCGCCTGGTCGGCGCCCTGCGCTTCTACGAACGCGAGGAAGTCAAGGACCTGCTGGCTTTCCTGGCCTTGTTGGCCAACCGGCGCGACGAGATCGCCTTCCGCCGCGTGGTTAACAAGCCCAGCCGCGGCATCGGCGACACCAGCGTCGACCTGATAGCCGAGGAGGCCTTCGCCGGCGACGGCAATTTCATCGCCGCCGCCGCCGGCGCCAGCCTCAAGACCGCCAAGGCCCGCGCCGGCCTGAGCGCCTTCATCGCCCTGCTGGACGGCATGGCCGGTCAGCTGACGCCCCAAGCCGCCGCGGAGCCGGCTGACCAAGCGGCCGGACAAACGAACGCACCGGCCGGCAGCGGACTGGCCCGCCTGGTCGAGTACTGCGCCAAAGAATCCGGCCTGCTCGATTACCACAAGAACCAGGACGAGATAGCCGGCAGCCAGAAGACGGCCAACATCGACGAGCTGATCAACGCCGCCAGCGACTACCCAGCCACCATCACCGGCCTGACCGACTTCCTGGAAGCCGTCGAGCTGGACCGGGCCATGTCCTCCGGCGAACTACACGCCGAAGCCGTCACCCTCATCACCATGCACAACACCAAGGGCCTGGAGTTCCCGATGGTGGTGGTCACCGGCATGGAGCAGGGCCTCTTCCCGCGCGACAACGAAGAAGGCGAAGACCTCGAGGAGCAGCGCCGCCTGCTGTACGTGGCGCTGACCCGGGCCAAGGATGAACTTTATCTAACATACTGCCGGCGGCGCCTCTTCCGCGGCCGCATCCTCGACTGCCTGCCGTCGCGTTTCCTGGCCGAGATTCCCGGCAAGCTGCTGGACACCACCGGCGGCAAGCTGGACCTGAGCGTTTCGGCCGCCATGGGGAAGTGGCGTAAGGGCATGAAGGTCTATCACGACGACCACGGCAGCGGCTACATCGTCCAGGTCAGCAGCGCCGGCGAGGGCGGCGTCTGCGTCATGGTGCGCTTCGAAACCGGCCGCAGCCTACAGTTCTTCCCCAAATACACCAGCAAACTCGAGGTACTCAAAAACGATGACTTCTGACGACACCACCCCGCCGGCTCCCCCCGCCAGCCCGAGCGCTCAAGCACCAACCGGACCAACGTCAGTTACCAAACCGGCCACGTACAAGGCTGACAAAAAAATAAGCACTCCCAAGGCCAATGGTGGCAAGGGTGGACGCAAAAGCGCAAAAAACAAGCCAGTCACTCCGCCGGTTGCCCGCAAGTCAGCCAAGCCCGACAACAGCAAAGCCGCCCGCACGGCCCGCGCCGCCGGCCGCGCCGCCAAGCAACTAAGCGCCACGGCTACCCTACCCCACGACGACTCGCCGGCCGGCCGGCTGGCCCTGCTGCCGCCGGTGCGCCGGGCGCGCGGCAACCGCCTCTACCTGGAGACCGACCGCCGCCTGCTGGATCTCTGGCTAGACGACGGCCGCATCATCCTGGGCGAGCGCGAGCGCAACAGCCGCCTCTACGCCCGCGACGCCGCCGAAAAAGGCCTAACTCGGGCTTACCCCGGCCTCTATAACCAGCGCCTGCGCAGCGCCCTGCAACGCACCTGGCCGCAGTTCACGGCCGTGCGCTTTTACCAGAACGAGGAACGAGCCCTCCAAGCCTGGTACAGCCTCAGCCCCAATCCCAGCCAGGCTAGCCCGACAAATCAGCCGCTTACGCCAGTAGAAGCCTTCGCCTGGCCGGCTGACGCCGCGATCGCCGCAAATAATTTGTTACTACTCCGCCCCTTCACCGAGGTGCCGGCCGGCTGCCGCTTCGCGCTTGTCCGCCTGCCCTGCGCCCGGCCTTTCGCCCCCGCCTGCCTGCTGGCCGCCCAACCGGCCGACCTGGCCGTACTACACGACGACCTCCTGCCGGCCATGCTGCCTTACGCCGCCACCCGCGCCCTGGACAGCCTGGCCAGCTGTGAACACGAAGGCTACACCGAAGCCCACTGGGCCAGCAGTGACGCGCGCCTGGGCCGCTGGTTCGAGCGGCGCGGCCCCTACCTGTTCGCCCGCCTAAGCGTCGGGAATAAAACCGTCAGCTACGACGACTTCTTCCGCGCCGCCCTAGCCGGCGACGCCCTGGTCAGCCCCGACCCACTCCACCCGGCCATCGTGCCGCCGATCTTCGACCCTGGTGAATTGAAAAAATTGGACCGGGCACTCGAGGGATTATTCGGGGCCTAAAGGAAAATGGCGGCGGGTTAGAGCGGGAAGGCAACAGGCCAGCCATCAAGCTGAGCTGTCCGATTGGTCGTTGAAGGCAAGGACGGTGCCGTCCCTCCCGCCGCCACATCGGCCGCGGCGCTCCCGGGCAACAGGCCGGCTCCGGCCAAGGGCAGCGTAAAGGAGAAAACTGAACCTTGGCCACACCGACTGGCCACCGCCAGTGTGCCGCCATGCATTTCCACGAAATGCTTGCTGATGGGCAGGCCCAGCCCGGTGCCCCCCGGTATTGCGCGCTTCTGCCACCTGCGCAAACTCCTCGAACACCCGCGCCAGGTCAGCTGGGGCGATGCCCCGTCCGGTGTCGGCCACGGCCACGGCGACCAGGTCGGCTAGCGGGTCGGCACGAATGGACATGGTGATACTGCCCTGATCCGTGAACTTGGCCGCATTGGACAATAGATTGAGCGCCACCTGCTGGATGCGCCTGCGATCCACATAGACGCGCACCGACCAGATCGGCCCCGGCTCGAAGTCCAAGCGCACCGGCTTGCCCGCCACCAGGCCGGCAGCGGTGGTCATGGCGGATCCCAGAATTTCCACTAAGTCAGCCTCCGCCCGGTAGAGCTCCATCCGGCCAGCCTCGATCTTGGCCAAGTCCAGGATGTCGTTGATGAGCCCCAAAAGATGGCAGCCGGCGCCTTCAATGCGCTCTACCAGTTCGGCTTGGCCGGCAACCAGGCTGCCCTCGGCACCCTGGTCCAGCAAGTAGGCGAAATTGATGATGGCATTGAGCGGCGTCCGCAACTTGTGCGACATCTTGTCCAGGAAGGTGCTCTTCAAGCGGTTGGCTTGTTCGGCCTCGCTGCGGGCCAGACTGGCGGCGCGGAAGAGCTCAGCGTTACGCAAGGCTAGCGCCGCCTGGTCGGCAAAAGCCGAGATCAGAGGCAAGTCCGTCTCCCGGTAGGCTCCAACCTGGAAACTGTCCACCGTCAACATGCCGATGGCTTGCCCGGCGGTCAGCAGGGGCACCCCCATCCAGGAACGGATGGGCACCGAACCGGGAATCCAGGTATAGACCCAGCGACTGTCCTTGGAAACATCGCTGACCACCACGGGCCGACCAGTGCCCATGACAGCCCGGTTGAGCGTCAGGCTGGGCAGCGGCAGACGAAGCCCCAGCACCTCGGCCGGATTGGCGAAACCCTGCCCGGCCTGCAAGACCAATTCATCGCTTTCCAGCAGCATGATGGTGGCGCTGTTATAGGCCAGCACCTCGCCCAGGCACGCTAAAATCTGCGTCAGGACCGTATCCAGCTCCAGCGTGGAATTGACCGCCTGGCCAATGGCGCGCAAGGTGTCAGCCATGCGGCGGGCTCCAGCCTCGGCCTGGAACAGCTGGGCGTTGTGGATGGCCACGGCAATCTGGTCAGCCAGAGTCTGCAGCACCTGGATATCGTCCGGGCCAAAGGCATCCATGGTGGCGCTTTCCAGATCCAACACCCCCAGCACCTTTTCGCCGATGCGCAAGGGCAGGGCCAACTCGGCCCGAATCCCGGGCAGATGGACAGAGTCGCGGTAACGTGGGTCAGTCGTGACATCCCCTACTACCAAGGCCTGCCCGCTGGCAGCCCATGGCCAATCAAACCCTGATTTGGCGCCCGGGACAAGCCGTCGGCCAGGAGCGCCGCTTCGCCCGGGGCAGCCGCGGCCACCAGGCGCAAGTCACCGCTGGCCTGGTCCACTAGCACCACCAGCACAGCCTGGTAGCCCAAGCTGTCGCGGATCAGGTGGGCCGCCCGCGGCAGCAAAGTGGGCAGATCGAGCAGCATGGTAGCATCGCGCCCCACCTTGTTGATCAAGTTAAACTGTTCCAGGCGCCGGGCCAGCGTCGTCCGCCGTGTCATCGGGTTTGCTCCAAGCGCGCACATTGGCGCTGGCTATGGCGGCGGACGACTAAAGTAGTCAGACAAAGATTTGACATGATGCAAGTATAGTAGCTAGCCGCCCAGCTGTCGAGCGTGGATTGACCCCGCTAGCCAGTTCGGGGTCGAAGCGTGAGGCGGGCCAGCCTTCAGACCGAACCAATTCCTCCCGGGATCTTCACAGCCGCCGCAATTAACATCGGTTACTCTTTCATAATTATAAGCGTACGTCCTTGTCCAGGCCGCCAACCCAGGCGGCCTCCAGGCAGGTACAGCAGCTCGGCGTGGCTGAATTGGCGCGGACTACGCGGACGCATCCGGTAGGTACAGGCGTCGGCATGAATGGCCGCCAGATCGGCCCGGGCAATGCCCAAGTCCTGCAGGCTGGCCGGGACTCCCAAGCAGCTGCGCAAGGCGACAATCGCCTGCAGGAGCGCGGCCCGCTACCAAGCCGCAGCTCGCCAGCCGGCAGCGCCACCACGCAAGCGGACAGCACCTCCGTTTTGCCAGCGATCTGTTGGCGCATGGCGGCCAGCACGTACGGCAGCATGACGGCGTTGGAAAAAGCCAGGCCAGCGGTGGAACTGGCGCAGTCGATCGGGCGCTTGCTTATACTATACTTCCCTGGAGTTCGGTGAAACACCCTGAGCAAACCGCCCCGGTATTGCCGGAGCTTGACGGGCTTGGCCTGCCGGTGGCTGGTTTCTGCCAACCACCTGGCTGTCTGGACTTTTTATTTTTTATCACGCCTCCCTTGATTGACCCTTTTCTGTTTCTATTTGTAGAAAAAAACCTTGACAGCCAGAAAAACAGCTGTATAATAATCTTACCGTTTCACCCTGGCCGTTAGCCAGGACCGACTGTAGACGCTGTTTACTTTAATACGTTGTGTGTTTTCTAGCGTCTTCCGTTTCAAACTTGCTCCTTGGAGGACGCCATGAAGAAACTCTCGTTACTGATCTTGGCCGCCATTTTGGCACTGGCCGCTTGTTCCAATCCAATCACCAATTTGCCAGAATCGGATCTTGATCCGGTCAAGCCGAGCTACGATGCCAGCCTGGACGCGGGCAGCGTAGCTGACCGCGCTATAAGCCTGAGCGGGCCCGACGCCTACGAGCAGGACGATAGCCGCACAGCCTCCAAGGCCATCACCCCCGACGGAACGCGGCAGCAGCGCAATTTCTATGACGACGCCAATGACTGGTTGTCCTTCACGGCGGTGGCCGGCAAAACCTACGTTATAGAAACTTGGCTGGTCGGCGGAGCCGATACGGTCGTCTACCTGTACGACGGCAGCGTCAGCTTGGCTAGCAACGACGACAAGAGCGCCGACGACTATGGTTCGCGCTTGAGCTTTACGGCTCCGGCCAGCAAGACCTATTACATCAAGGTCTATTCCTACAACGGCCTCAAAGGCGCCAACCGCGGCTATGATATTTCGGTAACCGGACCGTCCATTACGCCGCCCAATGCCACCATCACCGTCGCGTCGTTCAATACCTGCATTTTCGGCAACACCAAGCTGGCGCGCACCAACACGGTAGCCGCCATGGCCGGCACGGTCGCCCGCTTCGACCTGGTCGCCATGCAGGAAGTCGGCTCCAACGCCAGCGCGGCCAGCGACGCCACCTGCAAAGCAATCATGGACGCTTTCATCATCAAGGTGAATGCCGCCGCCGGCGCCGACCTGTACAGCTATGTGCGCGGCAACCAGTACGCCATCGTCTATCGCCACGACAAGCTGCGCCTGGATGACTATCGCCTCTATTCAGGCACCCAAACCTTCTCCTACACGCCGCTCGTGGCCGATTTCGCGGTCATCAACGGCAGCTTCGATTTCTCGGTAGTCACGATCCATACCAGCCCGAGCAAGGCCACCGCCGAGATCGCCTCCCTCAAGACGGCCATGCAGGAAGCAGCCGCGCTCTACAACGAGTCGGACGTGATCTGCCTGGGTGACTACAATGCCGACGGCAGCTATTACGCCGAAGGTACCGGCCCGGGCCTGTCCGGCTTTGACAGCTACCTGACCGGTATTCCCAATACGGCCGACACCACGGTGGCCACCAACAATTATACCTACGACCGCGTCCAGATGACCCCGTCGATGGCCAGCGACTTTGCCAATCAGTACGGCGTCTTCCATTACGCCGACTATTATGACGTGACCATCTGCGAAGGCGCTGCCACCACGGCCGGCAAGGAAGAGGCTATCAGCGACCATTATCCGGTGTGGTGCGTCTTTAACACCGCCAAGGATACGGACTAACAGGTTTTAAGACGCGAGGGGATGCAGCGGCTGCCGGGCGCTGGTTGGTCCGTCCGGCCGGTGCTTCCCGTCGAGCGGCTACTCGGGTCGTTCGGCGGCGGAATGGTAAGGTATTTGGATCTCGGTCACAAAGCGTTTCGGATCGCGCAGGAAGATCAGGCCGGGGCCTTTCAGATAGACTTCGCGCGATGGCACGAGCGGCAGCAGATCCCGGGCATGGAGCAGCTCGAACAGGATGCGGTACGAGCCGCCCAGGCTGTCGTAGGGGCCGCGGTGCTGGGTGCACAGGGCAGCTCCCGGACCGATCCGGCGGCAGCTGCCCTGGGGGAAACTGATTTCCTTGCGTATCGGAATGGCGGCCTCGATATCGGCATCCTCCTCCCGGTATTCGCTGTTGTGGTACAAGGCCAGGGGCGCGCCGCAGGCGTAGCGGCCGGCGGCCTTGAACAAGGCCGCAAAGTGCCCGCCAATCTGGTCATAGCTGCCTTTAAACCGGATGCTGGCAATCAGCAATTCCGGGAGTTGTTTTTCGTACACTCCATTGTCTCCCCGTTTGGCCCCGCCGTCATTTCGGCCGGAGGCAGCCGCGCTATCGACCGGACTGCTCAAGGTGGCCAAATAGAGAGCCAGGCGGCTGTGTCGTTCTATCAGCTGGGCCAATTCCTGTTTGACTATTCCCATCCTCTGGGCGAGGAACTTGGGCAGATCATGGTCTTCCTGGCATTCGGCAAGGATATCCTTGAGTTCCTTATGGGAGAATCCCAGCTCACGCAGCAGGATGATGCTCTGGGCTCTTTGCCAGGAACCATCTCCGTAATAGCGATAGCCACTGGACGGGTCGATGCGTTCCGGAACCAGGATGCCTTCGTCGTGGTACAGGCGCAAGGTTTTCACCGTCAGCCTGGTGGTGGCCGAGAATTCTCCCATGGTCAACATTGTTAGGCCTCCGCTCGGCACGTCTCCAATTCATTATAGAACGCTTTTTCTGTTTCGTGCAGTTGGTCGGCCAGCTTTTTCAAGTTTTGGTATTCAAGCTGCCGTTCCTCCCGGTTCAGGCCTTTGATTCGTCCGGCCAGCGCGCGCATGGCGCCTGAGAGCTGGTGCCAGAGATCGATCGCTTGATCCAGACGTACCAGCGCCGTGTCTAGCCTATGTGCCCGCTCCGGGACGTTCTGTCTCAGTTCGGTGCTGGCCCGGGCCAGGAATTCCCGGTACAGCATGCGGAAGGCCGCACCGCCGGTGCCAAAATCCTCGATATTGCCGGCCATGTATTCCAGTACCGCCGGTAACAGGAAACTTTGTTTGGAGTATTGTTCCAGCTCGGCCAGATCCTGTCCATAGCGGCTTAAACCTGCCAGGCCTGATTCGCGGTATGAGGCGCAGACCGTATCCAGCGAAGCATCCAGCAAACGGCCCCAATCGGGCTGATAGTTGGCCGCTCGTTGGGAGATCCAGAAGAACTCGGCTCGTGGCGGAAAAACCTTGGTCGTGGAAGTGCGGGCTTTATGCAGGTCGCGCAGGGCGATGGTCTGCAAACCGGGGAGAGCCGTATCGGATACCAGAGCGGTGTCGGTGCGGCGATCCAGCGCAAACAGGGTGATCATATGCCAGCCAAAAGACATATGCGCCGGACCGTACCTGCCGCCATACAGATACGGCAGGTAGCGCATGTCGACCCGCAGGATTACGGGTAGACCCTGGTCAAGCAGCGAGGCAATCTGGCTCCAACCGATATCGTCGCTCTGGTCAATCGCCGCGGCCGAACGCTCCCAGGCTATGCCCGTGGCTGCGAAGAAACGTTCGCGCATATCACCGTTGCGGGCCGAAAGGAAGGGAAAGGCAGAGCGTTCCAATCCGAAGCCAAGCGCTCCTCCGGCCCCGGTAATGGTGTACTCCGGTAGCGGGTAGCCCAGAAAGTTGAGTGCGTTGCCGATGGCGCTGCTTTCACAATGGCCGCCGGGAATAACCCGGACTCCGGGCAGCTCGTGTACGGTATCGGCCGGGATGTGCTGCCAGGCACTCTGGCAGGCAGTGAACAAGAGACAGGCGCAGCCCAGGCTGCCGAAAATAGCTCGTGGTTTCATGTGTATCCTCCTGGACTAGAGTAGAAACCTTGTCCCTGGGGCGGGGTCAAAGGGGGCAGCGTCGTCCTGCGGTCTTGGGAGGAAAAATAAGATATTGAAGGGAACGGCTGTTTTCTTCCACCAGTATTCATGGCAACATTTTCCAAATGGCTTATGGAAAAATTAGTACGTGAATTCAGCGTTGCACTTGAGACCTGAACCTAAGTGCTTCTATTTTTCTTCGCTTTAGCCATTTGAGTTCAGTTCTTTCCTTAGCTCGTCTATAAACCAAAGATACTCCTCATAACTTTCGTATGGAGCTGGCGTTGTCAATCGATAGTCAATTGGCGCGCTCGGAAAATCGTCATTAAGATATCGCGGAAAAAGGTGGATATGCAGATGCGCGCCGGTGTTCGAGTGCATTTCGTAGTTGATTTTCTCAGCTCCGGTGACACGTCTTAAGGCTTTTCCGGCCCTTTGGACCTCACGCATGAAGCAAGTAGCCTCTGCCGCAGGCATATCCTCAAAATGAAACGCGTGCTTTTTCGGCATGACGTAAATCTTGCCAAACAGCCGTCCTTGACCAGGATATTCTCCAACAATCCAGACTGCATCATTTTCCTCAATCGTGGTCTGATCATCTGGTTGTAGTTCCTGGTTGCAGGCGGGACAAGACTGCGGCTGCGAGGCCTCGATGAACTCCGGGTAACGATAGTGGAAGCTACCGCCTCGACCCGCGCTTGACAGGCCGGCTGTCATACGGCATATCGCCGCACCATGAGGGCCCACCAGATCGTGCTCCGTCTCAACAAAGCCGAACTTCAGGTACAAGGCTCTGGCGGGTGCACCCGGCTGGTAGCCACTTGGGAAGGTTTCGACGGTAACGGGTCTGCCATGCTCAAGTTGACGCAGAGCCGTCTTGAGCAACTGCTGACCAACACCCCGGCGGCGATGGCTCTCCGATACAGCCAACCAGCTAATCCGGTTATGTGTCCGAGAGAAACCAATAAACCCCAGCGCACCTCGGCTCCTGTAGTCTAGCGCGACGAGTGCTTCATATTTTCCAACTTTGCTCATTGCATAGCTCGTAAACTCAGCGTCAGAGCCCATGTCTGCCGGGCGCCGAAAAACCGGCGAAACTTCGCTGGCAAGCGCGTACCACTGTGGCAGGTCTTCTGAAGTTGCCCATCGCACTAACATTATTCTGTCTCCTCTGGAGTACATAGCTGGATATTCCGGTCATGTTTGCCAGCGATTCCGGCCATAAGTGGCAGGTTTAACCGGAATATCCACTGCACCGAGCGCAATTCAAACATAACATTTGTCCCCCAGGAAGTGGCCCTGAAGGACCGGCGCCATCAAACTTGCTTGGTAACTGCCGCGAGCAATCGTTCTCCGGCATCTGAGGCCAGTTTGTCTCCATCGAACAGGCTCACGAAAATCAATCCGCACTGTAAAGGCCGGTCTGGATCGCGGTAGTGCCCCTGCCGGTCGCCCAGGCCATTGACGTCCGGGTAAACCAAGTAGGCCTGCTCGGCCGCGAAGAAGCGGTTATAGGCGTACATTTGCCTGAGGTCGTCCATGCCTGGCCGCCGGGTGCTGAGGACTTTCCATTTGGTGTCAAGGATGATGCACCGGCCGTCGGCCTCGAGGACGATATCGGGACGGATGGGGAGGTCTTCCCAGAAAGGCAGCGAGCTTTGCAAGCGGGCTTTCCAGCCGCGCTGACGGGCCGCCCGGAGCATCAAGGCGCCGATGTAGGTTTCAAAGAGATCGTTCATGGCGAAGAGCAGCGTGAGCGCCTGAGTTTCGCCAGGTCGTTGGATGGGGCTCTGGCCCAGCAAGATGAGGCGGGCGAAATCCATGGCCGATTTGTAGGCGGTGGTACGACGGTCCCAGGATAAGGCGGCGAAGGTTTCGGCCGTGACGCGCACGGGTGACAAGTCGGGGAAGGCCGCCGCCAGAGCGCGGGCTTCTTCAAGGGTGGCCGGTTTTAAGGGGGCGAAGCGCAGGGCAGCCACGGCTTGGGCCAGCAGGCGGTTGTGGATGATGTCCTGGTCGAAGACGTCGTACTCGCAGAGTTGGCGCTCGCGGTGGACGATGGCGTCGATACCAAGGTCACCGACGATGAATTTGCCTTTCACGCCCGGCACCCGGTCCTGGACGCGGCGGTAGCCCTTGGCCAGGCCGCCGCGCACGAGTGTCCGCACCTGGGCCAGGAAATGACGGGCGAAGAAGTCGAGCAAGCTCTCGTCGCTGGATTCAAGCTGGTCGCTGCCGGCCACTGCGAGCGGCAGGTCGTAGGCTACCGCCAGCATGCCGCGGAGGGCGCGTGACCACTTGCCGACCAGTGCGGCGTCCTCGCGGCGCTGCGGCGCTTCGGCCTTGGGCAGGATTTCCAGAACTAAATCACCGGATGCGAAGACGCCGACGTGCTCCTTGAGCTTTAAGCAATGCCAGCCGATTTCAAACGCGCCTAGCCGGTGCTCGTCCTCGTAGCGGGCCAGCAGGGCCAGATCGCGCTCTTCCAGGCCCTGCTGGCCGACTATGAGCTGGCTGCGCTCGAAGACCCTAATCCTCCGTGTTTGCATAGATGTTTATAAAGTGTTGCATGGTCCAGCTGGCCGGGTTGGTGAACTGGTAGGAACGCTTGTGCGCCTGGCGATCGGCCAGTTCCTGGTCAAAGTCGGCAAAAGGATAGGACTTTTCGGTCAGCTCCACAAAACCTTTGCCCAGGACCAGGCCAACCTTGCCGGGATCGGCGTAGAAGTATTCTTTCAACAAGGGCAGGATACGGTCGCGGAAGACGGTGCGCAAGGCCTCGAGCGGGTCGTCGGCACCGGCCAAGCCCATGAAGTAGGCATGGCCAATCTGGTGATCGCGGTCCAGCAGGCGTTCCAGGCGGCGGTTTATGGCCGCAAGCAGGGATGGCAGTTCCAAATCGGGCAGGGCAAATTCGTTGTCGGCGAGCAGGTCCGGTTGGGACATGATTTCTACGAAGGAGAAGCGTCGCCTGAGGGCAGTGTCGAGGGCTTCCACGGAACGGTCGGCGGTATTCATGGTGCCGACGATGTACAAATTGGCTGGTACGGTGAATTTGGCCTTGGAATAAGGCAGCTGGCAGTCGGCCGCCTCAGCCGCGCCGGCGCGCTTGTCGTCCTCGATCAGCGTAATCAGTTCGCCGAAGACGCGCGCCACGTTGCCGCGGTTGATCTCGTCGATGATAAGCACATGGGCCTGCCCGGGCTGGGCGCGCGCGGTGTCGCAGAGCCGGCGGAAGGTGCCGGGCTGCACGTCGTAGCTGATAGCGCCCTTGACGGTGGTGGGGCGGATGCCTTCCACGAAGTCTTCGTACGAATAGGATTGATGAAAGGTAATAAATTCAATATAACCGGCTTGAACAGCCGCGGCGTAGCGCCGGCGCTGCTCCTCGCGGCTGAGCCCGCTGACAGCGTCGAGGCGCCGCCCTTCGATCAGGGCGACGGCGAATTCGACCGTGCTCCAGGTCTTGCCCGTGCCCGGCGGGCCATACAGTATGTAGTTGCGCGGCCGGTTGGCCGTCTTGATGGGGACAGGCGCGGGTGTCTTGCCCTCCAGGATGAGTTCCCTGAGGCTCTGGACATACTCCGGGTACTGGGAGATGTTGGTGAGGGTTTTCAGAACAATGGGGCCGGTCGGCTCCTCCCAATGGCCGCGCTTTAACCAGCGGACCGAGCGGAGGTTCGGTTGGTCACTACGCTCGGCCTCGTAGCGATAGCCGGATTCGACGATACCCAACCCGATGTATTCGGCCGAACCGCGTTTGGCAATGACCACGTCGCCAGGTTTGATAACCTGGGCAAACTCCCAGCAGGCCCGAGAATTGTTCCTATAGTTATGGTCAGGCTTGTCAAAAATCTGTTTGAGTTGGTCGGCGATGGTCTCCTGGTCGGAATACTGGGTCAAGTCGCCCAGTTCATGCCAGCCCAAGCCCATGATGCCTTCGTCGAAATATTCCTCCCAGTACTTGGCGCCCTCGCCCGGCGCGTAGAGCCACCAGGTGGCGGAAGGGTTAATGCTTACCTCCGCCGCCTGAGCAAGACGCTCCAAACTAACATAGAGCAGGTTCTGCACAATCAGGTTCAGGTCATCGCCTTGATAGCAGGAGGGCGTGAGGGTCTTGCGGTGCAGCTCCAGGAGCTCAGTCTCTTTGGTTACATAATCCTGCTTGATCCGCTCCACAATGGCCAGAAAGTGGGGATACTTTTCCCAGCTCGGGGCCATCGGCTCGCCCAGGGCTTCGCAGCTTAGCCGGTAGTAGGAGAACTTATAGAGGCAGTAGCGGGCGGGGTAGCGCATGGCCAGATAGAAGGCGATGGTACGTTCATCCTGGAGCGAGCGGAATTTCTTGCCGGTAGCAGCCTCTAACTGTGGGCGGAGGGCCTCAGCGCCATTGGTAAAAGCCTGCAGGCGGTCGCGGAGCGCCTTGTCTTCATTATAAAGGTCCATAAAAAGCTGTTTGACTTCGGCCGGAAAATAGCGGGCGGCAATATTGATGTAGGCCCAGGCATTGGGATAGAGCAGGTTCTTGGCTTTGGAGAGCGCCAGTTTGAGCATGGCGGCGAAGTCATCGCTGCTATCATCCCAGGCGTCCTGGAAGTGCTTGGTGGTTTCCCACTTGTAGAGCTCGTCCTCGTTGCCGGTTTTTTTGAGCCAGTCTTTGTACTTGGCGATCAGGGCAGATATTTCGATCATGGTGCCTCCGTTAGATTTCTTGCTGTCCGTCTGTTGGCTGCGTTGGTCACGATAGAACTCTCCGGTTGAGTATACTGACAAGGACTTTTTTGACGGTTTCCATTTCGGCGGGCTGGCTGACGGCTATAAACAAGGTAATGGAAGCCAGTGCGTCATTGCTGATGATGGCCTTGCCGGTTGCATCGAACAAAAGGCCGTTTTGTTCCAGAAAATACAGAAAGCAGGCGGCGGCGATGCGCTTGTTGCCGTCTATAAAAGAATGATTTTTGACGATCAGATACAGCAGCATGGCGGCTTTTTCTTCGAGGCTGGGATATAATTCCTTGCCGCCAAAGGCTTGGTAAATCTGGTTGACGGAGCTGTCAAAGCTGTCGTCCTTGGGCTGGCCGAACACATCGGAAGAAAACTCGGGGCGCATGGCTTCGATCAAGGTCTGGTATGACTCTTTGCCGATGCGGATGGTAGCGCGAGCGGTTTTCCCTGTGCTGTCCAGTGTCTCGTGGTCGTAGTCATCCAGGAGGAGAAGTCCGCCAGAAAACCGTTCCAGCAGCTGGGCCAGGGATTTAGCGTCCTCCAGGCTTTTGGCCTGCTGCTCAATGGCCCGGTGAAGGATGGAAATACCAGCCTTCAAGTACTGTAGCTCCATGTTTCGTTCTGCCAGACGCCGCTGGTTGATGGCGTACCCGTCAACCAAGTAGTCTTTAAGGCGCTGGCTGGCCCACTGCCGGAACTGGGTGCCGCGTTTGGATTTTACCCGGTAGCCGACCGATATGATGACATCGAGATTGTAATATTTAGTTCGGTATTTCTTACCGTCAGAGGCAGTTGTCAAGGATTCCTTGACAACTGATTCAGATTCCAATTCGCCTTCTTTAAAGCAGTTAGCTATGTGCAGGCTGATATTCTGCTTGGTCTGCTCAAAAAGCGACGCCATTTGTAGTTGTGTCAGCCAGACTGTATCCTGGGTAAACTGGACTTCGACTGTAACGCTGTTGTCCGGGGTTTTATAAATCTCAATTTGATTATCCATAGTATTTCTTCTCCTTTGACGTACGGTTTTTCTTGATTGGCCGGCCATGCGCTCGTTTCACCGGTAGCCATTGCATACCGGTGTTGTGGCCCCAGTCTTTGCGAATTGCATTGGGGCCTGTCACCAAGGGAATTTGGTTGGCTCTTTACGAAACTGCACCGCCCGTTCATTCTCGATCTTGCCCCCGCGGCAATGATTGACTGCAGATTGTCGTGGTCAATCCCGCGTTTAATTTCCCGGCTGCCCTCAGCTTGAACTATTAAGTATTTCTTAATAGTTGCCTCTCTTTCCTGCTCGTTGTCATCGTAAATACGTTTCAGGTACTGATCGATGGCAGATACCTTGAATTCAAGTTCTAAGTGTTTCTTCCTTCCTCAATATGTCCTCGCGTCTCTCTTCCGCCGCAGCACAAGATGCGCGTAGGTGGGTCTTCATTCCTGTTTCTGCAAAATGCTGCTATAGATTTCCCTTGCAAGAATTGGAAAAATAGTTTTCTGGAAATTGCTGTCGTCCATGTATCGAGTAACGATTCCATCGTTGTCTGCCATTCTTTGCATCATGAGGGACTCTATAATGGCTTTGATTCCTAGTTCAAATTTATCCAGGGGATTTGCCAATGCGGTTTGAATGATTCGTTCATCCTTTGCAGCTTTTTCTTTGATCTGTTCAAAAAACAAACGATCTTCTTCTGAAAAGTCAGTTCCGAAACGGTCGTTCAAGGCCTGGATAATTTCTGACAGTGGCTTGTCTTCATCCTTCGATTTTCCGGTTCCAACGGCGGTAGGAGATTTGACGCCATACTGATCCCCGCCTTCCATAATGATTGAACCGGACATTACTTTTTCGAGCCGATAGTACTGGAGGACGACTTCCTTTTCTGGATGTGGATTTACTCCATCTTCGCCTAAGTCAAGGTGCGGTATCAGGTAGCGGCAATAACTATAAAGCATTTCAAGTTCTTGATCCGAATAAGGAATTATTTGACTGATGAAGGAATAGAAGCTGGTATAGGCAGTTATCTTTTCATAGAAGGATTCCTTCTGAACCTCATCGAGCGCCTTGAAACGATCTACGGCTGGCGCCACCATTTTTTCCATACGGGCATGGTCAGAGGGGTTCTGCTGGTATTGTGGAAGGTAGAAGACATGGCAAAAACCGACAACTTCCGACCACAAGTAGACTTGGAAGGCGTTGAGCTCATGTTTGAGCAATTCCAGATGACTCGGGTCTGAGGGTTCATCAAGGGTTGTGACATTGTAGTAGGGCTTGAAGGCTTTATAAATGTCTTCCGATTCATTAACAAAATCCAGAACAAAGGGCGGTTCTTTGCCGGCACTTGTCCTGTTCAATCTCGAAAGGGTCTGCACTGCCTGCACCCCGTCCAAGCGCTTGTCGACATACATGGCACACAATAACGGCTGGTCAAAACCGGTTTGATATTTGTTGGCTACCAGCAAGACTTGATAATCCGAAGAATCGAATTTATCCGGTAATTGAGATTCGGAAATGGTCTTTCCGGTGACCACATCGCTGTTCATGGAAGGTTCGGTGTATTCTTTGTCGGTCTCCGGGTCTGTAACCGTACCGGAGAAAGCTACCAGGGGGCGGATATCGGAATAATTATTTTCTTCAATGTAGCGCTGAAAGGCAAGCATGTACCGGACCGCATGCAAACGTGAGCCGGTTACGACCATTGCTTTTGCCCTTCCACCGAGCTTGTGCTTCACATGTTCGCGGAAATGCTCAACCATGATTTCGGTTTTTTGCTCGATGTTGTGTGGATGCAGAGCCATGAATTTGCCGAGTTTCTTCTGCGCCTTCTTCTTGGGCATGGCCGGATCATCTTCCACACTCTTGACCAGTTTGAAATAGGTTTTATAGGTGGTATACCGTTGCAGTACGTCGAGAATAAAGCCTTCTTCAATCGCTTGTTTCATGGAATAGGTATGAAACGCTTCCGGTTTGCCACTGGCACCCTTGCGGCCAAAGAGTTCCAGGGTCTTGCCCTTGGGTGTAGCGGTGAAGGCGAAAAAGCTCAAGTTCTTTTGCTTGCCGCGTGACTCCATGACCTTGTTCAAACCATCTTCCCAATCTAGCTCGCTTTCTTCGGTCCCCTGATCGGTGCCTGCACCCAAGATGCGCTTGAGCTCGCGGGCGGTTTCACCGGTCTGGCTGGAATGGGCTTCATCGACGATGACCGCATACCTTCGAGCGGCTATGGCCTCCTGCCACTCTTTGGCTTTGGCAATGGCAGCTTCGTCGGGGTTGTCTGGATTATCAGCTCCGGCGATATGCAAGAGTCCACGCAGAATAAAGGGGAACTTTTGCAAGGTGGTAATAACGATTTTTGTGCCGTCAATCAGGGCTTCGGACAGTTGGCGGGAGTTTTCATCAATCGCCTTAACCACGCCCTGGGCATGTTCAATCTGGTAGATGGCGTCCTGTAATTGCTTATCCAGCACCCGGCGGTCGGTTATGACCACGACGCAATCAAAGATTTTGGCATCGGTGGCGGTATGCAAGCTGGACAAACGATGCGACAGCCAGGAGATGCTGTTTGTCTTGCCGCTTCCGGCAGAATGCTGAATCAAGTAATTGTTTCCGGCCTGTTCATGCCGTGCAGTTCGTACCAGGTTTCGCACAGCATCAAGTTGGTGATAGCGTGGGAAAACCATGGTTTCTTTGGTGACTTTCTTACGGCCGCCGGCACCATCGTCAACGATTTCCTCGCTGGTTTGAAGGAAGACAAAACTGCCGACGATATCCAGAAAACTTTCCCGTTCCAGCACGTCTTCCCAAAAGTAACCGGTGCGATGACCTGATGGATGCTGGGGGTTACCCTTGCCGCAATCAATCTCGCCGGGGGCACTGCCGCGGTTGAAGGGCAGGAAAAAGGTCTTCTCTTTGTTAAGGCGGGTAGCCATGAAGACCTCATCCGGGTCAACCGCAAAATGCACCACCGCGCCTTTGATAAATTGAAACAGCGGTGCGCGCGGGTCACGATCGCTTTTGTACTGGGCAACGGCATGTTTCCAAGTTTGTCCGGTGGCCGGGTTCTTGAGTTCCATGGTGGCGATTGGAATGCCGTTTAGGGACAGGACCATGTCGACGGTGCTGGAATCGGTGGGATGACAAGCCACCTGCCGGGTGGCGTGGATCTGATTTTGGGCGAAGAGCTCCAGGGTTTCTTTGACCAGTCCGTGAGCGGGTTTGAAGTAAGCCAGCTTGAAGGTTTTTCCGTAAAACTTGAAACCATGACGAACGATGTGCAGGGTTCCTTTGGCATCCCGTTCCTTTAGCAACGTTTCAAGGAGCTTTACCGCCAGTTCTGCGCCATGGAGCTTTTCCATCTGCGCCCAGAGGTCGCTTTGGGTAGCCTGAATAAAGGAAATAACCTGATTGGGAAACAAGGCGCGGGCTTTATCCCACTCCAGGTTAGAACCGGAGTTCCAGCCACCGCGTACAAGAGTTTCCTGGATATAAGCTTCAAAGGCCATTTCTATGGTTGCTTTCATGGTGCCTCTTTTGTTCTCATAAGATCTCATAAGATCTCATAAGTTCTCATAAGTTCTCATAAATCAACGAGAATATATTTAGGTTTATTTGTTGTACCAGCGTTACTTATTCTGTTCGAATTTCTCAACGACCCAAGTAGATTTCCAATTTTGTTGTCCTTTTGTTCATCCGTAAGGATTTCGGGCAACTTGCTCAGCAATAAGTGGTCAATGTCTCTACGGGTGGCTGATCCATATGTCTTCAGGAAATCAATAATCAGAAGGCGATAGTGATCATCATCGAAACCGCGATGTTTGACATACTGGGCCTTCATTTGACCGTCTTGAGTACTAGCGGCGACATTGGATGATATAAAAAAATTGGGGCGTCGGCCTTCAATCAACCCCAATTGTCGCAAATGCTTGATGCTTTCTTCGCTGATACTTTGCTTTTTCTGGACCTTATCTAAAAGGATGATTTCATCCAACGTCAAGGATGGATTTCGAGCCAAGACCCGAGCGAATTCCAAATCCAGAACCTTGCCGATGATGGAGACTCGAACTTTTTCCGAATCCAGCTCATATTCCGGCAATGGGAAGAAGCGGTTTCTCTGGAACCCAAACATCTTCTTTATACCACCGCCGGCGGTATCGACCATTTTGAGGTTGAACATGGCGTTAGCCAGGAACGGATTGCGATACGCTTCTTCCGGAGCGTCATCCATAACAACCTTTTCCACCGATCCGGGAATAAAGCTACCGTAATTGGAAAAGATCAGCTCTTCATCCTCGATTTCGATGACATTGATACGGCCACTTTTCTGGTAATCTTGATGGGCAATGCAATTATTGAGGGCTTCACGAATGACGTATGGTTCATATTTTAATACTTCTTCGGGAAACAGTGTGCCTTCTTTGAGGTACCGGTATTTGAGATTGCGGATTTTAGCGTGCACCTTGTCGACGGCCAATAACAGCGGGATGGGGAAAATTTCGTAGTCTTTGTCATTGTTTGCCAAATCCTTCAGAACCCAGCGAATTTTTGCTTCGGCTGGGCTGATGTAGTGCTCCGCTTCTTCACGCCCAAGGAGGATGATGGCGGTGCGCGTAATCTTCCCCTTGATAGAAATTTTTGCTTTATTCAGGAAGGTGCTACCATCCCAAGTTTTTCCTTCTTCTGCTTTGTCGGGGAATTTGGAAAAAAAGTTCTCGCGGGCTTTTTGGATGGCAGCAGGATCAAGGTCGTTAAAAGTGGCTCCCGGGACAATGGCTGCAGTCCAATCAAGCGACAGGCTCTGAGCGCGAATTCTCTCGATTTCTGACAGGTTGAGAGGGGCGAGTTCCTCGCCATCGCGACCATAATAATGGCCTTTGAAGGAAACCGGAATGCCGCGAGGCGCCGGGGGAATCTGAAACATGACAATGCGGCCCTCGGGTTTCTGTAACTCGAAAATCTCGATGAAGGTTATCCGATTAATGGTCTGTTTTGCGATTTCTCCCTTGAGGCTGTCGAGGTTAGCCCGGTTTTTCCGGTAACTGCTGCTGACAATAGTCCGTCCCTTATCTTTGATGCCAAAGACCAGCCAGGCAAAGGGGCAGTTTTTCAGGTTGGCTTCATTTGATAAGGCTGAAAAGTAGGCGCCAATTTTATCAAACGCATAGTCATTCTTGGCTTCTTTAAATTCGAATAGCTCATTTTCGGCTGGCGCATTTCGCAATTGCTGCAGAATCGATTCCAGCTGGGTGACATCAAAAGTCATACCACCTCCCGCACATCTATCTTGCCAGTAACCGCCGAACTGATCAATGCCGTGCGGTACTCCTTGAGCCGTTCGATAATGGTCGTCACCTTGGCCGAAAGCGCATCGATCTTGGCCGTTTCACGGTCGAGAAAAGCGGCGATGGCCTGCTGTTCGGGGAGAGGGGGGAGAGCAAAAGGGAAACTTGCAATCATTGGTCTTCTCAAGGAATCAACTGTTGATTTTGCACCGCCTTCAAGTGCTACTCTCCAGAAATTCTCTTTCAGGAAAAGGAAGAAGAACCTTCCAGTAACCTTCTTGAAATTACTAAATAAATAAACCCGTTGGTGGAAATCAAATTTCCCATCATAATAATGAAAAACTTTACCGACACCAACACCATCACCCGCAGTTAATACAGCCTCGCAGTTTTTTGTGAAGGAATTAATTTTCTCAACCGTTTGGGATCTTACGAAAAATGGGTAATCTCCGTCATCTTCTGCATCAACTGTATCTTTATCCCCGGTTTCTATTCTGCAAATATAGCGTAGCGCCTTAATTTCCCAATGCTCCGGCACATCCCCCAGCCACTCCACGCCGGAGGGTTTCAGCTTGCCCGATGTCTCCAGCCCCTTGGTGACCGCACGGGAAATCAGAGCTATACGCTGTTCGGCCAGCAGTTCCAGAAGCTTGATTTTTTTGGCGATGAGAGCGTCAATACGCCCGGTCTCACGGTCGAGAAAAGCAGCGATGGCTTGCTGTTCGGGGAGAGGGGGGAGAAGAATCAGAAAATCTTTTAAGTGACTTTGTCCCAATTTGACCATAGAACCATTCGCCCCCCTGGCAGATGACTCTATCTGGACTCTTCCCTCGCGTGTTAGTAAGAAATAGACAAGATAGAAACCATCAACTCTAGTGTTCTTAATTTTTAATCGATATATTAAGTCGGCAATAATCAAGTTCCGATAGGTTTCATTTAGGCAACATGAATCACCAACGAGTTCTGGTGTATTTGCTCTCGTAATCAATATGTCACCTTTTTCTGGAAATATTACGCCTTGGTCGAAAGGTATTTCTTCAATCATCTTATTTTCATGTGGCAAAAACTGCCCATGATTCACTGCACTAAGCTTAAGAACTCCCAATTCTCCTTCGTTTGCAGGTGTTGAATTAGCTTGTGGACTCCATCCTTGCTCAATAGAGTCAACTAGGAATCGCAATCTCTTTTCTTCCCAATGCTCCGGCACATCCCCCAGCCACTCCGCGCCGGAGTGTTTGTATTTTGGATAGGGTTTATTCATCGCCCGCCTCCGTATCAATTCCAAAACGCGCGCGGTCATCTTCAATCAAGCGGATCAAGTCCTCTTCTTTGGGCAAATAGAGCAAGTACTTGCTAGTAAACAAGTTCTTATTTTCGGATAAAACGGAATACTTGACCACGGTCTCATCCTTCTCGGTACAAAGAATCAGACCGATGGTCGGATTGTCATCGAATCCCTTTTTAAGATCTTCATACATCCGCACATACATATCCATTTGCCCAATATCCTGATGAGTCAATTTGTTGGTTTTCAGATCAATGAGTACAAAGCACTTGAGATGATAGTTGTAAAAGACCAAGTCGATAAAAAAGTCGGAAGTATCGGTTACGATATGCTGTTGCCTGGCGACAAAAGCAAATCCCTTGCCCAACTCCAATAAAAAACTTTGCAAATGATCGATCAAGGCGGTTTCGATGACTCGTTCATGATGTTTTCCCGATTGCTGCAATCCTAGAAATTCAAAAATGTAAGGGTCTTTCAAGGATGTTGCGACTCCCTTGGTACCGGAAGACTCAACCGGCAAGCGGCGCTCAAAATACAAGGTGCTGATATTGCGATCCAGGGTACGACTATTCCATCCTGCCTCGATGCTCTGGGTCAGGTAAAACTCTCTCTTGTTTTTTTCTTCTATTCTTGACAGGAGACGATAATGTGTCCAGCTCAATTCGGTACGCACTGCGTTCCAAATTGGAAAAGCTCGGTAAAAAGCCCTCATGTTGTTTAGATTGCGTTCATCAAACCCAGCTCCAAATTCTACGGTCAAATCGCGAGCCAGTTCTTTTAAAAGGCCCTTGCCATAGAGAGCCCGTTTATCACCTTGACGCTCATCCTCGGTAATCAACTGGCCGATCTGCCAATATGTTTCCAATAGGACTACGTTAACAGTTGTTGTCGCACGTTTTCGGGCTTGGTTAATGATCAAGGCTATGGCAGAAAAAAGCGGATTCATAACTTCCCTCCGCGTTTCCCGCGTCTCCGCGTGAAACTCTTGGTTTGGCCATCGGCAGCTTCCAGTTTCAGTTGGTGACAATTTGTCACCGACTCGCTGCCCTCTTTCTTCAATCGTTCTTTCAGCTTGTTCCAGTTTTTGCGGGCTGCTTCTTGGCTCATTGTAAGCCCTCGCTACTGCCGGTAAGCTCGGCCAGCATGGCGACAATCTCACCTTCCAGAGCTTTAACATCGGCGGCAATGGCTTCCAGGGCGCGGGGTGGTTCGTAGCGGTAAAAATGGCGGTTGAGTGGAATCTCGTAACCCACCTTGGTTTTGCTATGGTCAATCCAGGCATCGGGTACATGGGGCAGGACTTCACGCTTGAAGTATTCCTCGATATTTTCCTTGAGCGGCACATTCTCGGTATCGCGCAAGTCGGCATCGGCTTCGGGATTACCCTTGGCATCACGGCAGATTTCGGCAGTCTCGTCCTTTTCGCTCAGGGCTTCCAAAACTGCTTTCAGCTCTGGTGCCGACAAGCGCACGCCAGACTTTTGATCGATGGCTTTAAGTTCTTTCAAGAAGACGATGCGGTCTTTGAAAAGTTTCCCGGCGGTGGCTTTCTGCAAGTCAACAAGCATAGTTTTAAGCGCGGTTTGACGTTTTTTCCCGGCGGCCTCTTCTTGCAGCTTAACCGCCATATTTTTCTTGTCGCTTTCGGCAATTTTCTGAAAGGCACGCAGGTCGTCCAGAAGGGCGATACGTGCAGCGTTGGCCTGAAAGTTGAGGCGCAAGGGTCGTTCTACTGTGATCTTGTTGTAGCCAAAATCATTGTTGTCAAAAATCTTGCTGACGATCAACTGCTTTTTCACGCCATCTACTATAATAGTGCGGGCTTCGTTGTGCTTGAATTTGCCATAAATCTTGCTCAGTTCGGCAATCTGATCCGGCCGGTTTTCCTCGCCATCGCCAATCTGGTTACGCTTGTTACCCAGGCTCTTGCGCATTTTGACGAAGAATTCCCGGCCATCAATTAGCTGAATCTTGCCGGTGCGGCGTTTTTCCTTGCGGTTGGTGACAATCCAGATATAGGTAGAAATGCCGGTATTATAGAAAAGCTGATCTGGCAAGGCGACAATAGCTTCCAGCCAGTCGTTCTCGATAATCCACTGGCGGATATTGGATTCGCCGCTCCCGGCATCGCCAGTAAAGAGTGGCGAACCATTAAAAACGATACCGATACGGCTGCCACCCTCGTCGGGACTGCGCATCTTGGAAATCATGTGCTGGAGGAACAGAAGCGAACCGTCATTGATACGGGGAGTGCCCGCGCCAAAGCGGCCATCATAGCCAAGGGTAGCTGCTTCATTTTCGATTGACTTCTGCTGTTGCTTCCATTCCACGCCAAAGGGTGGATTGGCCAGCATGTAGTCGAACTTATCCTTGGGAAAACCATCTTTCTCAAACGTACAGTCCGGCTTGATGTTGTCGGAGTCTTCACCCTTGATGAGCATATCCGCCCGGCAGATGCCATAGGCTTCATCGTTCCAGTCCTGACCAAACAGGTGCGGCTGTGCCTGGCTGTTTAATTTTCGAATATAATCCTCGGCCACGGAAAGCATACCACCAGTACCGCAGGCCGGGTCATAGATGGTTTTTACCACGTGGCTTTTACGCAGGTCAGTTTCCGGCGAAAGTAGGAGATTGACCATCAGCTTGATGACTTCACGCGGGGTGAAGTGTTCTCCAGCTTCTTCGTTCGATTGCTCCGCGCCGATGCGGATCAGCTCTTCAAATACATAGCCCATTTGCAGGTTATCGATATTGGCTGGCGACAGATCGACTTCATCGGATGCAAACTTCTTGACCACATTAAACAGCAGGTTTTTCTCGTTCATCTTGGTTACTTGAAGACCGAATTCAAGCTTTTCAAAAATCTGGCGTACATTGGGCGAAAATGAATTGATATAGCTATTCAGGTTTGGCGCAATCTGGTTCGGATCATCCAGCAGCTTCTTGAAGGTAAGCTTGGATAGATTGTAAAACGGCACTCCAGTAATAGTTCTCAGCTTGGCACTGATAATGTTCTCGGATTTGCCCTTGAACTTATCAAATTCCGCGAGTACTTTGGCCTTACTAGGCTCAAGGATACAATCGAAACGGCGCAGGATGGTTAAGGGGAGAATGACTTTCCGGTATTCATTACGCTTATATGGTCCACGGAGCAGATTGCAAATACTCCAGATAAAATTGGCTGTCTGCTGATGTGTCTGTACTGACATTAATTTCTCCCTTATTGCTTTGTCCCTATTCTCTTCTTAAGCCCACTAAGGACTTGGCGCGATTCGCCGAGCGCTAATGACATTCTTAGGGGCGCGTTCGATTAAACCACATCTTCCTTTTCCTTTGCCTAACGCCGCGAAAGCGGCAGCCTCTAACATTTGCTCAAGCGGCAACGCGTATATGGCGTGATTTTGTCAAGCCAAGCTCCGACAGCAAGAATCGTGCCATAGCCGAGTCAAATTAAAGCAGTTGTTAGCTTTCTTACATTACTAATGCATCAAAAACACTCTTTAGGTAATCATATTTTGGCATATAGTATTCTTCTAAAACATTTTCTACCATTTTCTCTAAATCACTATCATCTAAGCCTATTATGAATCCTCTACCGTCATTTGCAGTATCTTTGCATCTTTGTCTAAATATTTCTTTGTTCTCAATTGATCTACATACTAATATTCCACACCTTCCACGTTCACGTGAAAAACGACCTGATAATTGATCTATTTCTGGGTTTACTGGATCAGTTGTATAATTCTTACATTCAATATGCATATATGGAGCATTGTAATTAACAGCTAACCATTTGAAAAAACCATCAACTGCAGAATTTGTATATGTGATATCAATCCTCTTCCTTCCTTGATGTATCTCATTTTGTACTTTTGGATTTGTTAAACTCGGGTAACAAATGGCTGTGAGAAATTTTTCTATTTCTTCTTCATATAATGAAGCATTTCCTCTTCCTGCAGGCACATTTTTTACAGCCTGTAATAGTTCTAAAAAGTTAGGTGATTCATCTGGTTTGTAATCAACAATTTCCTGATTACTTAATGGAGCTGATACTTGGGTGCTCTTAAATCTTCTATATCGCTCAAGTATTTCTGGATGCTTTTGACTGTATCTTACCATCATTTCTTTTCCAGAACCATATTTCAATTTGACATCTTTTTTAAACACCCTTTTTCTACCACTTTTCAGTACAACTATCAAACTAGAATTATCTGCTAATTCTTTTTCTCGTAAGAAATCTAGTATAAAATGCCTATAATACTCGTCTTCATCATAATGCATTGATTTTCTAACAATTGCTTTCGGAACTAATAGAAGCTTTTTATTCTCAGGTAATGGTAGGCTTGTGTACTCGTTTTTCCAGATTTTATCTTCAGCATCCCATAAAGGACCAGAATTTACATCTGATTCTACTGGTATTCCATAAAATGCACATACTTCCTGTGTATATAGTATCAATGCATCTCGTATTATATTTGTTGTAATATCTGAAATCCTATCATACGAAATTCCAGGTATTAGTAGTATGGTGTCTTCAAGATCTTCAATTAATCCACTGGCTACGGCTTGACTTTGAGTTATTTTTTCCCAGACATCTCTAGATGATTGATCCCCAAGAGCCGTTCCATGTGATTCTCCAACAGACAAGCCCAAATGGGTCTCATTCGGCTCTCGTAGAACATTTAATAACGAACGAGCTCTGTCATGATCGCCTGCTTTGATACTATTTAATACAGTATCAAAGAAACTTTGAACTTGACTAACACAATAATTGCCCCATTCATTATTAAGCGATAGCAAAGCCTTTGGATCAATATACATTTTTACATCGGTTGAAATGTCTACATCAACAAAATCAAGCGTTGGTTGTTTTCGTCCAAGATGGTAATACTTCGATACCTTCATAATATCTCCTTTTACATCCCTGCACGGATGGCCAAACTAACATTTGCACAACCTGCAATCCTAAACCGATTGGCTTGCGCGGTCTGCGCCGAGCGCAGCGACTAGCACAAACCATGACAACAGGATTTGTCAGGCTGAAGCAGTTGTTATGTTAAATTTCTTAAGTAATTTATCAAACTCAATTTTATATTTAGAAGACAATATTTTATTTGTTGTTATATCGCTGTAATCTATACTATTTACTCTATCTAGATTTTCATATTTATTTTCCGAATACTCTTGTTTCTTTAATGTTGAAGTAATAATTACTTGACGGTGAAGTAATTTTAATCCATTAATCATTATTTGTTCTTTATGAGTCGAAATCTCACCTTCTCGAAAACTATCAATGATGATTGGAAATGGGATTTTTAAGATTTTAGCAATAGCAACTAATTTCGCATAATAGAATATTTGCCCTTCACTTCCAGAAAATGTCTGCTTCATTGTTGTGAATAAAGAATCTATATTAATTTCTGAATGTGGATCAATTTTCAGATAATTACTAATTAATTCACTAATTATTCTATTTATCAGTATTTTTCCCTTTTCTATTTCGGAATTAAAACTTTCATCGATTTCCTTTAATCTTTCCTCTAAATGACTTATTTCAACCTGATATTCACTAACCTTTAAATCACTATTAATATTTTCCAATATTACATCTTTATACAGTATTATATCAGATACTTCATCCGGTGATTCCTTAAGCAACTCTTGATACTTTGCCTGTAAAGAATTAATTTCTTGTGAATATTCAGTAATTAAGGTAAGACGATAATTTATTTGACTTGTTATTGAATCCAGTATTTGCCTTCGTACAATATCATTTGTGATCTCAAAAGATAAATCGCCACTTTGATACACTATGCGATCGCTTCCACAATCTCCACAAATAATTTTACCTATTTCAATATTCTGATTTAATGATCGAAGTTCAGTAATTAAACTTTCTAGCTTTACTTTTCTAGAAAGCTCCCTATTTCGCTTATTAACTAATCCAGCAATTTGTTTATCGGCTTCTCTTAATTTTATTTCAAACTGTTGGAATATAATATTGGAAAAGCCCGGCTGTACACGCAAAGCCAAATCAGGGTTCATTTTGGAAAATTGATTTCGCTTTAATAATCTACTTATTTTATTCTGAAATTCTTTTATTTTTTCTTTAACCTGTTTAATCTCATCCGGAGATGCTTTAACATCTTCCTTTCCAATGCATTTTACCATTTCAATGAAGTGCTCTTTATTTGTAAATCCTGGGTTTATAATATTAGAAGTATTTCTTTTATCCTGTGGTAGAAAAAACAGTTGAAAAAATAGTGACAAATCTGAATGGTAAATTTGACCATCGTAATGATAACGAGGCAGTTTATATATATGATTATTAAAAAACATTTTGAAATCGGAAGTACTATCATAAATTGTTAAATTACCATCCTGCAAAACGCTAAATGTATTCTGCTTTCGCATTATTTCGACATACTTTCTTCCTACTTTAATTTTTATGTAAAAATATTGATTATAATCATCAAATGATGATGGAAATATTGGATTATTTCCCAAAGCATAAAGCAGAGCTTGGACCACGAGTGTTTTTCCGCGATTATTGTCATCACTAAAAATAATATTTATTCTATTTTGAAATCTGTTTTCAATAAACGCCTCGCTCCAATTACCAAAAGCTACAGTTTTTACAATCATTTAATTCCCTCCAGAATTCTAGCAATGAAAAATGCTAAGTGTATTTGACTCAAAGTTGGAACCAAAGCTTTTAATCTTTCGGAAAGTCCATTTATATAAAAATCAATATCCTCACTTTTATATTTTGTAATCATAACAATAATTTTCTCAAGCAGTTGCCATACTGCTTTTTTATTGATTTTATTAAACCATGTCCTTGAAAGTGCAGCATTACAATCAAGAATAATGTCTTTTATTTCTTCCGAATCACTTGTTTTTAAGTACGGTAGAAATAATATTGGAATATTACACTGCGAAAACAATTCGATGCCAATGATCCGATTTACAAGAAGAGTAACAATTTCTGTTTTAGAGATAGTCTTCTCAAAATTTAATGCTTCTTGTATCGTATTAACATTCTTTCCTTCAATATTGATGTTTTTTAATGCAGACTGCTTGTCCCGAATTTCATCAAAAACACGAGATAAAAATGAATCATCAGCAAACGAATTGGACTTAATGGGAATAAGACCACTAAGTGATTTTGGTTTATCCGTAGACCAAACGATAAATTTTACAAATTTTAAAAAACCATCTATCTTTGTTTCGTCAAGTTTATCATCATCTTTTAATTTATTTCTTCGTCGTATTTCAGAAACAAGCCCGTTTCTAATTCTTTCTTGTGTAGATTTTTTAATACCATCAAAAGAAAATGTTTTATCCGATGGAGCTACTAAATAGCTTGTATCTATTTCTTCAAGTAGCAATATATACTCAAGAAATTCGAATTCCGAGCAAAAATTATCCCATAGTGTAAATAAAAAACTACCAATTTTCTTTGGATTAGGATCTTGATGACCTTTTGATTGAATATCCCAAAGATTTTGAGGAGGTAAATCACATCCAGTAACATCATTAAATGTATCAACAAGTACTGTTTCTATATTTTCATGTTCATTGTGAAATGCTAATAAAAACAACAGAGAAAAGGTTTCATATTCAGAACCTTTTTTCTTTGTCTTCTCTGTATTTTTAAAGGTATATGATTTCAAGTGTATCTCCATTTTCACCAAGCGCTGCAGGCGTCAACCTAGCATTTGCTTAATTGGCAAAGCGTAAATGGCGCGATTCTTGCCAAGCGTAGCGATAGCACGAATCGTGACATAGCGTTGTCCCGTTGAAGCAGTTGTTAGGTCTTTTTTCTTCAAACAAAATCATAAGTCTTATAAAGTTTTTGCTTATTTATTGCCATTCGGATAACGTCTTTTGTATCATTAAATATTGTGTCACTTGCTTTCCATTCATTTCTGGCAATATCAATAATTGGTTTAAATTCACTATTATCAACTTTATCCATGTCTTTAACTTTTACTGTATTTTTTTGTATTTTGACTCTTCCATCGTTTAATATAATTACAGGAATAATAAGATCTTCTGTTTCAAAAGCAAGTTTTTGACCAACAGTATATTTACCGCTTTGAATATCTTTTAAAAGTGCACCTTCTTGTACATTTATTGCTTGAGATATTCTTTCCTGCAATAACAAATTCAATTCTTTATCATCAACAATCTTAGTTGTACGTGTCTTATTTATTAATGTCAAAACATATTTTGCCATTTGTCTGAATGTTTCTTGATAAGTATTTTTTTTGAATATTGACATTATTTCAAAAAATTTCTCATCCTCAATATTAATAGCCAGCGTTTTAAATATTTCACTGTCATATTCTACTCTAAATTTTTCTTCTGGCCCTAAAAATTCGCGTACAAAACTCTTTTTAAGAAAAAATATATAGTCAGTACCATTTGAGAGTAAGCCATAATTAATAAAATCATGATATTTTATATATTTTTCAATTTGATTAATTAATGACTCATTTAATGAAGCGTTTAGTTTTTTTGCTTCAATGATTAGCTTATCGTCAACTAAAAAATCAAATCGATCAAATCTTTTATCACTAGTAAATTCATATTTCACATCCTGTAAAGCATCAAAACCCCAAATATGTTCAAGTAAGGGAATAAGTATTGCACATTCTACGCCTTTTTCATTCAAATTCGATGCTATTTCATTATTTTCTTTTGACAGCGCATCCTTTAGATAGCCAATTCTCTGTTTAAAACTCGATTCACCTGTAATCGCCATATAAATCTCCTTAAGGAAAAATATAAAACCTCAATGGTTTTTGTCAAATTGATTTTCTTAATCCTGCGCCGCCGCAGGCTGGACCTAACACTATTTACACTGATCTCATTATCCCTCTACTAGTTATGTCTCAATCTTTCCCGTCCACCACTAATTCCCTACCATCTCACTCCCAAGATTGGGATGTTCACAATATACCAAGACACACAACCCCAGAACATAACCCCTGCTTCAGCTCAAGGTCATACCCAGTAAGCTATTCTTGATACGACTTTACTCTGCAGTATTATAAACCCACCCCGCCAGACAAGCAAGCTTTGATTTCAGCAATAGTGTAGAACGGGCAAAACTGTTGTTATTGTATAGCCGTAACCGACGCCAGCCTGTAGCCGAATTAGATTAACCGCCCGCTCATCAGCCCCCCTCCACCGCCAGCCTGCCGCGCCAGGGGCAGAGCGGAAATCCTTGGCGCGGCCGCTAGGGCGCGTCAAGATTGGAGCGGCGACCCGGTGGCGCTGCCGCAGGCAGCGCCAGGCGCCCAAGAGAAAGCGCCTCCAAGAGGTAAGCCGCCTGCCAGCCTTACTTCCGGGGCCGGTCCATGAAGCGATTGGGGTCTTTAACGAAGCCGTACTGCTGGTAGAGGCCAAAGGCGTCGCGGGTGGCCAGGATGCCTTTGAGGCCGGCCAGCTGGGGGTCCAGGCTGATGGCTTCCATGAGCCGCTTGCCCAGGCCGCGGCCGCGCCAGGCGGTGTCCACGATGACGTCGCAGAGCCAGAACATGGTGGCCCGGTCGGTGACCACGCGGGCGTAGGCCACCAGCGGCCCGCCGGCGCCGTCCGCGCGGATGAGGTAGGAGATGGACTGCTCCAGGGATGCCTGGATGGTGGCCAGGCTGCGCTCCGCCGCCCAGTAGCTTTGCGCCAGCAGGCGCTGCACTTCGGTGGCGGCGGCTGGACTACAGAAGCGGGCGTTTTTGACGGTGGGGTTGCCGCGCAGCGCCAGCTCCAGGGCATGGCAGAGCTGGTCGATATCGTCCCGCTCCATGGTCAGGGGCGCATAGAAGCGCAGCAGGCCGAGGGCGTCGGAGAAGCCGACGAAGTAGCCGCGCGCCACCAGCTGGCGGTACAGCTCCGCGGGCGCGGGGACGGGCTGGGCGCTGTCCGGCGCGGGTGGGGTAAAGGCCAGGACGTTCATCAGGCCGCGGCCGCGGACGGTGGCGGCCAGGCCGCAGCGCTGAACCAGGGCAGTGAGCCGCTGTCTGAAATAGGCGCCGGTCGCCTGGCTGCGCTCCACCAGCTGGTCGCGCTGCAGGATGGCGACAACCGCGCGCGCCAGGCGGCAACCCAAGGGGTCATCCAGGTGGGACTGGACGTAGCGGAAAGCGCCGCCGGTGAGCTGGGCGGCCCAGCGCGGCTTGAGGAGCACGCCGCTGACGGGGTAGCCGTTGCCGAGTCCCTTGCCCAGGGCGATGAGATCCGGCTCCAGCGCGGCGCCGGCGAAGGCCGCTTCATGCTGGAAGCCGAACCAACGGCCGGTGCGCCCCAGGCCGGTGGTGACTTCATTGACCACGACCAGGCCGCCGGCGGCCCGGATGCTGGCCGCCAAGTGGCTGATCAGCTGGCTGGGCGCGAAGAGGGCCGCGCCGCCGGAATTGCCGGGTTCGTAGACGAAGCAACCCAGGTCTTGGAAGCTTGTACGGTCCAGGCCTTGGCTACAGAGGACGGGGCAGGCGCTACAGGCCTGGTCGTGCTGGCAGTCCAGGCAGGGCGCCAGGTCCAGGTCCAGCCAGCGCTCCTTGGCGCGCGGCAGGCGCAGTTCTAACCCGGCGCCCAGGTAGCTCTGCTTGAAACACAGCTTGCGGCTCTTGCCGCTGATCTTTTCGGCCAGGAGGACGGCCAGGGCCACGGCTTCGCCGCCGGAGGACAGGTAGCTGCCCTGGTAGGCCGACTCGAGGCCAGCCGCCTGGCACAGTTCCCGGGTCAGGGCGCCGGGCTGGTCGGTGTTCATGAACTGGTGGGTGTGGAGCAGCCGGGCGGCCTGCTCCTGCAGGATGGCCACCAGCTCCGGCTGACTGTGGCCCAGGCCGGCCGCCCAGCAGCCGGATTCAAAATCCACCAGCTCGCCATGCTCCTTGGTCTGGAGCCGGACGCCAGCGGCGGACAGGATGGTCAGGTCGGGGTCGACGGTGGCGTACAGCTTAAGATGGTCGGGGTCGAGCATGGCGGGGCTCCTTACAGGGTGGTTTCGGAAAACGTGATACCAGTATAGTATCGCGGTGGACCTAGGACAATTATCAGTTGTGAAATCTGTACTAGTCCAGAGGGAGAGCCGTTCATGAACAAGCTGGACTTGATCCGCGCCTACCTGGCCGGCGAGCTGCGCGCGCGGCGGCTGCAGAGCGGCGGGCGCCTGCCCGGCTGCCGCCAGCTGGCGGCCAGCCTGGGCGTCAACAAGCTGACCGTGAACAAGGCCTACCGCGTCTTTGAGTCCGAGCAGCTGGTGTACAGCGTGCCGCGCGGCGGCTTCTATATCGTCGATACCGAAGGCTGGGAGGACGCGGCCGGGGAGAGCGCGGCGGGGGCTGGACCGTCGCCGGAGGCGGGGGCTAGGGCGGGGGTTGGGGCGGGGGCTTGGGATAGCGCGGCGGCGGCGGCATCCAGAGCGCCGCTGGATTGCCGCTCGCTGGTGCCGGAAGCGCGGCTGGTGCCGTTCAAGGAATTTACCCATGTCATGAACCGGGCGGTGGAGCAGTTCCGCAGCCGGCTCTTTGGCTACGAGCAGGCGGCCGGCTTTCCGGGCCTCCTGGAGACGCTGCAGGCCGACCTGGCCAGAGACGACATTTATGCCCACCCGACCCAGCTGGTGGTGACCAACGGCGCCCAGCAAGCCTTGTGGCTGGTGCTGCAGGTGCTGTTCAGCGGGGCAGCGCGCAAACTCCTGGTAGAGGCGCCCACCTACAGCCTGCTTTTAGAAGCGGCCGACCAGTTGCGCATCCCGGTGGTGGGCATTGCCCGCGGCCCGGACGGGCTGGATTTCCGGCTCCTATCTCAGTTATTCCGCAGCGGCGAGTACGCCGCCTTCTACGTCATTCCGCGGCACCACAATCCGACCGGCTACAGCCTGACGGAAGGCGCCAAGAAACGCCTGGCGGCGTTGGCGGCGGACTCAAGCGTGGTCCTGATCGAGGACGACTATCTAGCCGGCCTGGGCTCCGGCAAGGGCGAACTGCCGCTGCACTACCACGACCGCTCCAAGGCGACGATCCACATCCGGAGCTTTTCCAAGACCTTCATGCCCGGCATCCGGACCGGCCTGGCCATCGTGCCAGAGGCCCTGGTGGAGCCGGTGCTGCACCTGAAGCGGCTGCATGACCTGAACACCTCCAGCCTGCCGCAGGCCGCCCTGGGGCTGTTCATCGGCTCCGGCCTGTACCGGCGCCACCTGGCGCGGATCAGCCAGGCCTATGACCGCAAGCTGGCCCTGGCCAGGGAAATCTTTGCCGCCCTGGCGCCGGAGGGCTTGCATTGGCATATCCCACAGCACGGCCTCTTTGTCTGGCTGGAACTGCCGCCGGGCTTGAGCGCGGTGGCGGCGGAAAAGGCGCTGGAAGCCGGCGGCATTTTGGTGAAGGCGGCGGACGCCTTCTTCCCGGCCCGGACCGTGCCGGAGCCGCTGGCTTTCCGCCACCGCGGCCTGCGCGTCTGCCTCTGCGGCATCCCGGCCGAGCGCCTGCCGGAACTGGCCCGTCTGCTCCGGCTGCTGGGCGGGATGATTGCAGGTCAGGGACAGAGCTAAACCCGCTGCGGCTCTTGGGGTGTCTGACGCCATGCTTTTTTGGCGGCTGGGGTCTGACACCTGGCACTCTTTTATTGCGCTCCACCATCGGCAGTCAAGCTTACTCAGCGGCGCTTGGAAACCGGGACGGTGCATGAAACCGATGCACGCCAGACGAGAACACAAGCGCGATTACTCGCACCCAGTTACAGTTATTGCTCGCACCCAACAATCGCAATTATACACAGCCTACAATCGCCATCAATCCGCTCGGCAAAGATGGCCAACCGAATCTGAAGCTTGCCAGCCACCAACAAATTTCCGTTAAGTGCCAATACCTGAATTACAAATTAAAAAGTAATATTTATTCACTTTCATGTTACAATTTACAGTTGAAGTATTATATTAGTGTTACAGACAAAAACGGAAGCAAGAGATAAAAACCGGCCGAGCCAATCGGCAAGACCACGCCAAACCGGTTCAACCATACACATACAGGCAAGAAAGGCGGTGCACTATGAGAAGACGTTGACGACAAAAACGGGCACAAGGCATTGTACGGGAAGCGCGGGCCGCAACGCGGCGCCGTAGCTTCGAACACCGGATCGGAGCACATACTCCATCCACGACGCACCAGGTTCTTAACCAGACTTAACAGGCCATCCCTGGGACGGCCTATACGATACCCAATGGAGACTACCATGAGCATGAACATCAAATTCAATCCCGAAGAAGGCAAACAGAACGTCGTCCTTCATAGCACCACCTTGCCGCAGGCCAACGGCGACTACTATGGCCGCGTCGAGCATGCCGAGACCATCGGCATGACCACCATCATCGCCAACATCGCCGCCGCCCTCCAGACAAGAGTGGGCTCCGTCCGCCACGTCCTGGTCGAGGAGCGCATCGACGGCGAGGACCTGGCCATCGGTCGCGCCGACCACCACGATGGCGCCGGACGTCGACGGCGCCATCGTGGTGGTCGGCGGCAACCTGCAGGCTGGCGACCGCTTGGAGGTGCGCATCAGCGCTGTCCGCGGTGTCGACCTGGAAGCTGTACCGATAGCGGCGGCGCCGGTACCGGCGGCGCCAAAATGACCAGGCCCCCGGCCCCGGCGGCGCCCGACTACCTGACCGGGCTGAACCCCGAACAGCTGGCCGCCGTCCTGCATGAGGGCGGCAACCTGCTCATCCTGGCCGGAGCCGGCTC
>MIAR01000046.1 GCA_001829185.1 Spirochaetes bacterium GWB1_60_80
CAGGAAACTCTAGTCCAAGCTTATCCTTGGACTAGAATTTGACTTATGAGGCAACCACCTCGTAGGACTAGATTTTATTATGAGGCAACACGGATGCGCGCGATCCGGCAAACCGAGACAATGATCTGACCGGACGGCGTGAGCTTGCTAGCCGCCCGCGACATAACTGTCGGTGAATGTTATAATCGCCACATGTTCAAAGATAAAATCGTTGCCGCAGTGCGTCTGCTGGCGCTGGCCGGCCTTTGTTCTGGCCTGGCTTCCTGCTGGTATGTCACCCAGGCCGCCTCTTTTCTCGGCGAGCGGCTATCCGCCCGGGAGCTGTCGGTCGTAGCCGCGGCTGATGACGCGGACGAGCGCTTGCAAACCTTTGTTGAACAGGTCAGCGCTATTCGGGACTACGCCAGCTCGGCGGTCGGGCTGGAACCGACCCGGAATTATACCCGGTATGTGGTGTTGGACCGGAACTATGTAGCCCTGGTGGTATCAGCTTGCGCGCCAGATTCCTTCGAGCGCCACTATTGGCAGTATCCATTCCTTGGCGCTCTGCCCTACAAAGGCTTCTACAAGGCCGCGGACGCCCAGGCCGAGGCCGCCCGCCTGCGCGAACATGGCCTCGACGTCATTGTTCGGCCGGTAGATGCTTTTAGCAGTCTCGGCTGGTTCCGTGATCCTCTCTATTCCTTCATGCTTGATTACGACGAGGACATGTTGGCCGAACTGATTTTTCATGAATCGGCCCACGCTACCTTGTTCATTAAAGGGGCGGACCAGTTCAACGAGGAATTTGCCACCTACGTCGGCCGGATGGCTACCCTCGCCTTCCTGACGGAGCGCTATGGTCCCGGTAACCCTATTTTGCAAGTCCGCGACGAGCGAGCCCGCAATCGACAGCTCTTTACGGATTGGCTGGGCGAGACGGCTCGTCAGCTGGAGCTGGTCTATCAGGATCCTGGTTTGACAAGCCAGGCGGTCCAGGCCGCCAAGCAGCGGATCCTCAGCGAACGGGCTCAGGCCTACCGGGAAAACGCCGCCACACTTTTCAGCCTGCCCCACTACCTGGATTTTGACATGGATCAGATAAATAATGCCTTTCTGGACTTGTATCGCCTTTACGAGGATGATTTAAGCCTCTATGAAGCCTGGTTTGAACGGAAGGCCGACCGTTCTCTACCACTATTTGTGTCTAGCCTGGCCGAATTGGCAGCCGAGCATGGAGGCGCTATCAAGCAGCTGATGGCTGAGTTTCTGGCTGGTGACTGACGATTATTAGCTGGCTTCAGGCCGTGGCTGCGGGCTGCGGGCATTCCGGGCGGCAGTCGCCCGCCCTAGGAAACCGGGTTTGAATACTTCCGTGCGGTTGCGGCCATTGTTCTTGGCCCGGTAAAGCGCCTTGTCGGCATCGTCCAGCACCAGATTGGCGCTGAGTCCGTGATAGCCGTCAATCATGCGACCACCCAGACTGATTGTAAAGCCGATCAGTTTGCCTTCATGGGCTATCTGGATGGCTTGGACCGCCAGTCGCACCCGTTCAGCCACTTCATAGAGCCGTTCAAGCGAACTATTGGAAACCAGTACGCAAAATTCCTCGCCGCCAAAACGGGCGACGCAGTCTTCATCGCGCGTGATGCTTTTGAGTACCTGCGCCAGGGCGAACAAGGCTTCATCACCAGTGACATGGCCGAACGAGTCGTTGAAATTTTTGAAGTGGTCGACATCGATGATCAACATTCCGGATTGGGTGCCACGACGGCGGGCATGGGCGATTTCCTCGTCCAGGCGCTTGATGAAGTAATCATGGGTGAAGAGACCGGTTTTAGGATCGGTGATCGATGATTCGTGGTGCAGCCAGTTCTGGATGCCCACCGATAGGAAACGGATCATTCGTTCCATGTACAGCTTCTCCAACTCGGAGAAGGAATCACCCATGAATTTTCGCCCCAGAATGACTATTCCGTACAAGCCGCCGATGCCTTGCATCGGGAAGAGCCAGTCCGGCTCCAAGGCGCGGAAATCATCGCCGAAGGTAGTAACGCCGAGCCGGCTTTCCAGGGCAGAGAATTCGATAGCAAAAGGCAGTTGCGAAAAATGATGGGACAGAATGGTATAGTAGCGCTCGGGAACGGGCTCGGCTACGGCCTTCAGGTTGCGAAAGCAGTATTGTTGTAAGCTTTCGCCACGCGGCGGTTGGAAGATAAAGGCCAGGAATTGCGGAATGAAGTGGTCCAAGATGCGGCTGATGATGTAGCTGAACATCTGCTCGATATCCTGGTAGGTGATCAGGATAGCCGCATCGTTGATTATCCGCTCCAGTTCACGGTTTTCCTTACGCAGGGCCGCCAATTCGTCAAGCGCGCCGGATTGCTCTAACCGGTTGAACTTGTCAAGCAGATCCGCCGTGGCTGAAGATTGAGGCGCTGGCATGATCTCAGTTTACCCTGCGGTCAGGAATACCGGCTGGCGAGCGCCCGGAGGCTGCAAAGGCCGAGGACAAGAACAAGGCGCAGAAGCAGTGGCCGAATTCTTCGATATCGGGGCGGGCATAACCACAGGGGCAGATGACGGTAGCGTCCAGTTGTCGGCTACCTTCAGAATCGCGACAAGGGCACAAGTAATAGCCATGTCGATTGTAGTTGGTGACCAGTCCGGCAAGTACCGTCTCGATAAAGTCTTGCTCCGGATTAACCACCCAGCCTTGTTTTGCCGCGACCATGGCGGCGAAACGGATAGTTTGTTCAAGGGTTTTTTCGGCCATTTACTGAAGCCCTAGTTTGGCCAGCCACTCAGCTTCAACGAATCCGACCAACGCATCGGTATGGTTGAAAATGGCATAAGGGAAAGCGACGGCCTTACCGAAGGTCTCGTGTAGCTCGCGCTTAACGGTCGTTTTTTGGTCAAGCGGCAATGTATCCAAATGCACATAAGAATACGAATAACCTTTAGCATCCAGGAAGGCGATAGCCCGCTTGCAAAAGCCGCAGGTCGAAAGGCTGTAGACTTCGATGGTGGTATCATTTCGTTTGCCGGTCACTCTAATAAAGCTAAGTGTTTCCCGCATTCATTCGCTCCTCGACGGTAAGTCTGCGCCTAGTAAGAGAACGCTAGCCCACTATCACACCAACTAGCGGCTGATCTTGAACCAATGCATCGGCGAAGTATACGTATTGTCAACCCGGACACCGTTGGTGGTTCCGTTTACCGCTATGCCGTAACGGGTGCCAAACAGGCTGCTGCCGTCGGCATTCAGTTGGAATTCCCAGCGTAAGGGTCTGGCCTGCGCCGCGATGCGCATCGCCGTCGGATGATCGATACTGGCGGTCCGGTAAAGCCGCGGATCATTGGCTTGATTCTGTACGATGGTGATGACGCCCCGGCTGATCGTATAGCGGAGCCTTAAACTGCCACGCAGATTGGGGCCGGCATTGATAAGCGCCACACCACTGCCGTCGGCGAACAGTTGGATGGATTCGATATTCCGATCAGTGCCGCGCCAGGTACCAACTAGGTCGGCTGGCTGGGGGTCTGGCCGGTAGCTTTGGGGAATGGAAGCGGCGATTGCGGCAGCGGAATTGACAGCAGTCGTCGACTGGGCCGCCGACGGGGAGGAGGCTCCAGATTGTACACTGCCTGGAACCGTTGCTGCAGCGGCCGTGGCCGAATTTCCGGCCGCTGTCATGTCGGATCGTTGGAATAGGTTGAAAGTCAGGCTGCGGATGCGCAGGACGATATCATTGACTGAATCGACGGTTTCGGACACCGAAAGCTGTTCGCCGCTGGAGACGCGCGTATTCTGGATGGTAACGATATAGCGGTCGCCAAGCCGACCAACATTGCCGGACAAAATGAAGTCCGCAGTCAGCACCGTCGATCCGGTAACGGTAGCGCCCATGGCCAGCGAGGCTTCCAGTTCGTTGAGCGCTAGGTCGCGGCCACTGTCGTCGATGACCTTGAAGGCTCGCATTTCCACGACGTAGGAAGAAACCAGTCGTTCCAGGGTCAGCAGTTCCGCCGTGTTCAGGCCGTCGCCGGTAAAGGTTGCCACCTTGACAACTGGTTGCCTCGGAACTTGAGCCGACAAGCCTATAGCACTGATCAGCAAGCTGCTTAATAACAGGCAAAAAAATCGCTTCATTTTATCCTCCATCATACGGAGCGGCCGCCAAACAGCCTACTGAAGAAAGCGCAGATGGCATTCCATATCCGTCTGAAGAACCCGGGATTTTTCAAGCGCTCTAACCGGGCTAGCCCATCCTCTACCTCTTCGCGGGACAAGGCAGATCGATGCACGTTTTCGTCAAGTTCAAGCTCCAGGAATTCAGCCGGGGAACGGTCACGAAGGATAATGGCATTGATGCTGTTCCAACCCAGGTGCTGGGCGGCAGCTAAACGACGGCGGCCGGCTATCAGGACATTCTTCTTACTGATCACGATGGGATGTAATTGCCCGTACTTGGTCATGCTTTCGGCCAGACCGACCACATCTCCCAGGTTTTTTCTGATGCGTTTGCGAATTTTGATGCTTTTTATGGCAATCTGCAAACCAACCTCCACATTGCTATTTAAATGTAAACCGGATTCGGCATTTAATCAAGCAAAGTGGATGTATCCTGGTCTGAACTGTCCTCGTCGCTCGTGGCTGGGGCGGGAGCAAGCGTTCCAGGCGCTTGTCCGGATGGAGGCGGCAACGATTCGGGCGCTGGCTGTGGCGACGGGGTTACCGGGCTGGTAGGGTCGTAACCAGGCGAACCATTCAGCCATTGGAACTCGATGGAATCAGTTTGAGCGCTGCCTGGTTGCCCCGTGGTTTGGGTTCCCGGATTGGATTGCTGCAGCAGACGATCATAGAGGGCATTGATATCGCTCAGGTCGACGTCCAGGGACGAATCCAGGTTCACGTCTTGCAGGATATCGCTAGTCGACTCGATGCGTCGGATGGTATCCTCGGCGTATTCCGAGCGTTCCTGATGAAGGTCGCAATAGCCGAAGGGTTGCGTTCCTTCATAGTAAACCAGACTTACCGTGCCCTCGTTGCATTGCTCGGTCGGCAACAAACCGGAAACGCTGCAGACTCGGACATCGATCAAGCCATTCTGCGGCCTGATAAAATCCTTGAAAGGCAACCCGCGGTGAATCTCGCTCATATAACGAGCCCAGGCATCTCCGGCGATGGTAGCGCCGGATTGGCTGACGCCGAGGGAATTGCCAGGGCGGTCGAATCCGAACCAGATCGCTGTGGTCATGTAAGGTGTAAAGCCTATCGTCCAGGCGTCGGCCCAGTTCTGGGTGGTACCAGTTTTACCGGCTGACGGTATGGTAAAATTATGACCGTTCTCGTCCTGGTAGGTAAAGACAGTTCCTTGTCTGGCTGGCCAAGCCAGGGTGCCTTCCCGGACTACTTCCTGCAGCATGCGGGTCATGACATAGGCATTCTGCGGCGATACCACCTGTATCGCTGAACCGCGCTGCTTTTGTTGGCTGCGCAGTTCTTTTTCTGGTTCGAGGATGATGCGCCCGTTACGATCTTCAATGTACCGGACCGCAATCGGGGTTACTTCCCGGCCCTGGTTGGCAAAGACCGCATAGGCTCGGGCCATCTGGAGCGGTGAAACGCGGATGATGCCCAGTGCTAATGGGTAAAAGCGCGGGAAGGTTCGACGTATCTGGGCCGGATCCTGGATGTTCAGCAAGGTGGCTGCCCGGTTGATAGCCGCATCGAAGCCGATACCGTCAAGCACTTTAACGGATGGCACATTCATGGAATGTGACAAGGCATACCAGGTCAGAACCTGTCCGGTCCAGGCGCCGCGGAAATTAAGAGGAATATAGGGTGTCCCGTCCTCATTGTAAAACACCACCGGCGCATCGTAGATCAGGGTTCCCATGGTAAAGGATCGCGAATCGATGGCCGCGGAATAATACAAGGGCTTGAAACAGGAGCCGGGTTGCATTTCACCCTGCGTGGCGCGAATCAATTGGTTGGCCTGGCTGAAGGTCGAGCCGCCCACCAGGGAAAGGATGTGGCCGCTCTCATTGTCGATAGTCACCAGCGTGCCTTCTACCTTGGTACGCTCCAGGTCCATTTGCATCGACTGGAAACTGGCGTTGGTGGCTTGCTTGAGTTCATCCAGCCCCAACATCAAGGCCAACGCGTCCATGGCCGGATTGACGCTCTCCTTGTAATATTCCATCACCCTGGATTCTAGGCGGGATTGCTGGAAAAACAGATCTTCCAGATTGAAGGCCAGGCCGATCATTTCAGCCAGTGGCGCATACAAACGTTCCGCCTCCGCCCAGCGGACGGTACTTTCACGTTCGAATTGATTGTTTACCTGGCTGATATAGCGCTGCATATAGCGATCTGCCGCCGCCTGATAGTCCAGATTCAGGGTCGTATGTACCGTTAGGCCGTCCCGGAACAGATCAACTGACCCGTACAGCATGGTGGCCAGCTCACGGCGGACATATTCGCTGAACCAGGGTGCCTGGTCTTCGCGCATAAAGAAACCGCCGGCGCTGATGCGCGTATAGTCGTAGTTGTCCCAGTATAGGGCAAATGACTCATTGGCGGCCTCCGCCTCGACAAAGCCAAAATCGACCATCGTGTCGAGCAGGGTGCGCGAAAGATCGCGGGCCACATTCGGATTGGTGATCGGATTGTGCCGATCAGGGGCGGCTGGCTGGATGGCCAGGATAGCGGCTTCGGCGATGGTGATTTCACTGGCCGAATGGCCAAAAAAGTACTTGCAGGCGGCTTCGACGCCGAAAACCCCCGGCCCCATGATGATGCGATTGAGATACATCTCGAGGATTTCGCTTTTGGTAAAACGGCGTTCCAATTGTAAGGCATACCAAAGTTCGATAACCTTGCGCCGGTAGCTACGCTCCCGGCGGTCGGCATACAGAGTTCCGGCCAACTGAACGGTAATCGTAGAACCGCCGCCCAGATTCTGTCCGGTCAGCTCACCCAAGACCGCTCGGGCGTAACCTCGAACCGTAAAACCGGGATGAGTCCAGAAATCGCGGTCCTCGCGGGCAATGAAGGCGTCGATCAGGTGCTGTGGCAACTGCGAGATGGAAACCAGCTCGCGTTTCTCGTCCGATACGAACTCGGTAATCAGGCGACCATTGATATCGAGGATGCGGGAAGGCAGTGCCGGGTCGAAGTCGCGAAAATTCTCTTCAGCCATGATGTTCTTGGTGGAAGCGATAGCCACACCAGCCAGGATGCCGAACACCAAGGCCGCGAATACGGTAATTCCCGCAATTATTGAAAGCGCCAGGCGCAAACCTTTGATAGCCATTTGCGGACAGCTTACGATAAAGCATTTCCATTGGTCAATGACTGTTCTTGTATTTTAGCGCCAAACCGGGCTACTATGCGCTATGGCAAACATTTATCTGGACTGGGCGGCCAGTGCGCCGCCTGACCCTGCCATAGTGCAACAGGCGGCTGTTACCAGCCAAGCATTGTATGGCAACCCATCCAGCCAGCATCAGCCGGCCCGTCAGGCGGCGGCGGTGGTAGCTGCCGCCCGTACAAGCCTCGCCCAAGCTTTGGCCTGCCCGGCTTCCAACCTGTACTTTACTTCCGGAGGGACCGAAGCGGCCCAGCTGCCCTTGTTGTCATTGCTGCGAGGAAAACATGGCTCCGTCAAGTCGGTCCTGGTTTCGGCCATTGAACATCCGGCTGTACACAAGCAGTGCCAAATCCTGGCCGATTTGGGTGTCCCGATGATTGAGTTGCCGGTTGACAATGATGGCATCATACGCTTGGATAGCGTGGCCGATCGACTCGGTCAGGGGGCGGGACTCCTCGCGGTCATGGCTGTCAATAATGAAACCGGCGCCATTCAGCCGGTGGCCGAGTTGGCCCAGCTAGTCGGTCAATTGCCTCCAGGCCGTAAGCCATTTTTTCTGTGCGATTCGGTGCAAGCCATCGGCAAAATCCGGTTTGAGCCAGCCAGACTCGGTGTCGATGCCTGCACGATCAGCGGGCACAAGCTAGGCGCTATCCGCGGGAGCGGCGTCTTGTATCTGTCTCGGCCAATCCAAACGCTGACCGCCGGCGGTGAGCAGGAAAGCGGTCTACGGCCCGGTACCGAGAATACGGCCGGCATCGAGGCCTTGGCAACAGCCGTGGCCCAAAGCGTCGCCAGGCTGCCTACTACCCGTGTAGTGGCCGAAGGCTTGATGCAGCGCTTGATTGAAGGTCTGCGCCGCATTTCGGGAGCGCGGATTAATCCGGAAAGCCGCGAGGCTATCGACCGTCGCTTCAGCTCGTACATACTTAACGCCGCTTTTCCTGGTCTGGCGGGCGAGACGATGGTCCGGTTACTGGATGCCGACGGTATCTTCATCAATACTGGCTCCGCTTGTTCCTCCAGCCGCAAGGAACGCCGGGTGCTTGCCGCCATGGGGCTGGCCGACGATATCGCCACGGCCAGCGTTCGGTTGTCGATTGGCCATTCCACTACTGCCGCTGAAATTGATACAGTGCTGGACAGATTGGAAACTCATTACCGGCGTTTCCGCCTGGGTTGAAGTGCTGACACAAATCGCTGAAGGAATAACAATGGGAACAATACTCGACAGGCTGTATCTGCTTAAACTCGGTGAGATCCACCTCAAAGGCGAAAACAAGCAGGAATTCATCGCCTACCTGCGCAGCAGTCTTAAACAACGTTTGGCGAAGCTGGATTTTCGTCTCGACGTCCGGGATGGACGCTTTTACCTGTATGCGCCAGCCGCCGAGGATGCTTACGTAAGTGCCGTTTTGAGTCGCTTACCCGGTATTAACGCCTGGGCGCATTGCTATAGCTGTGCCAAGGAACTTGACCCCATTAGCGAGTTGGCCAGCCGGCTTTTGGCGGAGCGGCTGGCCGTAGGCGCTACCAGCTTCAAGATCGAAGCTCGCCGTTCCGACAAAAGCTTCCCGCTGGATTCCTATGGCCTGGCTCGGGAAGTGGGGCATCGCCTGCTGGAAGCTCATCCGTCAGTTCGAGTCGACGTGCATAATCCAGATACGGTCATTAATATTGAAATACGCGAGCGCTCGTATCTATATTGCGTTTCCGAACCGGGGGTGCGCGGTTTGCCGGTCGGCTGCGCCGGGCGTGGCTTGTTACTGCTTTCCGGTGGAATCGACTCCCCCGTGGCTGGCTTTAAGATGATCAGCCGCGGCTTGGCGCTGGAGGCAGCTTACTTCAATGCCTACCCCTATACTTCGCAGGACGCCTGGAACAAAGTTGCGAACCTGTCCGCCGTATTGGCTAGCTATGGCGGCATTATCAGACTGCATACAGTGCCTTTCACCGAGGTTCAATTAGCCATCAAGAAATTCGGTCAGGAAAGCTGTTCGACCCTGTACCTGCGGGCGGCCATGATGATGGCAGCCGATCGTTTGTGCAAGAAGCACAGACTCAATTGCATTGTGACCGGTGAAAGCATGAGCCAAGTGGCTAGTCAGACGGCCGAAAACATGCGCTTCAGCCAGTCATTCACCGATATGGCGGTGATGCGACCACTCTGTGGCACCGACAAAGAAGAAATTATCAAGGACGCCCGCCGGATTGGCAGCTACGACATTTCTATCCTGCCCTATGCTGATTGTTGCGTCCTGTTCAGTCCGAAATTTCCGGTCATCAAGGCTGATTTTCAAAGAGAACGAGCCGCTTTTTCCCGACTCGGGCTTGAGACCTTGGTAGAACAAGCCGTCCAGGCTACCGAGATCATCGACATTACTGCAAAATAGTCAAACTCTTCTGAATAATACCCGGTTGGTGGCTGGCTGGTCAGTTTTCATGAACAGTCTGACCAGCCAGCAAGCAGACAACTATCCAAGTACTTCGATCAGGGGCTGACCTTCAAGACATCGGCGATGATCTTGTCGAATTCTTTCTCCGGTAGCGCGCCAGCCAACATACGTGGTTCACCATCAACCGGGATGAACAACAGGGAAGGAATACTTTGAATACCAAACAGGCCGGATAATTCCGGTTCTGCTTCGGTATCGACTTTGTATACTGTCAGTTTCTGACCGTATTTTTTGCTGATATTATCGAGTATCGGCGCGACCATACGGCAAGGGCCGCACCAATCAGCATAAAAATCGACGATGGCAGGAGCCGTGCCTTTGTAGGCCCATTTTTCACCGGTTTCATAATCAAAAATCTTTTCCTTGAAAATCTGTAAGGTTAGCTTTTCTGGCATGGAATCCTCCTTAATTGGTAATCATAGTATATATGAATTATAATATATAGTCAATACTAATGATAGGCCATCAGGTGCTGGTATTGCCTTTTTCGAGCGCAGGTTTTAGGCTGGATACTGGAGGCACGAAATTGGCGGGACAAGAAGGCAGAATGCAAAGCATATTAGATTGGCAAGCCGAACGGCAAACCTTGAATGATTTGGTGCTTGACACGACGAATCTTGAGTTGAAGCGATTTTTTAGTCTGGATTCGCAGACGTATCGTCCGGGGGCTCTCGATGCTAAAACCAAGGAACTATTGGGTTTAGTGGCTAGTTTGGTGCTGCGTTGTGATGATTGCATCCTCTACCACACCATCCGCTGCCACGAGGAAAAAATATCCAAACTCGAGTTTGAGGAATGCTGTACGGTTGGGTTGGTTGTAGGTGGCAGTATCGTCATACCGCACCTGCGCCGGGCGATGGCTCGTTGGCAGGAATTGGACAATCAGCGGTGTTAATAAGGGCTTGCCCACCTGCCCCCACAGCCAGCCTGATACGGTTGGCTGTGGAGCAGGCTCGAGTTTCTCTAGCAGGTTGTTGAAAAAGCCGGTTGCTTTCTCAACAACCTTAACAATTCCTCGCATAGCTTGCGCTATGCTGCGTAATTGTACCGGCTTTTGAAGTGTTGAAAAGCCGCATCCGCGTTTTTCAACACCCTGCTAGTACTTAGAACCAGAAACGGAAGCCGACGGCTGCTTGAAGTGTAAAATTAGGTATATTAACCCCGGATGAATCAATAAAGGTCAGCCCTGGCGCAATTTCTAAAAAAACTTCCAGCAAACTAGAACCCAATGGCCAAATACGCAACCCCACCGGGATCCGTCCACCTAGAATAAAAGAACTCGGCAGCATGAGATAAAGACCTGGACCAGCGTACAGGTCAATGATACCGACCAGGTGTTGATGGTGCAGCCACCAATCCAGGGTAAGCCCCAGATTGAAATTGGATTGACCAAGCTGCATGCCGATGCCAACCACAAAAGGAACTTCAGAGACCTTGAAGGTAAGCATGGCATTCTGGGGGAGCCCACCGAGAGCGGGAATACCGTATTCGGCACCGATGCCAAAACTCTGCGAAACGACAGCCGGCACGCTAATTACAGCCAGTAATAGCAGCACGCATAATAATTTGCCCGATTTCATGAAACCTCCACAGTTTTTCTTGGAATAAACCCCAGCCTTAGACAAGGTAACTTGACTATAAAGCTAATTGGCTAAATCTTCAAGCGAAAACCGAGAATCGGAACGCGACAGTCAGTTTGCTATTGACAAAAAAATAGCTTTTTTGGTAAACTAACCAACGTCAACCATGTCCCCTTCGTCTAGTGGTTAGGACACCGGGTTTTCATCCCGGCAACAGGGGTTCGACTCTCCTAGGGGATAAAAGATAAGCCCGACCGCAAGGTCGGGTTTATCTTTTATGGAGAGTCGAACCGGAAGCGCGTCCCTTCAGGGCTTGGCGCAGGACGCGCCAAGAGCGCTGCAGGCGGCTTTTTCTACGAGCACACGACGTGCTCGTAGAAAAAGCGACTCTCCTAGGGGATTCGCCAGCATGGCGCAAGATAAGCCCGACCGCAAGGTCGGGTTTATCTTTTATGGAGAGTCGAACCGGAGGCGCGACTCTCCTAGGGGATTCGCCACCCAGCCCCGGCGATCTACATGGCTAGCTTTTTTAAATCCATATCGCGCAAGCGTTGCAACATAAGGTTGGCCGGTTCAATACCGAGCGCCGCATCACAGTCGGCCAGCGACTTGGGATAGTCACCAAGATGGAAATAGGCCTGGCTGCGGCGGTATAATGAGTAAAAGTGATAGGGATGAAGTTCAAGAGCCAGATTGAAATCTTCGATGGCCTGGCTGTAATTCTCCAATACGCTGTGCACGACGCCACGGTAATAAGCGGCTTTGTAGCAATTTGGATCGTATTGCAGGGTCACTGAAAAGTCATCCAGGGCATCCTGATAGCGGCTCTCCGCAAAGCAGGCCATCCCCCGATGGGTATAGATCAGTGCCCGAACCTCGCTTTTAGGATTCAGGCTGATAATGAAGGAGTAAATATCAATAGCTTGTTTGTAGTCATGCCGATTGTGGGCATTCAAGGCATCAAGAAGCAAATCATCGATTGACTTATTGGCATAGCTAGAAGGATGAATGGTGGCAATCGCTTGAGCCTTGCCATCCGACCCAGTTTTTCCCGCTTCGAAAAACTGACCATCGATGGCATCTTCTATCTTTCGGAAAAAAGTCGCCCTTCTTTTGTCCAGTTCATGGCTCAATTGATGTTGGTAATCACGTATTTCCTGGAAGAGCATATCGGATAACGTTAAATTGGCATTCAAGGCGGCCAGTTTTCGCTTCATGGGCTCATCATGTGGAGTAAATTCGGCTTTATAAACCAGTTCATGTTCTACCTCTGCCCAGGCATCCTGCAGAATGCTGCGGATTTGTAGCTCTACGACTGGTTTATCCAAACCATGTACATACTGCTGCAGCTCAGTCGGTATTTCCACTAACAGATGGGTAGACTCATAGCCGAATTCCTTAAATGAATGTTGGGCGCCTTTTCTTTCCACCTCCACTATCCTGAAACATTTGGCCAGGCAGGCTTCAACCGGTTGAAGATCGCCTATAAAGGGGCAGATGATTCGGATGGCCAGTAGGTCGGTGACAGGTAGCGGTTTGCTGGTATTCAAGCGGGATTGGCGAAAGAATTTCAAGCGCTTGGCGAAATAGCTACTGAAGCTTTTTACGCGAGCCTTATAGGTCAGGTACATGCCAGCGCTTTCCAGGCATTTCCGGACTCTGACCATGACATCGGCCAACACCCGCTCATAATCCAGCTGCCATTCATTAAACTGGTACTCCGCCGCGGTACGGTTCGGTAAATCGTCTTCGTTTTCTACCATATTTCCATGCATCGTGAATCTGAAATCCGTATATATATATGAAAAAGGCAAAAGGGCTGTTGACGCCCTTTTGCCTTTTCACAACCTAGCAAGCACCGGAAGGTCCCTGGGGTGCCTTCCGGTTTCGATTGGTCATAGACATGTAATGCGCTTACTCTTCAGTCGTCCACTCTTCACCGGTACGTGGTTCTTGCTTCTGGGCTTCCAGATGGCGGAGAACCTGAGCTGCGCCGAAACGCTCGCCTTCTACGCGCTGGCGATCGGTTTCGCGATCATTGATGATGCCCCAGATGGACTCGTCGTCGATATCGCGGACTGGATCAAGAACGGCCTTGTCGTACAGTATTTTGACGTCCTTGAAATAAGCCACGAAATCGCCACCCTCGTTGGCTGCGTCGCGGGTGATAAGGAAGCCGCCAAACCTGACAAAGGGATTACTGCGCGGGTACAAGGGGATAACGCGCAGTTCGCGATTGCGAACGTCATTGATGTACTGGGGGTTATCCCAGCGCAAGGTCCGCCAGCCGTCGAAGCTCAGGTAGCCCATGAACACGACGTTCTCGTTTCCATCCTGGTCAATCAGGACGGCATGGAGGCCGTGCGGGAAATTAAGGCCCCGAACACGGACGGCCACCGACTTTAGGACGCCGACGTTCTTTACAATGCCAAAGGCGGTCAGTAGGCTGCTTTCTTCATCGACAGCGCCTTCGAAACGAGTCAGCCCGGTAGCGGTGCTGCCTTCGGTCGGCTCAATAGTACCATCGTCGCCGACAGTGGCCAGGGGCTCAAAAGCCGGAATCTGGAAGGGCGGCTGGATGCGGGCCCAGGAATTGAAGCTGCCGAGCGGGAAACGGACGCGAACGCCCATGACGCTGCTGTTGGCGGCATAGGCTGGGCCGCTTTCGTTGACCGGAGCCGGGCGCACGTATGAAAGTGACTGATTGTCGTTACTCCTGGAAGAAGAAGCGAGGACAACATCCCAGTTCTCGAGAGCCAGCGAAACAGCCATCTGCGCTTTTTGTTCCGCAGTGTAGCCGCTTCCAGCCATATCCGCAAAGTTCATCATGGTAGCCCGATTTTCGCGGAAACCTTCCCCGGCCGGATTCTGGATGATGTCGGCAGCCAGCAGGGAAAAGTCGATGAGGACAGCCTCGTCAGCGAAGACCGCCGCCGAACCGATCAACATCAAAACGACTGCGACAAGAAACAAGTGCCTCTTCATTCAAGTGCTCCTTTCATAGTGCGCGTACATTCGTATCAGTATTTGTCTTGATTATAGTCAACCATACGCCTTTGTCAATTAAATTATCGAATTTTGCGTCAAGTATAGCAAGAGTTTCAATATAATCAGCTTCGTGGCCGTCGATGGTTATCACAAACCGATGATTCCGGAAAGTGGTTCGCAACACCCTTTCGAAAACCGCTATGATTTGTTTGGCAGGTATAGTTGAGAAGCTTCTGATGCCCTCGGCATTGGCTTTGCCAAAGAGTAGATCGCTGGTCAAGTCGATATAGATAAGGTCGTCCCTACCCTGAATGATCCGGTATTTGACGGTTGGTTGAACCAAGGGAGAAAGGTTGTCAGCCTGCGGCCCCAGAATCAGTTCTTCAAGTACCAGGTCGATTTCCTCGGTGACCGTAACCTGCCGGGCGGTCAGCCTAAGCTCGGGCCGCAGTATTTCCGTCCTCTGTACCGGAAACCAGAGGATGACCGGACGCTGTCGCCAAGTGGGGATCGATAATAGGAGGCTGGCCAGACCGCCTAGCACCAGCACCAGCAGCCAAAAATGGCGTGGCTGGGCGACTCGGGCGGCTGTGGCGCGCAAAATTGACAGAACGTGGGCAAATTGTTGCTTCATGGTGTGGATGGGGTTCTCCGCTGTTCAAAATAGTCTACAAAACTCACCACACCATTATAGATACCTTTAGTCAATTTCTGCAAGTACGCTTCGGTTGACAATCGTTGCGCTTCGGCCTCATTGGTGACGAAACCGACCTCTACCAGCACCGATGGCATGCGGGCGTTGCGAACCACGAACCATTCCTCGGCCCGGACGCCGCGATTTGAGGTCTGGCCCCCGACTTGAGCGCTTAAGCCATCCTGTATGGCCCTGGCCAGGAAAATGCTTTCCGTAGTGTATTCTTCCTCCAGCATGGTATTGAGAATCGGCAACACATCCTGGCTGTGGCCTTCGGTCTTGCTGTCGTCGAGGACAGTCCGGCGATATTCCGGGTTCAAATACCAGACTTCAAAACCATTGGCCCGGGCATTGAACGAAGCATTGGCGTGGATCGAAATGTAGATGATAGCCTCGTTGACGCCCAGTTCAAGGCCGTTGGCCATCGAAACGCGGTCTTCAAGGCTCGGGAAGGTATCGCCGGTACGGGTTATCAGGATGGTTTTGTCAGGCCAAAGCTGGGTCAACTGTCTGTACAGCTCGAGGGCGATGGCCAGCGTTATATCTTTTTCCCTGGCTTGCCAGGCAGCGCTGCCGCTGCCGAATAGGCCGACCGCCCCCGGGTCGCGTCCGCCATGCCCCGGGTCGATGAGGATGACCGCCACCGAGGTCAAGGCTGTCCGCTCGGCGCGGCGGAGCGCGAACCATTCGCCCATGGCCTGCAAGGTGGCGCCAGGAGCCTGCAGCCGTCCATCCACCCAGCGGACCGGCTCCAGCCATGAAATGAGGCTGCCGCCGAACAGGAATAGGCCTTCTCCCAGCTTGAACCGGATCAGGTCGCCGCCAGACAGCAGCTGACCGATGCCCGTCAGCGGATCGAAGTTCAAAGCTGCTTGCCGCTCGGCCAGCAAGCCATCGAGGGGGTACAGGCTATCCGGCCGGTAGGTCGGTGATTGCGGCTCGTTGGCTGGCGCCGATGTGGGCGCCGGTGCTGCCGGCCCGCTCAGCGGCTGCCCGGTAAGCGGCAGCGACCAAGTCCCAAGCAGGACGACGAGTAGCAGCCGGCCGAAGCACAGGGGGCGTCGGTTCATCGGAGTCGATACTCCTGCTTGACCGAATCGACTACATAGGCGGCGGCCTGGTAGCCGGCCTGGAACAAGGCCTGCCAGAAACGCCGACCCAGCACCAGGTCGGCCTCGGTGCCCAGGCTGACCGCGGTGATAAGTCGGACGGCCTCCAGCGATTCAGCCAGGCTGCGGCCTTGCCAATCGGTACCAGCCTCGCCTTCCAGGTTGGCCAAGGGGGCAATGGCCAGTGTCGCGGCCGGCAGGTTTCGCCGGACGAAATCAGGCATAGCCGCCACCAGGCCAAGGCGGAGCGCTGAAATATCCGGAAAGGCTTGCGGTGGCCAGGGATATTCGACACCGGGGACTGGTCCTTGGTTGTAGAGCGACAGGAAGCGGTCGGTTTCCGCGTCAGCCGGCTGCAACTGGATAAGAATAGAACGAGCCGCCGCCTCGGCCATGGCATCAGCGCCGTTTCGGCTGACGTCGACGGCCAGGACATTGCCGCATTTCTGGACATTGTTGCGCGGGAATACTACCCGATCGCCGGGATTGACGCGGCTAAAGACGTCTCGGACGCCTGGCAGGTTGGAGGCTTCCGTCAGCCGATGAAGCTTGGCGACGGTGCCGGGAATGGAAATGAAGGCCCGTTCGGCGCAGACCAAACCCAGGCTCTCGGCCGGAAAGCTGGGCGGCTGGCCGCAGGCGATGGCGATGGCGTCGTCGGCCGGGTTGATACCGCTGGCATAGGGATAGGTCCAGCCGGACATATACCCGCCGGACAGGCGCGCGGCGATCTCGCCGATGACCGGGCCTTGGCGGGTATACTTGACATCGCCCTTAGCCGCGCCATTGGTAATGCCCAAGGCCTTTACGGCCCGCTCGAAAACGGCCAGCAGCTCCTGCTGTATTTCTGGTGCATAAGCACTAGGCATGGTATGGCCCATCTCGATGAAATATGGCGAAAACCGGATTAGCCGGTCAGCCAGGCCTCGCGGCACCAGGCGTCCATCGTGGACCAGGGCATCGATACTGAATTCCGGCCCGTCGACGTAATCTTCGACAATTACCCGCCCGCTGCGCGAATTGGCGGCGGCGTCGAGCCAAGCGGCCAGCAGTTCGCTGTCGCAGCCGACCAGTCGGCAGCCGCGTCCGCCCATGTTGTCGACTGGCTTGACAACCAGTGGATAGACCGCAGGTTGCCCGGCGGCTAGCTTCTCGGTCGCCAGGCGCTCTTTGAGCTCCATCGGGTCAGACTCTAGGGTGCCGGTCGCGAAACAGGGTACTGGCACCCCGGCCTGCTGTAGGCATTGGCGCATCAGAGCCTTGTCGGAAGCTCGGCGGGCGGCCTCCACCGGAAGGCCGGGCAACCGCAAGGCGGCAGCGATGCTGGCCACGGCTACCGAGAAGTCGGTACCGGCGGTAAAGACACCGGCCAGGTTCGGGATACTGGCGGCGGCGGCGATCAGCCCGTCGATATCCTTCAGGTCGACCCGCACAAAGCGGTCGGCCTGGCCGGCCAACGGCGCCGCCGGATTGCCGTCAGCCACCACTACCTGGTAGCCACGCTGTCGGGCGGTGCGTATGGCCGGACCCTGCATCACGCCAGCCCCCAATATGAAGATCGCTCGTTCCATGATATTCCTTACTGGCCGGCCGCCGACGGTTTGGCCTGGTCGTCCTTAACCGCATAACATTCGAAGGTATCGCCCAGGCCAAAAATCCGACTGAGCAGCATGATCAATTTGTAACGCAGGCTGGCTGGCCGATCGGGCACCCCGAAAAAGCGCTCTGGATGATGTCCGGTTACCACCACTTTTGTAACCTTAAAACCGAAGCGTGGCAATACCCGGTGGGCCACCTGGGGGCTCCAGATGGTGTAGTGGTCGTCCGGCGACTTTTCCAGAAAGGTTGCCAGGCTGCGCCGGCCAGAGACGCCGCGGAAGGATGGTGTCGAGAAGGCGAAGATGCCGCCCGGGCGCAGCAGGTGATGGACGCGCCGCAAGACCCGCGCCAGTTCGTCGAAATGTTCGATAACGTACCACATGGCCAGGCAGTCGAGCTGACGGGGATAGAGGCCGTCAGCCGCCGGAGCGGCGAAGTCGGCCACGATGGCCGGGACATGGCAGCTAGTACGGACGTATTCCACGGCCTGGACGGAAACGTCGGTGCCGACGGCATCCCAGTCCCGGCTCTGCGCTTCCAGCACGAAGGCGCCGTAGGCGCAGCCGATGTCGAGCACCGAGGCACCGCGTCGCGGCTTATCCAGCAAACCTTCGATAATGGCTAAACGGCGGCGGGCCATGTGGCGCAGGTTAGGCAGGTCTTCAAGATAGGTTTTGCCGTATTGTTTTTTGTAGTCTTCAAAAAAATAGGCTGAGTCGGTATAGGGATCCGGCCGGGCTTGGAAACTGGTTAGGTGTAGCAATCCGCAGCGTCGACAGGCGAAATAGGATTTTCGCGCCGCTCGGTAGCGGCTATTGATATCCGATGCGCCGCAGGCCGGGCAGGCGCCGGCGTGGTGCGGCCGCAGCTTCGAGAAGAAGGCGGCGGCATCAAGCTTGTCTTTCGGTAACAGCCGACGGTTAAGGGCCAGAATTGCCTCTGGCTGGGCAAAGGCTGCGAGCAAGGCGGCGCTATCCGGTTTCCCGATGCCAAGACTGTGAAAGCCGGCTTGCCTGGCCAGCTGTTCGTGTAGGCGGCTCGGATTGAGCAAGAGGACGCCACAACCAGCCCAGGCGGCCTCGTAGGCCGTCAGGCCGAAGTGGGTGACGACCAAGTCAAAGCGGTACAAGCGTTCGCGCAGATCCGGCACCGGCCCCAGCACCTGGACAGCGGGCCATTCCAGCGGGCTGTCAGCGGCCAGCGGCCCACGCAGCAGCGTCAGGCTGGCGCCAGGAGCTAGCTTGAGGCGAAAGAAAGCCTCCAGGAAGCGCCGTCCCAGTCCGGCCTGGTCCTCGCCACCGAAACTGATCAGGATAGAGTGAAAACTGGCCGGTGGCTGGTCGCGTCGTTTAGACGGCAGGGGCAGTAGCCCCGGTGCCTGGCAATTCGGCAAACCCAGGCGTTTTGCTATTCTGGCCGTGACTGGCAAGAGGTCAAGCACATAGGGCGCCACCCGGCGGGCTGGACCACCCTCGTCGATTACCACGACCGTGCCGAAGGGCGACCAACGCCGATAGTCTTCCATTGAGGTAGCTAGCTTGTCCAGGACGATCAGGCGGAAGCGCTGGCCAGGCTCCAGATGGTCCATCAGGCGCAGCCGTTCGGCTTCCAGCGGATAAGCCAGCCGGATGGCATCGATGTCCCACAGTGGGTTATTGGCGGCGGCCGGCGGAATGAACAGGCTGACCGCGCCGCTTCCGGCCGCCGACTGGATTGTCCTAGCCAGCGCGAAGCAGCGCGTCAGGTGCCCGCTGCCGTTGCCGCGCCGCAGCGCCGGGACGAATAGTATGCTCACGAGCCGCTCCCCAATCCGGCCTTCAGCCAGGCCAGGATGCTGGCGTCGGTTGGCTGCTCGCCCAAGGCCGCCACCAGTTGTTGGGCCAGCGCGTAATCGGCTGCGGTATCGATAGTCAGGCGCGAGGCCGGCAGCTGCCAGGCCGCCGGGCAGGCTGGCCGCTCAATCTGGAACAAGTCTGGGTGTTGATAAAGGTAGGGACAGACGTGTTCGCGGTCGTACAGGCTGGCCGCGCTTCGGTTGGCTACCAGCAAGGCGGCGGCCTTGACCACCTCGACACCCATGCCCAGCGGCAGGCCTTGATAACCGGCGTAATCCAGCCCCAAAGGCCGGGCATAGTCCAGCAAACGGGTGGCCAGTTCGGCCGAGACGAAGGGATTGTCGCCAGTGGCTCGGACGATGTACGTCGGCCTCCAAGTCTCGATGGCGCCGCAAAAACGGCCCAGTACATCGTCCTTGGGGCCGACATGGAGACGGAAGCCGGCAGCAGTGGCGATGGCGGCCAGTTCCGGCTGGCTGGCCGGGTCGCAGGCCAGGATGTAATGGTCAGCCGGGATATGGCGCAGCCGTTCCAGGACAGCGCTGGCTACGGTGCCGAAGCCAAGCGGTAAGAGAGCCTTGCGGGGTAGCCGGCTGGAATCAAGCCGCATCTGGACGATGACGGCAAGCGACAACTCACTCATCAGGCGTCACCGGGTCCCACAGGTCGACCAGTCGGGTGATGTCTTGCTTGAAGCGATAGGCGTTGGTATCCACCCAACGGCGGGCGGCGCGGAAAAATCTCCAGGATTGGAGCGGGCCAAGCCCGGACTGCAGCAGGTACATCAGGAAGCGCGAGGCCGGCAGATGCGCCATGTCGACCCGGTATTGCGGCGCGATGTTCTTCAGCCAGACCCGGCCGTAATCCACCGATACGGTGGTGTCCTCAACCGGCGACGACCCGGTATACAGCAGCTTGAGCGCCTGGACATGGCAGATCGATTCGCCCCACAGCCAGGCGCGCAGGCCGAAATCCAGCCGTTGCCAGCAAGGCTGCCGGATGGTGAAATCGAAGCCACCTAGACGGATGAATTTTTCGCGGTGGTAGATGCCGCACCAATCAAACGGATACAGGGTCTTTTCATGGTCTTTTTTCGGAATCAGGGCAACCGTCTTGATGACGCGCCGGGAAACGGCCGGATTGATATTGGTCGGGAGCGAGTTGTTGCCGGCATCGGCCAGGCAGGGCACCAGGCAGGCCATATCCAGCTCGCCGACCTTGTCGAAAAAGCGGCTGGACAGGGTGCTGGTCGCCAGTTTCATGTCGTTCCAGATGACAAAGACAAAAGGCGTACAGGCCTCGCGCATGCCGACGTTGATGTAATCGCCGATAGTCAGTTCTTGCTTGAACATGATGAAGCGGACGTGCGGAAAGCGGCCGGCCAGGCTCTCGATCTCGGCCGACTCCGGCGGCAGCTCGATGGAGATGATCGAGTCAAAGCCGATATGCGTCAGGTCTTGAAAGAGGCTGGCGCGATACAGCCGCGGTCCGCGATTGAGAACCAGTACTGAGACCGGGAATTTATCTTTACAGTTGCGCTGATGGAGGCCGCCCAACACGGTATAGGTCGGCTTGTTCGCGTCATGCGTTAAAGGTATGGTATTCATCACACTCCCTGCACGGTTCCGGATAAGCCTGGCGGCAATGCCGCTCGTACCAGGCCGCTTGGCGCTGCCAGGCCGTCAGGAAGCCATCTTCGAAAACATTGGCCAGAATCGTCGGGTAGCCCAGGCTGTCGCCCTGCCGCGCTAAACAGTGTTTGCAGGGTGGGACGCCGCCGTCCAGCAAGATGGCCATGTCGCGTGCCAGATGGCGGCACGGCAGGCGTTCCAGCGGCGCCAGATCGGCTACCTGGCGGTCTGGCAGCGTCCCGGCGAACGAATCGTATTTCTGGATGATGACCGTGTCGCTCAACTTAATCCAGCTGCGGTAGAAATTTTCCAGGTTCTCTTCGTTTTCATGCATCCGGACGGCCTGGTAATGAACCTGGCCGGGAAAGGCTTGCCCCAGGCGGGCGGCGAAGGCTTGGGCTTCGGCGAATCCGTCGCCGCGCAAGGCTTGGTACAAGGCTGGTTCGGTCGAATCCAGACTGACGATCCAGTGCAGACGCTTTGGCCAGCGTTGCTGCAGCGACCGAACCAGTTCCTCGGGCCAGCCGAGGCCGGCGGTTTCCACCAGCAGCGTGGTATGCGGATGGCTCAGCACCGCTTCGGCGATGGCGCCGAAATCCGGATGGCGGACCGGGTCGCCCCACAGCGATACGTCGACCACCAGATCGTCGCAGACCGCCACGGCGTCGGCCAACAGGCTGGTAAAACGTCCGACCGGCATGTGTCCATCCAACTGGCGTGGGTCGCCCACCATCGCTGGATAGGGACAGTAGCTGCAGGATTGCGGGCAAGCGCTACTGATTTGAACCCACAGAAAGGCCGGCAAGGTGCGCAACAGCTCGGGATGCTGGGGCAACCAGGCCACCAGCTGGTCGGCGCCAGTCAACTTTTGGCGCCAGAGCCCTTCCACCGTCTGCAGATTGCGTTTGTTGTCGCAGGTGGCGGCGAAGCGCCAGGCGCGCACGTCAAGCGGAGACAGTTCCGTTTCGATGTCGTAGGAATTGATGTCCTTCTGGAGGACGGCGAATAGGCTGTCCCGGTCCACCGGCAAGGGATTACGCTCGGCCAAGAGAACCAAGCTGGGCAGGATGGTTGGACGGAGTATTTCCGGCGCGAAGCCGGCCGGGTAGCCGTCGGCAAAGGTGTATTCCGCCCGGTACTTGCGGTGGATGGCCAGCAGGCGTTCGGTAAGCGCCGGATCGTAGAGCGGCGAATCGGCCTGCAGGTACAGGAGCGCATCCGCCGAAGGCTGGTGAGCCGCGAAATCGGCACAGGCCTGTAGGATGGACTGCATCGACCAAGCAGCCTGGCGCCGGACCGCAAGACCGTCTGGGTTCAGTGCCTCGTCGCTGGTCAGTACCAGTACCCCCGGTTGACCGGCCAACTCCCGGGCGAAACGACAGACCAAGCCGAAGGCGCACTCCCCGTCAAAACGGGGCAACAGGGCATACGGCGACAATGTGACAGCGTTGATGACGATGAGTGTTTCCATAGCATTCCAGTATATCGGCCGGTCGGCTTAAAGCCTTAGCGCCAGCTCAGTATACCACCCATAGAAGCTGCTTGACAATCTGGCTACAACCTGTTGTATAGTGAAGATCAAACTAAATATGTTTATCGGGTTTCGGGTAGACCGATACTCCCAGGGAGGAATTGCATGACCATCCAGCGCCGTTTTACGAAGAAAAACGAAGGCCCCTACAAGAATATTGTCTGGGAAAAACGCGTTTCCGAGATCCGCAACAGCGACGGCAAGACTGTTTTCCGGATGGATGGCGTCATCGTCCCTTCCACCTGGAGCCAGATAGCCACCGACATCATCGCCCAGAAATATTTCCGCAAGGCCGGCGTCCCGAACGACAAGGCCGAGGCCTGGCGCGCCTTCGTGCCAGAAGGACAGCAGAGCCTGGCCGGCAGCCCGACTACTCCCGGCAGCGAACACGACGCCCGGCAGGTTTTTCACCGTCTAGCCTATACCTGGCTGCACTGGGGGCAGAAGTATAAACTCTTCAGCGCCGACGAGGACGGCAAGGCCTTCTACGATGAAATTTGCTACATGCTCAGCCACCAGCTGGCCGCCCCGAACAGCCCGCAGTGGTTCAATACCGGCCTGCACGCCGTCTACGGGCTGGAAGGCCCGGCCCAAGGCCATTACTACGTCGACTCGGCCAGCGATGAGGTGGTTGCCTCAACCAGCGCCTACGAACGGCCGCAACCGCATGCCTGCTTCATTCTCGATATCAATGATGACCTGGTCAACGATGGCGGTATCATGGATCTGATCGAGCGCGAAGCCCGGCTTTTCAAGTATGGTTCGGGCACCGGGTCGAATTTTTCCAAGGTCCGCGGCCTGAATGAGCCCCTGTCCGGCGGCGGCGTCTCCAGTGGCCTCTTGTCCTTCCTTAAAATCGCCGACCGTTCGGCCAGCGCCATCAAGTCCGGCGGCACCACCCGGCGGGCTGCCAAGATGGTCATCCTCGACGCCGACCATCCCGATATCGAGACCTTTGTGGAATGGAAGAGTGGCGAAGAGCACAAGGTGGCCTGTCTGGCGGCCGGTAGCCAGGCCGTCCGCCAGTTTCTGGCCCGCCTGAAGGACGCCACCACGCGGCTGGATGTCGCCCAGGCCGACCGCCTGTCTTTCGATCATAACCCGGCACTGCGCGCCGCCGCCGCCCAGGGTCTGGAAGCCGGCCTGCCGGGGGCGTACATCTACCAACTGCTGCGCCGCGTGGCCGAAGGCGATCCGCTGGTGGAGCCGGCCGTCTTTGACACCAACTGGGAAGGCGAGGCCTACAACACGGTGGCCGGTCAGGCCTCGAACAACTCCGTCCGAGTGACTAACGACTTCATGGAAGCGGTCATCAAGAACAAGGATTGGCCGCTGACCATGCGTATCGGCGGCAAGACGATGCGCAACGTCAAGGCGCGGCAGCTGTGGGACAAGATCGCTAAGGCAGCCTGGCAGTGCGCCGACCCGGGGCTGCAGTTCCACAGTACTATCAATGAATGGCATACCTGCCCCGAGGACGGTGCCATCCGGGCCTCCAATCCCTGCTCAGAGTACATGTTCCTGGACGACACGGCCTGCAATCTGGCCTCGCTTAACCTGACCAAATTCTATGATGACCGGCAGCACCGCTTCGACGCCGACGGCTACCGTCACGCCACTCGGCTCTGGACCATCGTGCTGGAAATTTCGGTGGCCATGGCCCAGTTCCCGTCCAAAACCATCGCCCGCAAGAGTTACGACTATCGAACACTCGGCCTGGGCTACGCCAATCTTGGCACCCTACTGATGCTGATGGGCCTACCCTATGATTCAGAAGCCGGGCGCAGCGTGGCGGCGGCCGTGTCGGCCATCATCACTGGCGAGGCTTACGCCCAGTCGGCCCGTCTGGCGGCCGAATTCGGCGCCTTCGCCCGCTACGGCGCTAATAAGGACAGCATGCTACGCGTCATCCGCAACCACCGCCGCGCCGCCTGGAATAGCCCGGCGGCCGAATACGAGCAGCTGTCGGTGCTACCCTGGCCGCTCGATGCCGACAAGGTAGCCCCCGAGCTGATTCAGCAGGCCCGCCAGGCTTGGGACGAGGCTTTAGAGCTGGGCGAAAAGCACGGCTTCCGCAATGCTCAGGTTACGGCCATCGCCCCGACCGGCACTATTGGCCTACTAATGGATTGCGATACCACCGGCATTGAGCCGGATTTCGCGCTAGTTAAATTCAAGAAACTGGCCGGCGGCGGCTATTTCAAGATCATCAACAATTCGGTGGTTCCGGCCTTGAAGGTTCTTGGTTACCGCGACGATCAGATCGAGGACATCCGCCATTATCTGGCCGGCCATGGCAGTCTGGAAGGCGCGCCAGGCGTTTCGCTGGCCATGCTGCGCGACAAGGGGCTGCCGGAGCAGGCTCTGGCTAGAATCGAGCGCGAACTGGGTAATGCCATGAGCCTCGACCAAGTAATCGCGCTCTGGAATCTCGGCCAGGAGGCCTACGAGACGCTTGGCATCGATGCCAGTCTGCGCGACGATCCGGCCTTCAACTTGCTCAGCTGGCTGGGCTTCTCCGAGTCCCAGATTAGCGAAGCCGAAATTTGGGCTTGCGGCACCATGGGCATTGAAGGCGCTCCTCATCTTAGGAAGGCCGACTACCCGGTATTCGACACCGCCACCGCCTCGGGTCGCTCAGCCGTCCGTTCCATCGCCTGGCAGGCCCATATTGCCATGATGGCCGCCACTCAGCCCTTTGTCTCAGGCGCCATCTCCAAAACCATTAATATGCCAAACAGCGCCAGCTTCGAGGACGTCAAAGGCGCCTATATGACAGCCTGGAAAAGCATGCTCAAGTCCATCGCCCTTTATCGGGATGGCTCCAAGCTATCTCAGCCACTGTCTTCAATCGCCGCTACCACCGATGATCAATTGGCCAATGGCCTGCTCGAGATCCAGAACAACCCGGCTGCGGTCCGGGCCGAGGCTTGCCCGGAAACAACTGCCGCCCATCCCACCAGCGGCGTGCGCATTTCCTTGCCCAACCGCCGCGACGGCTATACCCAGAAGGCCAAGATCGGCGGTCACTCGGTGTTCGTGCGTACCGGCGAATACGACGACGGTCGCCTGGGCGAGATTTTCCTTGACATGCACAAGGAAGGCGCCGCTTTCCGCAGCCTGCTCAATTCGTTCGCCATCGCCGTTTCGCTCGGCCTGCAGTACGGCGTACCGCTGGAAGAATATGTCGATGCCTTTACCTTCAGTCGCTTTGAGCCTAATGGCATGGTGCAGGGACACGAATACATCAAAATGTCGACCAGCGTCCTCGATTACGTATTCCGCGACCTGGCCATTACCTATCAGAACCGCTATGACCTCGGGCAGGTAAAACCCGAGGACCTCAAGGCCACGGCCACCAACGGCAAGCGTGCCAAGAGCGATGAGGCGGGGGCGGCCGGCAATAGCGTCGCCAAGTTGGCGACCAAGCTGGCGGTTAACACCGCCAAACCTCAGAACGAGACGCGTAAAGCCCGCATGCGGGGTTATGAAGGCGACCCCTGCCCGGTGTGCGGCCACCTGACCCTGGTGCGCAACGGCACCTGCCTCAAATGCGAGACCTGTGGTAGTACCACCGGCTGCTCCTGAGACCGCAAGGCCACCGATGTCGGCAACGCTCTCGCATTTGAGGCTTGGTCATGACTTACGCGCAGCGTAAGGAGGCAGTTGGCCATCAGGCCAACTGCTACGTCAGAGTACTGACGGCGTCAGTACTCTGACGAAACCTGTGGTAGTACCACCGGCTGCTCCTGAGGGAGACAAGCCGCTGTGTTCGGCCACGCTCTCGCATTTGAGGTCATAACAGGACACTGGCGCAACGCGCCGGGTGAGCGGCAGGGCCAGAGCGGCCCTGCCGAACGAGACCTGTGGTAGTACCACCGGCTGCTCCTGAGGGTGCAACGCCGTCATCGTTCGCCGCATATTATCGGCTAGCTTGACGAGGTTTTCCGTCTGCGGCACAATGGCGGCGATTTTCAGCAGTCTGCTAGCCAGTAAGGAGAATTTGCCATGTACGATGTAGCCATTTTAGGAGGCGGGCCTGGTGGCTACGTCGCCGCCGAGCAGGCCGCCAGTCTCGGCCTCAGTGTCGCTTTGATCGAGAAGGATGCGCTGGGGGGAACCTGTCTCAACCGCGGCTGCATACCGACCAAGAGTCTGCTTAACGCGGCAAAACTGTACAAGCATGCTTGTCATTCAGCCGCCATGGGCGTCAAGTCCGTTTCGGTCGAGTTCGACCTGGTAGCAGCGATGAGCTGGAAAAGCAACACCGTTAGCCGGCTAGTCGGCGGTGTCGAATTCCTGATGAAGCAGCGCAACGTAACCGTGATCAAAGGCTCAGGCGAACTATCGGGTCCGGGGCGCCTTCTGGTCAAGGAAAGCGGGCAAGTGATCGAGGCTCGCCACATCATCATCGCCACCGGTTCGGTTCCGGCCCGGCCGCCGATTCCCGGTGCCGAGGGTAATCCCGCCGTACTGACCAGCGATGAGTTACTGAATATCAGCCAGCTGCCCAAAAGCTTGGTGGTCATCGGCGGCGGCGTTATCGGTATCGAGTTCGCCAGTTTCTTCGCCGCGCTGGGCATACCGGTCACGGTAATTGAAATGTTACCGGAGATTCTCCCCTTCATCGATGCCGAGGTGGTCGGTGTCCTCAAGCGCACGTTAAAGGGCATTACCGTCCTGGCAGGGACCGCCGTGGCGCGCATTGACGGCACGACGGTCCGCTACTCGAAGGACGGCGCCGAAGGCAGCGCTAGCGGGGAACTCATTCTCCTGGCCACTGGGCGAAGGCCGATGCTCGACGGCATAGGCCTTGAAGCCAGCGGTATCCAGTTCTCAAAAAAAGGCATCCAGGTCGACGATCAATGCCGCACCACTCAGCCGAACATCTGGGCTATCGGCGACGTCAACGGACGCTCGCTCCTGGCCCATTCGGCCAGCGCCATGGGTCGAGCCGTCGCCGCGCTGATCGCCGGCCAGAGCGCCACGATTCCATGGCAGGCCTTTCCCTGGGTGGTGTATGGCGACCCGGAAGCCGCCGGCGTCGGCCTGACCGAAGCCGAGGCCCAGTCCGCCGGTATCGAATACCGCAAGGCGGCCCTGCCAGCCCGAACCAACGGCCGCTTCCTGGCAGAAAACGGCGTTACCGGGCACGGCCTGGTCAATATCTTGGCGGCCAAGGCCGATGGCCGCGTCCTGGGCGTCCACTTGGTCTGCCCGTATGCTGGCGAGATGATCTGGGGCATGCAATACGCGATTGCTAATGGCGCAACCATCCACGACCTGGAGCAGGTGGTATTCCCCCATCCGACGGTGAGCGAACTGTTGCATGACGCTGCGGGAAGTTTATAGTAGCTGGATCCTGATTAGCCGGGTTATAGGCTGATGTGGGATAATGAGGGATGGTCGCACTCAGGGCCATCCCTCATTGTTTGGTGCGGAAGACCCGGTAGTTCATGGCCGGAAAGATCTTGTTCCGTTTTTCGAGTCGCGTTACCCACTCCGTACCGACCGTGTTGGCGCACATCATCTCGTAAATGCGGCCGAAATTGGTCACCGCATCTTCGATTTGCTTGCGGGCGAACGAGCTGGATTTACCGGCCCGCAGCAAGAAGGGCCAATCGGCGGACTGGGCCAGCATAACCTCGCGGGCCGCTTGGTTGAGCACCCGTTCGCGCAGGCCTCCCTCATCGGGGAAACGGTTAGCCAACTCGGTCATACGCTCCACCAGTTTGTAAGTATGGCGGTACAGCCAATCGTTCGATTTGTTTAACCAGACGCCGGCATATCCGTCGTCACCCCATGAGGCATATTCCGGCGTGGTCCGGACGCAATCGGCCTTGTTCCGCCAGGCCTCGGATAGGGTCACGAAACTGAGTTCACTGGTCGCTTGGGCGCTGCGGAAAATAGCCTCCAGCCAGTCGATGCCTTCGTACCACCAATGGCCGAACAGCTCGGCATCGAACGGCGCAACCAACAAGGCTGGCTTGCGCATTAAAGCGCTGGCTTTGCGCAACTGCCGCGTCCGGCTGTACAGAAAATTCTCGGCATGCTCGATGACCTTCAAGGCGGCCCGTTCCGGCTTGTACAGTTGCTTGGTCTCGGTATGTCCGGTTACCGCCCAATACTTGAAGCCGGTAAAGGTCCTCACCTGCTTAAGATCGATGAAAGGGCCGATGTAATCGAGCGGCAGGTCAAAGCCAATATCGCGATAGAACTCCCGATACACCGGGTCGGATGGATAACCGTCGTCTTCTGACCAAACGGCATCGGTTGATTCTATATCGCGAATGAAAGCGGTTAAGCCGTTTTCGCATACTACCGGAGCGTAGGAGCCGAAGCGGGGGGCTGGTCGACCGAGCATCGCGGAACGGGTGGTGATAACCGTATACTGGAGCCCGTAGGCGGACAATACATCCTGCAGACCGGGAAACCAGCCGAGTTGTGGCAGCCAGAAGCCGTTTGGCGCCCGCCCGAAGCTGGATCGAAAAGCCACCACCCCGGCTTCTATCTGCGCGGCAATCGCTTGGGGCAGGCTCTGGTACAGCGGCAGAAAAGCATGGGTCGCCGCGCTGGTCAGGAGGTCGAGTCGGCCTTTTTTATAGTAGAAATCAAAGGCATTGAGGATATTCCGGCCATGCAAAACGGTAAAGTCTTCGAGATTCTGGCGGTAGAGATCGGCATACAAGATGGCTAAGGGCAATTGCTCCTGGTCATCCGCCAAGCGTTCCAGTTCCTTGTCGGCCAACTCCAGCTGCTTGCCCAACCAGGCAATGTAGCGATTTTGCAGCAAGGTGTCGGCCAACATGGTTGTCAAGGTCGGGGACAGGGCTAGGCTCAGGCGCCAGGGCACGCTGTCGGCCTCCAGCCGGGCAAACAGGCGCAATAAGGGTAGGTAGCATTCCGACAGCGATTCGAACAACCAACGCTCTTCGAGGAACTGCGGATAATCTGGTTGCCGGACAAACGGCAGATGGGCATTGAGGACAAGGGCGATGCTGCCGCTTTGCATGGTTACTCCGTGTCAGACATTGAATTCGTCCATGATGCGTGCCGTGCTCGACACGGAAGCAGGCATCACGTCCAAGGTGGCGATTCCGGACAGTATGGCCATCTCGGTGCTGAACTCGTCCATGGCTGCAAACGTTGCCTCGCTGAGCATGCCCGGCGTGCGCACCAAAGGCGCTTTGGCTAGCGTGACCGGACGGGTTTTCTTGGCGCAGAGTTCGATGCTGTACCAGGTATCTGGTTCTGGTAAATGAATATACCAGCTGGAATCCTGCCGACCTACCGTTACATCGAATTGAGTCGCTTCTGTCGAACCCGGCGCTTCTATCACCCGCAGGAACAAGCCTCCAAAACTGCTGTCGAGCTGCAGGGTTTCGAGCTCTTCGTCCCGGATATCCCAGAAGACGAAAGCCCAACCCGGATCCCGCACCAGAACCTGCAAATTGGTTTCGTTATAGCGGTTTTCAATACAAGCCGCCGCATCGAGCGAAGCGTCGATTTCGTCCAATTCGGAGCCGGAGAATTTTTTTTCTTCAATATGCACAGCCGTATGGCCAGCCATGCGTCGATCTTTGGAGTCCTCGTCGAAGGCTTCTATCAATTCGCCAATTATGAACATCGGCTCCAGCCCGACCGGTAAATCCAGTCCGACCTTCTCGGCCAATGAATAGAGGGCTTCGATCGATAACCCGTTCAGCTTTTCTATCGTCACGGGTTCATAATCTTGTAACTGGCGCCTATGTGTCAAGTGCAGCCGGCGGAATGGCGCCGGTGGCGTCGTCATGCGGCTTGTGTCGGCGGCGGCGTTTTCGTGGCTTGTGCAGTTTTGGCTTGGGTTCTGGCGCGATGAAATTGGCCCGGACGGCGGCCTCCACCTCGATACGGGGCAAGGTGATTGGATCAAGAAAGGCCCGCGCCTGTTGCAGGGCGTTGCGATAAGCCTCCGCGGTATCGGCAGCTGGAACTTGCACGGCTGCCAGTACTGGCTGGCGCAGCAAGAAGGTCAACAAGGCGCCGAGCGTTTTATCACCGCTGCGGTTGACATAATCGTCCATCGCCTGGATATCATCGCACAGGGCTTGCCTAGCCGGTCCGCTGCGGTCAAGGAAGTCCGCCATGGCCGGCAGGATAGCGCCCAACAATCCGTAGGCATGCAATTCAAGGCAGATGGACAAGGCCTTAGCGCTGCTGATTATCTTGATAGCCTCCTCACCCAGACGGCTGACGGAGGCGGTCCGCAACAAGGGTGCGGTGCGACGGATGGCCAGCCGGGTCAACCAAGCGATGCTGAACCCAGTGCTGACGGAATATTTAATGGCGCGTATCATGCGCACCGGGTCTTCGCTGAAAATGGTTTTCAACGATATGACTGGCACGATGCGCTTGGCTTTGATATCACGCATGCCCTGGACATAATCAACGATATGATTGGCGACTGGGTCGTAATAGAGCGCGTTGATACTGAAGTCGCGTCGCAAGGCATCCTCATCGATGGTGCCGTATTCGTTACCAATGGTGCCCTGTCCAATTGAACGGAAGGTTGACACTTCGTAGATTTTCTGACCGGCGTAGACATGCACCAAACGGAAGCGCCGGCCGATGATACGGCTACGGTAGAAAATTTTCTTGATGCGCGGGGGCGGCGCGTCGGTAACGATATCATAATCCTTTGGCCGCTTGGCCAGTAGCAGATCGCGGACGGCGCCGCCAACGATATAGGCTTCATGGCCATTCTCGCGCAGTTTCCGGACGATGCGGACAGCATCGGGATCCAGGTCGCGCATATCGATGGAATGTTCCGCGGCGGTATAGATGAGGGCTTTTTTTTCGAGTTTGCCATTTTCGGCTTTATGATACCGTGTCAGCACATGATCCCCATGGCGCGTCCGGTTGACCGGAAAAGCGCCTGATTGGTCTGGTCGCCGGTTTTTATCCGGAACGGGTGCGGTTCCTCCAGCTGGTTCAGATAGCGGGAGGAACGTAAACCGCCGGCCTTGGCGCCGAAGCGGCGGTAATTTTGGCTTACCGCCGCTTCAGCCGTATAATAACCTGGCAAGGGCGGTGCTGGTCAATCACCGCCGGCCTTGGTTAGCAGGTTGTTGATCGCGAGTATACTCGCGCGGTGTTGAGTTTTTTAACAACCTGCTAGAGATGCCGATCCAGCCAGGACTGGATATCGGCGCTCACCTCGTCTCGCACCGTGTCATTGAGCATTTCATGGCGGCCATCGGGATACAGCTTGGTTTCAATATCGACGATGCCGGCCGTTTGATAGCTGCGCTGCAGGAGGGCAAAGGCGCCGGTGGCGGCTCCGACCGGGTCTTTTTGGCCAGCGAATAAGTATAATGGAAGGTTTTTAGGAATGGTGGCAAAGCTTTTCGGACGGTCGATCCATTTGAAGCCGGCTAGCAGATCTCGGAACAAGCCAAAGGTGACCACGAAGCCACACAAGGGATCCTTGATATATTTATCGACCTCGGCTGGATCACGCGATAGCCAGTCGAAGGCTGTCCGGTTTGGTTCAAAGGCTTTGTTGAAGGCTCCAAAGCTCATCGAATTCATCATCGGGGTCGGCCGTTTTTGGCCTTTAAAGGTGCAGCCCAGTGCCGCGATCAGGCGGGCTACCCCCAACAAAGCGCCACGGTTCAGTCCAGTCCCGGACAGGATGCACCCATCTATTTCATTACCGTACAAGGTAATAAAACCCTGCGACAAGAAAGACCCCATGGAATGGCCCATCAGGAATGATTTGGTGCCCGGAAGCTCTTGCTTGCAACGTCGCGCCAGCCCATGAAGGTCGTCGATGACGCGCCTAAAACCAGCTCGGTCGGCAAACCAGCCGAGTTCGCCTTCGGCGGCCGTCTTGCCGTGCCCACGGTGGTCTGGCGCCCAGACCTCATATCCGGCCTTGGTCAATTTTTCAGCCAAGCGGGCATAGCGGGCGGCATGTTCGGCCATGCCATGGGCTACGAGTAAGCAGGCCTTCGGTTTCAGCTCGGGAGCCCAGCGATAGACGTGGATGCTTTTACCATCATCGGCGATGTAGGAAAATTCGGTTGCTTTCATGCCGAAAGTATACATCAGTTTTATTATTTTTGCAGATTTTTTATTATTTATTCAAGTTTGGCAGGCAATGTGCCGAGATTCAAAAGTGGAGAGGTGGCACCTGTGCTTGCCTATTTCGGCTTCCAGGCTGAACTAACCCTCTTCTATGATATTCGGCATCGGAACGAGCAACTTTAAGCTCATTTCGAGGAAACCAGTGGCAAAAGGTGGAATTAGACCATCGCCAGCCGGTTTACCCGCATCAGTAACGGTTTTCACCGGGAAGGAGGCTGCTTTTTTTTTGAAAAGCCTGGGTTGTCGTACTGGAAGCCGCTTTAGCTGGCTGACCAGGCGCTTGCCCCCGTTTTTCAGGAACGACGCTGCAAGGCGGTCGTCCCACACTATGGCAAGGATGCCATGGTGCCAAGACTCAAGGAGGAAGTCATGATCATTAATCACAATCTTAGCGCTATGTATGCCAACCGCCAGCTCGGCGTCAACGGTACCCACAACGACCGCAACATGGAACGCCTCTCGTCCGGTATGCGCATTAACCGTGCCGGCGACGATGCTTCCGGCTTGGCCGTATCCGAGAAGATGCGTTCCCAGATCCGCGGCTTGAACCAGGCTTCTACCAACGCCTCGAACGGTATTTCATTCATCCAGACCACCGAAGGTTACCTCCAGGGAACGCAGGACATTCTGCAGCGCATTCGCGAGCTGTCGGTTCAGGCCTCCAACGGTATCTACACCGCTGAAGACCGTATGCAGATCCAGGTGGAAGTTTCCCAGCTGGTCGACGAGATCGACCGCATCGCCAGCCATGCTCAGTTCAACGGTATGAACCTGATGACCGGTCGTTTTGCGCGCGAAACCGGCGAGAACCTGGTAACGGCCTCGATGTGGCTGCATATCGGTGCCAATATGGATCAGCGCGAACAAGTTTTCATCGGAACCATGACTGCCGGCGCCTTGTCCGTCAGAAATGTATCTAGCAATGAAGTGCTGTCGCTGTCCACTCCCGAGAATGCCAACCGCTCGATCGGTGTCCTCGACGAAGCCCTCAAGCGCGTCAATAAGCAGCGTGCCGACCTCGGCGCCTACCAGAACCGCCTCGAATATGCCATCAATGGCATCGATATCGGCGCGGAGAACCTGCAAGCGGCCGAAAGTCGCATTCGCGATACCGATATGGCCTCGGAAATGGTCGACTACACCAAGAATCGCATCCTGATTCAGGCCTCGACCGCTATGTTGGCCCAGGCCAACCAGAAGACGCAATCGGTCTTGCAGTTGCTGCAGTAAGGCAGTATACTCTAGTTGATAACCGCTCCGGGGCGTCCGCGCTCCGGGGCATCTGAGCATCAGTAGTATGGTCTTTGAAATATACTCTCACGTGCATGCCGGTGGTGATGCCCTCCCCTATTTAGGGAATGACATCCCCGCTGTGCAGGGTAATGAACGGACGAGAAGGGGCGTACACACGATTTCTCGGCCCTGTTAGTCATGCACACGGGACACATGGCAAGGATTGCCATGTCGTTAGTCCTGCAAGGAGGGTCATATGATTATCAATCACAACATGAGCGCCATGTATTCCAATCGAACTTTGGGCGTTACCCAGGGCGAACTTAACAAGAACATGGAACGGCTGTCTTCCGGCATGCGCATCAATCGCGCCGGCGACGATGCCTCCGGTTTGGCCGTTTCGGAGAAACTCCGCAGCCAGATCCGCGGCCTCAACCAAGCCCAGAAGAACATCGAGAACGGTGTATCCTTCATCCAGACTACGGAAGGTTTCCTCCAGGGAACGCAGGATATCCTGCACCGCCTGCGTGAATTGTCCGTCCAGTCGGCCAACGGCGTTTATACCGCCGAAGATCGCATGCAGATCCAGGTTGAGGTTTCCCAGTTGGTCGACGAGATCAACCGGATTGCCAGCCATGCCCAGTTCAATGGAATGAACATCCTGACCGGACGTTTTGCCTCTGAAGGCAATCAGGTCATGCAGTTGCAGGTCGGCGCCAACATGGACCAGAACGAGCGTATTTTTGTCGGTACTATGACCGCCCAGGCCCTCGGCTTGCAGGGTGCGCAGGGAACCAACGAGAATATCTCCATCTCCACGCCGGAAAGTGCCAACCTGGCTATCGGCAATCTTGACGCCGCCTTGAAACAGGTTTCCAAGCAGCGCGCTGACCTGGGTGCCTACCAGAATCGTTTTGAATCGGCATCCAAGAGTGTGGCTATCGCTTCCGAGAACCTACAGGCTGCCGAAAGCCGCATCCGCGACACCGACATGGCATCGGAAATGGTCAACTTTGTGAAGAACAACATCCTGTCCCAGGCTGGCGGAGCTATGTTGGCCCAGGCCAATACTCGTTCCCAGTCTGTCATGCAGCTGTTGGGCTGATAAACCGTTCGCGTTTCCGGAGAGCTTCCTGGACGTCGTCTTTCCGGGACGAATAGCTTGGAAAAAGAGAGGATCCCGCCCCCTTCTCTTTTCCTTTTTTAGATAAGGAGGAGCGTATGACTATAGACGTTTCCACCACAAGCCATCTTCCACCCCAAGTAGCCGCGGCTCAGGCCGCACAGGCTCACGCCGCGCAGGCTCAAGTCGCGGAACGCGCGGCTGCCGCCACGGCGGCCGTCGAGTCAGACGCTGTCAGCGAGATTCACAAAACCCTCAAGGAACTGGCCACCGTCAGCGCGGTCTTTGAACGCCGTCTGTCCTTTCATATCAACGAGAAATTGGGACAAATGGTGGTAAAGGTTATCGATCGGGAAACCGAAAGGACAATCAGGGAGATTCCGCCGGCTGAGCTGCAACACGTAAGGGAGCGGATTCGCGAGGTGATTGGCATTCTTTTCGACGAGCAGGCCTAACGGGCCACTGCCGAAGCCGTATGCGGCTGGCGCTTTGACGAAAAGAGCACCCGGGCGAGGAGGCCTTTTCGGCGCATGTCGGATATTAGTATACCTGGTTCAAACAGCAATGCCGATATCCAGCGGATGATCGAGCAGCTCATGGAAATCGAGCGCGCTCCCCGAGTCAGGGCTCAGGAGCGGGTCGATGACTTACTCGGTCAAAAAAGCGCCTGGCAAGACTTGAACCGCCGCATGATATCCCTGCGCGAGGCTTCCAAGCAACTATTCTCCTTCCAAAACCCTTTCAACACCCGCGTCGCCACCTCTTCTGACGAGTCGGCCCTGACGGCTACCGCCAGCCGCGAGGCGGCCGAAGAAACCATTGATTTTACGGTCAAACAGTTGGCTCTGGCCGACCGCTTCATGAGCGCCCCACTATCGGAAGCCTATCAGGTTCCCGCCGGCCATTACAGCTTCGCGGTCGGTGAGGAGCAGCTGGTCTTCGATTATCGCGGCGGCAGTCTGCGTGATTTCAGCGATTCAATCAACCGCCGCAATAGCGGGCTTATCCGGGCTCAAGTTGTGCCGGTTACCAGCACGGAGCGAATCCTGGTTATAGAAGCCTTGCGCACCGGCTCCGAGGCCCGGCTGGGTTTTGCCGACGCGGCTGAAAGCCTGGCCTTGGCCGCCGGGTTGATCGAAGCGGCTAGCGCCAGTCGCCAGGACTTGGCTGCCAATCAACCGGTGGCCTTTAGCCGCCCGGTTGACCCCGCCTTGACCCTGTACCAGGATGGTGCCTTGCAGGTTAAGGCCGGCGCGGAAGCCGCCATACGCGTAGCGGCAGCGGTTCCAAGCGCCAACCTGATGCTGGAGCTGGAAATACTTGTCCAAGAGCGGCCCGCCGCCCCCAGCTCGAGCGCGCCGCCGGGACCAGGCATTCCAGCCACCGGCAGCGTCACCTATGAAGACATAACCATCCAGAGCGCGCCTTCGTCGGCCATCTTGCCGGATTGGACACCTCCTCTGCCGCCACCCCGTCGCCAGGACAACCAGATACTCTACGCCCTGGATGGCAATGGACGCTCGGTTGCCCTACCGGAAACCCGACCTAGCGCGGAGTACCAAACCATCCAGGTGCCGCTAGCCCTGTTTCTGGACAATTTCGCTGGCTTGGGTATCCGCAATAACAACACCCACCATGATGTCTCGATCCGCTCCGTCCGGGTCTATGATCCGACCGAAACCAGCGGCTTTCGACCGCTCAATGCCGCCAGCACCGCCCGTGATGCCATCGTGGTCATGGAGGGCATCGAAGTAACCCGGCCGACCAACAGTATTGATGACCTGGTTCCCGGTGTCACCTTGAATCTGCACGTCAGCAGCGATAAACCAGTCGAGTTGACCATCGAACCGGATCGTGAGACCGTCAAGGAAGCGATCATCGGTCTGGTTGGCACCTACAACCGAATCATGGCCGAAATAAATGTCCTGAGCCGCAACGAGGACAGCGTGGTTGATGAGTTAAGCTACCTGACCGAGGACGAAGAAGCCACCTACCGGGAACGCTTGGGCATGTTTCAAGGCGACAGCACGCTCAGCCAGATGCGCGGCAGTATGCAACGCATCATGATGAACAACTACGCCACGCGCGATGGCCAGTCCGTCCTGGCAAACTTTGGCATCTCGACCAACTCCCAAACCGGCGGCGGCTTCGATGCTTCCAGGATGCGTGGTTACCTGGAAATCAACGAAGACCAGCTGATGGAAGCGCTGAACAGTAATTTCAACCTGGTGCGCGACGTTTTCGGTCGGGACAGCGACAATGACCTGATCATCGATTCCGGCGTGGCCTTTATGCTGGATTCCTTAATTAAACCTTATGTCGAAACCGGCGGGATCATGACCTTGCGGACCGGCACCATTGATAGCATGATTACCAGGGAGCGAGCGACTATTACCAGCCTCGATGTTTCTTTGGCGCGCAAGGAAGCGGAACTCAAGCGACGCTACGGGCTCATGGAGAGCGCCCTCAACCAGATGGAGTCTTCGTCCAGCGCCTGGGATAATTTCTCCAACCAGCAAGGAAATGATTGACACTCGCCGCAATTCAGGTGACTATCGTAGGATTGGGGCCAACCACAACGGAGAGACGCATGATAATCAAGGTCAACGACCAGGTAACGGAACACAACTTCGCTCAAGAGACCTATGGCGATATACTAACTTTTCTCGATGAAAAGGCCGAAAAGGCCGGGCAGATCATCGTCGCCATCACACTCAACGGTCAGAGCGTCGGCGCCGACCACGTGGTAAGCCTGGCCGCTAATCCGTGCCAGCCAGACGACGGACTTGAAATCCGCACCCAGCCGATTCGCTTCATGCGCGTTGATGCTATTAGTATCCTCCTTGGTCTGACCGATGCGATGCGCTCCAACCCGGATGCCGAGCGCGTCGCCGCCTTGAAGGCTGATACCGTCGAATTTCGGAACCGCTATAGCGGTCTGTTTTCGGCTGAGGAAAACTCGTTTATTGACAGTTTGCTAGAAACGCTTCGGAGTGTACCGGAAGAAAACCTTGCCACCTGCCACGACAAACTGGAGCAGGTTCGCCTGTTCTTTTCGGAGCGCTTGGCCGAGGCCGAGGATCCTCGGCTGGCTATGGTTAAGACCACGGCGCTATTCCAATCGTTATTTGACGACTTGGGGACAGTATCCGTCCGCCTCCAGACCGGAAAAGACAGGGCGGCGATGCATACCATGGTGGTGATAGTCGAACTGATTAACAAGACGGTGCGCATCCTGCCCGACTTTATTGCCGTCCTGCCCGATAGCCGGGATCTGCGGATCGACAACCAGACAATCCAGGAATTCTACGACAATTTCAATGGCGTTTTACGAGAATTGATGACGGCCTTCGAGCATAAGGATTCCGTTCTGATCGGGGACCTGGCCGAATATGAAATCCGGCCACGCATGGCGGTTTTTTTTAAGGCAATCGATGCTTTGATCGGTCAGGAACAAGCATGCTGAACCGACTCCCCCTGGCAATCTCGATGATTCAGACCAATCCAGGGGATCCCAGGATTTATATCGGCATCGGCGTTGTTATCCTCCTCGCCATAGTAATCAACCTGATTGTCAAGCGAGTCAGGAATCCTGGCGGCGCCAATACAGGTTCCAGTGGTTCAGGTGCTTACAGGGCTGGTAGCGGTGGCAGTACCAAACCGCTCAGTCACGGCGGGTTTATCCGACAAGCCACGTCGGCCGGTTTCTCGGGCAATGAAGCTGCCTTCCTTGAACAATATGCGCGGCAATTGAAAATCATCAATCCTTCGGCCATTTTCGGCACTGCCGAGAGGCTCGATGCCTTCATCAAGGCGGCATACAAGACTATCGAACATTACGCGAAAACCGAAGTCGATGCCGAGGCCGAAAAAGCGCAACTCTTTGCCATTCGCAACGCCGTTGGGCAGCGCATGAAAACTGGGCACATGGTGCAAGCCACCTATCAGTTGCAGCCCAAGTTGCCGCTTTCCATGGAGAACGCCAAAGGCAATCATTTTGCGACTATCTTGTTGCGTAATGACAGCGATGGGTTGTTGATTGAAAAACCAAAAGATGCTTTCGGTGATTACATACCCTTCACGCGCGGCAGTAAAATTACCGTTTTTTTCTACACCGGCAATCATCAAGGCTATCAATTCAAGACCAAGATTCAGCGCACGGCCGATAGCAACGGGCATCTTTATCTGGTTTTAGCCCATAGCCAGGCTATTTCCTCTTTGCCATCGCGCCAGCATGAACGCACCACCGTGCGAATCCCCTGCCGCTTTTTCCGGGTTCAAGTCCAGGTGAGCGGTCAAGGAAAATCGGCCAAGCGTTTGGTCCATGCCGAAAATGTACCAATTGCCGGCATGATCAGTGATATCTCGGCCGGCGGCTTATCCATTCAAACGGTTAGTCCTTTACATAGCGCTGAATTCGCCAAGATCGTCTTTGATGCCGGCTTCGGTGAACGCAGCGTTTTTGCCACGATAGTACGAACCAACCGCTTGAAAAACAGCTTTGCCATGCATGTCCGCTTCGTCAAAGCTACCCGGAAGACCATCAACGAATTGCATGCCCTTGTTTTTGGCTATGCGTGAAGGGTTGCCCGGGCAAAGCGTATCGTTTTTCGCCGGAAGGCTCGAATTATTGCTGATAAAGTCGTTATCGCCGGTTTGAATCAAGGATTTGGGACTTCTTGACCTCTGAAACTCTTAGCACTACAATTAGAACATGAAAGTAATCGACTTGACCAATCTGCGGCGGAAGGACGCTCCTGTCCTGTACCGTAAGGTGTACTACGCCGATGCCATTGTGGAAGTCATGGCCGATTCCTTGAGCCTCCCCATTGAGTTTGTGGTTGAACACAAGCCGTTGGGTGGCGTCGAAATCCGGGTTACCTTGATTGATGATATTGACTACCCCATCTTGCCAATCATCAATCATTTAAAACTGCATATCAGTGAGCTGCAGAGCAACGGGGCTCTCCCCTGATCACGATCCAGTGCCGAACGTCCGAGGAGACCGCGAAACTGGGCAAGCGCCTGGGGCAAGTAGCGGCTCCAGGCATGGTTTTTGCGTTTCGCGGCGGTTTAGGGGTCGGTAAAACCTGTTTTATCCAAGGACTGGCCGAGGGTTTAGGGATCACCGATACGGTCAACAGCCCGACCTATACCATCGCCAACGAATATGAGGGTCGCCTCAAATTCTTTCACATCGATGCCTACCGACTGAATGGGGCGGCCGACTTTGAGATGATGGATGCCGCCTATTTCCTGGATAGTGGCGCGGTTTGCGCCATTGAGTGGAGTGAAAACATCAACGAAGCACTGCCGGCCAATTGCTCGATTATTACTATTTCGATCCTGGATGATGGTAGCCGACAAATCCAGATAGCGGCCGGCGCACTGGAAAGCGAGCTCTCATGAATTGTTTGGCTATCGATTGTTCCACCGAGATACTGGGCGTAGCCGTCCTGCACGCGCCTGATACCGAAAATACAGCCGCTCAACTTTTGAAACATCCCTACCGCCAGCCGGCTAATGGCACAACCCCACAAGGCTTGGTTAGCCTGTCAATCGACACTGGCTTCCGGCACGCCGAGCGGCTGATGTCAGCCGTGGATTATTGCATGCGCGAGGCGGGTTTGGCGGCCGAAGAACTGGACTTACTGACCTGTAGCGGCGGTCCCGGTTCTTTTACCGGCTTGCGGATCGCCTTGTCGACCATTAAAGGGCTGGCCTTAGGCTTAGCAAAGCCCTTTGTCCTGGTTCCAACTTTGGATATTTGGGCTTATGGTTATCAAGCCCTGGCTCCGGTGGTTGTACCAGCTTTGGATGCCAAGCGTTCACAGTTTTATACCGCCATCTATCGCCAGGGCTGCCTGGTCGATGGTCCTTTTGACATCAACCCGGCGGCCTTGCAAGCCAAATTGCCCAGCGATGAGTCGGTTCTATTCGTTGGCCCTCATGGCGGGCTGTTGTCACGCCAGCTCGGCAGCAACAGCCGTTGGTATTTTATGCCTCAAACCAGGCAAGCGCCACTGCATAGCCTAGTTGCCTTGGCGATAGCTGGCTATCAGCATTCGGGGGCGGCCTCGGCGGAAGCTGGACTCTTATACTTGCGAGCTAGCGATGCCGAAGAAGCAGCCGCCCGACAAGAGAAGGCTCCATGACACTGCCAAACCAGCCGGAGGAGCTGGAATTCCTCGAACCAATTGAGGATGCACCGCCTAGCGCTGGACAAGTCAGGGTAACCATGGCCGCTGTTGGCGATCCAGCCGAGGCTCTCGGCCAAGCCATTGCGGAGGAGTCAGCCGGTGAATGGCTCGAACCGGCTGATCCTTCGTCCACCAATGACCTCTATCAGCTGCGGTCGTGCCTCAGGCATTTGGTATTGTCATACAAGCATCTGCCTTCACCGGCGGCGCTACTGGATGGCCAGCTGAATCTCCGGTACAAGAATCAAGCCTTCGGCAAGTTGCTTCACCTGTATAATTATCCGGCTTCGCAATCCTTTTTTAATGTCTTTGGCCGTAACTTGCCACCCGAACAAGCCAGCCACATCTACCAAGCGTTACATTCTGATGAAACCGGCTTTTCCTGGAACGGTGATATCAGGCACAAGACCCACGACCTAGTAACCTTGATTACCCGGGTTAAGATGGTACCGTTTTTCCGGATGGCGGAGAGGGTCGAGGAACCGTTAGCCTGGACGGTTTTCCTGGATGACATCACGGCGGACTTGAACAATGGGCTGCGGCAGACCTTCATCGGCTTACTGGCGGCGTCAAAAATCAAGGATAACGATACCGGCAAGCACATCGAGCGGGTCAATCTCTATTCGAAGGCGCTGTCCGAGACCATCTTTCGCGAAAAATTGGATCCATCAATCGATGCTGATTTTGTCGATGAGATCGGTTTTTTGGCCGCCATGCACGATGTCGGCAAGATTGGCACCCCTGACGATATTCTGAACAAGCAAGGCCCGCTTAGTGAAGCAGAATGGGTACTCATGCGCGAGCATACCATCAATGGCGCCTTTATTCTTTCGTCCCACCCAAACCGGATGGCCACCCAAATCGCCCAGTCGCATCACGAGCGCTGGGACGGCACCGGCTACCCCTACCGGCTGGAGGGAGAGATGATTCCGCTGCCAGCCAGGATCGTGGCTGTGGCCGACGTCTATGATGCCCTGCGCATGCGTCGTTCCTACAAGGCGCCTTTCAGTCATGAAACCGCCAGCCAGATTATCATAGCCGACTCCGGCAAACAATTTGATCCCAGCCTGGTAATTATTTTTAAGCGTATCCATCAGCAATTTGATCGCATATTCAATGAAAACGCGGATTGAATCGCTCCCACCTGCCTTTGTCCAGAAAACGGGTAACGGATGAGGTCAAGCGTCGGTCAGGGCTGCTGACGGGCCGTCCATTCAGCGAGCAGATCTTCGTGGGCAGCTATCGTGGCCTGTATAGCCAGATCATGTAGCCGGCCGCGGCCATACTGGTCCAATCCTTCCTGAATGTAGAGATGCTCCAAAATCCCCTTCATCTCCTGGATTCCGAAACCCGGTTCCGCCGCTCGTCTTTGCAGCAGGGCGGCGCGTGCTTTTACATAGGTATTATGAAGGGTGGCATTTTCCCAATCGGTGCTTGACATGGTATCCTTTCCGCAGCCTTGATGCGCAAAAAAAGCCGCCCCGGTAAGGGCGGCCATGCGATCTGGCGACAGGGGGACTTGAACCCTCGACACAGCGGATATGAGCCGCTTGCTCTACCATCTGAGCTATGTCGCCACGCTTGCGCCCGCTCTTTATACCGGAAAGCGGTCGTTTGTGTCAACCATTTTTCCGGTTTTTCGGCTTCAGGAATTCAATCTGGCCAGGTGGACCAAGCCTTCTAAGGCCAGATCGGGAATAAAACGGTAGGTCTGAAAAGTGGGCAGGCCTGGCCGCAACCGTTCCAGGATCATCCGACCATGGTCTTGGCCGGTAGCGATGACGCTAACCGGTTCGGCCATTTCGGCCGACATGCCCAGGATTAAATCCCGAACCAGGCCGGTATAGCCAAAGAACAGGCCGGCTTGCAGGGCTTTTCCGGTGTTCCGGCCGATATACAAGGGCGGCGCCTCCAGCGGCACGGCGGATAATTGGGCGGCCGATTGGCACAAGGCCCGGGCGGCCGTTTCCAGCCCCGGAGCGATGGCCACGCCCAGCAATTCGCCGTCGCCGTTGAGTGCGCTGATGGTAATGGCGGTGGCGAAATCAACGACCAGGCAGGCTCCGGCAGCGACATGCTTGGCCGCGAGGGCCGAGCAGACGATGTCGGCCCCGACTTCGGCCGGCTGTTCGGTGCGGATGCGGATACCGCTGCGGATGCCAGGACCGACCAGTCTGGTTTCCTTGCCGAAGGCCAGATGGACGGCCTGCTGCAAGCGTGGGGTGAGCGCTGGAACGACACTGGCCATAAAAGCCCGCCCCACCCGGCAGCCGGGTAAACGAGCCAGGGCGGTTTGCATCAATAAGGCATATTCGTCGGCCGTGCGATCGGGGCTGAGCCGGATGACCGTCAGCCAGGCATCGCCATCGCGCAGGCCGATGTTGACGGCGCTATTGCGGGCATCAATGGCCAGTAGCATAGCTGCGTTCCCTACAATCCAAGATCGGCCGCCCGGGCGCGCATGGCCAGGATGGTTTCGTGGATTAGCTCATCCAACGGCAGGCCGAGTTTGGCGGCTCCCTGTTCGATGATGTCGCGCCGGACGGCAGCGGCAAAGGCGGCCGTTCCCCACTTCTTGCGTACTGACTTGACCTCCAGGTCCATGACGCTTTTTGAGGGTCGGACGTAGGCGCAGGCGGTAACAAAGCCGGTCAGCTCATCGGTAGCAAAGAGAACCTTCTCCATGGCATGAAGCGGCTCGACGGTTGAGCAAATTCCCCAACCATGGCTTTCCACGGCCCGGATAAAGGCGGCGTCCAGGCCAGCCTCAGCCAAGATCCGCCCGGCATGCTGGAGATGCTCCTCGGGGTAGCGGCCATAATCGATGTCGTGCAGCAGGCCAACCAAGCCCCAAAACTCAGGATCATGGCCGAGTTTGACGGCGAAATGGCGCATGACGGCCTCCACGGCCAGGGCATGCCGGAACAATGAATCGTCGGCGTTGTATTGCCGCCACAACGCTATCGCTTGGTTTCTGTCCATGGTTACTCCCCGCTGGATCACCATAATCCATTTTTCGGCCTTCGGCAAGCGTACTTTGGCAAATGACAAGCGACGACGCCAGCTTGAATTGGCTTGCAGTGCTTGTCATTTTTTACGCTATACTGCATAGTAGCCCCAAACTGAGGCGGCCTGTCGGTGACGGGTTTTGCCATGAAAGGATACTGGCTTGATCAATGTTTCTGAACTTAAATTCGGCTTCGGCGAACGCATCCTGTTCAAGGATGTCAATCTCAAATTTACGCCTGGCAATTGTTATGGCATCATCGGCGCCAATGGCGCCGGCAAATCGACCTTTCTAAAAATCCTGTCCGGTGAATTGGAGCAGGATTCCGGCTTAATCAGTTATCCTGCCAACTTGCGCATGGCTGTGCTCAGCCAGGACCATTTCGCATTCGAGTCGGTGCGGCTGCTCGATGTCGTCATGATGGGGCACGCCAAGCTCTACGCCATTCAGCAGGAACGCGACGCCATCTATGCCAAGGAAGATTTCAGCGAGGCCGATGGCCTGCGCGCCAGCGAGCTGGAGGGCGAATTCGCCGAAATGGGCGGCTGGGAAGCCGAATCCCAGGCCGCCATCCTGTTGTCTGGCCTTGGCGTCAGCGAAACCGATCATCCCAAGCTGATGCAAGAAGTCAGCGAAGTCGTCAAGGTGCGCGCCCTACTGGCCCAGGCCTTGTTCGGCAATCCTGACATCTTGTTATTGGATGAGCCGACCAACGGCCTCGATCTGGACAGCGTGGGCTGGCTGGAAGAATTCCTCATCAACTTTGCCAATATCGTGGTGGTGGTTTCGCATGATCGCCATTTCCTGAACGCCGTCTGCACCCATATTTGCGATATCGACTTCGGGCAGATCCGCCAGTACCCCGGCAACTACGATTTTTGGTACCGCATCAGCCGGATCCTGCAGCAGCAGTCCAAGGACGAGAAGAAACGCCGCGAGGAAAAAACCAAGGATCTCAAGGAATTCATCATGCGTTTCTCGTCAAACGCCTCCAAGAGCCGCCAGGCTACATCACGTAAAAAGGTGCTCGAGAAACTGGAAATCGATGACCTGCAAGCCACCAGTCGCCGTTTTCCCTGGGTCGGTTTCAAGCCGGAACGGGAACCGGGCAACAATGTCCTGCGCATCCAGAACCTTGGCCGGGTACTGGACGGCAAGCCTCTCTTCAGTCAACTGGATCTGATGATCAACCGTGGCGACAAGATCGCCTTCGTCGGACGCGAGCATCTGGCCAAGACCGCCTTCTTCCGCATCATCACCGGCGAGGACGGCGAGTATAGCGGCGAATTCTATTGGGGCCAGACCATGAGCAACGCCTATTTCCCCAAGGAAAACAGCCAGCTCTTCGATTCCGACGCCAGCATCGTCGAGTGGCTGAAAACCTTCACCAGCAGTGATGACGATACCTATATACGGTCTTTCCTGGGACGCATGCTGTTTTCTGGCGACGAGGCGCTCAAGCCGGTGCGCGTCCTGTCCGGCGGCGAAAAAGTCCGTTGCTTGCTTTCGCGCCTGATGCTGTCGGCCGCCAACTGCCTCATCCTTGATGAGCCGACCAACCATCTGGACTTGGAAGCCATCACCGCCCTCAACAACGGTCTCATCGAATACGCCGGCGTGGTGTTATTCACCAGCCATGACCATGAATTCGTGAACTCCATCGCCAACCGCATCATCGAATTCTGTCCGGGGGGTGTCATTGACCGCATGATGGGCTTCGATGACTACCTGGCCGATCCGCAGGTGCGCCAGCTGCGCGACGATTATTACCATGGGCATGTCATCGCCGAAATTTAACGCGGCAGCTTGCTTTTGAGGCCGGCATGATTAATAGTTTTGTTAGCTGCGCTCGACTTGTTACCGCAGTGAATCAGGTGAATGGTCGTAGGGGAATGGCGAGTGAATGTGAATATCCGAAGCGGTAACCCCAAACTGCGCTCCCGCTTCCGGGCCACCAGCTTGTTGGCCTTCAGCCTGGTCGGTATTAGCGTGCTTTCTCTTACCATGGTTGGCTACATCATGCTACGCCTAGTTCAGAACGAAATCCGGCGCGAGGCTACCACCAAAAATACCATGCTGGCCTCGTCCATTGCCCATGAGATCGGTATGACCTTCGACCTCTACAGCCGGGCTTTGTCGGTGCTTGGCCAAAGCGGCTTCCAGTCGCAAGCCATGGTCGAGAATGTCTCCAGGAATTTTACGGCCTTCGAGTACATTGAGATTAGCGACCGTGCCGGGATAGTCCAGTTCAACAGCCAGCCGTCCGGGCAAAGCTTTTTTGATATTTCGAAACGCGATTATTTTCTGGAGACGCTGAATGCCAGCGGTGGTTACCGGGTATCGGCCTCGTTCATCTCGGAACGAACCTATCAGCCTACCGCTGTCCTGTCCGTGGCTTGGGCTGGCGGTATCATCGCCGGCCACCTCAATCTGAAGGCCCTTAACGACTACCTGACCGGTATCGAAAAGCGTGATTACGAGATTGCCGTCATCGATCGCAGCGGGTACTACATCGCCAACAGTGCCAGCGTCGCCGTCTATCGCCGCGAGACCGTCGCCCTCGAAAACTGGTACCGCCAGGCTCGGGGCAGCCAGACCGGTAGCCGTTTCGACAAACAAGCCGGCGTCAATACCTTTACCTGCTGGACGGCCGTCCAGAACCTCGATTGGCTGGTCATAATCAGGCAAGCCGACGATTCGATTTTCGCCTCCTCCGATCAACTCAAGCGCACCACCATTTTCACCATCCTGTTGTCAGTGTTCCTGTCTGGGGCCATCGTCATGCTGGTTATCCGCAGTTTTGCCAATGACCTAGCCTTTTTGGTGAGCCATTCCCGGCACCTGGTGGCCGGCGATTATGGTAATCCGGTGCATTATCAAGGTTTCGCCGACTTAGCGCCCCTAGCCCTCAATTTCGATTTGATGTTCGAGGCAGTCCGGCAACGTGAGGAAAGCTTGAGAGCCAACGAGCGCCAAATCAGCGCCAGCCTGCGCGAGAAGGAAGTCCTGCTCAAGGAAATCCATCATCGGGTCAAGAACAACCTCCAGCTGGTTATCAGCCTGTTATCCTTAAAAGCCGGCGGCGACGAAACCCTGACCGAACAGTTCAGCGATTCCATCGACCGGATTCGGGTCATGAGCATGATCCACGAGATGCTCTATCGATCAACCAACCTGGCCGACATTGACCTGGCCGAATACATCAAGTCCATCACCGAGAAGTTACTCGACAATTTCTTCTTTACGAGCCGCATGCCGTCCTTATCCATCAAGCTGCAACCCATCACCGTCGATATCGATACCGCTATTCCCTGTGGGTTGATAATCAATGAACTGTTGACCAACAGTCTGAAATACGCCTTCAAGCAGGATGGACCGAACCAGCCGGTTTTGTCGATCAGCCTGAGCAAGCTGGATCAAAAACGTATCCAGTTGGTCATTGCCGATAATGGCATCGGCTTGCCTCCTGGCTTCAGCCCGTCCAAGTGCGATAGCCTCGGCATGCAACTGGTGGTTTCATTGACGAGCCAACTGGGCGGCAGCTGGGAACTGGATGGAAAAGCTGGTACCTGCTGGACTATTAGGTTGCCAGTAATCCGGGACGGGAATACTGATTCGCCGCCGACCTGAAAATTTGCGGCCTGGCGGGCGTCCCGTAGCCAGTTGCACTGTCGTTTGCAAGAATTGCTTGCCGATACGTTAATTTGCGCCTATAGTTAAGGCATGACAGACAGCATCGAGCCTAACAGCAATACTCCGCTTCGGGAGCAGGTCTACGCCTTTTTGAAAGCCGGGTTGAATGATGGCGCCCTGAAGCCAGGGCGTTTTCTAGATCTCAACGCCATCGGCAAGGAACTCAACCTATCGCGCACCCCCCTGCGCGATGCTCTCATCCGGCTGGAGGTGGAAGGCTTTATCATCATCCATCCTCGCCGCGGCGTGATGGTCAAGCCGATCGAGATTACCGAAATTCGCGATACCTACCAAATTATTGGCGCTCTCGAGGCATCAGCCTTACTTGAAGTTGCCGGCCAGCTCAAGCGGCACGATATCGAGACCATGGGGCGCATGAACGCCGCCATGCAGCACAGCCTGGCATATGATGATTTTGCCGCTTATTACCGTAAAAACGTTAGTTTTCACGACATTTACCTGGCCAAGAGCGGCAACAATTGGCTTCTAAATACCGTGCACCGTTGCAAGGAACGGCTGTACGATTTTCCGCGTCGGACCGTTTTCCTGCGTAGCTGGGAGGAAGCCTCGGTTCTCGAGCATCAAGTCTTCGTCGATTTGCTGCTCGAGGAACAATGGCAGAAGGCGGCCGATTTTGTCCGAGACGTCCATTGGTCGTTTAGCGCCCAGGAACGCTTTATCAAAGAATACTACTTTGCCGGGATGAACGAGACCTGATCGGCGCCGCTGCGGCGCCACATCAGGTCAGGATCCGTACGAAACGCTTTTTGCCGGCCCGCAGGATTAAGCTACCGTCAAGCGCCAGCAGACCCGCCCCTATCGGGCTCTTCTCGTCCGACCAGGCTTTTTCGCCTACCACCGCGCCACCCTGCTGCACCAGCCGGCGAGCCTCGCTTTTACTCGGGCAGAGGCCGGCATCGACAAACAAGTCAAAGACCGGATAACCGGCCTCAAAGCGCTGCCGTTCCAGCCGGATAGTCGGCATAGCGGCCAGATCACCACCGCCACTAAAGGCGGCCTTGGCGCCGGACAAGGCCTTGTCGGCCTCCTCGGGGCCGTGGATCAGGGCGGTGATCTCCCAAGCGAGGCGCTCCTTGGCGGCATTAATATTGCCGGCCGGATCGGTCAAGGCCTGACATTCTTCCAGCGGTAGGAAGGTGAACATCCTGAGGAAGCGCCCGACATCGGCATCGGTGACATTACGCCAATACTGGAAGAAGTCGTAGGGGCTGACCATGGCCGGGTCGAGGAACAAGGCGCCCTTTTCGGTCTTGCCCATCTTCTTGCCGTCGCTGGTGGTAACTAAGGGGAAGGTCAGGCCGAAGACTTCGACGCCTTCTACCCGCCGGATGAGTTCGATGCCAGCCACAATATTTCCCCACTGGTCATCGCCGCCGATCTGTAGACGGCAGCCGTAACGACGATATAACTCGAGGAAATCGTAGCTTTGCAGCAACTGGTAGTTGAATTCTATAAAGGAGAGGCCGGTTTCCAGACGTATCTTGTAGGCTTCAAAAGTCAGCATCCGGTTAACCGAGAAATGGCGGCCGATATCACGCAGAAATTCAATATAGTTGAGCGTGGCCAACCAATCCTTGTTGTTGGCGGTGAAACCGGTCTGGCCGTCAAAACTGACGAACCGATCCAGCTGAACCCGGAAGCGCTCGGCATTGGCGTCGATATCGTCGTAGCTAATCATCTTGCGCATTTCCGATTTGCCCGAAGGATCGCCAATCCGGGCCGTCCCGCCGCCCAGCAGGGCAATGCCGACATGGCCGGCCGCGCGTAGATGGCGCAGGGCGAAAAACGGTACCATGTGGCCGATATGGAGACTCGGACCGGTCGGATCGCAGCCGACATAAAAGGTAACGGGCTCCTTATCCATCAGGGCCGAAAGACCTTCGATAGCGCTGCACTGTTGGATAAAGCCACGTTCCTGCAGTGTGTGTAATGCTGAATTCATATTCTATTTCCTCGAGGAGCGAGCTATGGTGTTGTTAACAGGTTGTTGAAAAAGCCGGTTGCTTTCTCAACAACCCTAACAATTCCTCGCATAGCTTGCGCTATGCTGCGTAATTGTACCGGCTTTTGAAGTGTTGAAAAGCCGCATTCGCGTTTTTCAACACCCTGTTAGGCGGCCAGCCAAGGCCGGGCGCGCCGCGCCGCCTGACGGCTACCGTCTTGATTATAGCAGGCTGCTAAATCAGTATCAACCAGCCTGTCTTTTGTATTGACCGTTCCACAACTGGCGTATACTATTATAAAACGATGAATATCAAGGATAAACTGGCCAAGGCCTATAATCTTTCGGCCCCCGCCCAAAAACCGGAGGTCGCCAAGCCGGCGACGACCGATCGTGCCGCCGCCAGCCCTGGCAAGGCGCTAGGGCCGGCGGCTAATGGCAAGGCCTTCAAGAAAACGGTGGCCAAGGATCAGGCCGCCTGGCAAGCCTCGGCCAGTTTTTTCAAGAGCGGTCTACCCGGCATCGAAAAGGCCGCTAAATTCCTCCTTCTACTGGGGCAGGAAGAAGCGGCCAGTGTCTTGCGTCACCTCAAGCCGACGGAAGTAGAGAATATTTCCCGAGAAATCGCCAAGATTACCCAGATTGACACCGCTGAGGCCAATGACATCCTGACCGAATTCGGCTGGCTGGCCAAAAGCAACGCCCAGCACCTGCAAGGCGGCCCGGAAACCGCCCAGCGCATGTTGGCCGCCGCCTTCGGCGACCAAAAAGCCAAGGAGCTGCTCCTCAAGGCTGTACCGGATAGTTGGCACCCCTTTGACTTCCTGCAGGACTTTGAGGCCCGCCAGTTGGTCGCCCTGCTCAAGGACGAGTCGAGCCAGGTCATGGCCATCATCCTGCCCCATCTGGAGCCGAAACTAGCCTCCACCATTTTAAGCGAGCTGAGCCTGGCGGTGCGAACCGAAGTAGTAAAACGGATAGCCCGGCTGGAACGCATGGATAACGATGTGCTGATACGGGTCGAAGCGGTCCTGCGCGACAAGATTGCCCGCCAGGGGCGGCCGGACAGCGCCACCAAGCTCGATGGCGCTTCCATACTGGCTGGAATTCTGCGCCATGCCGACAGTGATCTGGAAGGGACTATTCTTTCGGACCTGGAGGACGAACATCCGGATATTTCCAAAAACATCAAGGATCAGTTGTTTACGGAAAACGATATTCTCCGAGTCGGAAATAAAGACATCCAGAAAGGCTTGCGCGACTGGCATGAACGCGATGTAGCCATGCTGCTCAAGGGCAAGAGTCAGGAATTCAAGGATAAGCTGCTCAACAACATCTCCAGCAGCAAACGTACCATCGTATTGGAAGAATACGACCTACTCGGTTCGGTTCGTCGCGAGGACGTCAGCAAGGCAACCCGAAATTTTGTCCAATTTTTCAAGCAACGCTGGGAGGACGGCAACTTGATTCTCGAGGGTGAAGAAGACCTGGTTGATTGAAAAGCCACTCTGCCGGCTTGTAATAGCTGTCCAATTCGCTACAATTATCAAGGAAAGGTAGAGTACATGGACGAAAAAGGCTATGCCCTCCTCAAAAAGCTGATCAGTGACGTTGAAGGTGCTCCCTACCCGAATGTTATCAACCATGAGCTGTATACTATTTGGTACGAGCACGTTCAGATCGCCGCCCACGATGCCCTGGAATTTTTAAATACCTGGGATCCGGATCATGATACCGACGATGAGTTTGAATTCTGAAACCGCCTGCGACAGTAGTAGCTTTCGTCGCCCTACGTTTCCCTGCCGTCCTGGCTCCAGATCAGTCGTTTTCCGCGATATCAGCTCTGATTGACACAGGCGGATACGCATGGTATCTTTCCGAGCCGTAACTGTGAGACTAGAGTAGGCTACAGCCTGCGAACTCCTCTCCAAAAATCAGCCCTCAGGAAGGTTACAATGGCTTCTAAAGTCGATAACTCATCAAAAAACGTCGCTCCCTCCACTAAGCCGAGTGAAAAGCGACACCGTAACCCGCTCGTTTATTATGGAACTATCATTCTCCTGGTCATCGTCGTTATTGCTTTTGTCGCGGTTCCAGCCATGGGCAGCAACACTGGTGGAGGCAACAACTATACCTTTGGCTTCTGGCGTTCCAAGGCTATAACGTACACCCGGGATTCTTTTTTTGCGCAACAGCTCGACGCGGTAGAAAACTACTATAAAAATCAGGGGTACGATGCCACCAGCATGCCGCAGCTGCATCAACAAGCTTTTCGTCAGGCCTTCGAGTTGACGGTCATGCACTATGCCATGCTGGACTTGGCTGACCGTAACCAATTAATGGTAACCGACACCTTCCTCGATAAGGAAATGGCAAAAAGACCCGAATTCGTCGATGAGGGTCAATTCTCATTGCGTCGCTTCCGGGAAACACCCAATAACATCAAGGCCATCATTCGGCGCTCCGTGCTGGAGAGCGCCCTAGTAGAACGCGTCAAGAGCGATCTGCAACCCTTGCCCAACGCCAACGAAACTGCCTTTATCACCGAAATGGCTCGTCAGGAACGCAGTATCGAATATGTGGCTTTTCCGCTCAACGCCTACCCAGATTCCGAAAAGCTGGCCTTCGCCGCCGCCAACCCGGAGCCATTCCACCAGCTAAACCTTTCGCGAATTACCTTTACCGGTACCGAGCAGGAGGCCAGGCAGCTGCTTGCTCAAATCGAATCCGGTAGCTTGACTTTCGAAGATGCCGCCCGCAGCAACAGCCGCGACGAGGCCGCCAGCCGTGGTGGCACGCTGGACTGGCACTATACTTGGGAATTGCGCAATGATTTCAATAATCCCGACGAATTCGACCAGCTGGCTGTACTATCGGCCGGCAGCCTGTCTCCCTTGTTTGAGTCGATTACCGGTTCCTGGTTGCTGTTCAAGGTTATGACCGATAGCCAGCCAGCCGATCCGAACGCCAGTACCTACCTGACCACGGTAACCAATTACCTGAATCGCTTTGAGAGCGGCCGCATGGAAGATTGGGCCATCGCCCAGGCTAAGGCTTTCAGCGAAGGTTATGCGGCCTATACCGCCAGTGCGCCAGTCTTGGCGCCACCGTCGTTTGAGATGGAAACCGAGACCGAGGCAGACGCGACCTACACCCTTTTTACCCAATATGCCGCGCTGCAGACCTTGTCGCCGGTCGCCACTAACCTCTTCCCGCTTAATTACGACAGCATTTTTGACATTGGCTATATCAGTCTGTTTACCAAACTGGATGTCCAGAAAGCACCCCAACTTTCCACTGCCCAGAACAATCGGGACTTCCTGAAGGCCGTGTTTTCCCTGCCGGCCGGCCAGGTCTCAGAACCGCTGCTGGTTGGCGGTAATGTCATAGTGTTCCAGGTGGCGGCTATTGCCGAGGCCGACAGCGGCACCACCAGCATGATTGAAATGTATTATCCCTACTTGCTTCGGGAGGCTCAGAGCCAGGAATTGTCTGCGGCCGTATTGGCTGACAGCCGCTTGCGCGACCAGTTCTACCCGACGTACAGCCGCCTGCTCGGTAATTGAGCGGCTAGCCTCGTGAATCCCGAAAAGCCCCTGCCCGTCGATACCGGCAGGGGCTTTTCTGTCAATTATCGGCAGCGCTGGCTCTATTCCCGCCATGATCCAACCAGCCTGGCACTGTTGAATTGCCAGGCCGCGCCAATACACGAAGATACCCTCTACTTGGTTTGCTCACCGTGCCTCTGCTATGGCCTGACCGCGTTGGCGCAGCGCTTACCGGCCGGTTCCGCCATCGTTACCATAGAAACAGATGAACAATTGATGCGCCTGAGCCTGGAAACCAGCCAGGATTGGCGCGATAGCTATCCGACTATTCATTTCCTGCGCAGCGTCGACCCGACGGCCATCATCAATCACGTAGATAGCCTTAGTAGTTTCAAGCGCATCATACCGGTTTCCATCTCGGCCGGCCGACAGTTGGACGAAGAAACCTACGATCGTATCGAAAAGGACTTAGCCCTCCACCTGGCCACCCGGACCCGCAACCGCATCGCCAGCGTGCGGATGGGGCGCTTGTGGCTCAAGAATATCTTTGCCAACCTCGGCGGCCTGGACTGGTCTCGGGTCAGTGATCCGCCGCGCGATTCGCGGCCGGTGCTAGTGGCCGGCGCCGGGCCATCGCTGCAGGCCAGCTTGCCCTTTATCCGGGAAAATAGAGCCGGCCTGCATGTTATGGCCTGCGATACGGCTATCGGCTGCCTGGTCCAGGCCGGCATTATGCCCGATTCGCTGGTCTGCCTGGAAGGGCAGATCCATAATATCCACGATTTCCTGCCCTTAAATCGCCGCCCGGTGCACGCGTTTGTCGATCTGTCGGCCCATCCGGCCAGCTTCCACACCCTGGGTGGGCCATGTACCGTGCTGCTCAGCCGCTGGACGGAGAATAGCCTGATCGGACGCCTGACGGACGGTGGCCTGCCGATCTGGCCCGTGCCGGCCCTCGGCTCGGTTGGCGTGTTGGCCATCCATCTAGCCGGCCGGTTTCTAGCGGGCGATATTTATATAACCGGTCTTGATTTTGCCTTTCCGCCTGGCCTGACCCACTGCCCGGGCAGCCCGGTCAGCTATTTTGAGAAAGCCCGCGAGAGCCGCCTGGATCGGCAGCGTTATTCTTGGCGGAACAACTGGCGCCAGGATACCTTCTGTGCCGGCAGGGGATTGCGGAGTACGCCGGTACTGGAAATGTATGCCGCTAGTGCCCGTGAATTGCTGACGGACTTACAGACCGGTGAGCGGCCACGCCGCCTATTTGACCTCCGGGCCTCGAGAGGCCTGGACCTCGGCTTGAACCTCGGCCAGGACGTTCCCGCCCCCAGTCATGAGGCACTGAAGTGCCCTGTTCAGGACAGCGGTGTTACCCCCGAGGCCGGTGGGGCCGGGCTTGAGGCGGCCGCCTTGGCCCGCTTCCTGGTGGCGCAGGAAGCGGACCGTATCGACCAGCTGCGGCGGATTCTACAAGGCGAAGCCCCGGCGGCGGCCTTGCCCGGCTTGCTACTGGAACTCGATTACTTGTATAGCCATTTCCCGGACGCGGAGCGCGTTGGCGGCCTGCACCTGGACGCGCTGCGGCGGTTGGCGCTGGAAGCCCGCTACTGGCTGGGCCGACTGGATTGGGCCGGCCGGTCAACTACCTGAAACGGCGATCGACGCGTCTTTCATCGGCCGAGTACCTGGCCAACAGGGTTCAGCGTTGCTTATCGTCATCCTCGCGCTCGCGCAGCACGGCCATGAAGGACTCCTGCGTCAATTCGACGTCGCCGACCATCTTCATGCGTTTCTTGCCTTCCTTTTGTTTCTCCAGCAGCTTGCGCTTGCGCGAAATATCGCCGCCGTAGCATTTGGCCAGGACGTCCTTGCGCAGGGCGTTGACGGTCTCGCGGGCCACGATGGTGCCTCCGATGGCCGCCTGGATGGCGATCTTGAATTGCTGCCGGCTCATGGAGCCTTGCAGGCGATCGCAGACCTTGCGGCCGCGATCCTGGGCGTTGGGTCGATAGACCAGCTGGGCCAGGGCGTCGACCGGCTTGCCGTTGATTAGGATGTCCAGCTTAGCCAGCTCCGTTGGCTGGTAGCCGATGACCTCATAGTCGAAGCTGGCGTAACCGCGGCTGGTACTCTTGAGCTTGTCGTAAAAGTCGAACAGCACATCGGCCAGCGGCATCTCGAAGACCATCTCCACCCGCTTCTCATCCAGGTGATTGAATGACTTCTGTACGCCGCGTTTGTTGACGCACAAGGCTATCAAGTTACCGATATAGGCCACCGGCGTGATGATTTGCGCTTTGATGTACGGCTCCTCGACATGCTCGATGAACGAAGGATCAGGATAGTCGGCCGGGTTATCGACTACAACCATCTCGCCCTTGTTGAGGAAGATATGGTAGCTGACGCTCGGGGCGGTCATGATGATGGCCTGGTCGTACTCGCGTTCCAGCCGTTCCTGAACTACTTCCAGATGCAACATGCCCAGGAAACCGCAACGGAAACCGAAGCCGAGCGCGGCCGAGCTGTCCTTGTCGTACAAGAGCGACGCATCGTTCAGCTTGAGCTTTTCCATGGCTACCTTAAGGTCGGCGTAGTCGGCGGTGTCCATCGGGTAGATGGAGCTGAACACCACCGGCTTGACTTCCCGGAAGCCCGGCAAGGCGCTGGCCACCGGGTTGTCGGCCCCGGTAACGGTATCGCCGACCCGGACATCGGACACCGTCTTGATGCCGGCGATGAAATAGCCGACATCGCCGGCCGTCAGGGCCTCCTGCTGCACCAGGCTGAGTTTGAACACCCCAGTATCCTCGACTAGGTATTCGGAATTGTTGTTCATCAGGCGGATGCGCAGGCCCGGCTTGATGACGCCGTCAAAGACCCGGATATGGACGATGACACCCCGGTAAGGGTCGTAATGCGAATCAAAAATCAGCGCCGTCAGGGGTTTGTCGGGGCGGCCGGTCGGCGCCGGTATGGAATGGACGATGGCCTCGAATAATTCATCGATGCCCAGGCCCATTTTGCCGCTGACGCACAGCGCCGTGTCACCGTCCAGGCCCAGCTCGTGGCTGATCTGGTGGCGGGCTTCCGGGATATCGGCCGCCGGCATGTCGATCTTGTTGATCACCGGCATGATTTCCAGATTATGTTCGAGCGCCATGTACATATTGGAAAGGGTTTGAGCCTCGACGCCTTGGGTGGCGTCAACGAGCAGGATGGCGCCTTCGCAGGAGCTGATGGCTCGGGAAACCTCGTAGGAAAAATCGACGTGGCCGGGAGTGTCAACCAGGTTCAAGGTATACGTCAAGCCGTCATTGGCGGTATACTGCAAGGATACCGCCTGGCTTTTGATGGTGATGCCGCGTTCGCGCTCAATATCCATGTTGTCTAGCATCTGGTGCTGCATCTTGCGGGCATCGACCAGTTTGGACCGCTCGATGAAACGGTCGGCCAGGGTCGATTTTCCGTGGTCGATATGGGCTATGATGCAAAAATTCCGGGTGCGTAAAATGTCATGCATGGAACAGACTGTACTCTGAAGGCGCTGTTTTATGCAAGCTTGGCTTGTTTAGGCTCGCGAAACCGGCTGGCCATAAACGAACTTGCCAACCAAAGAATACCAGTGGCCAAAAAGCAACCGAGCCCGACTAGAAAGCCCAGGCGCTTGGCTCGTTTATCACTGACTGTTTCTCCCGGCTGGTAAACTAGACAGCTGCCGGCTAAAAGCGGTTTCGACGGCTGTCCGGTGGCCGTTTCGAGTCGCAGGACTACTTCGTTATCGATGACATAGCCCAAACCACGAGCCTCGGCGGCTAACTCGTCGGGTCGATCACGCAAAGCCTGTAGCCGATGCAGGTATACGGCCTGCAGTTGTGACAAAATTTCCTGGTTATCCAACATGGTCTGGCGAAATTCCCGGGCCTGGCGATAGGCATAAAAACCCGACGGTCCCCAAAATATCATCACGGCGGCATAAGCAAGCACGCCGAGCCAGACAGCTAGGAGTATTAAGCGCTTCATCGCCCTGATTATCGGTTAATCCGGGCCGCACTTGAGGCAGCCGAAACCATATTTAGCCCAGAAACGCACATTCGAGTTGACAACTTGGTTGCAGGTGATTAGAGTTAGCATGGCGGGCGGTAATTCTTGAGTTTTGACCGTATTTGCCGATACTTAGTGTGACGATAATGAACCGGAATAATTCCGCCGACGGAGCAGAGACGCCATGCAGAACAAGAACCCGAACGGACCGGACAAAGCACTACCCTCGACCGAGAAGGACCTCGAACAATACGGTGTTTGGGTGAAGGCCGAACCGCAGGACATTGTGGAAGAACCGGATACCGAACAGGCCACCCTTGATGAAATCGATACGCTAGATATAGACGATATTGACCTGGGCGCCGAAACTATGGACGATATTATGCTCTCGATGGATGACGAAAGCAGTCTTGACAGCCTTCCCGGTCACGTTACCGACGATTCGGAAAAGTCGCCTGAGGATTATGACGAATTGGTCATCGAAGACCTGGCCGCTGAACCGGCCAGCGAGGTCGACACCAGCAGCTACGACTTGCCAAGCCAGAGTGACTATGAACTGGTACCGTCGCTGCCCGCGGACGATACTGCCGACCTGGCAATCGACGACCTGAGTATTGATGACCTTGACAGGGCAGAAGCGTCCGAAAGCAATGACCAGTTCGAATTAGCCGCCTTCAAGGATGATCTGGCTCCTGTCGCAGAGTTGGAAGAGGATACAGATTTTCTGGATAGTCTCGATACCCCCCCGCCGCCCTCAGCCCAAGACAAATTTACGCAACCCGACCTTAGCCATGACGACACTATCGACATCCCCCTGGAAGATCTCGATTATGACGCGCCGGTTGTCCGGAGCACAGCGGCCAGCGAAGAGTATTCCCCCGCGCCGGTAGCCAGCAGTAATTTGGATATGGATGAAATTTCACTGGATGAATTCGGCCTTTCCGGCGAGACTGAAGACGGCCCGGAGGCAGATAGCCGCGCCAGCCGGTCGCTTAAAGCGTCTGGTCAAAATTTTACCGTTGAAGTAGATGCCACCGATGATTTTATGCCCACTGTGCTGGGCGCTGCCGATAGCGATATTTCCTTGGCGGATACCCTTGACGATGGCCCCGACAGCGGCGACAAAGGCGAATTCCTTGAACCAATCGACCTGGATCTCCACTTTGACGACACTATTCCGAGTCTCGGCGACGAAAAGAAAAGCGATGAGATTGATTTCAATTTGGACACGATCGAAGATATGTCAGCCGCTAACAACTCTGTCTCGGAGGCCTTCAATGCTGACGATCTCCTGGCTGATGTCTTCGAAGAAACCCCTGCCAATCTTTCGTCCCCTCCCCCCAGGAAGGTAGCGGCTTCAAAAGGGCAGGACGCGGGTGATGACATTATGCTTGATTTTTCGGCTCCCGAAAAGCCCGACATACCTATTCCGGGCCAGAATCGTCCCAAGGCGGCGGCTGATGAGCGGCGGAGTCAACCAAACACCGCTCCCGCAGTACCGTCATTCAATGACCTGGAAGCGTTGGAAAAAGATCTCGAGTCAGATGCCAGCCCGAATCCTGTCACACCCGAAGCTGTTGGGGAACCGGCCTCGGCCAAGCTGCTGACGCAGATCGCCAATGAGCTTTCCTCCATAAAGTCTGAATTGATGAGCCTGCGTTCTCAACTGAATGCCATAAAATCAACCGAGGCTCAACCGCCCGCCAGTCTTGGTGCGGGAAGCGGATTGGTCGACGCTGCCGATGGTTCCGATGCGGCCAAGGGTGGCTTCTTTGACGATGAAGACGACGAGACGATTGCCCTGACCGGTGATGAACTTGATAACATCCTGAATACGGCGGATTTTACCGAAGAAACCTTGATTGAAGAATCGGTTGAAGACGGCGCTGACACCATGATGGCGGTCAGCGGCGACCTTTTACCAGAGGATGGCGATTATTCGTCCCCCACCGCCGGAATTGAAACCATTAACCTGGACGGGGAGGAGGCGACCGAATCCTCTACCGCTGCCAACGGTCTGGAGTCTGACGCCCTGGAAATCGTCGATGGCATAACGCCCTTGGCGGAAGCGCCGGAAGATACCAGCTACCTGGAAGCCGATATTGAAGCCTATCCGCTGGATGATACGCCACTTGAAGAACCGGATCTCTCTGAGATCAGCTATGATGAACTCCTGGTTGAAGCAACCGCGGCCGAAGAGTTGGCCAGCCTAACTCAAGCCGGCGCGACCGACAAGCCAGACCCATCTAGTGACGAGCAGATTGAAGAGCTTGAATATCTCGACAATGAAGGCTTCGCCGATTTTGATGAAGAAATAGCTTTCGAGGAAGATATAAGCCTCAATATCGAAGCTGAGGAAGGCCTCACGGGTCAGCTGCCCATTGAGCCGGAATCCATCCCGGAACTCGAGGATGATTTTGATCTGGAAACTGAGGAATCGAGCGAAATCACCCTGCACGAAGAGCCTGCACTGGTTCGTAGCAGCCCAGCCGATCAGCCAAAACCGGTAGAGCCAGTCAGTATCCATCCCGATGAACTAAGCATGAGTTTGGACGATAATCTCTTCGTCGACAACGAAGCGTCCGCGATTCCCGCGCCAGTGGATGCCAAGGAAAATCCGGCCGCTAGTCCCGCGCCAGCCACCCCGGACTTGGGCATTCCGGCGCATCCGTCCGTCCCGGACAAGCTGTCGCATGATGTCAAATCGGTCCTGGTATATCTTGACCAGTTACTGTCTGCCCTGCCCGAGGATAAAATCGAAGAGTTCGCGGCGTCCGAATACTATGATACCTACAAAAAACTGTTTGAGGAGTTAGGAATCCTGTAATGAGCCTATTGCAAAAAGCAGCCGAGAAACACCATATCCCATTGACCTCATCCGCCACTGAGGCGCCAACCGGCAGCCTCTTGGCGGCGATGGAAAAAAAAAAGCCTCTAACCCCGGGGTCGAGCCGGCCCTGATTAGCCGACCCGGGTTGAGCCAGCCCGGGTCGGCCCCGCTAAACACCCACGCTGCGACCGACAAAGCGACCGCCGCCGCGCCATCCATCCATAATGCGGGCTTACTACCGTCCTTACTCGCTGCCCTGGAAGCCGTGCCAGCCGGCTTATTGTTCCCATGGGAACTTTGCCGCGCGTTTGAAGCTTCCGGCATTTTTTCAGGAATCACCCTGTATTACCCCATAAATCAACTGATCGGGGAAGCGGTTTATCTTTCTGGCCTGAATCCCGGGCAATCGTGCCGGTTGGATGCCATGGCCGAGCGACTGCCATCCTTCGCTATAACAGCTGTACCACTACCTGTCTTGCGGCAGTTATTCGAGTATCCAAGCCATCAAGACACGGATTGGCTGGCCGCTTTTTCAGGCGACCAGCTGGAGGACGAAGCAGATACTGCCCCAAGCTTTATTGCCGCGCTGGCATTGCAAAGTTGGATTGGACTAGCCATCGAAAAATCTGGTTATTTTCTCTTGCTGGCTACCAAATATCTCGATTTAGCCGATTCAGCCTTCAGTGCGGCTTGCCAAGCGAAATTGGCTGGGCAAGGTGAATATGTGAGGCGCTTGCCGACCGGGCTGGTGCAGCCACGGCTGCCGCCAGCCGCCATCGCCGGCGTTCTCCGGGCTGAGGCCAGCCAGCGCCAGTCCCCCTGGGTAGCGCTCTACACGCTGTCCATGAAGCCGTTTATCAAATCCTTGACCGAGCAGTACGGCGAACGTGCCGCTAGCTGCCTGCTCAGTGAAGCCAGCCGATTGCTCGCCAGCCTGGTCCAAGTGGTCGGCCAAGTCTTTCCGCTGCCCGGGGGGCGCTTACTACTGGCCTACTACGGCCATTCCAGCACCAATCCCGAGTTGCTGTCTTTCCAGATCGTGAAAAGCTTCTTCAAGAATCTATTCGTGACGCTCCAGCGCAACGGGCAGCCGCTGCCGGATATTAATCCCAAGCTCAGCTTGCCCGAAGCCGCCGATTTCCTGGTGGTTAACTGTCTCGACAAGGTTGATGGCACAAAACTTGACGAGCAGCTCGGGAAGCTCTGAGCGATGGGGCGACAGACTATCCCATGACCGACAGCGCGCGAGCCAGACAGCCATGTTTTCATTCCAAGTATGCGCCCTTGAAGGAAGCTGAGCGCTTCGTGGACGCTTCATTGCAGAACAAGAAGCCGGGGACGGTGCTGCTGCTCGGACCTGGCGAAAATTATATAACAACCGTGCTTGCGGCGCGTTATCCGTGGGCGGCCATCTACTCGATCCATCCGGATGGCCAATTCTGCAAACCAGGGCTGGATCAGGCCACGGCCTGGTGGCCCCAAGCCGGCTTGACCCTGCGCAATTTTCTGCGGCGTTGCCTGTTCAACGAACAAGCCTCGGCCGGTGTAGCGGTGCTGGAATGGGAACCGGTGATGGCGACCTACCCCCAGATGGCGGCCCAGATTCGAAATGAAGTCACCAAGTCTTTGGCCAGCGCCGCCGCCGACCGGGCCACCGTTACCTACTGGGCGGCCTCCTGGCTCAAGAACTGCCTCCATTTTGCCCGTCGACTCCGCCAGGCCACCAGCCTGAGCCAGCAATCCGGTGGCATAATCCTGGCGGCGGCCGGACCCGGCCTCAATGACTGCCTGCCAGCGATTCGACGCAGCCGTGATCAGGCCACCGTCTGGGCTTTGTCGTCAGCGGTGCCAGCCTTGCTGACGGCTGGAATCCGGCCGGATTTCGTCATTTCGACCGATCCAGGCTATTGGAGCGGAGTTCATCTGCAGAGTAGCCGGCAACAAGGCCTACTGGTGGGCTTGCCCCCCAGTGCCTATGCCGGAACCGGCTTACTGGATTCTGGTCGACCGATCGTCCCGCTCGATACTGGTTTGCTGTTCGAGAAAACCGTCTTGCAACAACTGGGCATTACGGCCGTGCCGGCGATTGCCTTCGGTACCGCCGCCGGTACGGCGCTGAATCTAGCCTTGACCGCAAGTACCGGGCCGATTGCGGTCTGTGGCCTGGACTTTGCCGCCTATCAGACCAGGACTCACGCCAAGCCTTATGCCTTCGATAACCTGCACTTGGAACACGCCTCCAGGCTCCACCCTGGCCAAGCCAGCCTTTATGGCGAAACTATCGAACGTTATCCTGAGAAAGCTGGATCGTGGCGTTTTTCACGCGCCTTCTCGGCGTATGCCAACGAGTTGACCATTGCACCATCCGATCTAGGGCGCGTATTCCGGTTCAGCCGTTCGCCAGTTACCAGCGCCGGCATGGCCAGTTTTCCGGTTTGCCACTTTGAAAACCTCGACTGGCCAGAAAACAGCCCACCGGAATCACCGGAAATCAAGTCGGTCAGTGGTGGAGCCGATAAAGTCGTCGGCATACTGGACGCCTTGGGTCGCCAAGCCGGGCTAGCCATCGATCAGGCCCTGGTATCTGGCAAGGCCTTTGCCTTCGATGATGCGCTCGTCCTGAAGGCCTTAGGCGGCGCCGCTGTCGCCGCTCCGCTGGCCCTCGCGGCCAGGGGACAATTGACCAGCCAGACGGCTTTGCAGGCGCGGGAAGCCATCCGGCAAGCGCTGGAAAAGTGGAGCGAACCGTGCCGTTAGCCGATTATACTATTTTTGAACGCAATATGCTGGCGCTCAGTACCTCCACTAGTTACCTGGTTACCAAACGCCTGCGCGAGGCTGTCAGTTCGGAAAACCTGAGCTTCGAGCCAGCCCGCAGCGGCGCTCTTATACCGATTCTGTCGCGCGGCGGCCGCCAGATAGGCTTGCATTCGCGCTTTGACCCGGAAGAAGAAGGCCGCCGCATCGCCCAAGGTTTCAGTCAACGCGGATTTTATATTTTCCTCGGCCTGGGGGCCGGTTATGGCATTCAGGCCTTCTTGCAGAACGACCGTATTTCCCGGGGCATCATCATCGATTTCGACGCCGGCTTGATCCGGAGCATCCTGGAGACTATCGACCTAACGCATATCCTGGCCGACAAGCGCCTGGAGTTTCTGGTCGATCCGACCGAGGCCGAGCTACAGGCGCTTTTCGTTTCCACCTACATACCATCCTTGTATGGCAACCTTTCGGTTGTGCCCCTACGGAGCCGCGTCGACGATAGCAACGACGTTTTCCAGGGCGCCGCCGACTGCATCAAACGTCTGATGGAAGCCGTGTCCGACGACTACTCAGTGCAGGCCTTTTTCGGTAAGCGCTGGTTTACCAACATCGTCCGGAACATGAAAAAGGCCGATGGTAACACGCCGCCGATTGGGCCGATCCATCGCGCGGCCATTACGGCAGCCGGTCCATCGCTCGAATTGTTCGTTGAAGAATTGCGCGCCTTGCCCCCGGAAGTTTTCCTGATTGCGACCGATACCAGTCTTAATGTCCTATTAGGCCATGGGATCGTGCCGCACGCCGTCATTACCATCGATTGCCAGCACATCAGCTACTTCCATTTTATGAAAAAATTACCGCCCAAGCTGCCGGTTTTCATGGATCTGGCCACGCCGCCGACCGTAGCCCGGCTGACTGGCAGTAATTATTTTTTCTCATCGGGACATCCGCTGGCCCGGTACGTGGCATCACGCTTCCGGGCTTTTCCCTGTATCGACACCTCGGGTGGAAATGTCACCCATGCCGCCATATCGCTGGCCGATTACCTCGGAGCCGCGACTATCGACCTGTACGGCGCCGACCTCAGTTATCCCTTTGGCAAGGCCTACGCGCGCGGATCCTACGTCTACCCCTATTTTGACCTTCGGCAGAGCCGCTTGAAACCGGTGGAATCCTTATTTAGTCACTTTTTGTTTCGCAACCAAAGCCTGACCCGCGAGCATGATGCTTCCGGCCGATTCCGCTATATCACGAAACCCTTGGTTGCCTATCGGGAGCGGCTTGAACGACTGGCCAGTCAGGGGAATTTTCAGCTGATTCCGCATAGCGGGAACGGCATTATGATCAAGGCATTACCGCCAGCCCAGCCTCGTAAGGATCAAGGACGGATGTTCGCCGCCGGTAAAACCTTTCAACCAGCCCGGCAATTTCTGGAAGAATACCGGCAGGCCATCGACGAGTTGGGACAACCGGTGCGGCCGGTCGGTTATTATATGGGGAATTTGAGCGCTCGGGAACGTGATATTTGGATGACCCTGTTGCCGACGGCCGCGGCCATCCGGCGCGAATTAGCCGATAAAGACCCGGAACCGGAGAAAATTCTGGAGTTAACCCGACAATGGTGCATCAGCCGCATCGACGAGGCCCTAAAAGCCTATTAAGCGGATGCCAACTGATTACAGCCTACTAGCAGGTTGTTGAAAAAGCCGGTTGCTTTCTCAACAACCTTAACAATTCCTCGCATAGCTTGCGCTATGCTGCGTAATTGTACCGGCTTTTGAAGTGTTGAAAAGCCGCATCCGCGTTTTTCAACACCCTGCTAGAGCTTGATCATGCTGCGGGCGATCAGCTGGGCAAGCTGAAACATCCGTTCCGGCACGATCCTGGCGTCTGTCCTGGTTAAGCCCTCCCAGCGCCCGGCAAAATCCTCCGGCAAGGCTGGCAAGTCCAGCAGGCATTCCGTCAGGTTGCGGTTTGAAGGCTGCCAGCACTTGTTGATAGCAAACAGCGAAGCAGTACAGGCTTTGAGAAACCCGGCCAGCGACACGAAATAAAAATAGCGGTCATGCTTGAAGGCCGCCCCCCCCAGGTCGCTGAGCGAATGCTCCAGCTTATTCTGGCAGGACTCGCGCAGCACGCCCCAAAAAGCCTCGGGAAGCGCCGCCAGGGCTTGGCGCAAGCGCTCTACCCAGGCATCCTTGCGAAACAGGATAGTCCCATGGACGATGCGATACAAAAAATACGTTCCAGAACTGGGCGTAAATAGATGATAATCGCAATCCGACCGCTGCAGGGCATCGAGGCTGCTGGTTTCTTTATATTCAAGGTGGATAGGCAGGCTATCTAAAAAGAAACGATCCTTGCGGCCATTGCCGGAGGTTTCGAAGGCGCCAGGGTTGTCGAAGGCGGTTTGGCGCTGTTCGGCCGGCGGTATCGGGCCGTCGCAATAGACGTCGAGCACCAAGGCGAAATAGGGATCGATGACGTCCGTGTCAGACGCATCGCAGGACAGGATGCAATTAACGCCGCTCCAGGCGGACATAATCTGCGTCAAGCGCTCGGCTACCAGTTCAACTTTGTGTTTCATGCCAATTCCTCATAAGGTTGAAGCAATCCATAGCGACCTGGCAATGAATCGCCAACCCCTTATGTTTGATCCAGTTGCAGTATACAATGGAACCATGATTTTGCAAACCGGTGAAATGCAAGATTTTTGCGGCTTGATGCTGTTGCCGCCGGGTAACATCCAGCAAGCCATCGTAGCCCTCTGCCGTGGCCTGCAGCAACAAGGCATCCTTGACTTAACTGGATTCGTGCCGCCTTTTATCCTGCTGGCGCCTTATTGTCCGTCGATTGCGGCTGATATAGTGGAGGCTGAGGCCCGCCGCCTGGCCTGGCAACTTGATCCACCCACCTGGATGGTTTTAAACGAGCAACTCTATCTATCCTGGCCTGTCCTGCCCCGGCGCTCTACTCCTGAAAAAGTCGACCAGGCCCTTGCCTCAATCCGCTCCGGAGCGGCCGGCCGGTCACAAGCGACCATCGACGGGTTCGGCGGCTGGTTTTTGCCGGATGCCCCACCGCATTTATTTTGCGGCCGTCTCAAACGCCCGGCGGCCGGGCGGCCGGAAAGCGTTGGAGCCGGCCAGGCTGCTTGGTCAAGCCTGAACCTGGACCAATTACGCTTCCGCTCCGGGCGCCTGGCTATGGTTGCTTATCATGGCCGATTGCTGCCCTCGCCGGTCTTGAGTTGGCGTATCCGTTTCGGGGCTTACTTAAAAGCTGGCCGACAGTTGCCAGAAACTTGATCTGTAACGAAACCAATACTGATGCCTTTTCAGAGACAGGTCGCTGTGTTATACTGCTGGCCGACCGGGAAGATTCAAACCGCGTTCCCGGTATTCAATACTGCACGAGGAAACAATGCGCCTTCGAATCATGATTCTTTTGTCCGTCGCCTGTCTAGGCTTGCAGTTATCAGCCGAGGATGCCGCGCCGGCCAGCGATGGCTTGGCCAACACCACCGTCTTCGAGATGTTCCAGCCAGGCGACGCCTTGCTGACCCTGAGCGCCGGAACCAGCCTGGGTATCGGCTTCCTCGATGCTACCGGTCAATTCGTGCCTGCCAACCTAGATCCGGCCGTTTCCATCGGCCTTTCGTTATCCATTTTCCTGGACAATCACTGGGCCTTGGGTGGCGAGTTCAGCGGCCTGTTCTTCACCACCATCGCCGATCGCCAATATTTTTGCGCCCCCTTCGCCGCCCGCCTGACCTATGCCTTCGACCTCGATCCGTTTGCCATCAGTCCCTTTGTAGCCCTGGGAATGGCGGTCAACGTCCTCGATGACATGCGGTCCCTCAATCCGCTCGTTCGCGTGGGCTCGGCCTTCACCTGGCGCTTCAACACCGAGGTCAGCTACGGTCTGAACCTGGATTGCAGCCTCATTCCCGAGATCTATGCCGACCCGGCCTATCAGAGCCATGCCCTGTTTCTGTTTGGCGCCACCCTCAGTGCAACCTATCATTTGTAAAGGGATTACCACACTATGAAACGTTCGAAAACGATAGTACTTGCTGGCCTTTTGTTCATGCTACTAGCCAGCACGGCCTGCAATCCTGGTTATCTCGGCCTTTTTGCCAGCATCGCCGGTGAAAACGATTTCCGGGTCGATCCAACGGCGGCTTTCAAGGCCGCCAGCAGCAGCAGCTTGGTTCAGTTTAATGGTAAATATTACGCCGCGCTTAGCCGGCTTTGGGAACGCGCCGAGGCCGATGGCTCGCTCTGGACCGTCCCGGCTGCCACCAAGGATTACCTGGTCGACTCGCTGGTTGTCAGCGGCGCTACACTATACGCAGCCTTCCGCGACGATGCGGGCCTCTCCGTCGGCGTACTCAGCACGGTTGACGGTAGTACCTGGGATAGCGCCGCCTTGCCCATCACCCTCGGGGCGGGCCATGAACTGCGCGGCTTGTTGGCCGCCAACAACTTGGTTCTGGCCTGGTCAGAAAAGTTTACCGCCGCCGCCGGTGATATTCCCGCCAGCAGCGTCTATAGCCTGCACTATCTAGCCGGGGCTGTCTTCACGGCCGGACCGGCAGACCTGAGTAGCGGTCTGCCCCATTCCCTGATGTGGGATGGAAGCAACTACTGGCTGGGCACCGGTAATGGACTTTACCGTGGCTTGGATGGCGCTGCCCTGGCGGCCGTCACCCTGGTTGGCGCTGCCGCCACCGCCAGCGATCAATTCAGCAGCCTGGTCTACGACACGGGGCGTTATTTTATGACCAGCAGCGGCGGCAAGCTTTACTCCGCTACCGATGGCACTACCTGGGCCGTAAGCCAGGGACCGGCTAATACCAGCTTCACGACGGCCTTTGTGATAGACGGTCTAACAACCGATAGCTACCTGCTGTTGGGCACCCGTACCTACACCGCCTCCAGTACCACCTATGAGGCTGACGGTTACTGGCAGTTTGATATCAGCGACTGGATTGCCGGTACCGCGTTGACGGAAGCCATCCGCAGCTATGACCCTATCGCTAGCCGCACCAACTTCGATACCAGCATTGGCAACAGTGTAATTGTCCGATTGGCGGCCTTCGACACTATTGACGGGAAGAAGCAGTTATTTGCCTGCACCTTAGGTAACGGCCTGTGGTCCAATCAGCGGGTCGACGGCACCTGGGCTGGCTGGCGCCGCGAAAGTGACCGCTAACAGGTTGTTGAAAAAGCCGGTTGCTTTCTCAACAACCTTAACAATTCCTCGCATAGCTTGCGCTATGCTGCGTAATTGTACCGGCTTTTGAAGTGTTGAAAAGCCGCATTCGCGTTTTTCAACACCCTGCTAAGGCGTCTTATAGCCGGCGGGGCGGCCTGGCGTCGGCATGAGCGATGAGCTTTTCAGCCAGGCGGCTGGCGGAAATGAAGCCGCCAGCCCCCTGGCCGACCGGATGCGGCCGCGCAATCTGGACGAGTTCGTTGGCCAACACCATATCGTCGGCCCGGGCAGATTGTTGCGCCGGGCCATCCTGCGCGACCGCCTAAGCAGCATCATTCTGTCCGGGCCGCCCGGCACCGGCAAAACGACGCTGGCGCGGGTAATCGCCAATGCCACCAGCGCCCGTTTCGTGGCCATCAACGCCGTGTTGAGCGGCGTCCAGGCTATCCGCGACACCATCGAGTCCGCCAAACAAAGCCGCGATCTGTATAACCGAAAAACCATCCTCTTTGTCGACGAGGTCCACCGCTGGAACAAGGCCCAACAGGATGCCCTGCTGCCCTCGGTCGAAAATGGCACGGTCATCCTGGTCGGCGCGACCACCGAAAACCCGTTCTTTGAAGTCAACAAGGCCTTGGTTTCGCGCTCGCGGGTCTTTCAGCTGCAGGCGTTGGCCGAAACTGACCTGTTGCAGGCCGCCCGGCAAGCCCTGGCCGACAAGGCCCGCGGTTACGGCCGCTGGCAGATCGAATTTGGCACTGGCGCCCTCGAACATCTGGTCCACACCGCCGGCGGCGACGCTCGAGCCCTGCTGAACGCCCTGGAACTGGCCATCGAGACCAGTACCGCAGCCTGGCCAGCGCCGGACGGCGCGACTATTACGGTCAGCCTGGACACAGCCGAGCAAAGCATCCAGAAGCGGGCCATCCTCTACGACAAGGACGGCGACGCCCACTACGATACCATCAGCGCCTTCATCAAGAGTATCCGCGGTTCCGACCCCGACGCCAGTCTGTACTGGCTGGCCAGGATGCTGTACGCCGGCGAGGATCCCCACTTCATTTTTCGCCGTCTACTAATCAGCGCCAGCGAGGACATCGGCCTGGCCGACCCGCAGGCCATCGCCACCGTCCAGGCTTGCGCGGCGGCCTTTGACCGGCTGGGCTTGCCGGAAGGGCAATTCCCGCTGGCCGAAGCCACCCTCTATCTGGCCACGGCCGCGAAATCCAATTCCGGCCTGGCCTTTTTCGCCGCCCTGGCGGCCGTGGAGGCCGAACAGGCCGAAGTACCGAACCACCTCAAGGACGGCAGCCGCGATAGCCAGGGTCTGGGGCACGGTGCCGGTTACGCCTACCCACACGCCTATCGCGACCACTGGGCTAATCAGCAATATTTGCCGGACAGCCTCAAGGGCCTGGTTTTTTATCAGCCGGGTAAACTTGGCTACGAAGCGACCATCCGTGATACTGTCCTCGAGCGCCGCGATCTGCAATTGGCGGCCATGGCCAGTCCGGCCGATGCGGAGATACTGCCCCTCCCGATGCCAGGACAGCCTGAAAACGGCAAGCGGAACTGGCGCCAGCGCGTAGCCGGCGGTCAGGCCGCCGCCATGGCCGCTGTCCAGGCTACGCTGTTGGCGTGGGCGGAGTGCCAGCGCCACGAGAACGTTCTGCTGGTCGCGGCTGACGATGGCGCGCTGGCCAGACAGATATTCCGGGCCTGCCCGGATGGCAGCCTGACTTGCCTAGTGGACCAGCCGGCCCAGCTGGAGCGCCTGCAGTGGTTGTTCGCCGACTGCGAAGAGATTCTCAAACCCCTACTGCTTCTGCCGGACGAAGGCCGCCGCGCCGTGTCGCCAGGCTGGCTGGTGGATAAGATTGGCCACCGGCAGATCGAGTGCCTGATAACCCAAGACTGGTTGACTGGCGTGCAACCGGGACGCGTCTTGTCGCGCCAAGCGCCAGACCGAGACTCAAACAGTTCAGATTGGGCCAGCTGCTTTCCAGCTGCTCGCCTGATCGGCAGTGAGCGCTTGCCACCAGCCACCGGCATCCTGTCGCTCCATACCGCCGGACTGTTGCCTGACGACCTGCAGGACCGCTTTCGCCGCCTGGATGACGGATTCTATGCCGCTGAACAGGCCAAGCAGCTGCAAGCTATTACAAACCAGCTGGCCGAGGCCGGTTATGCCCTGCAACGTCAAGCCGTGGTGGAGCATCCAACCGAACGACGTTTGTCCGTCGATGAAATCGAGAAATGGTTAGGTGCAGCATCGGCCTGGGGGCGTCATCTGCGCCAAGAGTTGAACGAGGCGGATAGTGCCAGGCTGGCGCAGGCCTTAAAAGAGCTGGTCGGCCGGGATATTGCCTGGCCACGCTGCTGGTGGTTATACCGAGGCGTCTGTCGGGCTTTGGAAAGCGAAGAATGATTGTCAGAAAAAATTGGGAAACAAATCTGAAGCATCCGGAATCCCGGGAAATTTTTCATGCTTTTGGCCGATCTCAGCGCCCCACGGCGTAAAATCGGCTCGTGGCTCGCTTTGGCTGGGCCAAAATCCAAAGCCCGACAGACTCTTAGCCAAATCGCCCACCAGCCCGGCGGATAGTCTCGCCTCAACCGTTTCCTAACAGGGTGTTGAAAAACGCGGATGCGGCTTTTCAACACTTCAAAAGCCGGTACAATTACGCAGCATAGCGCAAGCTATGCGAGGAATTGTTAAGGTTGTTGAGAAAGCAACCGGCTTTTTCAACAACCTGCTAATTATCCTAGCGGTCAGGCGGTTAGGCGGTCAGGTTGCTAGCCGGCTGCCACCGTCGGGTAGCAGAATTCGTATTGCACAAGCCATCGGCCTATCGTACAATGCGCTACGATTTGCGACCGGCCAGTTCGGGCAACCCTACCAGCCGGGATGGAGAACAGCATGCAGTTTAGCAACGCCGCCGAGGTTTATACCTTCCTGAACGGCTTTATCAATTTTGAGCGCAAGCACGGCCAGCGCAATGAATATCGGCTGGATCGTATCCGTGGCCTGATGGAGCGCGCCGGGCGTCCCGACCGGGCCATCGGCTGCTACCACGTGGCCGGCAGCAAGGGTAAGGGTTCTACCGCCACCATGCTGGCCGCCGTCCTGCTGCAGCGGGACGGTCCGATCGGCCTGTTTACCTCGCCGCATCTGCTGCACTTCACCGAGCGAATCGCCATCGATGGCCAGGCGGTATCCGAAGCCATTCTCTTGCCGGCGGCCGTAGAGATGACCGAGTGCCTGACCTCGACGAATCCTCAGGATTATGCGCTGGTCGACTGCCCGACTTTCTTTGAATTGCTGACCTTGCTGGCTTTTTTGTGCTTCCGCCTGGCTGGCTGCCGCCAAGCGGTCATAGAGGTCGGCCTGGGCGGCCGGCTGGACACCACTAATATCATCGCGCCGGTGGCCTGCCTACTAACGGCTATCGAGCTGGAGCATACCGAGATCCTCGGCCACACCATCGAGTTGATCGCGGCTGAAAAAGCCGGCATCATCAAGTCAGGCGTACCGGTTTTTAGCAGCGCCCAAAAAGAAGCGGCCGTCCAGGTGTTTCGCGCCACGGCGCTAGTAAAAGGCGCTGCCTGGCATTGCCTTGACGACGAGGTGACCATCGACGACCGCCGCATCGACCGGTCCGGCAGCCACGCGCTACTGCGCTTCAGGGACCAGCCGGCTGGCGATAATTCCTTAACGGTGTCGGTGGGCTTGATCGGCGACGTGCAGCTGCGCAATGCCGCCTTGGTCAGTCTGGTCGCCCGGCACTTCGGCTATACTCCAAGCCAGATTCAAGCCGGCTTGCTGGCGGCTAAGTTGAGGGCCAGGTTTGAAATCATCCCAGGCGACCCGACCGTCATCCTCGACGGCGCCCACACGGTCGATTCGGTGGCCGCCTGCCGCGACCAGCTGGTACGGCTGTTCCCGGAAGGCTGCTGCCTGCTGTTCGGTTGCGCCATCGACAAGCCGGCCGCTGCCATGGCCGCCGTTTTTGGGTCTGAAATCAAGCGCCTATTCGTGACCAAACCCGGCCCCTTCAAGGAGAGCGATCCGGCCGCCATCGCCCAAGCCTTCGAGCGACACGGTTTCGCGGTCCAGCTGGTGGTGGATACCGCCGAGGCTATCCGGCAGGCGGCGGCGGCGGCCAGAAAAAGCCATTTGCCCTTACTGGTGTGCGGGTCGTTTTATCTCTGCGCGGAAGTGGCTGCCGAGCTTACCGGGTAATCGAGCAAGGCGCCGGCCTGCTCGTAAAAAATGCGGTCACGCCCGTTGTCCTTGGCCCGGTAGAGCGCCGCGTCGGCCCGGTTTATCCAATGGGCCAGGTTTTCGCTGGCTGTGTACTCCACGAGCCCGACCGAAATGGTGATGGACAGGCAGTTGTCATTCCAGTCAAAGCAGGCCGCCCCGATCGCCACTTGGATGCGACGGGCGATCGGCAGGGCGTCCTCCAGTTTGGTTGCCGGCAGAATGATGAAAAATTCTTCACCACCGTAACGTCCGGCGTGGTCGTTGCGCCGAAGCTGCTGCTTGAAGAGGCGGCCCAAGCGGCCGAGTACCATGTCGCCGGCCTGGTGGCCCCAGGAGTCGTTCACTGTCTTGAAATAGTCGATGTCGATCATCATGCCGCAGAGCGGGCTTTGCTCGGCCACTGATTTGGCCACCTCGAGTTCCAGGCGGTCATTCAGGCTGGCGCGATTAAGCAGGCCGGTCAGCACGTCGTATCCGGCCTGACGCTTAAGCTTCTTGTGGGCCGATTTGAGTTCCTGGTTACGGCGTACCGTATCGGCCAGGCTGGTTTTGAGGTACTGTTGGCGCTCCAGCAATTTTCGGGACAGGAATTCTTCTTGCACCACCGCCTTGCGAAAAAACTCGCGTTCCTCGAGCAACCCGGCCTGGCCGGACTGTCGACGATTAGCGAATTGCAGCCGCACGCCCAACTCGACACGCGACAATGGTTTAAGCAGGATATCGTCGATTGGGCATAGCCCATCCTGGCAGTGCGGCAGGTCGACGGCTTCGAGGCACAAAAGCAGGTAAGAGCGTTCATAGCCAGCCTGCCTTTTGATGCGGTGGCACAGCTGCAGCGTTTCGGAGTCGGCCTGGCGGGCGTTTATCAGGATAATGGGCGGCACCGTGCTGGCCAACTCCTCCAACAAGCCGACGTTATCGCCGAGTTGCAGGAAACTGAGTGACTGGGTGCAGCCGGATAGGAAGTCATCGTCGATGTCGCTTGCCAAATCGAGAACCAGGACTTTTTTGGATTGATCCACCCTAATCTCCTTTTAAATACAGCTCCAGTATCGTGCATCCGGCGCGACGACGCAAGCGGTCGCCGGCCATGATTCGCGGCGGCCGGTTTTAACGCAACAAGTTGAGCACCGACTGCGCCAGCCCCATTAGTCCGCCGAGCAAGGCTCCAAACCAGGTGACGGCCCGCAACTCGCGATCCATGACGCGCAGGATCATCCGCTCTATGGTGACGATATCCAGGTCATTGATACGATCCTGTACCAGCCGATGGACATCGACCGACTGCAGGATGCGGGCGCTCTGGGTCGCCGCCAGGCCGGCGATGGCATTGGCGGCCAGATCGGCGAAGCGCACCGCGTTGGCCTCGTCGACCGCCAACAGGCTACCCAAGGGCCGCCCTTCCATCAAGCTGAGGAAGGCCTGAAAAAAGGCTTGCATCACCTTGGAGGCGCTGTGGGCGGCTCCCGTCCCGCCGGATAGGAGCGAGGCCAGCCAGGCGCCGATGCTGCTGGCCAAGACCCCTTGCAGTTGTGGGAATAGCTCGAACAAGCCGGAAAAAGTCTGCTTGCGAACCAGGTTACCCAAGGCGCCTACCAGCTGCTCGCCGTTGAGGCTCTGTAAAACGGAGCTGAGGGCGGCCTCGGTTTTACCGAGCAGGATACGGCGTTGCTCGCCCTGGTTGATGATGGCCAGTTGGCGGCACGGCTTTTGCATGAAGTCTTGCAACTGCTGGAGCAGCCATTCCAGCAGTTCGGCCTGAGTCTCCGGCTTTTGCAGCAGGTCCTCGACCGTGGCCGTAAAGTCGTCGATTATGGCCGGCATGCTCTGTAGGATACTGCGTTCGTACCCGCCCAGACCGATAAAGAAGCGCTGGACGCTGTTCAGTTTCTCGATGATGCGGCTGACCAGCAAGGCGCCGGTCGTTTCCAGCTTGCCGCGCAGGTGCGGCTCGCGCAGGATGGCCACGATTTTTTGGGAGACAAAGGGCCACAGGTAATGGAAAATCTGGCTGACGCTGGCTGGCAATTGATCCAGTCGGACGAAGTCAGCCAGGCAGGCATCGGCCGCCAGCGCCTTCTGGAGCTGCTCGTCCAAGGCCTTGGTGATGGTGGCCGCCAGGCGGGGGGCGGTATGCCGGTCCGACAGTAAACGGGTCAGGGCGGCCAGCGTATCGTCGGTAATGACGCTGGACAAGGGCAAGCCTTCCAGTTCCTCCATGGCCAGGCGCAGGGCTTGACTGGCGGCGGCTTCAAAAATACCGGAACTGCCGATTGATTTCAGCGCGGCGCCGAGCATGTCGCGGGCCAATTGCAGCGCCGGCGAGGCATTTGCGTTGTTCCCCAAATCGAGACTGGCGGCGTAGAAAGCGTGCTGTCCGTCAAGCACCGCCGCTTGCAGCGATTGATGGAAATCAGGCGAACGAATTTTGGCGACCAATACTTCCTCGGTGATAAGGTCCCCGGCCGCGGTCGCCCCCAGCGATGCGGCTAGGCGCTGTCGCTCGCGCGGCAAAATGCCCGGGGTAAAAGGAATGCGGATGCCAAGGAAGCGTTTTTCGTAACGCGGCCGGAACAGCATTTTTATGGCCAACCAGTTGGTGAAAAGGCCGATAACGGCGCCCACCAGGACCGGCATCAGAAACCAGACTAGCTCCATCATGGTCAATCCTGATTCCTGACGTAATAATCGGCGACAGTCTTCGAGGCGAAAAATAGCAAGGCGCTTTCATGCAACCAGCCGGCTTGGCCATCGAGTTCCAGCCGGTACCAAATACCGGAGTCTCGGCCTTCGCTGCGTCGTTCCCGACCGAGTAATTCGAAGGCCACCAGTTGACGCACAAAGCCGCTATCGGCCGCCGAAAACGACGGTTCGGCTTTAAGCCTGCCCCAGGCCTGGGTGGCTACGCCCCAACCGATGCCGATACTGAGCACCGGAGTCGGCTCCAGGTTGAACACCAGGGGCGTTTCTTTACGGCATGATGTTATTAGGCTGACGCCTACCGCCAACGATAAAACAAGGCCGATCAGGCTGATGCATTTGGTTTTCATGTCCCGTCAAGCATAACACAGACCTGGCCGGCTGCCAACCTCGGCCCAGATGGACCGTTAGCAGGTTGTTGAAAAAGCCGGTTGCTTTCTCAACAACCTTAACAATTCCTCGCATAGCTTGCGCTATGCTGCGTAATTGTACCGGCTTTTGAAGTGTTGAAAAGCCGCATCCGCGTTTTTCAACACCCTGTTAGAGTGACTTGATTTTTGTCACCGATTGCGGCATCTTCATTATATGGCTATTACCCGTTTTATACACCGACCAGGCTGGCAGGCACTTTTGCGTGGGCAGCGCTTGCCATTAGGCCTGCTGCTGCTCCTAGCCGTTCTGGCACAGGCTCCGGCTCAAGGCAACTCCAGCCTGAGTCCTGCTACCAGCACTTCCGGGAAATGGTTCACGCCCCTGGCCGACAACGCCGGCTTTGCCACCACGGTCGGTTACCAGTTCGCCGTCCTGGCTACCATCGAGCCCGGCCGGACTGACGCCGCCTGGCTGCCCCAGCTCCTGCATCGCGTCAGCCTGAGCAACCGTTATGGCGACCAGTTGGGCCTCAGCACCAACCTGGCCTTGAATAGCGTCGGCCTGTCGCTCTTCTCCGAGTACTACTACCGCTACCGCGGCTTTGACAGTCTGGCCGGCAGTCTTGGTTTCTTTGCCAATATTGGCCAGTTGACTGGCCTGCCTTTTGACCTGGAGGCCGAGATCTCAGGCGGCGCCGCCCTGGCTATGTACCCCGACACTTATATGCTGTTTTTTATGCCGGTACTGGACGCCGCAGTGCGCCTGTTTTTACGCACTCCCATCGACGGTTTAGTGCTGTCGTTCAGCCTGGAAGCGCCCTTTTTCCTGCCGGCGCACAGTTTCTCGGTTGGCGGCGGCCTGTCGCTGCGCCTGGTCTATCTGCCGGTCAGCCGCGTCCGTCCAGCCAGCGGCAATCAACCATGAAGGCGGTAAACTGGCCGGCACCAGGCCAGCGCGCGGCTGGCTGCAGTCGAGTCGCTAGGCTGGACCATCTGGCCGGACTAGTCAGCCTTGCGCTCAGCCTGGTACTGATCGCCTGCGCCTTCCCGCAGCCCAAAATCCTGGGCACCGCCATCGTCTTTGGCGCCAGTGATTATACCCTGTTCAAGGATCTTCCAGCTACAATGGCGGATGCCATTGCAATGGACGCCCTCCTCACAGAGCAAGGCTGGGACAGCCGACTAATTGTGAATACCGAAGCCACCGCCGCCCGGCTGAAAGCGGAATTGGCCAGTCTGACCGGTAACACCCAGCCCGTCTTGTTCTACTATGCCGGACACGGTTATATAGAACCTGAAGAAACTTTTTTGGTGCCGGTGGACGCCAGTCCCTTTGTCGACAACCTGCGTCCCAACCTGATCAGCAGCCGCGACCTGCACGGCTGGCTGGTGGAATACGATATCCGCCACCCCATCCTGATCCTGGACAGCTGCTACTCCGGTGGATTTGCCCCTGGCGGCGTGGCTTACGATGGTATTCCAGCCGACTACAATCCTTGGGTCACGCCGTCTGAGGACACGCCGGCCTTCAGCCAAGTCGGCGCGCTGCTGGCCGGCGCCTTCCAAGCCTGGCTAGGCGCCGACAACGGCTCCGGCGCCGTCGTGCTGGCCGCCGCCGGACCGCCGGAGTTGTCGTGGGAGGAAAACACGGCCAGCAGCCTGCCGTATGCCGGGCACGGCATCTTTACCTGGTTCCTGCTGGCGGCGGCTACTGACCCGCTGGCGGACCGCGACGGCGACGGTTTCGTGTCCACCGTTGAGGCCTATCTGTACACCAGAACTAAGCTAGACGAAGAATGGAACAAACTGCATAGCAGGTCGTCTGATCCGGAACTGGTCTACCTGCCGCGCCAATCCGGCGGCCTGCGCGATTACCTGCTGTTCAGCCAACCCTGAGCCAGCGACCTCGGACCACGCGCTCAGTTGGTCGTGGTCGACAGATAGTGACCCAGCACCTCATGCAGCGCCTTAGCCTCTTCCGCGCTCAAGGCGATGCCCTTGCCCATCCGCTGGTGACTTGGATCCCAGGGCCGCAGATCGAGTTTGGGTTCCCGGCCGTTCCAGCTGACCAGATTGAGCTCGGTGGTCCAGCCACCCCGGGCGCTGCCCAGCACGCCGATATGCCTGCTTATCTCGAATTGAATCTCGCCTTTGTCCATCGCTTATGCTCCTTTCGATCCTTCGCCTAATGACGCCATTATACTAACCCGGAAAGGCATTATTGTCAGTCCACTTTAGGATGGCAGTCGATGGTTAGTCGATGGTTTGACCAGCAAGCGCCAAAAATGCTATCTTTGTGCCCAGCGCCGACCAGGCGGCGGGCTGCCGCGTCGACCAAGCTTGGCGACCGGGACAACAGGGAGTAAATCATGCAAGACATCAAGGCCATCCTGCGCGAGAAAGCCGTTGACAGCACTCTGACTGCCAAGGGATGGGTACGCACCAAGCGCGACACTAAAAACGCCATTTTTGTGGAATTGAACGATGGCTCGTGCTTTGGTAATCTGCAATGCGTTTTTGATGCTAATACGATTGGCGACACGGTTCGCGGCCAACTCGACCGGCTCAATACTGGCGCGGCCTGTGCCATCAGCGGCCGGCTGGTTGCCTCCCCGGCTGCCGGCCAGCCCGTCGAGCTCCAGGCTACAAGCGCCGAAGTCATCGGCGAAGCGCCGGTCGATAGCTACCCGCTACAGAAGAAGGCCCACTCACTGGAGTTCCTGCGCGAGATCGCCCACCTGCGGCCGCGCACCAATACCTTCGGCGCGGTGGCCCGCGTGCGCAATCAGATGGCCTTCGCGGTGCACAGCTTCTTTCAGGAACGCGGCTTCAATTATGTGCATACGCCCATCATCACCGCCAGCGACTGCGAAGGCGCCGGCGAAATGTTCCAGGTAACCACCCTGGACATGGACGCCATGGTCAAGGCCGGCAAGCCGGTCGACTATGCCAAGGACTTTTTCGGCAAGAAGTCGTTTTTATCGGTTTCCGGCCAGCTGAACGTCGAGACCTACTGCATGGCCCTCAACAAGGTCTACACCTTCGGGCCGACCTTTCGGGCCGAAAACTCGAACACTACCCGCCATCTGGCCGAATTCTGGATGATCGAGCCGGAAATGGCCTTCGCCGAACTGCCCGACAACATGGCCCTGGCCGAGGACTTCATCAAATACCTGCTCGGATGGGCCCTGGACAAGTGCGCCGAAGACCTTGATTTTTTCGACAAACGCATCCAGAAGGGCTTGGTTCAGATGCTGGACAGCGTGCGCGGTTCCACCTTCGCCCACATGACGTATACTGACGCCATCAAGCAGCTGGAACAAAACAAGGACAGCTTCGAGTTTAAACCCTTCTGGGGCTGCGATCTGCAGACTGAGCACGAGCGCTTCCTGTCCGAGACCGTAATCAAGGGTCCGGTCATCGTTACCGACTATCCGAAGGAAATCAAGGCCTTCTACATGCGCCTGAACGACGACGGCAAGACGGTGCGCGCCATGGACGTCCTGGTGCCCAAGATCGGCGAGATCATTGGCGGCTCGGAGCGCGAATACCGCCACGACGTGCTGCTGCAGCGCATCCGCGACCTGGGACTGGATGAAGCCGCCTACTGGTGGTACCTCGACCTGCGCCGCTTCGGCTCCGCGCCGCACTCCGGCTTCGGCCTGGGCTTCGAGCGCCTGATGCGCTACGTGACCGGCATGGAGAACATCCGCGACGTTATCCCCTTCCCGCGCGCCGTCAAGCAGGCCGATTTCTGAAGGTGCCGACCACGCAACCAAACTTAACCATATCGACCAGCCCGGCCAGGGCGACCCGGCCGGCGGCAAGTCACCGGTCGGGCTGGCGCGGCGGTGTGGTCCTGGCCGCGCTCTGGCTAGCGACCGCGTTGGCTTTGCCCGCCCAAGCCGCACCGCCGGCCGCCGCTTCGGCCGAGCCGCCGCCCAACCTCGACGCCCGGGCCATCGTCATCATGGACTACGCCCGCGGCGAAGTCCTCTTTGAACGGAACGCCGACCTGCCGATTCCGCCGGCCAGTCTGACCAAGCTGATGACTTTGCACCTGATGTACGAGGCCATCGCCGCCGGTCGCTTTAGGCGCGACACGATTGTCCCCATCCTGCCAGAGGACGTCAATCTGCCCTACGGTTCGGCCTTGATGTATCTGCAGGCCGGCATGAACGTGCCAGTGCTTGATCTGATGCTCGGACTGGCCGTCATTTCCGGCAACGATGCCGCCCGGGCCACCGCCCGCTTCATGAGCGGCTCGATTACCGATTTCGCCGCCTTGATGAACGCCGCCGCCGCCGAAATCGGCCTGACGCAGACTCACTTCGAGGAGCCATCCGGCTTGTCGGCCCAGAACATCAGCACCGCCCGCGACCTGGCCGTTTTTTCGCGCTACTACCTAAAGCGCCATCCGGAAGCCATCCGGGAGATACACAATGTCTATACGATGGAATTCCCGCGCGCCGACATCATGCCGCCGGGCGTCCCGCCGCCGGCTGGAAAAATCCTGCTGCGCAACCGCAATCATCTGATCTTCGATTACGAAGGCTGCGACGGCCTTAAAACCGGCTATATCGACGAATCTGGCTATAATATTATTGTTACCGCCGAACGCGACGGCACCCGCTTCATCGTGGTCAGCCTGGGCGGCAAGAACGGCACGGCCGCGCGCAGCCAGACGGCGGCCAGCCTGCTCGATTGGGCCTTCCGGCGCTGGCAGACGGTCAACGTGCCGGCCCCCGCCCTGCCCGCCTTGCGGATCTGGGATTATGCCGGAAAATTCAGCGTACCAGTCATCGACGACAGCCTGGTTTTCACTCTGGATCGGACGGACGCCGCTATGCTGCATAGTCGACTCGTGTTCGAAACTGACCTGCGCGCGCCCCTGGCCGCCGGCGTTAAGGTCGGCAGCCTGATCCTTTCGGCCGGGGAGCGGGTCATCCGCCGCCTGGACATCGTGACGGCCGTCGACATCCCGCGCGGCAATTTCTTCATCCGCCTGCGCGATGCCCTGACCCGTTTCTGGAACCGACTGTTCCAGCCTTGATTGCCGGCAGCAGCTGATCGCGGGCGGCAACCAAGCTGGTCTCGGCGGCTATCAAGCACCGCCGGCCGGAGCGCCCGGCTCAACCAACACGTTAGGGAGCGCCCGACCGAAAATAGCGGCTAAATCGGTCGGATAATCATGGGCGCCGGCCAGTACTTCCAAGCCGCAAACCAGGCCGACCTGGTTCATGGCCGCTACCAGTTGTCTGATGGCCGCGCAAGATGGATCCAGGCTACCGACCACCACATGACCGCGTAGGCTGGGCGCGGCAGGCTTTTGCAACAGTTTTAGCCATTCGGTTAAATTCGCATCAATATATGGCGCGAAAAGCAGGAATCCCCGACAGGGCAACAAACAGTTCAAGGCCGCCCGCAAGGCCATCTGGCCGCCCAGCGAAAAACCGCCCAAGAGTAGCGGCGTCCCGATCGGCAAGGCCAAACGCTCGTGGAAGGTCCGGATGGTGGCAAAGGTTGCCGCCTCATCGTCCCAGTTCCAGACATCCTTCATCAGACCACCCTGCCCGGATTCAGGCAGACCTACCAGGCAAGCCTGGGCCGTCAGCCCAGTCCAGTGCGCGGCTTCAAGGGCTGCCGACCCGGCATTGCCGTGTAGTGCTATCAAGGCCGCCGCCACAGCCAGGCTGGAGGCTGGACGAACGATGATATCCGGCTGTCTGGCAGCCATGCTATGTTCCTGGACGGCGCGGTGCCGCTCTACCAGCCTCTCAAAATCAGGCAATTCCTGAAACGGCGCGAAAGACGGTGATTGGCGCAACAAGACTTCACTATACCAAAAGCCCTCATCCGCCAGTTGGCGCAGGCTATCGAAGACCAGCTCGCGGCGGCCCAGGCGGGCGGCCGCGCAAAGCCGGAAATACTCGATCATGCCGCGAGTGCCTGGAAAGTGTTTGCTGGCCAGGGTGGCGGTATCGAAAGCGGCTGGCCAGTCTGGAATGGCAATTTCGCGCTGAATCTGGATCAGGGCCTCATTGGCGGATTCGAATGGTGTGGTCATGCCTTTAAGTATAGCCTGTTTAGCGCTGGGCGCCAGCTTTTTTTCCAGGTCCGCGCTGAGGTCAGCGGCAGCGCCGAGGCCGGCGGGCTCAGTCAGCGAAGGTCAAGCGCTGGCCGTGGTAACGCAGCAAGCCTTCCGCCACCAAGGCGGCGACGGCCGTCTCCAGCCGCTGATAATCAGCCGGCGCGGTCAGATCAGTCTGTCGGGCCAGCGTCGCCAAATCAGTCGCCCCGGCGATCCGCAAGCTTGCCAGCACGGCGCCGCGCGCCTGGCGCAGCGAACCGTGGAAAGCCGTCGGCTTGCTGTAGGCTTGGCTGCGCCGCGTTGGATTGACTTCCATTTTCTTGATAAAGACACCGTAATCCATCAACGCATAGTACCAATCGCGTGGTGGACAGCCGCGGGCTATGGCCGCGTCCAGGGCAGCGGCGGCCAGTGGCAGCAAGGCGCTGTCCGTTACCCGCGGCTGGTCGGGGAAAAAGTGGAAAATCAGGGCGCTGCGGATATTGGTTTCGAGGATGACGGTTGGCTGGTTCCAGGCAAAAGCCAGCACCGCGCCGGCGGTATAGCGACCAATACCCGGCAAGGCGCGCAGGGCAGCCTCGTCGTCCGGCACCCGCCCTGGGGACTCGGTACACAGCCGACGCGCCGCCTCACGCAGCCGCATGGCCCGATTGTTGTACCCGAGCCCCTGCCAGGCGGCGTAGACGTCGACCAGGCTGGCGTCAGCCAGGCTTTGCATGTTCGGGAATAACTCAAACCACCGTTCGTACTTGGGCAACACCCGCAGGGTCTGAGTCTGTTGCAGCATGATCTCGGAGACCAGTATACGCCAGGGGTCAGCCGTTTCGCGCCATGGGAAGGACCGCCGGTTGGCGCGATAGTAGTCGAGTACCACCTGGCTAAAACTGTCGATCTGGTCTGGCGACCAGCCCCCGTCGTCTGGACTTTCCTTGGCCGGAGCGGTCAAGCTTACCGGCGGTGGAACCGATTCACCGCCGCCGGCCACCCGCCTGGTCACTCGGCAAAGATGTGCACGTACTCGTGCAGCAGGGCTTCGGCCTTGTCTTTGCAGCCGCCGCAGACCGTGCCGATCTTGGTACGTTCCTGGAGGGTTTCCCAGTCGTGGGCGCCCTGCTTGACGGCGGTCTCGATATCGCGGTCGGTGATATTGAGGCAGCTGCAGATGACGGTGGCGCCTTCATTGCGGAACAAGCCGGCGCGGCCGGTCTTGGCCAGGTAGGCGTCGATGGCGGCGCGCAAGGCCTTGTCGCCCAGCACCGAACAATGGATCTTGTTGTCCGGCAGGCCGCCCAGCCGGGCGGCGATGTCTTCCGGCTTGATGTTGTAGGCCTCGAGCAGCTTCATGCCCTTGACGGCCTCCGACAGGATCGAGGTACTGGCAATGGCGCTGGCGCAGCCGTAGGTCTTCCAGCGCACGTCGACGATGACGTCGTCCCGCACCTGCAGCATGAACAGCATCTGGTCGCCGCACTTGACGTTGCCGGTCATGCCCTCGGCGTCGGCCTTGAAATTGTCGGCCGGGTTGAAAACGTTGCGCGGATTGGTAAAATGATCCTTGACGGTATCGGAATAGAGCCAGTTGAAGGCTTCGCTCATCGGCAATCTCCTTTATGCTCAGAAGCTGACGGTCGACATCGACCGCAGGCGGGCGATAATGCCCGGTAGGGTAGCCAAAACGTAGTCGACATCGTCCGCGGTGCTGCCTCTACCCAGGCTGAAGCGGATCGAGCCATGGGCCAGCTCGGGGCCGACGCCGGTGGCCATCAGCACGTGGCTAGGGTCGAGGCTGCCGGAGGCGCAGGCCGAGCCGGTTGAGACGGCGATGCCGGCCAGGTCGAGATGCAGCAGGATGGCCTCGCCCTCGGCGCCCGGGAAAGATATGTTTAGGGTATTGGGCAGAACCTGCTCCGGGTGTCCGTTGACGCGGATCTTGGGAATGGCCGCCAGCAAGCCATCAACCAGCCGAGTGCGCAAGGCGCGCAGCCGCTGGCCATACTCCGGCAGTTCCTGCCTGGCCAGGCTAGCCGCCAGGCCGAAGGCGGCGATAGCGCCGGAGTTGTAGGTACCGGCCCGCCGGCCGTGTTCCTGGTGCCCGCCGCGGATCAGCGGTTCGAGCGGCGCGCCCTTGCGCACGAACAGGCCGCCGACGCCTTTGGGGCCGTACAGCTTGTGACTGGACAGGGTCAGGTAGTCGACCTGCCAGGACTCGACGTCGACTGGGATCTTGCCGACGGCCTGGGTGGCGTCACAGTGCAGCCAGGAGAGGCTCGGTTTGACGATCCGACCGATGGCCGGCATGTCCTGCAGGGTGCCGATCTCGTTATTGGCGGCCATGATGGACACCAGTAAGGTTTTGTCGTTCACCAGGCGCGCCAGCTCGGCCAGGTCGATGCGGCCGTCGCCGTCGACACCCAGGAAATGCACCGGGAAACCTTCGGACTCCAGCCACTTGGCGGCGTTGAGCACGCAGGGGTGTTCGATAGCCGTAGTGATGATCTGGTTGCGATCCTGCTTGCGGCCAAGGTGGAACATGGTGGCGAACACCGTATTGTTCGACTCCGAGCCACCGGAGGTGAAGACCAGCTGTTCGGGGTTGCGCTGGGCGCCGATCAGCTGGGCGACGTACAGGCGGGCGGCCTCGATGGTGGAACGGGCCTGGCGCCCCTGCTCGTGCATGCTGGAAGCGTTGGCAAAGAGGTCGAGATTGTCGACCAAAGCCTGCTTGACCAGGGGATGCAGTGGCGTAGTCGCGTTGTAATCCATGTAAACAAATTTATTTGGCATGAGTCGCCCCTTCCACCAGATCCTGCAGGCTGCAATCCCGCAGGTAATCATCGATTGTACTCTTCAAGCCGATCCAGAATTGGCGCGGCATGCACGAGCAGCCCAACGAGCAGGTATCGGGCGTCTCGACGCAATTGACGGGCATGACGCTGCCGTCGAGGGCTTCGACGATCTGCAGCATCGGGATGTCGCTAGCTGCCTTGAGTAGGCGGTAGCCGCCGTTCTTGCCCCGCTCGCCGGAGACCAGGCCGCCGTTCTTGAGCGAGGTCATGATGCCTTCTAGGTACTTGGCTGGAATTTGCTCAGCGGCGGCGATTTCGGCGCTACTGACCACCCGCTCGGTATTGCGAGCCAGGAAACTCATGGCGCGAATGGCGTATTGCGTCTTGGCGGATACCGAAAACAAGCGCGCTTCCTTCCACCGGCCAGGCGCCGGAACTATTTCAGATCACCAGGCAGGGCGGGAAATTTGATTCCCCTCAATTCCTATCGGTTTAGTTGGAATATAGCAAAAAAGAAAAAAACTGTCAACCGCCTTGCACCTAACTCTCAGCTGCCGCTTTGCACGTTATCCTCAGCTGCCAAGTTTGTGTGTTACTCTCAGCTGCCACGCAGCCGGGCCGAGGGCGCCGCCTGCCTGATAATACTGAGCAGGCCAGCCAGTTCCGTCTCGCTGTAATCGGCCTGACTCTCGGCCCAGACTGGATCCAGCACCTGGCTTTTTTGGCAGCGTTGCAGGTAGACCGGGTCTTCCGGACGCAGCAAGGCCGCAACTTGGCGGGCTTCATCCAACCCGAAGATGCCAGGGGCGCAGGTGATGCGAAACTCGTAGGGTTTTCCCAGGGCGCGCACCAGGCGGATGCTTTCCATGATGCGGTCGGCGGCGTCGGTCGGTGCCGCCGGCCATAATTCCGGGTAACGCGCCGGGCTGGTTTTGATGTCCAGGGCCAGGTAATCGACGCCGGCCGGGCCGATGCGTTCCGGGAACGAACCGTTGGTGTCCAGCTTGACCAGGACCGCGTGGTGGCGCAGGCGGCTGACTAGGGCGGGGATGTCCGGCCGCAGCAAAGGCTCGCCGCCGGAGATGACGGCCGCGCTGATGACGCCCTGGCGCCGCCCCAAGTGGCTCAAGGCCGTTTCCAGCGACACCAGATCGGCGCTGGCCTCAAGCGACAATAATTCGGGGTTATGGCAATACGGGCAGGCGAAGTTGCAGCCCGGCAGGAACAGCACGCAGGCCACCCGGCCGGGATAGTCGACCAGGCTCAGTTTCTGTAAACCGAGCTTCATGCCGCCAGCCTCACCGTTCAGAGGCTGACCCTGGCTCCAGCCGCTGTCCGCGGTCCCAACAGGCCGGCCAACTGGCTACGATTGTAAGCTCTGGCCTGCTCTTCGCCTTGCCGTCCCAGTAGGATGGCGGTGGGCGTGGCCATGACGTTATACTGGCGGGCCGCTTCCAGGCCGTCCGGCGTGTCGACATCGACGATGGTAGCCGGCAGGCCAGAGGTTTGCAGGTACTCTTTGACCGGGCCGCAGCCTGGACAGGTCTGGCGCGTGAACAGCATATAGGCCTGGGCCATGCCGCTCTCGTGCCGGGTAGACGATGCAGCCACCGTCACCGCTTCCGGCTGAGCCAGTAGCTCTGGCTGAGCCAGTAGTTCTGGCTGAGCCAGTAGTTCTGGCTGAGCCAGTAGTTCTGGCTGAGCCAGCGGGCTGGTCCCATGGTCGAGCTGATAGGTCTTGCGCCTGGTGTATTCGTGGCGTTTACCGACATTCCAGTTACGGACCGAGCGATAGTAGCCGACGATGCGGCTATACACTTCGGTGGGCGTGCCCTGGACGCTGAGCAGCTGGCTCTTCAATTCGGCCAGGCGGGCTTCCTTCGCTTTTCGTGCTTCCATTTTTCCCCTCCGGAAACCAGCGCTTCCCCTCCGGAAGGCTGGAACATTATTCGACGGCGGCCTGTCAGGTGGCCGGGATAGTCTCAACAGTCAATCAGCTCTCGGCCAATTCCTTTTCCAGGAACTGGATCTCCTCGCGCAACCGGGCTTCCTTCTCGGTTTTGCATTTCGGGCAGGCGAAGTGCTCGCCGGAAATATAGCCGTGAATCGGGCAGACCGAGAAGGTCGGCGACAGCGTGTAGTATGGAATGCGGTAGCGGGTGGTCAGACTGCGGATTAGGTCGCGTACCGCCCGCCAGTCGTCGATGGCCTCGCCCAGGAAGATATGGAAGACCGTGCCGCCGGTGTAGCTAGTCTGGAGCGCTTCCTGATGGTCGAGCGCCTCGAACAGATCGGTGGTGTACTCGGCCGGCAGCTGGGTGGAATTGGTGTAATACGGCTCGCTGTCGCCGGCGGTCAGGATATCCGGATAGCGCTTCTTGTCGTGCTTGGCCAGGCGGTAGGAGGTGCTCTCGGCCGGGGTGGCCTCCAGGTTGAACAGGTCGCCGGTATCTTCCTGGTAATCGGCCAGGCGCTTGCGCATGTAGTCGAGCACTTCCTGGGCGAAAGCCTTGCCCTCGGTATCGGCGATGGTCTTGCCTAGGAAATTGCGGCAGCACTCGTTCATGCCCACCAGGCCGATGGTCGAGAAGTGGCTGTCGAAATTTTTGAGGTAACGGCGGGTGTACGGGAAGAGGCCGCCTTCCAGCAGGCGCGAACAGACTTTGCGCTTGATGACCAGGCTCTGGGCCGCCAGATCCATCAGCCGGTCCAGCCGGCGGTAGAAGTCGTTTTTTCCCTGGGCCAAATAGCCGAGGCGGGGCATGTTCAGGGTGACTACGCCGATGGAGCCGGTTAGCTCGTCCGAGCCGAACAGGCCGCCGCCGCGCTTGCGCAGCTCGCGCTTGTCGAGCTGCAGGCGGCAGCACATCGAGCGCACGTCGTTTGGGTTGAGGTCGGAGTTGACGAAATTCTGGAAGTAGGGCGTACCGTATTTGGCGGTCATCTCGAACAACAGCTTGGCGTTAGGCGAGTCCCATTCAAAATCAGGCGTGATATTATAGGTAGGAATCGGATACTGGAAGCCGCGGCCGTCAGCGTCGCCACCCAGCATCAGCTCGATGAAAATGCGGTTGATGGCTTCCATTTCGGGTTGGCAGTCGCCGTAGGTGAAGCCGGTCTCCTGGCCGCCGATAACCGCCGGCCGATCGCGCAGGTCGACCGGGCAGGTCCAGTCCAGCGTCACGTTGGTGAACGGCGCCTGGCTTCCCCAGCGGCTGGGGGTGTTGACGCCAAACATGAAGCTCTGCAGGCACTGCCGGATTTCGTCGTCGCCCAGGGCGTCGATCTTGACGAAGGGCGCCAGGTAGGTGTCGAAACTGGAGAAGGCCTGGGCCCCGGCCCACTCATTCTGGAGGATGCCGAGGAAATTGACCATCTGCTGGATGAGGGTGGACAGATGCTTGGCCGGCGCGCTGGTAATCTTGTCCGGCACGCCGCCCAGGCCTTCGGCTATCAGTTGGCGCAGGCTCCAGCCGGCGCAGTAGCCGGAGAACATCGACAGGTCGTGTAGGTGGAAATCAGCCTCGCGGTGGGCCTCGGCGATATCCTCGGTATAGATGTTCTTAAGCCAGTAATTGGCGGTGATGGTGCCGGAATTATGCAGGATGAGACCGCCCAGCGAGTAATTGACGTTAGCGTTTTCCTTGACGCGCCAGTCCCCCTGCCCCAGGTAGCCGTCCATGGTACCGTTAATGTCCAGCATCAGTTTCTGGGTATCGCGTAGCGCCTCATGGCGCGCCCGATACAGGATATAGGCCCGGGCGACGGCCGCTTCCTTGCCTTCGATGAGGGCGGTTTCCACCAGATCCTGGATTTCCTCGATGGCCGGAATGGAGTTCGGGTGGCGGCCGGACAGCAGTAAGGCCAGCCGGATTTCGACGTCGGCCGTGATGCGTTCGACCTGTTGCCGGTCGGCTACGCCTTTGACGGCTCGGAAGGCCTTTTCGATGGCGCTGGCGATGCGGATGCGGTCGTACGGCTCGATCTTGCCGGTCCGCTTGGCGACATACCTGGTGGCCTCGGGCACGTTTCCTAGCACAGTGCGCCATTCCGGAAAAAACTGTTGATCAGAGCCCATGCTGTCTTTCTCCCCCGTCCTGACCATCGCGTTGCGTTTCCAGACGTTTTATTTCTTGTAAAAATTCCTGCATACTCTCGAATTTTCGGTAGACGCTGGCAAAGCGTACATAGGCGACCTTGTCGAGGGCGTATAATTTGTTAAGTACCAGGTCACCTAAGGCCGAACTAGGCACCTCGTTGCCATTGCGACCCAGCATGGCGGCCTCGTCCTCGATCTCATTGAGCAAATTCTCGATGGCCAGTTGGGAAACCGGGCGCTTCTCGACCGCCCGGCGCACGCCACGCTCCAGTTTGGCCCGGTCATACGGCTCGCGCCGGCTGTCGCTTTTGACAACCATCAGCGCTTTTTCTTCAATTCGCTCATAACTGGTAAAACGGTAGCCGCAAGCCAGGCATTCCCGGCGGCGACGGATGCTCTCGCCATTGGCCAAGGTCCGCGAATCGGTTACCCGGTCATCCAGCGACAGGCAATGGGGGCACCTCATACGAGTAAGCTGCCTGACAGCCGACAACAGGGACCGTTCGTCGTCAAATCTTTATTATACCAAAGCTTGACTTGCCCGTTATCCGATCTTGTATACAATTGATGGTAGCCCTCACTTCTAACTACACACTATATAGATGTATATCGCATATTCTGTCAAGTCGCAAAAGTTGCAACGCGCTATTATAATTTTAACATTTTTATACCTTTTGGCATGATACAGAGAAAGTGGAGCTTTCAAAATCCGACATCAATGATGGTATTTACTTGCCTTTCGCCGGTAATTGCGCGACTTTTAAAAACGGTTGCTGGCAACTTAACTTGTAAAGCGATAGCCAGCACTTGAAAGAAAAGGAGAGGACGATGGCATTCGTAGACCAGATGAAAGCATGGATCGATAAAGGTTTAGCGGTATCCAAGGAAGCGCTCGCTAATTTGGGTGACAAGGCCCATCAGTTAGGCGAAAAAGGCGTCCTGAAAATGGAAATCAGCCAGTTGCGCTCCCAGATCGTCAAGCAAAGTGCCCGTTTGGGTATGGAAGTGTACGACATCCTGGTCGAAAAAGGCCATAAAACCGTCTCGCGTGAAACCACCGGTATCAGCGAAATCCTGGACAAGATCAAGGAATTGGATAAGCATAAGGACGAAAAAGAAGCCGCCTACGGCAAAATTGGTGGCAAGGAAGAAGACCTGGACAAGGACGACTAACAGCTTGCTGTTAAGCAGCCCAGACGGGCTTTAACAGGTTGTTGAAAAAGCCGGTTGCTTTCTCAACAACCTTAACAATTCCTCGCATAGCTTGCGCTATGCTGCGTAATTGTACCGGCATTTGAAGTGTTGAAAAGCCGCATTCGCGTTTTTCAACACCCTGTTAAGCCAGCTTGACCAGCCGGGCGATGTAGAGCGGCCCGGCGCCTCGCGCCGTATCGGGCAGATATAAGCGGCCATAAGTGGTGGTTTCGGCCTGGATTGTACCCAGCCAGTCGTCCAAGCCGGCAACGGCTGGCTGGTCTGAGCCGATTTCGGCCGCTAGGTTGTCCGTCCCCGTTTCGACCGGGCGGCAGCCATCGGGCGACAGTCCGGCTTCGGCCAGGGCTGCGGCCAGATTATCCGGCGGTAGGTCGACTGCTACCTTGCCGGACTGCTTTTTCATAAGCCGGCCAACCACCTCGTCGTTTTCGGCCGTTGACAGGGCACAGGTCGAATAAACCAAGCTGCCACCGACGACCAGAAGCAGGAAAGCACTGGATAGTAGCGACCATTGCCGCTGGGCCAGGAAGCGCACTCGTGCCGCGCTCCACTGGCCCAGGGCCTTGTCGTCGGCCAGCACGTGTCGCTCGCTGGAGCACGGCGCGTCCAGCAGGATGGCGCCGAAACGGCCGTGCTCGCTGGTACGACCACCGGCCGCGGCGGCGTCGAAACCGGAGACCGTCACCAGGCTACGCCGTTCGGCCGCCAGATGCTGGTCCAGTACGTCATGCAGCCGTCGCCGCCGCTCGCTGGACAGTTCGTTGGCTAGCAGGGGCCGGTCAGTGCCCAGGCGACTGGCCAGCACTAGACTCTTGCCGCCTGGCGCGGCACAGGCGTCAAGCATCTGCCCAACAGCCGGCAGCCGCAGGGCACAGGCTGCCGCCACCGAGGCGGCATCCAGCCGGTATGGGCTGGTGAGGCCATGTTTGAAGTCCAGGCGGGCGCCGTGGGCCAACAAGGCGGTGCGCAAAGCCGGCCAGCGAACTCCAAACGCCGTCTGGTAATATGCCTCGAAATCAGCCTGACCCATCTTTTGCCCCCTACCGTCGGACAATAGCATTTTTTGTCCCGCTCGTGCTATAAAGCCGACATGATCAAAGCTTGTATTTTCGACCTCGACGGCACGTTGGTGGATACGCTGGCCGATATCGCCGCTTTCGTCAATCCCATCCTGCTGGAACACGGCTGGCCGGAACATCCCCTGCCCGATTACCGCTACTTGGTAGGTCGCGGTTTCCGCGCCTTGCTGAAGGCGGCCATTCCGGCTGACGCGGTGGTCGACTTCGAGCAGCTCTACCTCCAGAGCTTGGAACGTTATAAGGCGACTGGCGTGGCCAGCTCGCAGCCCTATCCGGGTGTCGGTCAGGTTTTAGCTGGGTTGGAGCAACGCCGGCTGGCCCTGGCGGTGGTCACCAACAAGCCAGACCTGATTGCCAAAGCCGTTGTAGCCCAGACCTTCCCGGCTAACCGCTTTGTGCTAGTCCGGGGCGCCATCGACGGTCGGCCGATCAAGCCCGATCCGGCCGGGGCGCTAGCGGCGGCGGCGGCGGCCGGAGTATGCGCCTCGGAGTGTGCTTTCATCGGCGACTCCGATGTAGACATGCTCACCGCCCGGGCGGCCGGCATGGTAGCCTTGGGCGCGGCCTGGGGTTTCCGTAGCGCCGCCGAACTGCTGGCGGCTGGGTCCCAAGCCATCTTGGAGGATATCCGGGATCTGCCCGCCTGGCTGGACCAGCAAGCCTAACAGGTTGTTGAAAAAGCCGGTTGCTTTCTCAACAACCTTAACAATTCCTCGCATAGCTTGCGCTATGCTGCGTAATTGTACCGGCTTTTGAAGTGTTGAAAAGCCGCATCCGCGTTTTTCAACACCCTGCTAATCCGCCAGCCTGGTCAGGCCGTTTTCATTTGCCAAACAGCCGTGGCTTGGCTATAATCAAGCCAGCGCCGCCACCGGTTTCCGCCGTTTGCAGCCTGGCCTCCGGCCGACTGCCTCATCTGGAAGCGCGCACCGCTACTATGCACTATAAGGAGTCCTGATATGGAAAAAGCCGATATCCTGAGTCGCGCCCGCGATTATTTGGCCAAGGAAACCGACACCGCCTTCAAGGCGGAGGTCGAGAAACTGATGGCCGCAGACAACCTCAAGGAACTGGAAGACCGCTTCTACCGCGACCTGGAATTCGGCACCGGCGGCCTACGCGGCCTGATTGGCGGCGGTTACAACCGCATGAACTCCTACGTCGTCCGCCGCGCCACCCAGGGCATGTGCGACTATATCAACGCCACCGTCCAGGGCAAGGCCTTGTCGGCCTGCGTGGCTTACGATTCCCGGCACTACTCCGAAACCTTTGCCCTCGACACGGCCTTGATTTTCGCCGCTAACGGCATCAAGGCCTACCTGTTTTCCAGCCTGCGGCCCACCCCGGAACTATCATACGCCATTCGGCGGCTTAACGCTGATACCGGCGTGGTGGTTACCGCCAGCCATAATCCGCCGGCCTACAACGGCTACAAGGCCTACTGGAACGATGGCGCCCAGGTGATCGCTCCGCACGATACCGGCATCATCGAGCGCGTTGGCCAGGTCAGCGCCATCAAGGTCATGCCGCAGGCCGAAGCCCTAGCCAAGGGCTTGCTGGTGATGATCGACAAGGAAATCGACGAACCCTACGTCCAGATGGTCAAGAACCAGCTGTTTCGGCCGGAACTCTTCCGCCGCCTGGCCAAGGACGTCAAGATCGTATTCACGCCGCTGCACGGCACCGGCGGCATGCACTTCGAGCGCGTCATGGGCGACCTGGGCCTGTCCATAACCACCGTGCCCGAGCAGCGCGAGCCGGATGGCGATTTTCCGACGGTCGGCTACCCGAACCCGGAGGAGGCCGCCGCCCTCAAGCTGGCCCTGGAGCTGGGGCGCCAGGTCAAGGCCGACGTCGTCATGGCCACCGACCCGGACGCCGACCGCCTGGGCATCGCCGTGCCGGACGGCCAAGGCGACTTCGCCCTCATTACCGGTAACCAGCTGGGGTCGCTGCATGCCGACTACATCCTGCTGTCACGCCAAGAGCTGGGCCGCATGCCCAAGCGACCGGCCACCATCCGCAGCATCGTCACCACCGAACTGCAGCGGCGCATCGCCGAAGGCTACGGCGCGGAATGCCAGGAATGCCTGACCGGCTTCAAGTGGATCGCCGACCTGATGCGCCGTTTCGAGGAAACCGGCCGTGATTTCGTCTACGGCACCGAAGAAAGCTACGGCTACCTGGTGGAAACCGAGGTGCGCGACAAGGACGGCATCAGCGCCGCCGCCATGACCGCCGAGATGACCCTTTACTGGCGCAGTCGCGGCAAAAGCCTGCTGCAGCGCCTGGACGACCTGTACCTAGAGCACGGCTACCATCAGGAAGTCGGCATCAGCAAGTATTTCGCCGGCGCCAGCGGCATGGACATTATGCAGGGCATCATGGCAACCTACCGTAAAGCCCAACCCAAGCAACTGGGGGGCATCGCCGTGCAGCGCATCCGCGATATAAAAACCGGCCTGACTTGGGAGACGGCTAAGCCGGGAACGACCGCTAAAGTCGTGCTGCCGGCCAGCGACGTTATCCAGTGGTACCTGGCGGACGGCACGCTGGTTACCGTCCGCCCCAGCGGCACCGAACCGAAAATAAAATTTTACATTCTGGCCTGTACCGCAGTGGTCGACTCCAAGCTTCCCGGCGCCGCACAGCGACTGGCAGCGGCCAAGGCGGCCAGCGCGGTCAAGGTGGCTGCCATCGAGGCCGATATCCGCCAGGTAATCGGCTGATGGGGTTCTACCAGCCCCCGGCCATGGACGCCGGGGCGCTCGATGGCCTGTATAGCCTACTGGCGGCCGGCAACAGCTTCGTGGCCTTCGATTTCGAGACCACCGGGCTGTCGCCGGCGGTTGACCGCATTGTCGAGATCGGCGCCATTCGTTTCGGGCTGCGCGAGACCGCCGATGGATGGTCCTATGACCAACTGGCCAGCTTCCACAGCCTGGTCAATCCACGGCGGCCAATACCTGCAACGGTCTCGTCCATCCATGGCATTTACGATCTGGACGTGGCCAGCGCGCCGACCTTCGCTGAAATTGGCGCTGCCTTCCTGGACTTCTTGGGTAAATCCGTCCTGGTTGCGCACAACGCCAGTTTCGATTGCGGCTTCCTCCAGGCTGAAGCCACCCGCAACCGCTTGTCGATACCGGCCAATCCGGTATATGATACAATCATTCTGGCCAAGACGGCTCGGCCACGCCTTGAATCGTATGCCCTGGGTAAATTAGCTAAGGTTTTTGGCATAGCCCAACAGGCCGCCCATCGCGGCGATGACGATGCCCGAGTCTGCATGGAAATTTTTTATCGCAGCATTCGCTTGCTCTATAGTTGAGAAGGCCAGCCCTGCCAGCCACTGAAATATGAAAATCCTTGTCCACTTTCCGCTTATTTGCAATATACTCTAGTATGGACGTTGTGGACAAAATGCGATATGTGATCTGGTCGCCTCAGGGTTTAATGCCAACGCCCGCCGAAAGATTGTGGATAATGGTCGACAAAATTGTCGTGATCGACAATTTTGTCGTGACAAGGATTGGTTTTAACCATCCTGCTTTATCCCATGATTGGCATTCGCATTTTATCCGTGCTACAATTCATTTATGAACATATATTTATGTGATTTATAGCAATTCAAATTTTATTATTATCCCTATTCTGTTTTTGGCATGCTAATTGCTATACAATTGATGAGACATCTGGAGGTGAATATGAACACGACGAAAACCACTATTGCCAAGCGCGGCGCTTCCCTGGCTCGCGGCTTGCTGTTGACAGCACTGGTGGTATTCCTGTCCACCTGTGACATCCCCTTCGGCCTGGGTAGCCAGGTTGACACTGGCGCGCCACGGGTAACTATCGATACACCGACCAGAAACGGCTATTATAAAGGCCAGATCGTCATTTCCGGTACGGCAACCGACGATATCGAGGTAGCCCGCGTCCAAGTCATCGTCAAACGCGGCACCACCATCGTCAAAGATATCGACGCCGCCATCAGCGGCGAAACCTGGACCTACAGCCTGGATACCGGCGATGGCAGCCTGGACGGCGAACTGACCGTCACGGCCAACGCCATCGACGGCTTCGGCAAGGCCACCGAGACCATCATCCCCATTTTTGTGGACAATACGCCGCCGACGGTGCTGGTGACCAGTCCGGTAACGCTTAACTCGGTTATGACTGATTACATCGACCTCAAGGGCGAAGTTTACGACCAGTCACCAGTTAGCCTGGTGGAAGTCGAACTGTTGAACCTTGACGGCACGGTATTGGCTGGCCCTACCCGGGCCGACGGCACCAATACCTGGGCCATCCGTTTCCTGCTCAAAGACACCATTGCCGGCCTACCCCTACCCGGCGAGGGTACTAGGGCTTACAAGTATCGGGTATACGTTACCGATGGCTCAGGCAACCGTAACAGCTACTACTTTCACCGCACCGGCATCATCGCCCAGAAAAATTCGACCGCCCCATTCCCGTCGATGGACGAGATCGGCCGCATTGACCAGAATAATCTGGATGGTGACAGTGGTATCACGGTGGCTGAACTGGAATCAATCCGCCTGATCAGTATTGCCAATTATGCCGGCTTTACCTATGATCCTGACCCGCAGATCGATTTTCAGTTTACCAATATAGTTCGTATCGCCGACTCGGGCTCGGCGGAAATCAACCTTCTGGCTCCGAATTCAAAAATCACCGGCCTGATCACGCCACCACCGGAATCCGGCGCCGTCGAAGAAAGCAGTGTTGTCGTCAGGATTTACGAGTACCTGACCGAAAACCTGATTACAGAAATCAGCCAGTCCAGCAACCCGGGCAACCTGACCATGTTACCAGTGTCTTCCTCCATCAGTTTCGCCATCGCCCTCAAGGATGGCGTTGTCGACCTGGCTTCCAATAAATACAAAATGACTATCAGTGCCGCAACCGATACTGGCATTACTAAAACCAGCAATATGGAAGAATTTACCATCGACGCCGAAGCGCCGATGTTCGAGGAAAGCAACCTCGATCCGGATTTACCGGATAGTCAATACCAGAACGCCCCCTTCTCCATGCGCTTCTCAGGCTCGCACTCCACAGCTCTGGTTAAGATCGAAATTTTCCAGTCATTCGAAGGCGGCGCTTTTGTTGCCATACCCGAAATAGATTTACCTGATACTATTTCCTTTGCCGACCAACTAAGCGTCGCCCTGCCATTTGGCACCACCACCAACGGCCGGTACAATTACCGCGCCATCCTGCACACTGTCAGCGGCAAGACCACTACCATCTTACGTTCAGTTACCTACGATACAGTCGCACCGGTAGTTACTATCAATAGTTTTAACAGTTTCGTGCCATCGACTACCAGTGTAAACGGAATGGTTGAATTCTACGCCACCAGTTCGGAAAAGTACGGCATTGAAGAAACCAAATATTATATTACGTTGAATGACAGCGCCCCGGCTTTCGACGCGGTAGTCGGCGGCAACATAGTGCAAATCCTGGCCAACCAGGAAATTGACACCACCAGCTTGCCTGACAGTTCTACGTATTATTTGTGGGTACTCACCCGTGACCTGGCTGGAAACCTGGGGAGCAACACTGTAGATATGTCCTTTGATGTCGACCAATCGACCGACCGGCCGACAATCAATCTGACCAGTCTGGATAACGGCATCATCCTCGAGACGGCCGTTAACCAGGACGACAACCTGCTGGTGCTCGGCGGCAAAATCTCCGGCAGCATCAGCGATGACGACGGCGTGGCCGCGGCCTGGCTGGAGATCGACCTCAACCACAATACTAACTTCGACGGCGGCGCGGAGCGCATCGCGCTTACCTTGTCCGGCTTCGGCACCACCAAGACCTTCGACTACGCGGTCAGTGGCCTGACCGAAGGCACCTACAGCTTCCGCATCGACGCCACCGATACCAACGCCACCCCGGTTCATAATACTGTTTTCGCTAATCCGGTCTGGTTCGGCTACGACACCGCCACCCCGACCGTCGTCTTCAACCCGAACGCCACCGACAGCAATCCGGTCGGTCCCTACCGCAATGCCGACTTCACCGTGCAGGGCACGGTCCAGGATACCGCCGGCATCGCCATGGTCGAGTTCAGCCTCGACAACGGCAGCAGCTGGACGGATCTGGGTATTACCGCCGCCGCTGGCGCTGTACAACCCTGGACGCGGACCATCGCCGCCGCCGCCAACAACGGCGCCAAGAAACTGATTATCCGCGCCACCGACGACTACGGCCGCACCAACCAGAATACCGCCGTGGACGCGACCATCGACACCGTCAACCCGACTGTCGGCCTGACGCCGATCAGCGGCTACATCGACACCTTGCTGAACATCGATGGCACGGCCGTTGATGCCACCAGCCAACTGGCGGCAACCATGGAATATTGCGTTGACCTCAATGGCAACGCCGTCGCCGATGACGGCTGGACGGCCTTCCCGGCCGGCGCCAGCTGGTTCAAATCGGGCATCGTCACCTCCGGGCTGGCCGAAGGCGCCGGCAAACTGATTTGGATCAGAATCAGCGACCGGGCCGGCAACCAGGCCAGCACCAGCGGCACCTTTACGGTCGACCATTTCGCCCCGACCATCGCGGTGGACGTCGCCTTCGACGGCGCCGTCTACCGCAACGGCGAATTTACCATCAACGGCACGGTCACCGACACCAACCTCGGCGCCAGCCCCATCGCCGTCACCGCCACCCGCAACAGCGTCGCCCATGCCCTGACCAATCCGCTAACCAATGGCACCACCTGGTCGCGGCTGATTAACCTGGCCGGCGAAGGCAACTATGAAATAACCATCACGGCTACCGACCAAGCCGGCCGCACCAGCACCGAGAAACGGACTATCATCGTCGACACCGTCGATCCGACGGTCAGCATCACCAGTTTCGAGTCCTATGCTACCGGCAGCAAGGTCAACGGAACCGTCAGCTTCAGCTCGGTCAGTTCCGACGCCAACGGCATCGATGATACTAAATATTTTGTCACTACTGCCGCAACCGCTCCGGCCTACGGCGCCACGGTAGATGGCACCATCGTCGTCCGGATTCTGGCTGGCGCGTCCATTGATACCACCACCTTGACCGACCTGGGCACCTACTACCTATGGGTAGTGGCGCTCGACAAGGCCGGCAACGATGGCGCCAACGCCACTAGCCTGAGTTTCCAGGTCGACCAGTCAACCGATCGGCCAGTGGTCAGCCTAACCAGCCTGTCGGCCGGTATCATCAGCGAAGGAGCCGTCGACAAGGACAACAACTTGCTGGTGCTCGGCGGAAAAATCTCCGGCAGCATCACCGACGACGACGGCGTGGCCGAAGCTTGGCTGGACATCGACCTCAATCACAACACTACCTTCGACGGCGGCGCGGAGCGTATTGCCCTGACTCTGTCTGGCTTTGGCAAGACCAAAACTTTTGACTACGCCGTTAGCGGTCTGGCCGAAGGAACCTATAAATTCCGCATCGACGCCCTGGACAGCAACGCCACCGCCATCCATAACACCCCGTTTGCCAATCCGGTCTGGTTTGCTTACGATATTTCCCTCCCCAGCGTCGTCTTCAACAATCTCGACAGCCTGGGCGTCGCTATCGGCGCCTACCGCAACGCCGATTTTACGGTCGAAGGAACGGTTCAGGATACCTCGGGCATTACCAAGGTCGAATTCAGTCTGGACAACGGCGGCAACTGGAGCGATCTCAGCCTCAGCACGACTACCAACCTAGCTCTCGATTGGGATTACCCGATCGACGCCGCGGGCAATAACGGTACGGTCAACCTGATCGTGCGAGCCACCGACCGTTACCTGCGCACCAATCAGAATAGCGCTATTGCCGTTACCGTCGATACCTTGATTCCGACGATGACCGTGACGGCCTTCGCGCCGACCTATTACGCCGACACTGGCCTAGCCATCAGCGGCACGGCCGTTGACGCCAACAGCGGTTTGTCGCTGCTGGAGTATTGCGTCGACCTCGATGGCGACGCCACCGCCGACGATGGCTGGTTCGCCCTGAATGGAACCGCCAGCTGGTATAAAAACGATATCGCCGCCAATCTCCTGGCTGAGGGCGCTGGCCGCGCAGTTTGGATCCGCGCCACCGACATGGCCGGCAACGTCTCCGTACCGGAACTGCGTACCTTCACCGTCGACCATGGCGCTCCCGTCATCGCGGTCGACGCCGCCTTCGACGGCTCGGTCTTCCGTAACGCCGCCTTTACGCTCAACGGCACCGTCAGCGACGGCAACCTGCCGGCCAGTCCGATCAGCATCACCGCCAAGAAAGACGGCGTGGCCCATACCCTGACCAACCCGATTAGCAACGGCGCCACTTGGTCGCGCTTGATCAACCTGAACGGCGACGGCGTCTACGTCTTCACCATCACCGCCGTCGACGCCTTCAGCCGCTCCAGCTCGGTAGAACGCACCGTAACGGTGGACAGCTCGCAGCCGAACCTGGAAATCACCTCGGTACTGCCCATCCTGAGCGGCGCCAACGTCAACGGCGTCATCACCTTGGCCGTCAACACTTCCGACAGCAATGGCCTGACCGGCGTCAAATACTTCCTGCGCACCGACGCCAGCACGCCAGCTTACGGCGACGCCATCGCCGCGCCAACCAGCGGAAACCTGTCCGCGCCTTACTCGGTGCAAATCGACACTACCCTGCTGACTAACAGCACCGCCTACACTCTCTGGGTGATAGCCCGCGACCGGGCCGGCAACGACCGGCTGGTATCCACCACCATCAACGTCAACCAGACCTCCGATACGCCCAGCGCAGCCATCGAAAGCCCGTTGTCCACCGAACAGCTCGGCGTCGACCGCCGCCTGCGCGGTTCGTTTAGCGACGATGACGGCGTGGCCTTGAGCGGCGCGGTTCTCTATATCCGCAAGCTCGGCGCGCCGACCTATACCGCTCGTAACCTTAACGTCACCGGCAGCGCCGGCCAGCAGGTAGCCTGGACCTACGACGCCACGACCGACGTCACTACCAACGGCGACGGCACCTACCAAGTCTATCTGGTGGTGGCCGATAATGCCGCCGTCAAGCTGGGCAAGGGTTCGGTCAATTATACGACCGCCGTCCAGACCTTCGTCTACGACGTCAATCCGCCGAACGTTTCGGCCATCTCCGCCGCGCCGGTGCAAGGCGCTTACGCGGCCGCCGACGTGGTCACCCTGACATGGACCGCTCTTGATAGTTCCGGCATCGCCAGCCAGGACATCGATATCGACGGCGTCAGCACCGGCCTGGGCGCCATTACCAATCCGTCGGGCGACAACTTCCAGGCCATTTACACCGTGCCCTCCAGTGGTTTGACCTCCGGCAACAAGACTATAACCTTGATCACGGCCGACGGCACCGGCCGGGCTACCACCCGCACCCTGACCATCCTGGTGGACATCGACCCGCCGGAGGTGGAAAACGCCTACACCGTCAATCCGGCCTTCGTCGGCTCGACGCCTAACGGCGCCTTCGAGTTGAAGGGTACCGCCTACGACAACCGTGGCTTGACCACCGTCGCCGTGGCCTTGTCCACCGACGGCACCAATTACGGCTCGTACACCAATGCCACCCTCAGCTCCGGGAACTGGACCTTGGCCATCGCCGATTCAGCCAGCCTGATAGCCGGCGCCGGCACCCTGTACTTCCGGGTCATGGCTACCGACAGCGCCGACAATACCAGCGTGGTGCGCGAATTCAGCCAGGCCGTAAACCAGGCGGCCGATAAACCGGTAGTCACCCTGATCAGCCCGGTCGACGCCTCCAGCTACGGCACCACGGTCCAGATCTCCGGCACCGCCACCGATGACGACAATCTGGACGGCGTCAGCCCGCTCGACGCCGACGCCATCGAAATCCAGTACTGGGGACCATTGCCAGCCACTACGCCGACCACGGTCAACCCGACCATTTCCGGTACCGGCAAGAATGCCAATTTCAACTACTCGCTTAGCGGATTGGCTTCGGGCGACTTTGTGGTTCAGTCTCGGGCCCGCGACAGCAACAACCTGTGGGGCGACTGGTCGACCCAGGCTGGTTTCACGGTCAACGCCGGCGCGCCGAACCTCAGCCTGGCCACGGTGGTCGATACTTTCCGCAACAACGCCAGCCTCAGCCTTTCGGGCACCGTATCCGACGGCCAGGGCGTCCAGTACGTCCGCGTGCGCATCAATGGCGCCGGCTGGACCGATGCCACCGGTACCAGCGCTTGGGGCGCCGGTAACGTTTCCGACACTTGGTCGGCTACCATCAACCTCGGCTCGGATGGACTCAAGACCATCGAGATCATCGCCGCCGATATGGGCGACTTCATCGCCAACCGCCAATTGACGACGACCCTTGACGCCACGCCGCCGGCCGGCAGCTTCGACACGCAGTTCCGCGACGATCCGTCGGGCTCATACCTGGTCACCACCGCGCTCAACAAAGTGGTGCGCATCACCGGCACCGTCACCGAACTCAACCTGGCCGATACCAACCCGGTGGAAATCTCCATCGCTGGTGGCGGCTATGTTCCAGTCAGCGGCACCTTCGTCTGGTCTTATGTCTGGGACACCACCAGCCTGGGCAACGCCGACTATGAACTGCGCCTGCGCATTACCGACAAGGCCGGCAACGTTACCGCCAGCGTGATCAAAACGGTTACCACCCAGCAGTCAGCCGATGTGCCGCAGATCAGCCAGGCCTTCGTAGCCGCCCCGACCGCCAACGACGCCGGCAATAACCTGCTGGGCGCCTTGCTTAAGGTTTCCGGTACCATCAGCGACGACGACGGTTTCCTGGCCGGCGCCGTCAATCTCTACCTTGACGGCTCGGCCACCCCGATTGCCGCCACCAATACCACCGGCACCACGGCCACCTGGGATTATACCTGGGGCAGCCTGGCGCAGGGCCAGCATTACTACAGTATCCAGGCCACCGACCGCAACGGTCAGGTAGCTAGCCTCGGCCCAACCTACTTCCTGGTCGATACCACCAATCCAGCCCTGACAGTCAATAGCCCCACCGCTGGCGCCAAGGTTCTGGCCGGCACGCTGACCATCAGCGGCAGCGCCACCGACGCCGGTGGATTGGGCGCCTTGCCCTTGTCCATCAGCCTACGCCATTCCTCCGGAGCCAGCAGCCTGCTACACAACCTGAATTACACCCCGACCCTTGCCGGCAACAACTTCAGCCAAAATGTCACCATCGACGGCAACTCTCTGGATGGCACCTTGTTTATCGACTTCGTGCTGACTGACCGGGCCGGCAAGCAAAACAGCCTGACCCGCGCCATCACCATCGATACGACAGGGCCGGTTCTCAACCTGACCTATCCAAGTTCAGGCGCCTACATGAATGGCTTCGTTTCCTTCACCGGCACCGCCGATGACCTCAATGGCCTGTCCGACGTCACCCTGCAACTGCTGGCCCCCGGCACCTACTTGCCGGTTGCCACTATCGCCCGTTCCGGCAGCACCCTCTCCAGTTGGGAATTCCCCTTCAATCTGGAGAGTTATGCCACCGCCACCTACGGCGTGGACGTCAACGCCGATGGCAAGCTCTTTAAAGTTCTGTTCCGCCTAACCGCCACCGACCAAACCGGCAATGTGGTGGAATACAAAGTTAACAACCCGACACAAAACGACTGGCCTTTCTTCTACATCGACCTGGACGGCGACAAACCCAGTATCTCGGTTACCCAGCCCAGTAATGGCGCCAACATCGGCGGCATCGTCAACATGTTCGGATCAAGCTCGGACGATGACGGCCCCGTCATGCGCGTTGAAGTCCAGATCGACTTCAATGGCGACGGCGACTTCACCGACACCCGGGACCTGGATGGCCTCGGCGGTATCCAGACCGGCGGCACGCCGGAGAGTTACGTCATCGGCTCGGATACCTTCAACGTCACTGTCGGCGACATCGCCCATCCCTGGGAGGACGAGTCTTCCTGGTACCCAGTTTCGGTTACCAATAACAGCTGGTCCTTGGAACTAAACGTAACTGGCGATCTGTACTCCGCCAACACCGGGGGAACTGGCTACCTCAACATCCGTACCCGCAGCCGCGATATGTACGGCTTGCCCAGCGAGATTTCCACCCGTACCATCTTCCTGGACGAGACTTTCCCGCGCATCGAGAACGTGGTTCCGGACGACAAATCCTACCAGAGCGGTCATTTCGACTTGACGGTTGACTTTGGCGACAACGTCAACCTGAACCTGGCCGACAAGTCCGCCATCCGCGTTAACATCAATAAGTCCGGGTACACCACCTTAGTGCCGGGCGCCAATTCCGGCCCGGGCTGGTCCGGCACCCTGACGGCCGCCTTAGGTACGCCGCAGTACGGCTATGACCTAGCCCTGGATATCGACACCGACTTCTTCTTCAACAACGCCTCTGGCATTTTTTACGTGGATCTCTACGTTAAGGATCAGTCGGAATACGTCAACCAGCGCGGCTACACCTACTATATCGACAACCAAGCGCCGACCAGTGGTTGGTCAGACCGCCCCGGCGCGCCGGATGGCCTCAACCTGCGCAATGGCCAGGTCCGCATCAACAACAACCCGCTGTATGACTACGCCTTCCTGGAAGGCAACTATCTTGACTCGGGTGTGGTGTCCGGCGTGGACCGCGTCGAAGTCTACTTCGTCAAAACAGGGACAGTCCGCCGCATAAAAGGTGCCACTGGAAGCTTGGCTGCCCTGAATACCAGCGCGGTGCAGCTTGAAACCTACGACGAGGGAACCGGTATCTGGAGCGACCCGCCCCTTGCCACGACCCTGCCCTATGCCCAGCACAGTGATCCGGGTTTCGGCAATGATTACGTCATTCGTATCGATCGTGCTACCGAGATGAGTTCCATCTCGACCGGCGCCGATTCCGACCTTGACGGCTTCTTTGAGTTCATGGGGCTCGATGGCGGCGCCCAGCGCTTCCGCGCCTACTTTAACAGCCAATATCTGCCTGATGGTGAGATCGATATTCACTATGTCGTCTACGATATGGCTGGCAATTCCACCCACTGGGTACGCCGTGGCTTCATCGCCAACAACGGCCCGTCCTACAGCCGCATCCGGATCGGCTCCGACTACAACGCCAGCGATACAGTGGTAGATATTGGCGGCTCGGTTACCGAGATTGTCGATTACTTCTACCCGACTGAAAGCATCGATCGTTTGGCCGATGACGAACCGGTCACCATCAAGAATGGCAAGCTCTATTTCGCCGTCGAATCAACCGACCCCAACGGCACCATCCAGAGTACCGTCATCAATGTGGTCGACCCCAGCCCGGGTAGCAAGGGAACCCTGACCACCTTCAGTGGCGCCACTGGCGGTAACGTGGCCATCAATCCGCTTACCCCCATCGCCATCACCATCGGCTCGGCCCAATTCCCGTCGGCAGGCATCTATTACCTAGAAGTAGCCGTCAAGGACAATGATTTGATCGCTTCGCGGCGGACGTTGGTGATCAACGTCTTGGCAACCGTTGACACTGATATTCCGACCTTGACGCCGATTGCCATGACTCAAGCCAACGCCATTCCGCTTGATGCCGGCAATGCCTTGGGGCATCTGGAAATGCAGACCGGAACCGACCCGACAGCCTGGACTGCGATCAGTACGGCTTACGGCAGTGACAATGATCCGAAGGCCTCCGGTGAAATCAACCTTAAGGGTACGGTCTTCGACAACAACCGCATTACCAGCCTGGACGTTACCGCTGAGGGCGTCGGCACCAACCTGGTTATCGCCAATTGGGTCGGCGGACAATTGGTCAGCGCTGATCCTGCTCGCCTGACCATCGACAGCCAGGGCCTGACTGAGGCTGGCCATACCGTTACCTTCACCTACCGCTGGAATACCGCCTTGGTAACCAATTCAGCCGGTCTGGACAAGACAGTGGCCTTCCGCGCCACCGATGCCGCCACCCTGAACTCGGCGGCCCATACCGCCCTGCGCTTTGACGTCGTCCCCTATATATCGGGCATCACTACCACCCAAATCACCAATGGCGGCATCACGGCCAGGAACCTGCGCGCTGTATCCGGGCGCTATTCAATCAAGACCGGCAGCACCGCCGACTTCGTCACCATCAGTGGCTTCAACCTGCGGCCTATCGCCAATGGCGTCCGGCTGTCTTCGGCCACTTACCCCAGCGGCGTCACCGGCACCACCTTGCGCGGCGCGGCCATGACCTTCCAGGCTGCGGCTTCGCCCTACACCACGTTGATGGTAAGCAACACGGCCACCGCCTCCGGCTACGTGAACGTCATCACCGGTACAGTGGGAGTGCCATTGCCAACGGTCAACAACCTGAACGATAATACCATGGCGCACAACCAGGAACCTGACACCAACAATGGCCTAGTCACCTTGCACGACGACCGTTACGCCAACTTCTTCACAGTCACCAACACCGGCATGACGACCAGCCTCTTCCCGCAGATGATCATGGATGTCGACACGCCGGTCTTCGGCTACATTCAGGGCAGCGCGGCCAATGACTTGCAGGTGCGGCGTGGTTCCACCTCGGGTGGTTCCATCGGCTTGGTTCGCATCCTCTCGGCTGACGGCTTGGGCATGGCACGCGACGATTCAGGCTTCTACCACATGGCCAGCGTCAACAACTTCGCCCAGGGGCGCATGATCTACCTGTACAACCGCTTCGAGACCCTTTACGCCAACGGTGGCCGTTCCAACCCATACTGGTCGGGCAGCACGGCCGAAAGCTCGACCAATACCGGTAACAACGCCCTGGACATGGACAGCGTCGATTTCTCCAGCCGCTTGCTCAGCCGCTACCAGAACATCCAGATGATCGCCCGCGGCAACAGCAATACCGCTGGACAATACAGTCGCGTCTATATGGCTTTCTATGACGATCTTACCGGCCAGGTCATCTTCCGCAACCTGCGCGTCGGCCAGGGAGCTGCCGGCTATGATATGTACAACGATGGCGGATTGCGCCGTACCAATTATGCCGAAGCCCCCGGTACCGTAACCGATGACGGACGCAAGATCGTCACTGCAAATGGTAGCCCGCACTTGGCCATGGCGGTAACGGACAATAACGTCGTGGTCATCGTCTTCTACAATCAGGTGACCGGTTATCTCAATCTGGTATACTCGGCCACCGTGGCTGGCGGTGCGACCGCTGCGCCCATCGACCTGGCCAATCCGGTTACGGGCGCGGTCTATTGGTCCACGCCACAGCAGATCGGCCAGCAGTACACCGGCTGGTATCTGTCGATGGCCATGGAGAACGACGGCAATACCGGAACGCCGGACGCCATCCACCTCGCGGCCTACGATTCGGCCACGGCCGACCTGCGCTACCTCTACCTGAGCGATTACACCGACGCGACGGCGGATGTCGCCCGTATCGATGCCATGAACTCCGTCGGTATCTACACCGATATCAAGGTTCGGGCTGGCGTGCCGTGGATCTCTTATTACAACAATTCGGAAAATGGTACCCGCGATTCGATCCGCTTAACCAGATTCAATGGCGTACCGGCTACTGCGGTAACGGATGGCGCCAATCTCAACGGAACCGTTACCGGTAACTGGGAATACATGACCGTACCGGTGAACTCTGCGCCCGTCGGCGGCAATACCAAATTCCTGAAAACCAATTTGGGTTTCAACTCTTCTGGGCACCCGATCATTGGCTACGCCGCCAGCCAGATCGAGTATACGCGGCTGTTACCGGAAATCACGCCGTAAGTCGCCGCCGACCGGGTCAGAACGACTCGGCCGGCCTTTTCGGACTGCGCGGTGAAACTACTAGCGCTACTGTCCGTTACTATCCTGGAGGGGTATGAAACGCATATTAATCGTCCTGTCCTTGTTTTCTTTGCTAATGGGGTCTTGCGCTGCGCCGCTTCGGCGTGCCCACCGAGACTGGCGGCAAACCTGGACTACAGCCGCGCAGTTGGGGCAACTACCGGTTTCTGCGGAGCGTGCCGACTATATCGGAGCGATCGAGGTAGCCTCCAGCTACCTGACCAGCCAGCTGCCTGAAGCCGCCGTTTTAGCGCCGGCCTTCTTGGACCCCGCCTCGGCCCCCACCACCCAAGCCCTGACCGCCTGGCATGAGGACAAGGCGGAGTGGTTGATCGACCAGGCCAGCCGCCGTCCCTTCCAGTTATTCTTTGACCTGGAGCGCCTGGCCAGCGCCCGGCGACGCCTGGAGGCCAAGGGCTACCGGGTAGAGGTCTTCCCGGTGGAGCGGCTAGTTCCCTGGTTGGGGCTGGAAACGCCTTTGCGGCTGGACTGGCAACAGCGTCCCTTGGCCTACAGCGCCGAAACACTGGCCTACAATCAGCTGTTGGATGCCGACGCCTCCGTCGACCGCGAGGCTATAGTCGAGGCCCTGGTCCGCGACTTCCTGATCCAGCGTTATGGCGCCCACAGCTTGGAACTAGAAGCCTTCCTGGCTCGCCGGGCCGATGAACGCAGTCTGCAGTACCTGGTTGGTCAGCTGGCCACGGCCTTGGCCGGTGGCAGCGATACTGTCACCCGCAGCAGCTATCTGTCAGCCTGGTTGGACGATTACCGGCAGAATTATTCCAGCCGCTTCCAGACCAATCTGTACCGCGATATCGACGAAGCTTGGCTGACGCCGGGACGCATTGTGCTCATTACCGAAGGCTGGCGTCCGTAGCCGCCGAGCAATAGCCGAAAAACAACACTTCCCGACGGGATTGGCCAAACAGCAGTACGGTCGCCGCCTTCCATAAATTGCCATTTTCGGGCTATACTGCTCCCCATGGCAACAGTCGACGACAAGAAAATCATCTACACGATGCATGGTGTTTCCAAGAAACACGGTACCAAGCAGGTCCTCAAGGACATATACATCAGCTACTACTATGGCGCCAAGATCGGCGTCATCGGCCTGAACGGCTCCGGTAAATCCAGCCTGCTGCGCATTCTAGCCGGCCGGGATACCGAGATCCTGGGTGAAACCTCTTGCGCGCCTGGTTACTCGATCGGCTTTCTGGAACAGGAACCGCACCTGACCGACGGCAAGACCGTCCGCCAGGTGGTTTCCGAGGGCGTCCAGTCCATCGTGGATCTGCTGGCCGAGTTTGAACAGGTCAGCGAGGCTTTTGGCGAGGCCGAGGCCGATTTCGACAAGCTGGCCAGCCGCCAGGCCGTCCTGCAGGAAAAAATCGAGGCCGCCGATGGCTGGAACCTGGACGTCAGGCTCGACCTGGCCATGGATGCCCTGCGCTGCCCAGCGGCCGACGAGCCGGTTGACCATCTGTCCGGTGGCGAACGCCGGCGGGTGGCGCTCTGCCGTCTGCTTTTGTCCAAGCCCGATATTCTGTTGCTCGACGAACCGACCAACCACCTGGACGCCGAAACCGTCGCCTGGCTGGAGCGCCACCTGCAGCAGTACGAGGGCACGGTCATCGCCGTCACCCACGACCGCTACTTCCTGGACAACGTGGCCGGCTGGATCCTGGAGCTGGACCGCGGCGAAGGCATACCGTGGAAGGGCAACTACTCCAGCTGGCTGGAACAGAAGCAGCAGCGCCTGGCCATCGAGGAAAAGGGCGACTCGGCCCGCGCCAAGACCCTGGAGCGCGAGCTGGAATGGGTGCGCATGAGCGCCAAGGGTCGCCACGCCAAAAGCAAATCGCGCATCGAGCGCTACGAGAAGCTGCTGGCCGACGGCGAGCGCGAAAAAGTGAAGGAAAACAAACTGTACATCACGCCAGGACCCCGCCTGGGTTCGGTGGTCATCGAGGCCAAGCAGATCGCCAAGGCCTTTGGCGACAAGATACTGTTCAAGGACCTGGATTTCGTCATCCCGCCGGGAGCGGTGGTGGGCATCATCGGGCCCAACGGCGCCGGCAAGACCACCTTATTCAAGCTTATCGCCGGCCTGGAAAAGCTGGACTCCGGCGAGCTGCGCCTGGGCGACACGGTCAAGCTGGCCTACGCCGACCAGATGCGCGCCGGCTTGGACCCCGACAAGACAGTCTGGGAACAGCTATCCGACGGCCTTGACCTCATCAAGCTGGGCGGTACCAAGGAAATCAACAGCCGGGCCTATTGCTCGTGGTTTAACTTCTCGGGTGGCGACCAGCAGAAGAAGGTCGGCGTGCTGTCCGGCGGCGAGCGCAACCGGCTCAACCTGGCCATCATGCTCAAGGAGGGCAGCAACGTCATGCTGTTGGACGAGCCGACCAACGACCTGGACGTGAACACCCTGCGCGCCCTCGAGGAAGCCCTCGACGAGTTCGCCGGCTGCGCCCTGGTGGTCAGCCATGACCGCTGGTTCCTGGACCGCGTCTGCACTCACCTCTTGGCCTTCGAGGACGAGGGCGTGCTCTGGTACGACGGCAATTGGAGCGAGTTCGCCGAATACCGGCGCGAACAGCTTGGCGCCGAGGCCGACCGGCCGCACCGCTACGTCCACCGCAAACTGGAACGCTAGGATTAGCTAGCCGATATAGGCCGGCAGGCGCCACTCGGCCAGGCATTGCAGCACCCGGGCCATCAGGCTGAAGGCCTCGGCCGTGTAGAGCTTCGGCGTATCCTGGGCGCCGTGCAGGTAACGCCAGGTTTCGGGGATGCCAGGAGCCCGCAGCGAGGCCCAGGGTGGCAGAAGAGCCGGCGCAGCGCCTCCCGGGGCACCCGGGCTATTGTTGTCGCCGTAAGCGCCACCATCGAAGGCCTGGCCGGTCAGGCCTTCATACTCGCGGCGTGGCAGCACCGTCAGCACCAGCGAGGCCACGCCGGCGCACAGGAAGCCGAGGTCTTCGCCAAACGGCACCCGCGCCTGGCGGACCGGGACGCGAGTGCCGAGCAAGCGCCGCAGCTGATTGGCCGTATCATCCACCTGAAGCGCCAGCCCCCGAAACGAGGCATCGCGTCCTGCCAGGCTGTCGCTGGCGCTGGACAGTAACAGGGTGTCGCCCCGCCCGGTCACGTCCAGCGAAAAAACCATTGGTGCCTGGTAACCCAGCCGCTGCAGGGCCGTGCCCAAGAGGTAAGACCCCTGGCGGTCGATAACGGTGCCGGACAACTCCTCGTGGTCGGTGAAGATTACAGCCGTGTTCACGGCCGCCTGAGCCGACACCAGGAAACGCACCAACTGTAGGTTGGCGGCCGAGTTGTCGAGCGCTCCAGGCGTCCCCGCCACCCGGTCATGATGCGCCGTGATTATTTTATAGCGACAAGCCTCGCTGCGCACCATGCTCGGCGGCGTGGCCACCAGATGGAGCCCGCCGGACAGCTCCACGGCCCGCACCTTGATGCCGGCGTCCTGCAAGACAGACTTCAGCAAGCCTGGCCGGTCGGCGCCGAGGGCTAAATAGTCCTGGAACCAGGCCGGCAGCGGCCCGGCCGACTGGACGGCGCTCATGGCTGCTTCGGACTGACGTCGTCCGGCGGCAATTGGGTGCAGACCACCCGATTGCGGCCTCGATTCTTAGCCTGGTAGAGGCAGCGGTCGGCTGCTTCCACAAAGCCGAGCAAGTCCTGGTGGCCGTCCAGGATCACCAGGCCGAACGAGACGGTAACCTGTAGGCCAAGCTCGCCGATGGACAGTTCGGCCACTTGGCGGCGCAGGCGCTCCGCGAAGACATAGGCGCCGGCCAGCGGCGTTTCGGGCAGCACGATCAGGAACTCCTCACCGCCATAACGCCCTACGAAATCGGCGTTACGCAGGCCGGCCTTGATGCAGCGGGCCACGTCGGCCAGTACTTGGTCGCCAGCCCGATGGCCGTAGGTATCGTTGACCAACTTGAAGTGATCGATATCGGCCATGACCAGGCAGAGCTCGCGCCGGTAGCGGCTGGAGGTCTTGAACTCGCGGTCCAGCAGCTCAAAAACATGGCGCCGGTTATAGAGGCCGGTCAGGCCATCCTTGATGGCCAACTGCTCCAGATCGCGGGTGCGGCGCTTGACCTCCTCTTCCAAAGTCGCGTTCCAGGCCCGGAACATTTCCTTGTATTTTTTCTCCTTGCGGGCCAGCTTCATCAGCTGGTCGTTGGCCCGTTCCAGGTCCTCGCCCTGCTGCTTGAGTTCGGTAGTCTTGAGCCGATAAATTTCGGCCTCTTTCTTGGCGCTCTCCACCTCGTAGCGCAGGCCGTTGCGCAAGGCGACGGCCACGAAGCTGGACAGTACCTGCAGCGCTTCCATGGCCTGCGTGTCGTAGGCATAGGCGTTGTTGCTCTGAACCAGCATGGCGCCCAGGGCTTCCTCCTGGTCGTAAACGGGCATACACACGAAACTGCGCGTTTCAGGATAGATCACCGAAAGATCGAAAATCCCGGCCGGCTGCCACTTGGTCAGATCGTTGACCACCAGGTCGCGGCGGTGGACCATGCACTGAACCAGGAGGTTCGAAGGTTCCAGGAACAGGTTGGTGTCGCTGATCTCCAGCGAGTTGTACTTGACGTTCAGGCGGTAGACCAGCTCGCCCTTCTCGCTGTCGTAGAGCGCTAACGAGAAAATCGGCGCGTCCAGGAAGGCGAACAAGCCATTGTAGAGCTCGCGGCAGACGTGGTCGATATTCAATGACGAGGTGACGGTGCGGCCGAGCTGACTAACCGTATGCACCAGCCGGTAAGACCGCTGTAAAGCCTCGTTGCTGCGCCGCAACTGCTCGCTTTCCGCCCGGGCTTGCTCGGCCTCCCGCATGGCTTGGGCCGTGTCATGCCGGATCTTGAAGATGGCCAGTTGACGTTGGATGTCGCCGTTGAACAAGCGGCGGGTCAGGCTGTCCGCTTCCAAAAGATACCCGGCCGATTCGCCGTAGCGGCCGCGTTCGTACTCGATCCGGGCCATGGCCCGTAAGGTCTTGACCATGACCTGGCTGGCGGCCTGCCCGCCAAACATCTCGCGGCAGCGTTCCAGCTGGTCGGCGGCCTCGTCATGCCGGCCGCTCTCCATCAGGAAGGTGCCAAAGCGTAGCCGGATGTCGCAGCCGCTCAATTTCAAGTTCACCGGCGCCACCAGTTCGATGGCGGCGCGGAACAGGGCTTCGGCCGCGGCCGGCTGCCCTGTTCTGGCCGCCAGAAGCGCCTGATTGGCCAGGACATCCGCTAGGCGGCCCGAGGCTTGGTCGCGTCGATGCACGGCCTCGGCGGCCTGGAAATCCTGCCCGGCGGCTTCATAATCGCCCAATTCCAGCCTAACCAAGCCGCGATTGGCCAGGTAGATAGCCAAGCCCCCACCAAGCTCATCCTCGCCGGCCAGTTGGATGGCTTTTTCATAGCAACTCTGGGCTTCGCCGAATTGCTCCAGCTCGCGGTAAACCTCGCCCATGTTGTTAAAGGCCGCTGCCTCCAGCAGGCGATCCTGGGTTTTGCGCAGGGCTTTGAAACAATTATCCAGATCGGCCAGGGCGGCGGTGTAATCGGCCACGCCGCAATCAATAGCCGCCAAGCGCATGCAGGCTTCGGCTTCTTCCAGCCCGGCGCCGGACAACTCGGCCAAGCGTAGGGCTTCCAACGTGTCGACCATGGCCTGTTCCAGATTGAGCATGGCAAAGTGAGCGCCGGCGCTGACGATTCGCGCTTTGGCGCGAACCCGCTCCAGACCGGTCGCCGCGTACTGCTCATAATACTGGTTGGCTTGCCGTAGGGCTTCCTGTGGAGTCCGGTGCACTTTGTGCCAGATAAGGTCCAGCTCATGCACCAAGTTTTGGATATCCACATGCCTAATCGATTCAGAATCCCTCATTTTAATTCGTTCTCCCGGTTTACCACTGGCTATGCCAGCCAGTGGGGAATTTTAATTATACCACGGACTAGGCCAGATCGACAAATTTTCGACTTTGACCGCTAAAAAATCCATAGGTTCCGCTTTTAAATGACTGAATCGCGGATTATACTGGAGAAGCAGCCAGTACCAGGCGCTTTAATCGAGCAGAGGAGTCGTTATGCAGTCTATCGAAGTTAAATATCCTGATGGCAACGCCAAGCTGTTCCCGGCCGGGGTCAAGATCGCCGACGTGACGGCCGGTTTCGGATCCGTAGCCATGCCCTTGGCCGCCGTTTTTTTGAATAATGAATTACGTTCGCTGGACGATGTAATTATCACCAATTGCAGCCTTGAGCCGGTGCAGATCGACTCGCGCGAGGGCGCCGCCAGCTACCGCCAATCGCTCTGCTTCCTGGCCGCCAACGCCGCCCGCAAACTGTTCCCTGAACGGCGCCTGACCGTCGGCCAGACCATCGGCTATGGTTTCTACTTTTACTTCGAGGAAGGCAGCGCCAGCCCGGCTGACGTCGCCGCGCTCAAGGCCAAAATGCTGGAGCTGGTGCAGGAAAACATCCCCATCAGCCTGCAATGGTGGAGTTACGGCGACGCCGTCGCCTATTTCGAGAAGCACCGCCAAGTCGATACGCTGCTCCTGCTGGAACTGATCAACGAACCGCGCATCGCCCTCAACGAGTGCGACGAATTCCGCGATCTGTACAACAGCCCCTTGGTGCCATCGACCGGGGTGCTCAAGACCTTCGACCTGATGGCCTATGATAAAGGCTTTTTGCTGCGCTACCCGCAGAAGGAAACTCCCTTCGAGTTACAGCCCTTCAGAGATGACCCGCTGCTGTACCGCATTACCGACGAGGCGCGGCGACATTCCCGCAACCTGGGCGTCAAGTCGATCGGCGACCTCAACCGGCTCAATCAACCGAAAAAAATCAAGGAATACATCCAGCTGTGCGAAACCCTCATGAACAAGCGGGTGGCCGAGATCGCCGACCGGGTGGCGGCCAAGGCTGCTACGCTCAAGGTGGTGCTGATAGCCGGGCCGTCCAGTTCAGGTAAGACCACGACGTCCAAAAAGCTGTCCATCCAGCTCCGGGTACTGGGTTTCAACCCACTGGTCATCGGTCTGGACGATTATTTCATCGACCGCGTCCATACTCCGCTCGACGAGAAAGGCGAGCCGGATTTCGAGTGTCTGGAAGCCCTCGATGTGGCATTCCTCAACGAACAACTGTTGCTATTATTCGCCGGCGAGGAAGTGGAGCTGCCGACCTATGACTTCAAGGTCGGCGCCCGCAAGCCTTCCGGCCGCCGCATCCGCCTGCAGGAACGCGATATCCTTATCATGGAAGGTATTCACGGCCTCAATGACCGCCTGACGCCACGCATCCCCGCCGAACAGAAAATGCGCATCTACGTATCGGCCCTGACCCAAATCAACATGGACGGGCACAACCGCATTTCCACCACTGACAATCGGCTGCTGCGGCGTATGGTGCGCGACAACCAATTCCGCGGCCATTCCGCCCAGCAAACCATTAAGATGTGGCCAAGCGTCAATCGCGGCGAGCGCCTGCATATTTTCCCGTTCCAGGATATGGCCGATGTAGCCCTCAATTCGGCGCTCGACTACGAGCTGGGCGTGCTCAAGATTTATGCCGAACCCATCCTGCGCAGCATCAAGCCCACCGAGAAAGAATACTCCGAGGCCAGGCGCTTACTCAATTTTTTGGCCTACTTCGCGCCGATTCCCACCCAGTTCGTGCCAGACGATAGCATCGTGCGCGAGTTCATCGGCGAGAGTTCATTCAAGTATTGACGGCGCGGACAGCGGCGGCTTTTCCGGGCCAACTGACCGGGTAAACGAGGCGCCGCGGCTCAATCCCAGGACGAGTCCTTGCGCACCAAAAAGAATATCAGGTACGTGACGCCGATAAAGAAGGAAAAGGCCAGCGAGAATAAAATGGCTGACGGCTGGGCCAGGGTCTCGAGAATGGCACGCGTCGCGCTCAGTGGATGGAAGAATAAGTCCCAGGAATTGAAACGCGAAAAGCGCCCCAAGTGGATGCCGAAGCCGGAAAGTAACATGGGCGGCAGCATCAGCAAGGAGCCGCTTATCCGGCCGAGCAGGCGACGCAGGCTGCTGTGCATGAGATACATCGAAATCAAGCCCAGGTAATGGCCGACAAAGGCGAAGGCCGCGTTCATGACAATGTCAAACCACAGCAAATCCAGCGGCGACATCCAGCTGGCGCTGATGGACCCCAGGTTGGCCCGCCGGATGACATGGATGAAATCAGTGAAAATATACGGCGCATTAGGAAAGAATAACATCCAGAGGAAAAAGCTGCCAAAGCAGGCAGCCAGCGCGAAACGCCGCGTCCGGGCCTTCTCGACCAGCTGGTAACCCCAGGCGGCGATGCCGACCGGTACTGCCGCCAGGGCCAGGTTCCACAGCAAATAACTCTGCGCGAAGCGCCCCGCCAAGGTATAGCGTAAGAGTACCATAAATAGCAAAGACAGAAACGACAAGACGACAACCGCTATCAATCTGGCATGGCCGACGAAGATTTTACGCATAACTGGCCAGTCGCCATGAAGCCGGTCGACGGCGCACTCCTTCAGATAATCTGCTAGCCGGCTGGCGTCGCGGGACTGCCCCGACGTCGGCCGGCCAGGATGGTTCACAGCTCGAGCGATTTCTCGGCGACACGGGCCTTGGCATGAGCGATGAAAGTCTCGACGGCCTGGCTTTCCAGCTGCCGGCCATCGCGCAGGCGTGGCGACACGGTCGACTCGTCGCGCTCCTTGGCGCCGACCACCAGCATGTACGGCACCTTCTGGGCCTGGGCCAGCCGAATCTTGGCGTTCATGCGGTCATCGGACAGCATCATGCGGACGCGCAAGCCGGCCCGGCGCAGCTGATCGCCGACGGTCTTGGCGTAATCGGCGAAATCGTTGCCGACCGGAATGACCGCCACCTGCTCCGGCGCCAGCCAGAGCGGAAAGGCGCCGGCCGTATGCTCGATATAGACGCCGAAAAAACGCTCGATGGAACCAAGCAAGGCGCGGTGTACCATGTACGGCCGCTTCTTGGTGCCATCGCTGTTCACGTAGGTCATGTCGAAACGCTCCGGCTCGTTGAAGTCGAACTGGATGGTCGTCATCTGCCACTCGCGGCCGATGGCGTCCTTGACCTTGAGGTCGATTTTCGGCCCGTAGAAGGCGCCGCCGCCTTCGTCCATCTCATAGGGCAAGCCTTCCTTGTCGACGGCCTTGCGCAGCGACTCCAGGGCCGTCGCCCACATTTCCGGCGCGCCGACCGCGCCATCGCCGGCCGGCCGGGTGGCTAGGTAGGCCTTGATGTCTTTGAAGCCGAGGATTTTCCACATCGAAAGGCTGAAGCGCAGCACCTCGGCGATCTCGTCCTCGATTTGCTCGGGGGTGCAGATGATGTGGGCGTCGTCCTGAGTAAAGCCGCGCACCCGCATCAGGCCATGCAGGGCGCCGGCCCGCTCGTAGCGGTAGACGGTGCCCAGCTCGCCCCAGCGTAGCGGCAAGTCGCGGTAGGAGTGGCCGTCGTTGTTGTAGATCATGATGTGGAAGGGGCAGTTCATCGGCTTGACGTAGTACTTTTCCTCGTCGATTTCCATCGGCGCGTACATGCCTTCCTTATAAAAGCCGAGATGGCCGGATTTTTCCCACAGCCAGGCCTTGCCGATATGCGGCGTAAACAGCAGGTCGTAGCCATTTTTGTAATGCTCGTCGCGCCACCAGTTTTCTAGCTCGACGCGGAAACGGCCGCCCTTGGGATGCCAGTAGATCAGTCCGGGACCAGCCTCCTCGTGAGTCGAAAACAGGCCGAGCTCCTTGCCCAGGCGGCGGTTGTCGCGCTTTTCGGCTTCCTCAAGCATCTTGAGGTGGGCATTGAGTTCATCTTTGGAATTGAAGGCGTAGGCGTACAGCCGGGTCAGCATCGGCCGCTTTTCATCGCCCCGCCAGTAGGCGCCGGCAATGGCGCGCAGTTTGAAACAATCCGGCCGCAAGTCGCGGGTGGTGTCGACATGGGGGCCGCGGCACAGATCGGTGAACTCGCCCTGTGAATAGACGGTAATGGCGCCGTCTTCCAGGCCTTCGATCAGTTCCAGCTTGAAGGGCTGAGCGGCGAACAGCGCGACGGCCTCCGCCTTGCTGATTTCGCGGCGCTCGAACTTCAGATTGGCGGCGATGATGCGGCGCATCTCTTTCTCGATGGCCGGCAGATCTTCCGGTTGGACGGTAACCGGAAGCTGGAAATCATAATAAAAGCCATCGTCGATGGCCGGGCCGATGGCTACCTTGGTACCGGGGTACAGCTTGCAGACGGCTTCGGCCATGACGTGCGACAGGGAATGACGGATAGTTTCAAGTGGATGACTCATGGATAGCTCCTGATAAGTCGGGCTGTCAAACCGCTGATTTCTCGGCGGCCGCAGCCCTTCGTGGTTGTATACTATGCCTTCAGGGCGATATTGGTCAAGCCAAAGCCTTGATTTTAACCAGGCAGCGTCTATATTTGTCTTATGTGTATCATATCGACCAGACGGTCAATCCGGCTACTTGTTGGCAGCTTGACCTGCGTTTTGGCCGTCGTCAGCCTGGCCTGCCAGGCCAAGCCCACCAGGGCCATTCCCGAACCGGTGCTGCTGGCGCCAGCCAGCCTGCTCGGGGGAAGCGCCGACACCATCCTCTGCCGGGTTCTTGATTACCCACCGCAGTACTATGTCGGCTCGGACGGTCGCTGGACCGGTCTGGATGTGGAACTGATGCGGGCTATCATCGAAGCAGCTGGCCTGAAAGCCGAATTCGCGGAACTACCATGGACGCGGGCCCTCGAGGAAATCAAGCTGGGGCGCCTGGATATGATGGCCAACCTGTCGATAACGGCAGAACGGGAGGTTTTCCTGCGCTGGATCGGTCCGGAACGGCAAGCCCGCATGGTGTTGGTGGTCCATCAGGACAACAGCCACCTCCCGGTCGGCACGTTCGCCGATCTTTTGACGGTTAGCCGACGTTCCAACCAAGCCTTCGGGGTTCTGGAAGGCGCCTTCTATGCGCCGGAATTGAATGCCCTGATCGCCGACCCGGCCAACCACCAGCTCTTCGAAGCCCTACCCGACTCGCTCATGAACCAGCAAAAACTGATTGCCAAGCGCATCCTCGGCATATTTGAAGATTACGACAGCTTGAGCTACAAGATTGCCACCGATCCGGTCTACGCCGAGCTAGCCATCCACCCCTTCATCGTCAGCCAGGCAGCAGTCTATCTAGGAATCAGCCGCCTGGGCGTCAGCGACGCGCACTATGCAGCCTTGCTAGCCGCCTATCAACGGCTTGAGGTCGACGGCAGCCTGGAGGCCATCCGTACGCGTACCTGGCACTGAACCAGCCGAGGCGGCCAGACAACGGGTCACAAAGTCCGCCACGGTACGGTCGTACAGCACTGGATCGACCTGACGCGACTTGGCGTGGCGCGCTCCGGGAACCAGCAACAACTCCGTCGGGGCAAACCCCTGTCTTTTAGCTTGCATGGCTACCGAAAAACGCCACGGCACGTAGCGGTCTTCCTGACCATGGATGAATAGTATTGGCACCGGCGTGCGCATGATGGCCGCCATAGGATCGGCTTCGAAGAAGGAATAGCCATCCAGCCAGCGCACCAGAATCTCGACTAGCTGGACCACCAGGCCGCGAACCAGGCGCGGCAGGCGGTAGAGCGCCAGCTGATGGTCCAGTTCGGCCCGGACGCTGACATATGGACAATCCGCCACCACCGCCCCAACGCGGTCGTCGATGGCGGCATGCTGCAGCACGCTGGCGCCGCCCATCGATTCGCCGTAGGTAAGTAAGAAGTCAACCTTCGGGAAAACCTGCCAGACCCAATCGACCATCCGGCGTAGATCCTGTTTCTCAAAATAGCCGAAACTGGCCGGGCCGCCTTCCGACCGGCCATGCCCGCGCGAATCGAAAGCCACGACATTCCAGCCAGCGGCGATGAAGGGTTCCATATAGCGCAGCATGCCATACCAGCACCAATTGTGGCCGTGGTGAAAAATCGCCGTATGGTTGGTCCGGCCGGCCAAGGCATGAAGGGCCAAGCGATACCCGCCATCGGCGACCACGAAGGCCTCCATCCAGGGCAAGTCCAGCCAGGCCGGTTTAACGTCGCCGGATTCCAGACTGCTGGCCAGTATCCAATCCGCTGTCCGAGGACGGGAGCGAAACATAAGCCGGAAGCTAAACCACACCAGCGCCAAGAGGGCCAGGATCAGGACGGTAGTGGCTACCATCAGCGCAATGACGATTCCCATGCCGCAATTATACGCCAAACCAACGCCCTGGCCAAGTTGTGGCCAGATAAAGGGCAGCTTGCGTTTTTAGCGGGGAGCCTGTATGATTTGCGGCACTAGCCGTGGCATCAAGCCTGGCCGAAAGGAAACTGCCCGATGAGCGCTACCGTTCTGGTCGTGGAAGATGAACCGATCCTGGCTCTGGAGTTGTGCGAAGATCTGACCCGGCATGGCTATACCGTGCCGCCGAGCGTCAACGATGGCGACATGGTGCTGGCCAATGTCCTCAAGCATAAACCGGACGTGATTGTGATGGATATCAAGCTGTTTGGCTTCCGCAATGGTTTGGATGAGGCCTTACGCATCCGAGCCTTCTTCAAGACGCCGCTGGTCTACCTGTCGTCGTATAGCTACGCCGAAGTCAAGGAACAAGTCGAGCGAACCGCCCCGGCCGTCTACCTGGAAAAGCCGTACGACGAAGCCACCTTGGTTTCCACCATTGAGGGCATGTTGCACGGTGACCAGGCTAGCCGCTAGCAGGGTGTTGAAAAACGCGGATGCGGCTTTTCAACACTTCAAAAGCCGGTACAATTACGCAGCATAGCGCAAGCTATGCGAGGAATTGTTAAGGTTGTTGAGAAAGCAACCGGCTTTTTCAACAACCTGCTAGGCGTCTGTCGGGCTTTGGATTTTGGCCCAGCCAAAGCGAGCCACGAGTGGAAAATTGGTGAGGATTGAGGGTTATACTTCCGGTATGGCCCGATTGACGAGCCGATTTTAGGCCGTGGGGCGCTGAGATCGGCCAAAAAGCGTGAAAAATCTCCCGAGATTCTGGATTCTTCAGATTTGTTTCCCAATTTTTCCTGATAATCATTCTTCGCGTTCCAAAACCCGACAGACTCCTAACATCCGGCGCCTTTGGTGGTCTCGGCAGCCGGCTGATCAGGGTCGAAACTCAGCCGCACCGTTGTACCCAAGCCGGGTTCGCTGGTTAGCATCAGCCGGGCGCCGTTCAGGCGCGCGAACTCCCAGCACAGTATCAGCCCCATGCCGCTGCCCGTCTCGCCCAGGGTTCCGGGGGTACTGATCTTGGTCTCGATCTGCAGCAGTTTTTCGCGTAGCTCCGGCTTGATGCCGATACCGCGGTCGGTCAGGCTGATGAAGGCTCCGCCGCTACTTTCGCGGCCGCTGATAACCTCGATCAGGCCGCCAGGTTGGCTGAATTTTATGGCGTTGGACAACAGGTTGTGCAGGATGAGTAGCACGCTGTCGGAGTCAGCCCTGACTGGCGCCGGCTGGAGCGCGCTTTCGAGGATCAGGCCCTTGGCATCGATACTGGGCATAGCCATGCCGATGGCGCTCCGCGCGACATCCACCAGGTCGAAGTCGTCGCATTTGGATACCCAATCCTCGCGTTGTGCCCGACTCCACCACAAAACATTCTCCAGGAAGATATGGGTCTTCTCCAAGGATTGGGCCAGCACCTCCAGGGCATGCTGGCGCTGAGCCGGGTCAACCAGGCCAGTCAAGAGGTTCTTGCGCACATAGCGGGCGGCGCCGGCCAGCGGACTGCGCAGATCATGCGCCAGTATGGACACAAACAAATCCTTGGTTTGGTTGGTTTTACGCAAGGCCAGATTGGTTTCACCGAGCAGGCGTTGTTGCTCGGCCATGGCCTCCTGGCGGCTCATTCCGGCCAGCAGAAAGTAGCCGAACAGGCTGATTGGCGCGGTCAGAATCGAAGCCAGCAACACCAGCGGATAAAGTGGATTGAGGTGGCCGATGTCATAGCTGGCTGGAAAGATCAAGGCGCCGGCTAATTGCAGCAGATTGCCGGCGGCGATAAACAGAAACGGCAAGGCCGCCCACCGCGCGCCGGGATGCTCGGCCCGCGCCAAGCGCCGCGACAGCTGCCGGTAGATCGCCAGGCTGCCTACCATGGACAGGGACGAGAAACAAGCGGTCCGGACGCTGACCGGCGCCGCGCTTAAGGGCAGCAGAAACACGACCAGCGCCACCGCCACCAGGCAGTACCACCAAGCGGCCAGCGGCTTGCGGCCGGCGAAAATCCGCGCCGCCTGGAAGTACAGCAGGTTGGCGGCCAGTACCAGGCTATTGCCCACCGCTACCACCGCGTACGGCATGGTCTGGCGGATGGCCAGCAACAGCATACCGCCTGCCAGGCTGGACTGGGCGACGATCCAGTGGCTGGCGCCGGGAAAACTTGTGCCACTGCCGAACAGCAAGACCGAAAACATCAGGTTGGCCAGGTAGCTTAAGCCCAGTACCCAAAACAGGGTTATGACATCAAGCTGCATATCAAGCCGGCGTGGCGGCAGCTCGGCTTAGGCCGAAGACTGGGCAGGAGCGGCCGTCCAAGCGGAAGGCACAGCCGTTCTTGCAGTGCCGGCACGGGTTCACGGCCTGTCCGGCCAGAGCCTTGTTGGCCCAGTCCGGATCGGCCAGCAAGCCCCGGCCGATGGCCACCAGGTCGGTTTGGCCGCCGGCCAGCAAGCGCTCGGCTTGGGCCGGTTGAACCAGCCCGTAGACGCAGGCTGTCGGCCGGCCAATTTGGCCAGCCCGACGTCGTTGGGCGTGCAGGGCGCACCCCAACCAGGTAATATAGTGCTCCGGGAAATCGGCCGGCGGTACGATCGACTCGACGCCGATACCGGTCGAAATGTTGAACCAGTCAACGCCGGCGGCCACTAGCCGGTCCAGCAGCCAGCCATCTTCGGCCAGGCTCGGGTCGTTGGCGCCAAAGCGGTAGCCGATGATGAAATCTGGGCCAAGCGCCGCCCGGACCGCCTGGACGGTTTCCAGCGCCAGGCGACTCCGGCCGGCCAGGGTACCGCCGTAGCCATCGGTCCGGGCATTGCTGCGGCTGGCGGTAAACTGGTTGAGTAGATAGCCGTGGGCGCCGTGCACCTCAACGCCGTCCAGGCCAGCCGCTTGGGCTCGGAGGCTGGCCTGGACGAAGTCCTGCTTGACCCGTTCGATGTGTTCTGGTTCCATGGCCTGGATTGGCTTGTCGCCGTCGACAGACGAGGAAGCCGAATACAGCTTCGGGCCGATGGCCTTACTGCCGGCGTGAACCAATTGGACGAGGACAACGGCATTACCATCGTGGCAGGCGGTGGCGACGCGGGCAAACTGGTCGACCTGGTCGTCCGACCACAGGCCAAGCTGGGAAACATGGAGGCGGCCTTCGCGGTTGATGGCGGTGGCCTCGACCACGATCAGGCCGACGCCGCCTCGGGCGCGCCGGCCATAATGCTCCGCCCGGTCGACCGTCTCAAAACCGTGGCCATCGCCCCAATTGAAGCAGACCATCGGCGGCATGACGATACGGTTACGCACCGTTTTCCGGTTGATGGTGATGGCTTGGCCGAGCAAGTTGGGCATCGATCCCTCCCGGGTTCTGGCAGTAGTAGGACGACGCCAGTATAGCGCAGCCGCTGCCGGTCGGCAAGGCTAGCAGGGTGTTGAAAAACGCGGATGCGGCTTTTCAACACTTCAAAAGCCGGTACAATTACGTAGCATAGCGCAAGCTATGCGAGGAATTGTTAAGGTTGTTGAGAAAGCAACCGGCTTTTTCAACAACCTGCTAGACAATCAGCCAATCTTCCGGCTTGACGGAGCGCCGGATATTCGCCAAACTGGCAGCATGAAGACAGCACGCATCTTTTTAGGCACCGATTCCGGTGCCACCACCTCCAAGGTGGCGGCGGTACGGGAAGACGGCAGCGTCGTTTCGACCCGTCTCCTGCAGTATCCAACCGACGCGCACCAAGGCTCCGCGGCCATCATCGCCGCCTGGCTGAGAAGCGCCGACCAGTACCTGGCCGCCAACCAGCTGCGTTGGGATCAGGTGGCGGGAGCGGCTTTGGCCATACCGGGTCCCTTCCTGAGCGCCGGCGTCCTGGGCCTAACCGCCAACCTGCCGGCTTCGCTGGACGGCTGGGACGTCGGCCACGACTATGCCGCGGCCCTGTCGGCCAAGGCCGGCCACCCGGTCAGCCTAACGGTCGGCAATGACGGCAACTACGGCGGCGTCGGCGAGGCCTCGGCTGTCCAGAAATTGGCGCCCGGCGCCGTGCTGATGCTGGCCCCTGGCTCGGGCTTGGGCGCGGCCTTCATCGACAGCCAGGGACTGCCCCTCGACGGCGACACCTTCACGGCCATGGAGGCCGGCCACATGCCCGCCCCGCTGCAGCTTTTGGGCATGCCGATCTTCAGCTGCGGTTGCGGCCGGCCCTGGGGCTGCGTCGAGGCCTACACTACCATTTCCGGTCTGCCCCAGCTGCTGCGCGAATTCCTCAAACAGTATCCCAGCCATCCTCTGACCGCCTCTAGCCTGGGCGAAAAGGAAAAGGCCCTCAGCCTGCGCGGCCTGGCCCAGAAAGGCGACCCGCTGGCCCTGGCCATCTTCGACTTCCAGGCCAAGACCCTCGGTTATCATGTCGCCAGTCTGGTGCAGGCCTTCGATCCGACCTGGATTATCATCGGCGGCGGCCTGATGGACATCGAGAGCACCACTCCCGAGTTCCGGGAGCGCTATCTGGGCATCGTGCGCGATACGGCCTTGCCGCTGTTTTGGCCGGGCCAGCGCGCCAGGGTGCGTTTCCAGGCCGCCAACCTGGGCGAACTGTCGCAGGCCATCGGCGCGGCCCAAGTGGCTAGGCTCACGGCTCAGGGCTCGAAACGATAGCCAAAGCCCCGCACCGTGATGATATGCCGCGGATGGGCGGCATCATCCTCGATCTTCTGGCGCAGCGCCGAGATGTGCACGTCGATGGTTCGGCTGGCCGCGTCGGCGCCGTAACCCCAGACCTCGTCGAGCAAGCGGTCGCGCGATAAGGTCTTGCCGGAGTGTTCAAGCAAGTACAGGAGCAGGCGGTATTCCTGCGACGTCAGCGGCAGTACCGTATCGCCCCGTTTGGCCTCGGAACGTTCCGCGTCGATGCTGATGCCACCAAAGCCGCTCGGACTAGGCTGACCTTGACTCTGGCTGCGGCGCAGCAGCGCTTCGATGCGCGCCAGCAGCTCCAAAGAATCAAAAGGCTTGGCCAGGTAATCGTCGGCGCCTAATTTAAGGCCGACGACGCGTTCCGGCGGCGTGGCCTTGGCCGTCAGCATCAGGATAGGCAAGCGGCAAGCCTTGGCGCGCAGGTCGCGCAGTAAGTCCAGGCCCGAGCGGCCCGGCAGCATAACGTCCAGCAGCATCAGGTCGAAGCCGGCGGCCGCCAGGCGACGTTCGGCCGCCGCCGCGTCGCCGGCGGCCTCTACCTCGTAGCCCTCGGCCCGCAACAGGTCTCCCAGGGTCAGAACCAAGCCAGGCTCATCCTCCACCAGCAGTAATCGCCGCCTATAATAGCTCATGGGTAGGCCTTGAAGGTCATCTCGAAGACGGTGCCGGCCGGGCCGGACGGCTGCAACCGGGCGTCGCCGCCGTGGATCCGGGCCACCCGGCGCACCAAGTACAACCCCACCCCGGTGCCCGGACAGTGCCGGCTGCTGGCGGCGGCGCCGCGGAAGAAGGGTTCGAACAGCCGACGCCGCTCGGCGCGTGGCACGCCGGGACCATGGTCGACGCAGCACAAGCGCGCCACATGCCGGCCGCCGGCCTGATACTCGGCCAATTCAAGCCGATAGGGCGGCGCGCCGTAGTTCAAGGCGTTGGATATCAGGCTATCGATGGCGCTTTCCAGCAACAGACTGGAACCGGCCACCAGCGGATCGCCCGTTTGGATCAGGGTCCAGTCGGCGGCTAGGCCACGCTTCTGCAGCACCGCCTGGCAGGCGGCGCCTAGTCCGATCGGTTCGCCCGACGGCAGGTTGCGGGCCGACTGCAGCCCGGCGATGACCAAGAGCCGTTCCACCGAGGCGCCCAGGCGCTTAGCCTCGCCGGCCAAAACTTCGCCGTAGGCCGCGACCCGTTCGGCCGGCACGATGCCTTTAGCCAGGTTCTCGCCGGCCGAGCGGACCACGGCAATCGGCGTTTTCAGTTCGTGGCTGACGCTGGCGAAGAAGGCCCGCTCGCGTTCGGCCAGAGCCCGGGTGCGGTGCAGGGTCAGGAACAAGAGCACGCAAACCGCATAGAGGGACAGTAAGCCGGCCAGGGCCGCCAGGCTGTACCAGTTGGCCGTTCGGCGGGCCGCCTCGGCTATGGTTCGCCCTTCCTGGAACAAGGCCAGTTGCCAAAGGGCTTGTCCAGGTGGGGTATAAAAGCGATATTGTTCGATGTAATCAGGCTCAGTCGCTTGGGCCAGACCGGCCTGGTAATCCTGCAGGCTGCGCCGGCGTTGTTCGGGGCTGGCGCCGTTCGACCAGGCGCCAGCGTTAGCTAGCCGGCCGCCGGCCGCCTCTAGATCGCTGGGTGGCAGCAGACGGATAGCCGCCCCGCGATAGAGGCGGGCAATATCGAAGCGGGCAGGATCACGGAAGAGCGGGCGCATAAAATCGGCGTAACGCCGGGACGACTTCAGCGTTGCCGCGCCGACCCGGGACGTTTCGGCGCTTTCGGACTGCAAGGCCAGCGCACTGGACGGGACGGCTTGGCTGGCCGGGGCGACAAAAGCCAGTTCGCCGTTGGGACGGTAGACAGCGGCCGCGAAGCCTGGAAAATCCGACTCCGAACCGAAGTACCGGGCCACCAGATTGGGCAGTACCTGTTCCAGGAAGACGGCTTCGTCAAAAAAAGCCACGAACAGGCGCAAACCCGGTCCATCGCCCGCAGGCGGACCGGATGCGGCCGGACGGGGATCGCCGAAAGGCATAACCGGCCCCAGCCGAAACAACCCCTTGTCCAACCCCGTCGGAAGCGCCTTGTTTCCAGCCAGACCGGCTTCACCCGGTTCCCCTAACAGCGTGGCGCGGATCCTGTCCAAGATACTATCAGCGGCTAAGGCCTGGGCTGGGTTTCCAATCAAAGGGCGAATCGTCCACTGCCCGGCCCGGTTTTCGACCAAATAGGCTGCCGTCAACAAGTCTGGCCAGCGCGCCTTGGCTCGATATTCGGCCAGGATAGGATCGAAGGCATCGCCAGCTTCAGGCCTGACCGTTTGAGCCGTCCCGTCTTGGCTGAACAAGGCATCGGAAAGCAAAACTTCCATAAATGACAACTCCAGATCGATATCCAGGACCAAGCGGTCGGTCTGGTACATCAAGGCGGATAGATTTTTCTGGACATCCTGGAGGGAGGCGTCAATAAAATTGTTCCGCAAGACTAGGGCAAAGCTAAGCAGGAGGGGCAACAACAGTACCATGGCGACGCCAGCCAGCCAGCCTGGCGCTATTTGTAATGACTTGATGGAATCTCGCATGCTTGCAGTATAGCATGCCGCGCCGGCCGACGCTGTCGGCCAGATGGCCTTTTTACAATCTTTACCGACTCTTTACACTGTTTGCATGGCTTTTACCTAGCCTTCACCACGCCAGCGCCGAATGGGCTTATGCTCTAGCAGGGTGTTGAAAAACGCGGATGCGGCTTTTCAACACTTCAAAAGCTGCTAGACGCAGGATGGAAACAACCATGAACAAAGACCACCAAGGCCCAATCGTCTCTACCTATAAACCGCGACCGCCGGGCGCGGCCCGTGATCGCGGGCGGCTCTTGCTAGTCTTAGCGCTAGCCGTAGCCCTGGTGGCGGCGGCGCTATTCCTGCTGCGCGACAAAACCGAAAACCGCTTGGAGGATTACCAAACCGTTGCCGTCTCCACCCAAACTATCAATGAAATCATCCAAGTGACTGGCTCTATCGAGATGCCGCTGCGCCGTACCGTCCTTTGCCCGGAAGAAGGCTCGCTGACCCTGCGGATCGGCAGTACCGGCGACTGGCTGGCGACAGGCACCCTGCTGGCCCGGGTCGAGGCGGAGGAGCTCCAGGACTTGTTGTACAGCCGCCGGCGCAGCCTCAGCGATACCGGGCGCGAACTGGCCAAGCTCGAGTTGGACCGCCGCTTCGAGGAAGAACGCAATCACGTTGATTTGGCCAGAAAACTGCGGGCTATCAGTATCGCCGGCGAGGCCTTGACCAGGGCACAGGAACTGGAGTCGGCCGGCGCCGGTACCGCCAAGGATCGGCAAGACCGCGAACAAGCCCTGCTCGAGGCCCAGGAAGCGCTTGACCTGGTCAACCTGACCATCGAGGAAAGCCTTGTCCGCTTCCAGTTCTCACGCCAGTCCTTGCAGGGCGAACAGTCCGACCTGGCCGACGAGGTATTAGATCTGGAGGCCAGGGTAGCCGGCCTGAATGTGCGCAGCCCGATCGATGGCCGGCTGCTCTCCTGGCAAGCCGAAGAAGGCGACCAGCTGGCCCGCTACGGCGCCCTGGCCATCATCGCCGACACCACCCAGCCGCGGGCCTACTTCGCCGTCCCGGAAAGCTCGGCCACGCGCCTAGCTATCGGCCAGTCGGTTAGCATCCTGGTCAACGACGCGGCTTGGCCGGGCCGTATCGCCAGCATCGGCCGGGAAACGACGGCCAGCGACACCTACGGCACCACCATCGATATCGAGGTTGAATTTTCAGGTGAGCATCCGGAATTCGCGGCCGGCGCCAGCGCGTCGGGCGACATTCTGCTTGGTTCCCGAGCCGGAGCCTTGGTGCTGCCGCGGGGGCCATATTTGACGTCGGGTTCCAACCGCTGGGTCTACGCCATCGAAGGCGATTACGCCGTCAAACGGGCTGTCAGTTACGGCAGCTCGGAGGGTTCCATGATCGAAGTCCAGAGCGGCCTGCAGGTTGGCGACCTGGTCGTCATATCCGATTACTCCGCATTTATCGATGAAGAACGCGTCAAACTGGGAGGGAAACAATGATTGAACTGAAGAACATCCAAAAAGCCTATGGCGACAAGGATAGCGCGGTGCACGCCCTGGCCGGCGTGTCGCTGACTATCAAGCGTGGTGATTTTGTCACTATCATGGGGCCGTCCGGCTCCGGCAAATCGACCTTGCTGCATATCCTCGGCTTGCTCGACCAAGCGACCGGCGGCGAGTACCTCCTGGAAAACCATCCGGTTACCGGCCTGTCCGACCGGGAGCTGTCGCGCATCCGCAACGAGCATTACGGTTTCGTCTTCCAGAGCTTTAATCTGATTCCCGAACTGACGGCCATCGAGAATGTAGCCCTGCCGCTGCGCTACGCCGGCGAAACCAAAAAGGCGGCCCTGGCCCGGGCCCTCGGGCTGTTGGCCAGCGTCGGCTTGGACAAGCGGGCCTGGCATTATCCGTCCCAATTGTCCGGCGGCGAGCAGCAACGCGTCGCCGTGGCCCGGGCCATCGCCAACGAGCCGGACGTTATCATGGCCGACGAGCCGACCGGCAACCTGCCCAGCGGCACCGGCGCCGAAATCATGCGCCTGCTAACCGACCTGAACGCCGGCGGCGTCAGCCTAGTGGTGGTCACCCATGACGATCATATCGGCGCCATGGGCCATACCCGCGTCCGGCTGTGCGACGGTTTGGTCGAGGCGGTGGCGTCATGAAGGCCAGGCTGGCCGCGTATCTGGCGCGCCGCTTCGCCAAAGGCAAACTGAGCGAACTCATGCTGATGGCGCTGGGCGTGGCCGTCGCCGTTTTTACCAGCGCCACCGCCGCCAACGCCACCATTGCCTCCCGCGACGAAGGCCGACGCTTACTGGAAACGCCCGACTATCTGCAAATCCAGGTGGCTCCCGCCATGATGATGCGCGACAGCGACGAGGCCATCGAGCGTCTGGACAGTGAAGAGACAGTGCCACTAGTGCCCTTGGTTGACCTGGCCGACAGGCTACTGACCGAGGTACCGGCTCTCAGCGGCTCTTTTTCGGCCCAGCGCGTCAACTTTACGGTCGGCGAAGCCAGCGCCAGGGGGCAGCAGTTTCCCGGCGCCGGCCTGCCCGGTCTTGGCGGCTTAGCCGGACCGGGTGGCTTCGAGGGCGGCGGGCTGCCGCCGGAAGGGTTTGGCGATCCGGCCTTGGCGGAAGTGGCTGAAGCAATGCTGGCGGACAGCTCCACGCCGGCTATGGACGCAGCGGTCACCCAAGAGCCGTCCAGCCTGACCCCGCCACTGGTGGAACGGGTGCCAGGCGCCAGGGTCGACGCCAGTTTTTTCGACAGCTTTCGATTGCGGCTGGCCAGCGGTGGTTTCTTCAGCGCAGACGATATAACCAAACGCAATTCCGTCCTGGTGGCCGGCCATGCCTTGGCGGCCACGCTGTATGCCGATGGCTTGGCTTTGGGTCGGAACATCAGGCTGGATGGCGTCACCTATACCATCATTGGGGTGCTTCAGCCGAGCCAGGCTAACTTCGACGGCCGCGCCATCGACGATCTGGCCTTCGTGCCGAATACCCGCTTCAGTTTCGTGGCCGGCGGCCGCGCGGTCAGCTTCTCCGCGGGCCAGCTGACTTTCATGGCCAAGGATGCGGCCAGCGTCGATGCTGCCCTGGCCGGCATACAGAGTTTCCTGGACCGGGAAATCGGCGCCGGCGCCATGCGCCTGAGCTCGCGCCGCGCCGAGTTGACCGAACGGCTGGGCGTCCAGGACACCCTGTTCTGGACGGCTTTTTTCCTGGCCGCGGTCTGCGTGCTGGTAGCCGCCCTCAATTTGATGAACTCGGCCGCCACCCATGCCGTCAAACGCCGCCGTACCCTGGGCATGCTGCGGGCCATCGGCGCCACGCGGGCCGATACCATCCTGGCCGCGTTGTACGAGAACGCCATCCCAGCCGGCGGTGGCATGCTGGCCGGGCTAGCCCTAGCCGTCATCCTGGCCAGGCGGAGCGCCGGCTTGCTGGTGCCCTGGACGACCAATTTGGTCCTGCCGTTACTGCCCGGTCTGTTCGCCGCCCTGGCGGCGGCCCTGGTGCCATTAGCGGTCGGTATTATTCCCGCCGTATTTTTCAGTCATAGCGCACCGGCCAATCTGGTCCGGCCGGAATAAGGAGTTGACCATGACCGATCAATTAAGCGATTTGATAAGCGGCCTCGGCCGTAAGGCCATGAAAAAGCCGGGCCGCAGCCTGCTCCAGCTGGCGGTGGTAGCGGCTGGCGCCTTGGCCTTTGCCACCAGCCTGTCCTTGGCTGGTTCGTTGACCAGCCTGGCGGCGACAACCTACCGCAACCGCCTGGCGGTAGGCACCGGCAGTGTAGACGAGAGTGGCGATTTTGCCTGGTCCCTCAATATCGACCTGACGCGCCAGCTGGTCGAAGCCTTGCCGACCGAGGTTTCGTTCATAAAACGCGCGGCCGTTGTCAACCAGGCGCGCTGGAATACCGTCCGTTCCGGCGACGACCGTTTCCGCATCCGTTCCGTGGTAGCCGCCAGTGCCGATTATCCGGCCATCATGGGTCTGGTGGCGGTGGCCGGTACCTTCTTCGACCAAAGCGCCGTCGACGCCGCCAGCCCGGTGGTCGCCATCTCCTCGACGGTGGCGCGGGAAATCTTTGGCTCGGTCGACGCGGCCATCGGCCAAGCCCTCGACGTCGAAAGCGGCATTGGCGCTCGTCCTGGTAGCCCGGTCGGCAACTCCGCCGGAGGCTTAGCCCGTGCCGGTGCCGCCAGCGCCGCCCTGCGCCTGACAACCGTCCGCTTTACTGTCGCGGCCGTCTACCAAGCTCCGGCGACGATCGCCCGCAACGCTTTGGGGTTGCCCGATGCCTTGATTCCCTGGACGGCGGAAGGCAGCGCCCAACGCCGGGCGCCCCCGGTGCGGACCTTCGTGGTTGAAACCGACGGCGCGGCTTCGGCCAGGGCTGCCGCCGCCATTCGCCAGTATTTGGTGGGGCTTGGCCAGACCGACCCTGAAATTGGGGCTTGGGAAGGCAGCCCCTTCGACCCGGAGGCCGATGGCGCCGGCGAGGCTCGACGCATGCTTAATGCGCTCTCGGCCACCCTGGTTAGCCTGGGAGCGCTGGTGCTGCTGGTCAGCGTACTGGGCGTCTACACCTGGACGAGCATGGAAGCGGCTGACAGCGCCAAGCAAACGGCCATCCGGCGCGCCCTGGGCGAATCGGCCGCCGGCTCGGTCAAGCGATTCGTGGCCAGCATCGCCACCTTCGGCGCCGTGGCTGGCTTGGTTGGCGCCTTGGTATCACTGCCGGCCTACCGCTTACTCTCGGAATCGGCCGAGGCCATCCTGATCGCCAACGGCACGGCCGACAGCGGCTTGTTCCCCGTCCTGCCCCCGGCCTGGACCCCCGCCCTGGCGGTGCTGGTTACCGTCGGCGTCTGCGCGCTCTTCGCCCTACCGCCCGCCTTGTCCGCTGGCCGCCAAACCATTACCAGCGGCATCCAGGAATTATAACATGAAGCGACACCTGCTTGCCGCTTGCTTGCTAGCCCGAATCTGGTTGGCCGCCCTGAACCCGTGGAGCGAGGCTGGTCAGCCTGATCGGCTCGTTGCCCAAGCGGTCGAGGTTCAAGCGGTCCAAACCACCCTGGCCAGCCTGAACATCACGACCATCCTGGACGGCGCCGCGACGCAGGCGGCGGCGGTTCTCGCCGCCCGCGAAAACCTAGCCGACGCGGCCGAAGCCTATGACGACAGTCTGGCTTGGAAAGATAGCTTTCTTAATCTTTCGGCCGGCTGGAAAGGCAATCTCGATCCGGCCGTCCCGCCGCCCAGCGGTCAGGACCAGACGCCGCTGACGGCCAGCGCCAGCCTGGGCCTTTCCTTGCCGGCCAACGTCGAACTGGCCGCGGGAACCGCCCTGGACGGCAGCCTGGCAGTCAGCGCCGCCTGGTCGCCACTGGCCGCCGACGATCGGCGCGAACTGCTCTACAAGCTGGCTTTGGCCGAGATAGCTCTCCAGGACGCCGTCAAGCAGGCCCGGTTGGCCGCCGCCGACGCCCTGGTAGCCTTTCTGACGGCCGAGGCCGAACTGCAGGCCGCTGGCCGCAGCTTGGAGCGCGCTACTCTGGAACTGACCCGCTGGCAGACCCTCCAAGTCCGGGGCGAGACCGACCGCTTGAGCCTGCTGCGCGCCGAAGCCCAGCAGAGCGGCGCGCGCAACGGCCTGGCCAAGGCTCAGCTGACCCTGGCACGGGCCCGGCGCAACCTGGCCGCCAAGGCAGGCGCTGATGTCGCCACCCAAATCGAAGCCGGCGCGGTTATCGATGGAGCACTCGAAGAGCCGGACGATGCCTGGCGGCTGCCGGACTTCCAGCCGGAGCGCTGGCACCGTACGGTAGCCGAGACGGCCGCCCGCCAGAGCTTCTTGACGCAAACCGGACGCTACACCGGGAATGGACCGCTGACGGTTTCGGCCAGCCTGGACGCGGCGGGCATCGTGCGGCTGGGCGCCAGCCTGGATCTGGCCGCCATCACCGGCTTCAGCGGCAGCCGCCCGCTGGCCCTGGCCGCCGCCGTCGGCTCGGACGGCAGTTTCAGCCTGAGCGGCAGCCTGATCCTGGACTGGTTCTGGCTATCTGGCCGCCATGCCGACGACCGGACCGAAGCTCTGGCCGACGCCGCGACGGACTATGCGCAGGCGCTGGAGGACGCCCGCGCCGCCTACGATGACGCCGTAGCCCAATTACACCTGGCCGAGTACAGCCTAGCCATAGCCAGGACAAGCCTGGCCGCCAGCCAGATCGACTATCAGCGTTCCAGCCTGCTACTGGATCGCGGCGAGATACTGGCCGTCGACCATACCGCGATCGGCGACGACCTGGCCGCGGCCGAACTGAGCCTCGACCTGGCGCGGCTGGGGGTGTTGCGGGCCCGTTTGTCGCTCGAATAAAAGGCGGCCCGGCCGATTTTACAAGCAGACAACTTGCACCTAAAGCGTTCAGCGGTTAAAGTATTGGTGATGCGCATCATCCTGATACTACTTAGCGAATGCACTGCTGGAGGCGGCTATGGATCCTGATTCCGACGACGGCCTACTCCGTTATAAGCCGGAAAACAGCGACCAGATACCTGCCCGAGGCGCTAAAACCTGGAAAATTCTGATCGTCGACGATGACGAGGAAGTCCATCTGGTTACCCGTCTGGTGTTGCGCAATAAGGTGTTGCTGGAACGGTCGCTGGAGCTTATCTCGGCCTATTCCGCCGCTGAAGCCCGCGCACTGCTGGAAAATGACGATAACATCGCCGTTATCCTGCTCGACGTGGTCATGGAAACGGACGATGCCGGCCTGCAGCTCAGCCACTGGATACGCGCCGTCCAGAAAAACGCCTCCATCCGCATCATCCTGCGCACCGGCCAGCCCGGCCAGGCGCCGGAAGATGACATCATTACCCGCTATGAGATCAACGACTACAAAGAAAAAACCGAACTGACCCGCGGCAAGCTGCTCAGTACCATCATCACCGCCTTGCGCGGCTATCGCGATTTGTGCACCATCGCCCAGAGCCGCAACGGCATGGAAGGCATCCTCAAGGCGGCGCCCGAGCTGTTCAAGCTGCAGACGCGCGACCTGTTTGCTTCCAAGGTACTGGAACAGTTGTCGCGCATGCTGGGGGCCGTATCCGGAAACAGCAGCGCCGGCCTCTCGGCCTGCGTTATCGGACTGACGGCGCAGACGCGAAAAATCCTGGCCGGGACCGGCCGCTTTTCCGGCCTCGCCTTGCCGGATTGGGACAAATTGCCGGCTATCCTGGGCTCGGAGGGCCGGGATTTGATCGAAAGCGCCATCGAGCGCAAGCGTTTCCAGCAAGGTAACCGGCAACTGGCTATTTACGTCGCCACTGGCGTTGACACTGCTTGGCTGGTCTATGTCGCCGGCAACGACGAACTAGGCGAAATTGACCGCACTATCATTTCGCTTTTTTGTACCAATCTCTCGGCGGCCATCATCAACCTGGAACTGTTCCGCGAACTGGAGAACCGGATCGACGAAAAGTCGGTCCTGATCCGCGAGATTCACCATCGCGTCAAGAACAACCTGCAGATTATCCTGAGCCTGATTGACCTGAGCGATCCGGAAAGCTCCAGCCCGGCTCTATCCGGCGTCCGTCGCCGCATCGGCGCCATGGCCGTGATCCACGATCGGGTTTCAAACCTGAACAATGAGAAGGATATCGATTTCGTGGATTGCGCGCCGGACATCGCGGCCGACGTCGCCCACGGCTTCTCTCTTGCCGGCAACACCCCGACCATCCTCTCGGAATCCAACGGCTTCGTGTTGCCGCTCGAACAAGCCGTACCCTGCTCGCTGCTGATCGAGGAGATATTGACCTTCGCCATCACCAGCCGACAGGCCGATAGCCCGATAGTGCTGATTCTTAACGGCCGAGGCGCCGCGCACCAGATCCAAGTCTGGTACCAGCACGACAGCAGCGCCGGGAACTGCGCCGATACGGATCTCCGGCTGGCTAGCCGCCTGGCCGAGCAACTGGGCAGCCCGCGGCTGCGCATCGATTGCGACGTGCGCGGCAAGTCCTGCATCACCTGCGATTTCTAGCTTAACGGCTACCAATAACCCCCGCCGCCCGCCCGGACAGTACGGCGCGCGGCAGCAAGCGCCACGGAGAAAGCATGAACCAGGATCAAGTCAAGGAATTATTACTGCGCATCGAAGGCCCCAAGACGGAATTCCGCGTCCAGTTTAGCGGCAAGACCAGCCCCAAGGTAAATGGCCTCTACAAGCCGCTCAGCCGCGAGATTCTCATTCACAACAAGAATTTCCAGAATGACAATCAACTGGTCTATACGGCCATCCACGAATACGCCCATCATCTGCACAGCGAACTGCGGCCCCACCTGCCCGGCGCCCGCTCCCACACCAACGAATACTGGAACCTGTTCCACGGCTTACTGGACAAGGCCGAGAGCCTTGGTCTTTACCATAATGTCTTCGCTGACGACCAGGATTTCAGCGCCTTGACCAGCCGAATCCGCCAGCTACTACCGCAAAACGGCGAGCTGATGCTGAACCTCGGCGCCTTGATCATCGAGGCCGAACAGCTGTGCCGGCAGAAAGGCGTCCGCTTCGAGGACTACCTGGACCGCGTCCTCAACCTGCCGCGCCTCAGCGCCACGGCGGCGATGAAGGCCAGCGCCTTCCAGGTGCCAGCCGACCTGGGCTGGGACGCCATGAAGCTGGTAGCCGGCATCCGCCAGCCGGAATCGCGCAGCGCCGCCATCGACGCCTTCCGAGCCGGCAAAAGCCCCGACACAGTCAAGGCCATGCTCAAAAAGCCCGCACCCGGCGACGACGATCCGCGCACTCACTTGGAACGGGAACGGCAACGCTTGGAGCGGACTATCCAGACCTTGCAGGCCAGGCTAGACCAGGTCGAAAACCAGATGGCCAGTTTGGGGGATGATTAAGGACGGTTTTCTGGCCAGCTGCTTGGACGCAACGGCATAATGGATTTCGTTATCAGTAATCCCCAATATATCATCGATGCCAAAGGTCATAAAACCGGTATTATACTATCTGTCGATGTATACAAAGGAGTACTCGAAGATTTATCCGATCTTGCTGCGGTTGCCGAAAGGCGCGATGAAGAAAATATATCACATAACGTCTTGCTGAGCACGTTAAGAGCCAATGATCTCATATAACATCGAGTGGAAATCGTCGGTTGCCAAGGAACTGCAAAAGCTTCCTTCGAGGCGACTTGTACCGTGGTTAGCCGGTAGCTGAATATTGGACAAGCCACCAGAAGACATGACGCCTGATCTACATGAGCGTTGACAGAACGGTCGCGGGTCTACGTGGAGCCGCACGATTCGCAACCGGCGAATCGTGCGGCTGGCGCCGTGCCCGGCAAGGGCTAAGGCGCCAAGCATAGACTATCCGGACAACTGAGTTTCGCCTCTCAGCGCGGAGGGCTTTCTGTGGCGTTTGCGTGAGGAGCCAGGACATCAATCCGAATCAATGCAGGATTGATAGAGCGCAAGCGCGTATAGCAGAAGCCTTTTTCTTGTCCTCCGGATGCGGCTCAAGCCCAATGATAGTAATGGCCTGTGGGTTCGGCCCATAGACCCAATACATGCGGGCAGCGCCGGGAGTATTGTTCTCAAGATACGACTGCCAAACCTTGAGGCCATACCGGCGGGACAATGGTTCAATCTCATGGCTTTGTAGGCCCGGATGGCGGGGATTATTGCTGAGCAGCAGCATCGCCTTTCCCCACTTTTTATATAAGAGGCTTTCTTCCTTGCTCAAGGTATTTGCCATAGCCTTGCTGCACAACTCTTGCCATAGAGCGTCTATCTCCGGCTTGCCATGATGAATGGTATACATGGCAGGGCTTAGTTGGTATCAGCGAAGGCAGACAAATCGACAGGACCGGAGACGACTCCGTTTTTATACTGTGCAACGGCCTCGTCCATCATGGCCAGGCTGCGCTTTGAAACTTCAAACGGGGCTACCAGCTCGCGTGGTTCGAGGATGATCTTTCCATTCGGGTACTCAATGACATGGTAATGGTCGTAATGGGCGCCCCGTATCGTGACGCGCTTTTTCGTATCGAGCCTGGCGTCATATTCTTTCACTGCGTTCATCTTCGTCCCCTTGCGGTGGGATTTCCCACCACGCTCTACTATACATCAAAACGATCTATTTGTCAGCTCGTTACACCTCGAACCAGGCAAGAACTAGGTGACAAGAGCTGCTTCTACTTTTTATTGATTCCTGCATACTACCACTAGTACCCCGTACTTAAAGCCTATACCACCAATCGACAATACTTGACGCACGCTATGTAAAGTGGCTACTGTGTATGTATATGCCGTCAGAGCCTTGGGCGAAAACGGCAACGGCTACCGAATTCCTCTGGCAAGGAACCGATAGCCGTATACCAAACGCTGTGTTGACAAGCGATAGAGGAAATCTAATTGATGATGACACTCTAGTCAACAGCAGCGAGGGAGGCCAACCATGGCTCAACCTATCAAAGTGCGACCAGGAGAGCAGGTCAAAATTTCCGGCCAGTACCACGTACCTGGGGGTGGTGAAACAACCTTGGTAAAGGGAACAACCGCCCCACCGACCCCTAAGCCTGGTCAAAGCCATACCCTGGTTGATCCGACGAAACACAAGGGTAAATAGTTGCTGCCCTACCGTCTACACGTGACCTGACTGTACGTGTAGACGGTAATAGAAGTCCATATTGGGCTACGGACTTACATTTCAAGCTTGACATACTTCTAAACCGCCACGACAATCTAACTCATGAGTAATGAAGGCGAGCGGGCAGAACCGGAAGTTATCCTGGAAAGGCGCAAAAACCGTCTCGCAGAGGTCAACCTACCCCGAAAGCCTCAGCGTAACGCCGCCGCCGCAATCGAAGGGAACTACTCGGCAAGCCATGCCTGGTTCAAGGAACACAAAGACCCGCAAGAATGGAAACGTTACTTTCAGGACATACGGACCTGGCTGGTAGAACGCTTTGAACAAAAGAACATCTTGCATTGGGTCGTCCACTATGATGAAAAAACCCCACATATGCATGTGCTCTTTATTCCGTTGACCCACAACCAACAGAGGAAGGCTACGAAAGTAGAGCGAGAAAAAAATCCTGACCTGAAGACGCAGTATATCCAGAGCGAAGAACTCCGCTATTCATCCAGTAACTTCCTGGGCGGGAAGCCAGGACTGGAACGACTCCAGGATGAACTCTATGAGCGCGCTGGCAAAGCTCGCGGATTAGAGCGAGGGGAACGAGGTTCAAAAGCCCGCCATACCGATCAGCATACTTGGGCGGCTGAAATTGCTAAGGAACGCCAAGCCTTGATTGCGGATCGTAGAACGCTGGCCCAACAGATCGCTGATATCAAGAAACGGGAAGCCGCGCTCGCGCAGCAAGAAAGCGAATTGGCATACCAACAGGAGCGGCTCACCGCCGCCCGAAGGTCTTTTGAAGCCCAAGCTAATGACGTGCGAATAAGAAGGGATGCCTTAATCGTACGAGAGCGGGAAACCATCCACAAGATACGTGAACTTGAGAAACGGGAACAACAAGCAGCCTATACAGCGCAATTCAACGAACGAGCCTGGGCAATCAATACCGGTAAAGACCCTAATATTACTGAGAAAACTCACCTGAGTTTACTCTTGACTGCACTGGGGCCGGAGAGATTCGCTGAGTTTTATAAACTAGCCCACCCCATTATAGTAGAGCTGAAAACAAAATACGAAATTTGGATGCCAGAAGTAATTTTACCAGAGCGCCAGAAAGAGCCAGCTCCTTCCCCCAAAAAAGGCGGACGCGAAATGTGACTTGATCGGTTCACTTATTGAGAATAAGCCTGCACTTCACAAAAGACTCGTGACCTGTGGAGCCGCGAGACTTGGATTTTGGAAAGTTCCAATTTCCTGGATGATTGGAAACTTTCCAATTTCCTGGCCGGGAGTCGGCTGGAACCGGAGGCGGCCTACCAGGCCGGCAAAGAGAGATCCATTTTGGAAAGTTTCCAATTCATTGGCCGGGGAACCGGCTAGAGTCAAGAGCGGCCTGAAGGGCCGGCAGGGAGCGGCTACGCGCGAGGGCCGGCCAGAAGGGCCGAGGATGCTGGATTTTGGAAAGTTTCCAATTTCCTGAAGATTTGGAAAGTTTCTTTATCGTTTAATCTGGCGTGTTGGTTTTTGCTGCTTCGAGTTCTTCAATTCTTTGTTCTAGCTTTTGAAAATACCAAATCAAATCGCTAAGGCCATCATCTCTATTGATCAACACCCTAAGGTGTCGTGCTTTAGCCCATTCTTGTAGCTGCTCTTGTTTCTCTTTTCGTTCGTGTTCAGCTTTTTCGTGTTTGCTTTGATTTTCTATTCGCTTTTCAGCTGCTTTCTTTTGTTCTGCAATTTGCCTCTCCTCTGCTTGTTTTTGTGCTTCAATTCGCATTTCTCTTTTAAGCATTATAGTGTCCTCCCTATCGATCCAAGTCTTGCTCTGGCGGCCGCCGGTTAGTCACGCCTGCTGAATGTCTTGTAATATCTGGCTGAAACGGGCGGTTAGCACATCAAGAGTAGCATCGGCTGACATAAGAATTTTTGCAAGGATGCGCATTGACTCATAATTAATCTAGCCGAAAAAAAGTGGTTGACTCATAAGTAAAATCTAGCCCTGTGAGTAGACTCTACCATGG